>NZ_LLZG01000058.1 GCF_001509475.1 Streptomyces regalis
CTGCTGGGGCGGGTGCTGACGGGGCGGCGGGGGCGGTTGGTGACGGCGCTGGTGTCGAGCGGCGTGATCCTGGCGCTGGCGGCGCGGATGCCGGTGTAGTCGCGGCAGGATGAATCACGCGCGTGCGGGTGTTGAAGAGGGACGTAAGTCAGTGCCAGGACACGACGATGGGACCGAGGCCATGCCTCTTTACGGTGAGTACGAGCCGAGTCCGACCAAGTGGGTACGCGACCAGGTGGAGTTGTACGAGAGCTCCGGCGGCACCCAGGGTACGACCCTGATGGACACCGGGATGCCGGTGATCCTGCTCACGAACCGGGGTGCCCGGAGCGGCAAGATCCGCAAGACACCGCTGATGCGCGTCGAACACGAGGGGCGTTATGCCGTGGTGGCCTCGCAGGGCGGGGCGCCCAAGCACCCGGTCTGGTACCACAACATCAAGGCCGATCCCCAGGTGGAGCTCCAGGACGGGCCGGTGAAGCGGGACATGCGGGCCCGCGAGATCACCGGCGCGGAGAAGGACGAGTGGTGGGAGCGGGCCGTCGCGGCGTATCCGCCGTACGCCGACTACCAGGAGAAGACGGACCGGGTGATCCCGGTCTTCGTGCTGGAGCCGTTCGACGGGAGCTGACCGGGTCGGCCGGCGCTTCGGCTGCGGTTGATCGGCCTCCGGAAATTTTTTCTCGGCCAGGACGCATGAACCGTTGTTCGCCGGGCACACGTGCGTCAGGCCCCGCCGCGCTCCCCCGTCGCGGCGGGGCTTCCTGGTGCCTCGCGCGCGGAGCGTTCGGTCACGTCGAGGAAGATCTGGTCCGCCTCGGCGACGGTGTGGCCGAGGGACCGCTTGATGCGGACGGCGACCTACTCGCTGTCGAGGCCGGGCACCAGATCGACCCGGGCCGCCACCAGGGCCGTCTCCAGCCCTGCCTTCATCGTGGCTGCATTCGATATGCGGCTACCGCCGCGTGGCGCCTCCACGCTGTCGATCTCGGGCTGCGCCTCCAGCAGCGCGCGGATCCTGGCGTCGGCCTCGGGATCGGCGGCCTGCCCGATCAGCTGGTCGCGGGCGTCGCGCCCCAGCCGATAGGCGACGTGGACGAGGAGCGCGCCGATCGCGAGTGAGGCGGACGCCTCCCACACGACCTGCCCGGTGATCATGTGCAGCGCCATGCCGACGAGGGCGAGCGTCAAGCCGAGCACCGCCGTGGCGTCCTCGGCGACGACCGTGCGCAACGCCGGGTCGCGCAGCCCGTCCACGACGCCGCCCTGCCGGCGCACCTGGTACAGCGCCCGCACCAGCGACAGCCCTTCGGCCACGAAGGCGACGCCGAGCACGATCATGCCCGCCACATAGCCGCCGAAGTCCTCCTCGGCGCCGCCGCGCAGTGCCTCGACGCCCTGGAAGAAGAGAAGCAGCCACCCCTCACGAAGATGCCCACGGCCGCGAGCAGCGACCAGAAGAAGCGCTCCTTGCCGTAGCCGAAGGGATGGCGGGTGTCGGCGGGGCGGCGGCTGCGGCGCAGCGCGGCCAGCAGGAAGACCTCGTTCATACTGTCAGGTTGGCGGCGAGAGCCACCAGGACGGTGACTCGGGTCCTGTGATCCGTCTTCGGTGCCTTGGTCGTCCTGCTCAGTTTCCACCGACTGCCCCGGTCGGCACCGCTCACACCGTGCCGTCGGCGGAAATCGGGGGACTCTATGAGATCGGGGAACCTGCACAGGGCATCGGGGACCCTGCACGAGGCAGAGGCGTGCGGCAGGAAGGAGCACGGTCATGAGCGGCGGGGGCACCACCGCCTACGGGAGGAAGTCGTTCCAGCGGTCGAAGGCCCACTTCACGGACCGGATCACCGCGGACGGCCAGGACGGCTGGCCGGTCGAGGCGGGCCGCTACCGTCTGGTCGTCAGCCGTGCCTGTCCGTGGGCGAGCCGGGCGGTGATCTCCCGGCGGCTGCTCGGCCTGGAGGGCGCGCTGTCGCTGGCGATCGCCGACCCGATCCAGGACGACCGCAGCTGGCGCTTCACGCTGGACCCCGACGACCGCGCCCCGGTGCTCGGCATCCGCTTCCTCGGCGAGGCCTACGACAGGCGGGAGACCGACTACCCGGGCGGTGTCAGCGTGCCCGCGATCGTGGACGTGCCCAGCGGCAGGCTTGTCACCAACGACTATCAGCGGATCACGCTCGACCTCGCCACCGAGTGGACGGCCCTGCACCGCGAGGGGGCGCCCGATCTCTACCCCGAGGCGCGCCGGGACGAGATCGACGCCGTGATGGCGGACGTCTACGAGGACGTCAACAACGGCGTGTACCGGGCGGGCTTCGCCACCGGCCAGGACGAGTACGAGGGTGCGTGCGCGCGTCTCTTCCGGCGGCTTGAGCTGCTGGCCCAACGACTGGCCGGGCAGCGCTATCTGGTGGGCGACCAGACGCCCGGATTCGGTGACACCGTCGACTTCGACCACATCAAGCGGCACTACTACCAGGTACACAGCAGCATCAACCCGACCGGCATCGTGCCCCTCGGACCGGATCTGCCGGGGTGGCTGACGCCGCATCACCGTCAGGAGCTGGGCGGCAGGCCGTTCGGCGACGGGACGCCGCCCGGGCCGGTTCCGGAGGCCGAGCAGGTCCCGGCGCGGGGGCGGCCCTGACCGATAAGGGAGGCACAGGCGCACATGGCCAGGAACGACAAGATGTACAAGCACAAGAAGCTGAAGCTCCCCCTCGCCTACAAGCCGTTGGGATTCGCGCTCGGCTGGGCGAGCGGTGCGCTGGCGGGGCTCGCCTTCCGCAAGACATGGATGGCGATACGACACGAGGAAGACGCCCCCGACGCCCTGGACCGGGACCGCGGCTGGGGCGAGATCCTGCTGGCGGCCGCGGTCCAGGGCGCCCTCTTCGCGGTGGCGCGCAGCCTGGCGGACCGCACGGGCGCGAAGGCGATCGAACACTCGACGGGTGTGTGGCCGGTCAGCGAGAAGGGCGGTCGGGACTGAGCGGATCAGGCCGTTCAAGCGCCGTTGAGTAGTTCAGGCATGCTTCGGTGCCGTAGGTGCGACGCGGCGCAGGGTGAAGGAGTGGCCGACCGGGTCGGCGTAGCCGCACTAAACGGTTGGGTACGGCGGCTTCCCGCAAGGGCGGCGGTCACACCATGTGGTGATAGAGCTACGGTGCGCTGAGCGAGAACCAAGCCAGCGCAAGCTCCAGCTTTACGGAGACCGGGCAGGTTCCAACCCGGCTGGTGTTGATCGCGTCAGACTCGGTCGCTCGCTGAGGGACTGAGCAGCGTGAGCCAGGAATCCCCCTCAAGGAGGGGAGGGTTCAACAGTGGCATGAGTCCTCCGACTCTGGGGGCGCGGGGCAGTACCGCTCCGTGCCCCAACGCCTCCCAGTTACCCCGCCCTGGCGTTTCAGTCCGCGACCAGCCACTCGCCGTCCCGCATGAGCTCGCGCCCGGCCAGCTCGTCGGCCTCGCGCCAGGCCTGCACCCGATGCGGCCGGACGCGGAAGTACAGGTAGGGCGTGGAGAGTTGACGCGGATCGAAGCCGGTCCTGGCCGCGAAGCGGTCGGCCACCTCCTCGGGCAGTTGAGCAGGGGCGATCGTGTCGACCGTGCCCTCGATCATGACGACGTCCCGGGTCGGCCCGACACCGAGGCGCGCTCTGCCGGTCGTCCTCAGGTTCCGGCCCGTCGGGCTGTTGGCCGGTGTGGCCAGCAGCAGGGTCGAGCCGTCCCAGAGGTAGGAGAGCGGGACGAGATACGGCACGCCCCCGTCGACCTCGGCCGTGGCGACCCACACGTCCTCGTCGTGCTCCAGTCGGTTCAGGGTGTCCTGCTTGCGCTGCTTGGCGGGGCGTGCGGGCGGGCGGGTCATCGGTGGACGGCCTCCTGACGGGACGACTGTGGTCGGACGTTTCCAGTGTGACCGTCAGGCTTCCGGCCGGCCCCGGATTTCCGTCAGCCGCACCTCAGCCGCGCTCAACAGCAGGTCCAGGGCCACCGGATAGGAACTGTGCCGCATGTCGGCCACGAGGTGGCGGGCGGTCGCGGCGATGTGCGGGTGAGTGTCGGCGGGCAACCGGCCGTACTTCGCCCGCCACACAGCCGTCTCCGCCTCCCGGGCGGCCCTCGGCAGCGCGGCGCCGGCCGCGTCGAGGGCCCCGAACGACAGGGCCTGGTCGACGAAGGCGTGGTAGATCCGCACCGCCTCCGCGTCGGGGAAACCGGCGCCTCGCAGGACGCCGAGGATGGTCTCGACGGCCTGGATCTCGTACCCCCGCCCGGTCACCCGGTACGAGCTGAGCACGGCCGCCCGTGGGTGGGCGAGGGCGCCCGCGTGCATCCGCATGCCGAGGTCCCGCAGATCGGCGCGCCAGTCGCCGGTGGGGCGCCAGGTGCGCAGCGTCCGGCCGATGAGCTCGTCGGCGATGGCGAGCATCAGGTCGTCGGTGTGCCGGAAGTACCGGTACAGCGAGCTGGGGTCGGCGCCGAGGGCGCGGCCGAGGCGGCGTACCGAGAGGGCATCGGCGCCGTGCTCCTCGATGAGCCTCAGGGCCGTCTCGACGATCAGTTCCTCGGACAGGACGACACCCTGCTTGGTGGGGCGGCGGCGCTGCCGGGCGGCGGGCCGGACGACGCGGTCGGTCATGGGCGCCTCCGTGGGCCGGGCAACAGGGTCGATGGGCGAGACCTTATGACAACACCGTTGACCTGTTAAGCCCCCGGACAGTTTCATGTCCGCTCATCGGGGCCGCCCAGGCCCCCGGTGCGAGCGGAGATCGGCCATGCCCGACCAGCCCTGCAGCGTTGACCAGCCGGCGCGCCCCGCGCTGCGCAAATCCCTCGGTGTCCTCGACGGCGTCGCCATCGCCGCGTCCAGCACGGCCGCGACCACCAGCATCGGCATCGGCCTGGGAGTCACGGCGGGGGTGGTCGGCCTGCACCTGCCGGCGATCATGCTGCTGGCCTTTCTGCCGGTCCTTGGTATCGCGGGCGCCTACTCCCGGCTCAACCGCGTCGAGCCGAACGCGGGCAACGGCTATGTGTGGGTGGGCCGTTCGCTCACTCCGTGGCTCGGCTTCATGGTCGGCTGGGTGAACATCGTCGCCGTGCTGGCGTTCCTCGCGTACACCACGGCGGTCACCGGCTCGGCCCTGCTCCAGCTCGCGGGGGACGCCGGGGTGCACCGGGTGGGCGGTCTGGCGCTGGACCCGGGTTCGACCGCGCAGACGACCGCGGTCGGCATCCTGGTCCTGCTGGCGGTCACGCTGACCGCCGTGACCGGCATCCGCACCGCCGCGCGGCTGCAGGCCGGACTGCTGGTCTTCGAGTACGTCGTCCTGCTCGGCTTCTGCGGATACGGCATCGTCACCGGCCCGCACGACTTCAGCCTGAGCTGGTTCGACCCGTTCGCCATCCCGTCGGCGACGGCGCTCGCGCAGGGGATGCTGCTGTCGGTGTTCTGCTACTGGGGTTTCGAGTCGGCCTTCAGCGTCAACGAGGAGGTACGCGACCCGCGCGACGCGTCCCGGGCCGGGATCACCACCCTGTTCACCATGCTGGCGCTGTTCCTGCTCGGCTCGATCGCCTTCCAACGCGTCCTGTCCGAGGAGGAGTTGGCCGGTCACGGCGCCGAAGGCCTGGCCTTCTTCGGCGAGCGGCTGGCGTCCCAGCCATGGGCGGCGCTCCCCCTGGTCGCCCTGATGTTCTCGGCGGTCGCCTCGCTGCAGGCCGGCGTGATCCCCACGGCCCGGGCGATGTTCGCCATGAGCCGGGACCGTACCCTCGGGCCGGTGTGGTCCAAGGTCAGCCCCCGGTACGGCACTCCGGCTGCCGGAACGCTGCTCATCGGCGCGCTCGCGGCGGTGGTCGCGGCGCTCGCGCTGGTCATCCCGCGGCTCGCCGACATGATCATGGCGACGGTGAGTGCCGTGGGCATCGTGGTCGCCCTGTCGTACGCTCTCACGGCTCTCGCGGCCGCGGTCCGCTTCCGCTCTCTGCTGCGCGAGGACTGGCGGCAAGGCATACGGGCGGTGGTGCTGCCCGCGCTGAGTGCGGCGGCCCTGCTCGGCCTCGGCGGCTACCTCGGCTGGTCGTTCTACACCTCCGCCGATCACTTCGAAGTCAGCGCGGACAACGGGTGGTTCCTGCTGTGCACTCCGGTGGCGATGATCGCGTCGGGCTTCGCGGCCGCCGCGTGGGCCAGGTGGGTGCGCAGGTCGCCGTACTTCCACACCGGCAAGGGCACCGACGCGGACGCGCCCCAACTGGTCGCCGTATCCCGCTGACCCGACCGATCCGGGCAACTCGACCGACTCGATCATCTCGACCACCACCTCGACCAGGAAACGGAACATGCACGCAGATCTCCTCTTCACCGGCGGTCCCGTCCTCACCCCCGAAGGCCGCACCGCGACCGCTGTGGCCGTCACCGGCGAGCGCATCACGGCCGTAGGGAGGGAGGAGGTGCACGATCTCGCCGGGCCACGGACCGAGGTGGTGGACCTCGCCGGGCGTCTGCTGCTGCCCGGATTCCAGGACGCGCACGTGCATCCCGTGCCGGCGGGGCTGGAGCTCACCCAGTGCGACCTGACCGGAACGAAGACGGCGGACCAGACCCTCGCCGCGGTGCGCGCGTACGCCGACGCGCACTCCGAGCGGGAGTGGATCACCGGCGGCGGTTGGTCCATGGAGGCGTTCGCGGGCGGCACGCCGACGAAGGAGCTGCTGGACGCGGTGGTGCCCGACCGGCCGGTGTATCTGCCCAACCGGGATCACCACGGCGCGTGGGTCAACAGCCGCGCCCTCGCACTCGCGGGCATCACGCGCGACACGCCCGACCCGGCCGACGGGCGCATCGACCGGGACGCCTCCGGTGAGCCCAGCGGGACGTTGCAGGAGGGGGCGATGCAGCTCGTCGGGCGGCTCACCCCGCCCGCCACACCGGCCGACCGGCTGGCGGCCCTGCTGCACGCCCAGCGTCATCTGCACGCGCTCGGCATCACCGCCTGGCAGGACGCGCTGGTCGGGGATTTCCTGGGCATGGACGACCCGTCCGACGCGTACCTCGCGGCGGCCCGGGACGGCCTGCTCACCGCGCGTGTCGTCGGGGCGCTGTGGTGGGACCGCGAGCGCGGTGCCGAGCAGATCCCGGAACTCGTGGAGCGGCGCGCCGCGTCGAGCCACGGCCGGTTCCGCGCGAGCAGCGTCAAGCTGATGCTGGACGGGGTCGCCGAGACCGGGACCGCCGCACTGCTCGACCCTTATCTGGACAAGTGCGGCTGCGCCACCGCCAACCGGGGCACCAGCTTTCTCGACGCCGATCAACTCCGCAAGTACGTCACCGAGTTGGACGCCCTCGGCTTCCAGTGCCACTTCCATGCCCTCGGCGACCGTGCCGTACGCGACGCGCTGGACGCGATCGAGGCGGCGCGGACCGCGAACGGACCGAGCGACACGCGGCCCCACCTGGCGCATCTTCAGGTCGTCCACCCCGACGACGTGCCGCGTTTCACCCGGCTCGGCGCCATCGCGAACATCCAGCCGCTCTGGGCGGCCCACGAACCGCAGATGGACGAACTGACCATCCCCTTCCTCGGGCCCGAACGGGCCGCGTGGCAGTACCCGTTCGAGGCGCTGCTTCGCTCCGGCGCCCGGCTCGCGGCGGGCAGCGACTGGCCCGTGAGCAGCCCCGATCCGCTCCAGGGAATCCATGTCGCGGTCAACCGCGTGGCGCCCGACGGCGGCGACACGCCGGTGTTCCTGCCCACCGAACGCATCGGACTCGCCGAGGCGTTGACGGCGTACACGGCGGGCTCGGCGTATGTGAACCACCTCGACGGCACCGGACAGGTACGGGTGGGAGCGCTCGCGGATCTCGTGGTGCTGGACCGCGATCCGTTCGACGGGCCGACGGAGGCGATCGCGGAGGCGCGGGTCGCGCGGACATATGTGGGGGGCGCGCGAGTATACGCAGCTCAGGAGGCGTGAGCAGTAACACAGATCACGGACAGGTCACGTGTTGATCGTTTAGGTTCTGGGCAGCCTCGTACCGCTTTTAGGTTCAACTTTCGGCCATAGAAGCTGAGTTCGAGTACACGGGTGGCCATTTCGGCTACCCGTTCGCAGGGCCGGGGGGGCTCTGTATCGCCGTCTCCCGGAAGGAAGCGCATGCCTCAGGACGTCACGTTCGACCTCCCCACCCCCGTCAGCAGACATCTGGAGTACGCCCAAGAGCGCCTACCCACACGCCTCGGCCGACGGTTCATTGATGGCCGGTCGAGAACCGAGCACGCCCGGGGCAGTTCGTCACCCAAGGGCAGGTAGGCGATCCGCTTCGCCGAGCCGGTCGCGTGAGTCCGGCTGTTCGGCGAGGCCGCCGCGGAAAGTACAGAAGTTCCTCGGACACGACCGGCCGACAACCACGGTCGATCGATTCCGTTGTCATGACCACAGCTTGATGGGAAACCGGTGTGAAATCTCGAGTCGTAGGTGCTGTTCCGAAGGCGTCCGCCGACAGCTTGCTCCCGGCGCAGCCAAGCGCCCAGCTCCAGCCCACGGAGGCGGGGAACACCCTGGCCGGCCTCTTGGCGAAACGCATCAATGGGAGCACGCAGGAGCACCGAAGGTCCCAGAACGCCGCTCAGCAGCGGCTGAGCGCACTCGGATCCCCCCACCCCAGCACCACGCTGCAGGTGGAGGGAGCCCTCCACCTGGCGCGGCCCGCGTTCCTCCCGCCCGACGAGGAGGGCTACGCCAGGTTGAGGCACCTCGACGCCGGCCTGCGCGTGATCGAAGCAGCCTTCCCTCAGGTCAGCACCGATATTGAGGTCTGCCGGCTGACCTGCATGATGCTGGAAGGGGCCTGGAGGAGCCGGGCACTCATACCGACGCGCGAGGAGGAGCAGACAGCCGCCTGTACCTGCCCTCTGTGCCGTCGGCTGCCCACGCCCCCCGCACGCACGCTGGATGACTACCGTTGGCGGCAGAGCGCCGGTCGTCCCCTCACCGTCAAGACCTGGCCGAACCGCCGGGAACTCGACAGCGTCCTGACCGGTGGATGGTCCTGGACCCGGCAGATGAACGACCTCGAACGAGACCTTGGCCACCGCTACCGCTTCGAGGACGACATACTCGTCTTCCACGAATACAAACGCGTGGTCGACACCATCGACACAACGCGGCTCACCCAATTCATCGAAGGCCGCCTGGCCGAGAATTTCAGCACCAACGGCGCACGGGCGCTGGTCTCCGGACTCTTCGCAGCCCACAAGCGAACCGTCGACGAGTACTGGCTCCAACAGCACGACGCGGGCAGCGTGACGCTCCCCCAGACCAACCCGCTCAACCAGAGCACCTACTCCATCCTGCAGATGCTGGACTGCCTGTTCTGGCACGTCGCACCCGACACCGAACTCTGGCAGGAGGAAAACCTCGCCTCCCTGCTGCTGTGCCGCGTCATCGACGACATGGCCGATGTACGAGCCGACGCCCTCACCGGCGAGATAAGCAACTTCTGGCTCGCCGACATGCCCACCCACACCAAGGCCCTCTACGCGGCCTGCGCCATAGCCATCGTCAAGTACGGCTGCATGCCCGAGGCGCATGACCCGATGTGGAACACCTGGCTGATGACCACCACCATCGTCTGGATGGGGCTCACGGGCCGCCACGCCCTGTGGTTCGACGGCATCACCCAGGGCCTCCCCCCGGCCGAGGACTGCCCGCTGTGCGACCTGCAGCCCAACGCATGCGCCGGCGTCCTCACCCACGGCACCACCCTCACCATCAGCCCGCGGCCCACCGCACCGGCACTGAGCGCCCGGACCGCCGAGCTGTCCGCACGCTGCCGGGCCCAACACCCCCAGGCATGGCCCCTCTTCGACGCCGAGCTCCATGCCTTCGAGGCATTGCACGGCCCCTGGTACGGCAGCATCGACAGCGCATGGGAGATCCTGCGCCGCACCTACATCGCCGCCGTGGAGGCATCCAGCGCCGAACCGTCCCCGGAGCGCGCTCGTCAGATCCAAGAGGACTCCGGCGTAGTCGGATCCGAAAAGTTTCACACCCTGCACGACCCTCGGACCGGGAGGGAAGACACCGCCCTGCTCGCCTACATGTTCGGCGGCGCCCACCCGCACTTCCTCTGGAACGCAACGGGATACCGCCCCACGGGCGTCGCAGGCGACTGGCTCGACGGCTGACGCCTCAACCTGCTGACGCAGCCGGCAGTCGTTGAGGAGGGTCCGGTGGTCTCGGCCGAACTGGCCGGGCGGGGCTCGGTGGACGACCTGCCGGCCGGGTGAGGAGACGGCGCTGCCCGGCCGGGGGTCCGGCCGGGCAGCGGTGGTGTCAGACGGAGAACTCGACCGGCAGGCTGTCGAGCCGGGACTCCCAGGTGGAGGCGGTCGAGGAGAGCTCCTCCGACGGTACGGCCAGGCGCAGGCCCGGCAGCCGGTGCAGCAGGACGTCCACGCCGATCTCGATGATGGACTGGCCGATGTTCTGCCCCGGGCACTCGTGCGGTCCGGAGCTGAACGCCAGGTGCGACTGGTTGCCCTGCACGGCCACGGCCGAGTCGGGCCGTACCTCGGGGTCGAGGTTGCCGGCGGCCAGGCCCAGGACGAGCAGTTCTCCCTCCTGGATGTGATGGCCTCCGAGCTCCAGGTCGGCGGCCGCGAACCGGCCCGGCAGCACGGCCAGCGGCGGGGTGTCCCACATGACCTCCTCCACCACCGAGGAGATGTTCAGCTGCCCGCTGACCAGACCGGACAGCCGGGCAGCGTCGGTGAGGACCAGTTGCAGAACCCGGGCCAGCAGGTTGCTGGTGGTGGTGTGCGCGGCGATCAGCACCAGGCGCAGATGGCTGACGACCTCGTCGTGGTCGAGGCCGGCCGGGTGCTCCAGCAGGGCCGTGGCGAAATCGGAGCCCGGCTCGGCCCGCTTGCGCTCAGCGAGTTCCCCGAGGATCTGCATGATCCGCTCGTTGTGCTCGAGGGCGCCCTCGCCACCCTTGAAGACCTGGGCGCACGACTCGACCAGACGTAGCCCGTCCGCCGTGGGAAGGCCCAGGATCCGGGTGAGCACGAGCATCGTCAGGTGCTCGGCGTAGTCGGCCACCAGGTCGGCGCGCCCGGCGTCGACGAACGCGTCGATCTGTTTGTTCGCGAAGTACGTGGCGTGTCGCCGCACGCCACGGCTGGACGCCGCGAGCAGCCCGTCGGTGACCGCGCCGCGCAACCGGCGGTGCGGTTCGCCGTCCTGGGAGACGCAGTCGGGCCGCCAGCCGACCATCGGGATCAGCGGATGCGTCTCCGGGATGTGCCCCTCGCGCCAGTCCCGCCAGATCCGCGCGTCCCGGCTGAACTGGCGGGGGTTGTCGAGCACCCGCCGGTTGTCGCGGTAGCCGAGGACCAGCCATGCGGGGACGTCGCCCTCGAGGAGCACCGGCGCCACGGACCCGTGCTCCTTGCGCAGCCGCTCGTAGATGCCGTACGGGTCGGTCGACGCCTCCGGCCCGAACAGCCGGGTGAGGTCGGCCCCGTGGGCGACCGGGCAGCCACGCGGGGCGTCGGGATCGTTTAAGGGCTGGGCGTTCATCGGGACTCCAGTGCGACGGCGGAGCGAGCCTGCAAGTGACGTATCAGCGCGACGAGCACGTCACGGCTGGAGGCCCGGTCGCGGGCGTCGCAGGCCACGACCGGGATGTGTTCGGGGATGTCGAGGGCGTCGCGGATCTCCTCGACCGGGTAGTCCTTGGAGTCGGGGAAGACGTTCAGCGCGACGACGAACGGGACGTTCTGCCGCTCCATCTCCTCGATGGCCCGGAAGCTGGAGGCAAGGCGCCGGGTGTCGACCAGGACGACGGCGCCGAGCGCGCCCTTGAACAGGCCGTTCCACAGGAACCAGAACCGCTCCTGGCCGGGCGTGCCGAACAGGTACAGCATCAGGCTGTCGTTGAGGCTGATCTTGCCGAAGTCCAGGCTGACGGTGGTCTGCGTCTTGTCGGCGACCCCGATGAGGTGGTCGACGTCGGCGCTGGCCTGGGTGAGCGTCTCCTCGGTGGTCAGCGGCTTGATGTCGCTGACCGAGCGGACCATGGTGGTCTTTCCGGTGCCGAAGCCGCCGGCGATCATCACCTTCACCGAGCGGGGGCCGGACCCACCGGGCCGCCCCGGATGGTCAAAGCCTTTCAAGTCCACTGAGTACCTCCTCAAGGAGCGCGAGGTCGGGCCCGCGACCGGCGTGATGGGCCGGGATGGGGTCACGGGCTTCGACATGGCCTGCCTCCAGCAGATCCGTCAGCAGCACCGCGAGAATGTTGAAGGGCAGTCCGAGATGGGCGCCGAGTTCGGCCACCGACAGCGGATCGCGGCAGCGCCGGAGGATCTCCTCGTGCTCGTGCTGCATCCCCGGTACGGGACTGGTGCGGGAGACGATGAGGGTCGCCACGTCGAGGCTCGACGCCGAACCGCCCGGTCCGCTACGCCCCTTGGTGAGGACGTAGTAACGCTCGAGACCGGACGGGTTCGTGGACCGGCGGGGAGCACTCATCCAGAGTGCTCCTCCAGGCGCGGAGTGGTGCCGAGCAGTTCGCCCATCCTGCGCGCCAGGTCCCTCATCTGGTGGCCGAGCAGCCCCTGGTCGAGGCCTTCCCGGGCAAGGACGCCGAGATACGTCTCCACCCCGGCCCGTACGACGAAGAGGTGGCCGCCGTCCACCTCGATCATCGCCAGCCTGAGCTGCCCCGCGTACTTGGGGAACTGCTCGGCGACCGGCTGGGCCAGGGCCTGCAGTCCGGCCACCACGGCCGCGAACCGGTCCACGTCGTCGGGGTCTTCGGCGCCAAAGGAGGTGACGGCCTTGCCGTCGCTCGAGGCCACGAGGGCGAAGCGGATCTCCGGGATGGACTCCACCAGATCGCGGAGCGCCCAGCTCACGTCGGTTCCCTGTTGCGTCATGTGGACTAGTCGCTCTCTTCAGTGTGGTGCTCGGTGGATCCGCGCCCGGCAGGTGCGGTTTCCTCCTCGGTGGACTCCTCGCCGGCCTCCCGGCCGGCCGTCGCGAAGGCGGCCAGGCCGACGAACGAGGCGTCCGGCGGGACCGCGGAGACGACGGTCTCCTCGGTCCGCTCCCGGCGCTCGGCCGGCTGGGGCGCGGCCGCCTCGTTGCGTTTGCTGCGGCGCCGGGGCAGTCCGCCGGGCGTGGTGTCCACGGCCTCGCCGGGTTCGGCCACCCATTCGGCGGTGGCCGCCGTGCGCACCGGGGCGGCCTCGGCGGGCTGGGCCGCCGGGGTCGCGGCGGTGGCCGGGGCGGCGGCGGGCAGCGGGCTGAAGTACTTGTGCGGAACCACCACAACCACCGAAGTACCGAGCCAGGGCGAGTCCGCGAAGGTGACGCGGATGCCGTAGCGACGGGCGAGTGCACCGACGACGCGCAGGCCGAGGCTGGCGTCCTCGGAGATGCCGCCGATGCCCGGTCCGGCCGCGGTGCCGGTCAGGGCGTCCTCGGCCTCGCGCTTCTTCTCGTCGCTCAGGCCCTTGCCGGAGTCCTGGATCTCGATGCCGACGCCGTTGGGCACCTCCTTGCCGGAGACCAGCACGGGCTCGCTGGGCGGCGAGTAGCGGGCCGCGTTGTCCAGCAGGTGCGCGAAGATCAGCGTGAGGTGGTCCACCAGGCCGCCGTCCACGCCGAGTTCGGGCAGGTGGCGGATGTCCACGCGGTGGAAGTCCTTGATCCGGCCGACGCCGCCGCGCACCACGCTGAGCAGACGCTGCGGCTCCTGCCACTGCCGTCCCGGCCGGTCCGAGCCGCCGAGCACGCCGATGCTCGCGGCGAGCGAGTCGGCGGGGCCCAGCTCCTGGTCCAGCTCCATCAGACCGCGGGCCACGGCGGGCAGCCGCCCGTGCTCGCCCTGCATCTCGTGCAGGCGGCCGCGGAGCTTGCTGGTCAGCACGTGGATACGGTTGCCGATGCTGATGACGGCCTGTTCGGCGGAGGTCGAGCGGTTGAACTCCTCCTCCACAGCGATCAGGGCGGTGCGCAGCACCTTGCGCAGTTCGGCCTGCAGGTCGGCGCTGACCTTGGCGCACTGGCTGGCCGCGGGCAGCAGGTCGTCGATGGCCTCGCCTGCGCGCAACTGCTTCAGCGCCTCGGGCAGCTGCTCGTCGGCGAGCCGTGCGACCGCGCCCTGCTGGTGCGCGAGCTGCTCCTGCCAGACGTCGGCCTGATCGGTGAGCTGGGACTCGTACGACGTCACCTGGGCGGTGAGGCGCTCCTCGAAGGCGCGTGCCTGCTCGGCCAGTTGGGCTTCGTACGTCGAGCGCTGCTCCGCGAGCTGCGCCTCGTACGCGCCGGACTGATCCGTGAGCTGTCCCTCCAGGGCGGCGCGCTCCGAGGTGAACTTCCGCTCCAGGCCCGCCACATGCTGCTGCCACTGCTGCGAGTGCTCGGCCTGCGTGGTGCGGAAGGAACCCTCGGACCGGCTCAGCTGGGTGCGGGTGCGGATCAGCAGCCGTACGCAGACGGCGCTCGCGGCCGTAGCCGCGACACCCGCGACTCCGGCGGTTATTCGCTCGGAGCTCATGAACGTGGCGGCAACCGTCCCGCCTCCTAAGGCCAGCGGCATCAGCCACCAGCTGTACCAGGCGACAGGGGCCCGCGCCGCCGGCGGCGGAGTGGCGAGTTCCATCTGCATCCTTACAAGCAACACGATCGAACAGGGGGGGTGTGCAAGGGGGGAGCGCACTGATGCATACGCACCACGAGATGACCGATCGCGACCGAGTCAACTCGCAGCGCCGAACGGGAGCTTATCGGGTTCGAACGCAAAAGGATCAACCTGACGGCTTGGCGGAAGTGAGGGTTCCATCACTCTCAGCCAAGAGCACAAACATCGACAAATGCCTTTACTGACCTGCACAGTCGGAGAAAACGACGCCCAGGTTCACGTGGGGTTCACCTGCAGCCCATGCCGTCCTTCACCCGAGGCCAGGCCTCGACGCCGTCGGGGGTGCGGACGTACGCCGTAGACGTGTCTTCGGTCAGCCACAACTGCCGGTCACCGAGCCGGTATCCGGTATCGTGCGCGCCTTCGGGCATGGGTACGTCGCCGTCGTACGCGTCGTTCAGCATGCCGGGTTCGAGGACACCGTCGGGATCGCGGGCGTACAGCTTGCGGTCCTGGTACGCGCCGAGTTCGAGGAAGTGCGCCTGCTGCCAGTCACAGTGGGCCGATCCGACGGAGCTGCTGACCTCGGTGATCGGCACGCGGTGGCCGTCCCTGTCCGTCCAGATCTCGTACTCCTTGGTGGCCGTGAAGCTCTCGGGGAGTTCGGCGGGGTCGCAGGAGGCGCTGGTCTCCGGGCCCCAACCGGGGCGGTTCTTGCGGTCCTTGGCCACGACGACCGCCACCTTGGTCCGCCCGTCGACGTCGTAGGAGAACAGGACCCGGCCGCCCTCCTCGCGCTCCACGCGGTATCCGGACCGCGGCACGTCGGGCTGCTCGATCTCGAAGTACGTCTTGAGGCCGCCCTCGGGCGTGGATCCGCCGTCCCCCTCGCTCCACGGTTCGCTGCCGCCACCCGAGTAGATCTCCCCGTCGCACTCCAGTGCCCGGCCGGCGGCGCCCGACTCGATGCGGGTCGCCCGCGGACCCTCCTCGTCGAGGTTCCGGACGGGCACGTACAGCGGTCCGTCGTACGGCGTGGCCGCCGGTGTGCCCTCGACGACCGCGCTCTCCTCCTCGGTACCGCATCCCACGACCGCGGTCGCCACCAGCACCGCCACTGCCACAAGCCCTCTGCGCATTCCTGCCCCCCCTGTTCACCGTGCTGTCTTGACCCTTCGACGCGGCGGTGGGCAGGAACGTTCGCCTCGACCTGGCGCGCGCCTACCTGGCGGCCGCCGCCTGGAACGTGCGCCGGTACGCCTGCGGCGACACCCCGATCGCGGCATGCAGATGCTGACGCAGGGAGGCTCCCGTGGCGAAGCCGACCTGGCCGGCGATCTGGTCCACCGACAGGTCGCTGGACTCCAGCAGATGCCGGGCGCGGGCGACGCGCTGCTGGATCAGCCAGCGGCCGGGGCTGAGGCCGACCTCGTCGTTGAAGCGGCGGGCGAAGGTGCGCAGGCTCATCCGGGCGTGGGCGGCGAGGTCGGCCAGAGTGAGGGGTTCGTCGAGGCGTTCCAGGGCCCAGGCGCGGGTGGCGGCGGTGCTCACGGCTTCGCTCTCCGGGACCGGCTGCTCGATGTACTGGGCCTGGCCGCCGTCCCGGAAGGGGGGCACGACGCAGCGCCGGGCCACCGCGTTGGCGAGCTCGTGGCCGTGGTCGGTGCGGACGATGTGCAGGCAGACGTCGACGCCGGAGGCGGCGCCGGCCGAGGTGAGGATCCGGCCGTCGTGGACGAAGAGGACGTCCGGGTCGAGGTCGACGTGCGGGTAGCGGCGCCGGAACGGTTCGGTCACCTGCCAGTGCGTGGTGGCCCTGCGGCCGTCGAGGAGGCCCGCCGCGGCGAGGACGAAGGCGGCGGTGCAGATCGACACGATGCGGGCGTCCGGGCGGATCAGCGCGAGTGCGTCGGCGATCTCGGCGGTCAGCTCCGTGGGGATGTACGGGGCCGCCATGGAGGCGACCACCACGGTGTCGGCCGTGGCGAGGATCTCCGGGCCGTGCCGCACGCCGATCGTGAAGTCCGCGTTGCTGCGCACCGGCCGGCCGTCGACGCTGCAGGTCAGCACCTCGTACCGGCCGTCGGCCGCGCCGAAGATCCGGCTGGGTATGCCGAGCTCGAAGGGGTAGACGCCGTCCAGGGCCAGCACCACGACCCGTTCCACGTGCCGTTCACCGCGTCGCTCGTCACTCATGGCACGATCCTATCGAAGGTTGGCAATCGTGCCATTTTCCTGCGCGGCGGCTCCCGGCAGGCTGTTGGACCATGAGCACTGTGAACACGATGCGAGCCATCAGCCAGGACGTTCTCGGCAGTCCCGAGGTCCTCAAGGAAGTGGAACTGCAGCGCCCGACGCCGCGCACGAACGAGGTGCTGGTGCGCGTCCGCGCCGCCGGCGTCAACCCGACCGATTGGAAGCACCGCGCGACAGGCGGTTTCCTGGGCGAGCCGCCCTTCGTCCTGGGCTGGGACGTCTCCGGCGTGGTCGAGGCCGTCGGGATCGGCGTCGCCCGGTTCAAGCCCGGCGACGAGGTCTTCGGGATGCTGTCGTACCCGTTCGGCCACGGCTCGCACGCCGAGTACGTCACCGCGCCGGCGCGCACCTTCGTGCACAAGCCGGCCTCGATCGACCACATTCAGGCGGGCGCGCTGCCGCTGGTCTCCCTCACCGCGTGGCAGGCCCTGGTCGAGTACGCCGACCTCCGGCCCGGGCAGCGGGTGCTGATCCACGCCGCCGCCGGCGGGGTCGGGCACGTGGCCGTGCAGATCGCGAAGGCACGGGGCGCGTATGTGATCGGCACGGCGAGCGCGAGCAAGCACGAGTTCCTGCGCGGAATCGGCGTGGACGAGGCGATCGACTACCGGGAGACCGACTTCACCGAGGCCGTCAAGGACATCGACGTCGTCCTGGACACGATCGGCGGCGACTACTCGACGCGCTCCCTGCGTGTGCTGCGACCGGGCGGACTCGTCGTATCGATCCTGCCGGTCGGTTCGGACGACTTCTACGAGGAGGCCGAGCGGCTCGGTGTCCGGGCGCTGCGGATGCTCGTCGACGCGTCACACAGCGGCATGACGGCGATCGCGGAGCTGGTCCAGGCGGGCGGGCTGCGCGCCGAGATCGCCGGTACCTTCCCGCTGGCCGATGCCGCCGAGGCACACGCGCTGGGCGACACCGGCCGGACGACGGGGAAGCTCGTCCTCGTGATGGACTGATCCCGACCGGGGTCAGAACGTCAGCACGGGCTTGATCGCCTTGCCCGCACCCATGTCCCGTACCGCCTGGTCGATGTCCGCGAACGGATAGGTGCTGATCAGGCGGTGCAGCGGGAGCCGCCCCTCCTTCACCAGGCGGACCAGCGCCGGGATGAAGTTCTGCGTCTCGGCGTCGCCCAGGGTGAGACCGACGACCTGCTTGCCTCCGAGCAACCCGTTGACGTCCAGGGCGACTTCGGTGCCGAACGGCGGGGCGCCGACGACGACCAGGGTGCCGCGGGCGGCGAGCGCGTCGACGCCCTGGCGCAGGACGCCGACGTTGCCCGTGGTCTCCACGACGCCGTCGGCGCCCTGGCCGCCGGTGATCCCGGCGAGCGCCTCGGCGAGGTCGGTCTCGGCAGCGTTGACGGTGTGGGTGGCGCCCAACTCCTTGGCCAGGGACAGGCGTTCGCCGACCCGGTCGACGGCGACGATGTTGGTGGCGGGGGTGAGGGCGGCGGCCATGACCGCGGACAGGCCGACGGCTCCGGCGCCGAGGACGACGACCGTGCTGCCGGTGACCGGCTTCAGGACGTTCCAGACGGCGCCGACTCCGGTCTGCACGCCGCAGCCCAGCGGGGCGATCGACTCCAGCGGCACGTCGGGGTCGACCTTCACGAGGCTGCGCTCGTCCACCAGCGCCCGCTCGGCGAAGGAGGACTGCCCGAAGAAGTGACCGCCGAGCTCCTCGCCGCCCCGGCTGATCGTGCTGCTGCCGTCGGCCCGGCGGCCGCCGATGAGGTTCAGCGGCAGCCAGGTCGCGCAGTACGCCGGGTGTCCGCCCCGGCAGTTGCGGCAGTCGCCGCAGGAGGTGAAGGACAGTACGACGTGGTCGCCCGGCGCGACGCCGGTGACGGACGGGCCGACGGCCTCGACTACGCCCGCACCCTCGTGGCCGAGGACGCCGGGGAGGGGGAAGGGCAGTCCGCCGCTCGCCACGCCGAGGTCCGTGTGGCACAGGCCGGCCGCCACCATGCGGACGACGGCCTCGTGCGGGCCGGGCTCGTCGAGCTCGATGTCGGAGAGGGTGAAGGGTGCTCCGCCGGACTCGACGACGGCGGCACGGGTGGGGATGGACATCTGGCGAATCTCCTTGGCAGTGCGCTCAGTCGAGCGAGACGACGACGGACTTGGTCGTGGAGTAGGCGTCCAGCGCCTCGGGCCCGTACTCGCGGCCGAAGCCGGAGTCCTTGACGCCGCCGAAGGGGACCGCGGGGTCGAGCATCGCCCAGTCGTTGACCCAGACGATGCCGGCCTGGAGCCGGTCGGCGACGCGGTGGGCGCGGGCCAGGTTGCCGGTCTGGACGCCGGAGGCCAGACCGTACGGCGTGGAGTTGGCGAGCTCGACGGCCTCGTCCTCGGAGTCGAAGGGCTGGACGGTGAGGACCGGGCCGAAGATCTCCTCCTGGATCACCCGGGAGTCGTTCGGCAGGTCGGCGATCACGGTGGGCTTGTAGTAGTAGCCGCCGTCGAGGTCGAGCCGCTCACCGCCGCAGACGATGCGGCCGCCCTCCTTGCGGGCCAGGTCGACGTACTCCTCGACCTTGCGCAGGTGCCGCTCCCCCGCCATCGGGCCGACGACGGTCTCGGGCCCCCGCGGGTCGCCGACCGGAACGCCGGGCACGGCGTCGGCGAGGATGCCGAGCAGTGTGCTGTAGACCGGGCGCGCCACCAGCAGCCGCGGCCCGCCCATGCAGAACTGCCCGGTGTTGAAGACGAACCCCTTGATGACCGCGCCGACGGCCTTCTCCAGGTCGGCGTCCTCGAAGACGAGGTGGGCCGCGTTACCGCCGAGCTCCATGGTCACGGGCTTGAGCGCCTCACCGGCGATGCCCGCCACCTTCCGGCCGACCGAGGTCGACCCGGTGAAGGCGACCTTGTCCACACCGGAGTGCCGCAGCAGTGCCTCGCCGGCCGCGGGGCCGCCGGTGACGACGTTGACCACGCCGTCGGGGACACCGGCCCGCTTGACGAGCTCGGCCATGTACAGGGCGCTGAGCGGGGTCTCCTCGGCCGGCTTGTGCACCACCGTGTTGCCCGCCGCGAGCGCCGGGGCGATCTTCGAACCGGCCAGGATCAGCGGGAAGTTGTACGGCGTGATCGCCGCGACCACACCGATCGGCCGACGCCGGACATAGGCGAGGGCGTTCATGGGCGTGTCCCGGAGGGAGCCGTCCAGGGAGTGGGCGAGGGCGGCGAAGTGCTCGTAGTCGTTGGCCGCGTTGGTGACGTCGACGGCGTGGGCGAGCGTGATCGGCTTGCCGACGTCGCGGCTCTCCAGCTCGGCGATGGTGTCGGCGTTCTCCCGGATCAGCTCGGCGACCCGGTGCAACACCCTGCCCCGCTCACGGCCGCTCAGCCCGGACCAGGCGCCGTCGTCGAAGGCCTCCCGCGCGGCGCGCACGGCCGCGTCCACGTCGGCGGCACCGGCGTCCGCGACGGTCGTGACCACCGCGCCGCGGGACGGGTCGACCACCTCGGTGCGCGCTCCGTCGGCGGCCTCACGCCACTGGCCCCCGATGAACAACCGACCGGGTTCGATCTCGAAGGTGGTCATCACCACTCCTCAGCCTCATCGCCAAGATTTCAACTAACAGGATTCCTGCGTGTTCGCAGTCTCATTACAGACAGGTTTCCTGTCAATGCTCTAGGGTGAACTCATGCTCGACACCCAGGCAGCCAAGGCACCTCCGTCGCTTCTCTACATGGTGAAGCAGGTGGAGCTCGTCGTGCGCTCCCACCTCGACGAGCTGGTCAAGCCGTCCGGGATCACGGCACTGCAGTACACCGCGCTCACCGTGCTCCAGCGACACGACGGACTGTCGGCCGCGCAGCTGGCCCGCGACTCGTTCGTCACGGCGCAGTCGATCGCCGATCTGGTGCGCAGCCTGGAGAGCCGCGGGCTCATCCGCCGGGAGCGCAACCCGCGCAATCGCCGGGAGCTGCTGATCCTGCTGACCGACGCGGGGCGCGAGCTGCTCGCAGGGCACGAGGAGTCCGTGCGGGAGCTGGAGGAGCGGATGGTGCGGGACCTCACGGCCCATCAGGCCGAGCAGTTCCGCCAGGCACTCACGAAGGCCTGGCACGCGCTGTCGTAGCCACGCCCCGTTCATCTCGCGACGCCTCTGTCGCAATTCAAAGACATATGTCAATCGAACATGCTCAAATTCGCTCGATCGAGGGTAACTTGCAGTGCGGGTACTGGATTTGAGCACCCGTCGCTAGTGAGCAGGTCGGAGGCGATGTCGTCGTGCAGCAGGATCCTGCGCCGTTCAGTCGGCATCTGCGCGTCCACCGGCACCGGGGCCACACGGTGCTGGAGTTCCGCGGCGAGATCGACATCGCCGCCGCGGTGGAGATAGCGCCGTACCTGGACCGGGTGACGACCCACCCCGGCGCCCGGATCGTGATCGACCTCAGGAGGGTCGAGTTCTTCGACTGCTCCGGACTGCGCCTGCTGTACCGGGCCCGCGCCCGGACACTCGACCACGGCGGACAGCTGCACCTCGTCTGCACCCACCCGCTCACCCTGCGGGTCCTGCGGATCACCGGGCTGTCCCGGCTGCTGCCCCCGCATCCGACGCCGGACGCGGCCCTGGGCCGGCCCGAGGCCACGTCCGGCACGTTATGAGGCTCCTGTCGAGCCCTCCTGCTGCCCCCTACTTCAGGATCTTGGTGACCTGACCGGCCCCCACCGTCCGGCCGCCCTCGCGGATGGCGAACTTCAGCCCTTCTTCCATGGCGATGGGCTGGATCAGCTGGACGTGCATGCCGGTGTTGTCGCCCGGCATGACCATCTCTGTGCCCTTCGGCAGGGTGACCACGCCCGTCACGTCCGTCGTGCGGAAGTAGAACTGGGGACGGTAGTTCTGGAAGAACGGCGTGTGCCGTCCGCCCTCGTCCTTCGACAAGATGTATGCCTGCGCCTCGAACTCCGTGTGCGGGGTGACCGACCCGGGCTTGATGACGACCTGCCCGCGCTCGTCGTCCTCCCGCTTCACACCCCGCAGCAGCAGCCCGACGTTCTCCCCGGCCCGGCCCTCGTCGAGGAGCTTGCGGAACATCTCGATGCCGGTGACGGTGGTCTTCGTCTTCTGGTCGTGGATGCCGATGATCTCGACCTCGCTGTTCACCAGCACCCTGCCGCGCTCGATCCGGCCGGTGACGACCGTGCCCCGGCCGGTGATCGTGAACACGTCCTCGATCGGCATCAGGAACGGCCTGTCGACATCACGCTCCGGCTCCGGGACGGCCGTGTCGACGGCCTCCAGCAGATCGAGCACCGACCGGGCCCACTCCGGGTCCCCTTCCAGGGCCCTGAGCGCGGAGACCTTGACGACCGGGACGTCGTCGCCCGGGAACTCGTACTCCGTCAGCAGCTCGCGCACTTCCAGCTCGACGAGCTCCAGGATCTCCTCGTCGTCCACCATGTCGGTCTTGTTGAGCGCGACGACGATGTACGGCACGCCCACCTGCCGGGCGAGCAGCACGTGTTCCTTGGTCTGCGGCATCGGCCCGTCGGTGGCGGCGACGACCAGGATCGCGCCGTCCATCTGGGCCGCGCCGGTGATCATGTTCTTGATGTAGTCGGCGTGCCCCGGGCAGTCGACGTGCGCGTAGTGCCGGCGCTCCGTCTGGTACTCGACGTGCGCGATGGAGATGGTGATTCCGCGCTGCCGCTCCTCAGGAGCCTTGTCGATCATGTCGAACGGCGTGAACGGGTTCAGGTCGGGATACCTGTCGTGCAGCACCTTCGTGATGGCCGCCGTGAGCGTGGTCTTCCCATGGTCGATGTGACCGATGGTCCCGATGTTCACATGCGGCTTGGTCCGTTCGAACTTCGCCTTCGCCATGGCGAGCCCTCCTGAGCAACCGATGATGCCGAGCCGAGCATCCGGGTGATGCCGAGCCTTGCTCCGCTCCTTCCTGTCTATTCGGTTCCCGGCGCGTCGAACAGGGCGCTGACGGACTCCCCGTTGTGAATGCGGCGCACGGCCTCGGCGAGCGCGGGGGCGATGGACAGGATCCGCAGCTTCTCGGTGCGCTCCTCCTGTGCGACCGGCACCGTGTTGGTGCACACGATCTCCAGTACGTCGGGCTGCTCGCCGATCCGCTTCAGCGCGCCGGACGCGAACAGGCCGTGCGTACAGGCGACGCGGATCGACCGCGGACCCAACTCACGTAGCCGGTCGAGGAGTTCGAGGACGGTACTGCCCTTGGCGATCTCGTCGTCCAGGACGATGACGTCCCGCCCGGCGACGTCACCGATCACCGAGCTGATGCTGACCCGGTCGTCCGCGAACCGCTGCTTGGCGCCCGCGGCGACCTTGGCGCCGATCAGCCGCGCGAACGCGGCCGCCTCCTTGGCGTTGCCCAGGTCGGGCGAGACGACGGTCGTACGGGAGAGGTCGTACTGCCGGAAGTGCGCGGCGAGTTCGCGCAGCGCGTGCAGGTGGTCGACCGGCACCGTGAAGAAGCCGTGCACCTGGGGCGAGTGCAGCGTCATGGCGAGGACGCGGCTCGCGCCGGCCGCCACCATCAGGTCGGCGACGAGCCGGCCGCCGAGGGAGATGCGGGGCGCGTCCTTCTTGTCGGAGCGGGCGTAGGAGTAGTGCGGCATGACGACGGTGATCCGACTCGCGGACGCCCCGCGTGCGGCGTCGCACATGAGCAGCAGCTCGACCAGGTGCTCCTGGACCGGCCGGACCAGCGGCTGGATCAGGAAGACGTCCCGTTCCCGGCAGTTGGCCTGCAGCTGCACCTCCAGGCAGTCGTTGGCGAACCGGCTGACCCGGGTGGGGCTGAGCGGCACCCCCAGGTGAGCGCAGACCTCCGCCGCCAGTTCGGGGTGGGCACTACCGCTGAACACGGCGATCTCTCGCACGAACCGCTCCTCGCATGATCATTACGGGTGGCGGAATCATGCTACTGACCTCGGCAGAAACGTTGCGGCTCACGCCAAGGCGTGGACGTGCGGTGATGGCCTCACCAGGACACGGGCAACCGGAGGGGGCTCCGCGTCATCTGCCCCTCCCGCCACTCGATGGTCTCGGGTGTGAACTCGGCGCGCAGGCGTGGGAAGCGGGCGGCGAGGCGGTGCAGGGCGGGTTCGAGTTCCAGGCGGGCGAGCCAGGCGCCCAGGCAGTGGTGGGGTCCGGCGCCGAAGGCGATGCTGGGCGAGGCCAGGGGTGCGAAGAGGTCGGGATCGCCGGGCGGGAAGACCTCGGGGTCGCGGCCGGCCGAGTTGGTCCGGACGGCGACCACGCTGCCCGCCGGGATCAGCACGCCTCCCACCTCGGTGTCCTCGACGGCGCGGCGGATCAGGCCGGGCAGGACACGGCCCTCGCTGAGCGGGATGGTGCGCAGCAGCTGTTCGGCCGCGGTGGCCGCCGCCTCCGCGTCCTTGGCGAGCCCCGGCCAGGCGGCCTGTCCGTCGGTGAGGAGGTGGACGACGGCGTTGCCGAGGGCCGTCATGGTGGTCTCGTGTCCGGCGACGACCAGTCCGCAGACCAGGGTGACCAGGCGGCGCTCGTCGATGCCGAGCTCGTCGCCCGCCGCGACCAGCCCGCTCACCAGGTCGTCGCCGGGTGCCGTCCGCCGCTCGGCCACCAGCTGACCGGCGAACTCACCGAACTCCCGCATGGCCAGGCCGACTTCCTCGGCGCTGTGGGCGCCGCCGGACAGGGCGTGGTCGGCTCAGTGCCGGATGCGCTCCCGCCGACATCATCGAGGGGTTCACCCGGCCGCTGCCCGTCTCGGTGATCTGCCGCCTGATGGGGCTGGAGCACGTGGACCGCGCAGCAGCTGGTGGGCGGTGCCGTCCTGGTTGAGGAGCCCGTCGGGTGAGTCGAGCAGGTTCGGTACGACGAGCAGGGGCGGGGCGTCCGCCGCGTGCAGCGAACTCCTGTTGAACCGGGGGTCCATGAGCACCTGCCGCACCTCGGCGTACCGGGTCACGAGGCCGGGGCGTGTTGTCTGCGCTCATCCGGGTCTCCAGACGCGCCGGTACGGGCGGTTTCCCACGCTAATGCGCCGTCCCTGCCCCAGTCAGGGGCAGCAATCGGCCAACAGACAGGTCCGGCAAGGGATTTGGGGGTACTTGGTTGAACAGGGAAGGAGGGCCGTCGCCATGACGACTCCCATCAAGCGCATCAACAAGCGCATGCCCGGCTGGGCGAAGGTGGTCAGCGCCCTGATCCTGGTGCTCGTCGTCTTCTTCGCCGGGATCCGGCTGAGCGTGATCCCCGGCCTCAAGGACCTGTTCGGCACCGAGACCAACGACCGTTCGGGTCCCGCACTGCTCCAGTCCATCCAGGACATGAGCCGCTACGACGCCGCCTCCGGCAATTTCCAGATCGTCGTGGATCTGGAGAAGGACGCCAAGTTCCTGCCCGACGCGATCCGCGGCACCCGCACGCTGTACGTCGGCGCGGGCACCGTGGACGCCTATGTCGACCTCGGAAAGGTCGGTGAGAACGACGTCACGGTCAACGACGACCGTACGTCCGCCACACTCCGTCTCCCGCACGCCGCCCTCGGCAAACCGTCCCTGGACCCCGACCGCTCCTACGCCGTGTCCAAGGAGCGCGGTCTCCTCGACCGCCTCGGCGATCTCTTCTCGGACAACCCCAACAGCGAACAGGCCGTCCAGAAACTGGCGGTGAAGCACATCGGCGACGCGGCCAAGGAGAGCAGGCTGACCGCGCGTGCCGAGACCAACACCACCGACATGCTCGAAGGGCTGCTCCACTCCCTCGGCTTCAAGGAGGTGAAGGTGACGTACGGGGCCTGAGCCCCTGCGACTCCCCTACGACAGCAGGCCCGGCAGGGCCGGCGCGCCGAGCACGGCGGCGCCCACCAGCACCCAGGCCACGTAGTCCCCGACGTGCCCGGACTGCAGGCGCCGTAGCGGCCGTGCGCGGTCCGGGGCGGTGAGGAGACCCGGCCGGGTGACGGCCAGGGCCGCCAGGCCCAGGGCCAGCGCGGTCGAGGCGAGGTCCAGCAGCACACCGGCCGGGCTCCAGTGCGGCGCGGCCACCACGGCGCCGCCGGACCCGGCCTCGTTCACGGCGTGCGCGGCCCGCCAGGCCAGGAACTCGGCCGCGGCGGGAAGCGTCGTACGCCGGTCCATACGCCACCTCCGCGGGCCAGAGTCCGTTATTTCCGTTACTTCGGTTCCGCGTCATCCAAACACCACCCCGGGTGACAGAGGCGGCGGCACGCGCGGGTCCTTGGCCGGAGTGCCCCGACAGCATGAAGGGAAACCATGGACGGCCGTGACCGGGAGCGGCGCAGGCGGCATTTCACCGGGTTGGCGGGGTAATCCCCTTACTACAAAGGGAAGTTGAAGACTGGAGGACCGCATGGCCCGTGGAACCCCACGTTCGCGTGCCGCGATACGCCCCGGCACTTCCAAGACCCCAGGCGCCGCCAAGTCGGCGGGCGGCGCCAAATCGTCGCGCGGCACGAAGCCCACAGGCAGGGCCAAGTCCGAGCGCGCCGCCAAGTCCCGGCGCGCCCCGCGCCCCAAGCAGCACGCCCTGCGCTTCCTCGCCCGGCTCCTGGCGATGCTGTGCGCGTTCGCGTTCATGGTCGCCTTCGCCGTCGTCCTGGCGAAACTCACCCTGCAGCCCTCCCCCGCCTCGGAGGCCCTGACCCACACCAACCTCCACCCGGGCCGCTCCCTGCGGGCCTATCTGGACCAGCCCGAACTGCGCGACGCCGTCCGGCAGATCGGCGGGAATCTGCTGCTGGGCGTCCCGTTCGGCATCCTGGTCCCCGTCGTCGCACCACGGACGCGTGGCGTCCTGCGCGTTCTTCTGCTGACGGCGACCGTCATGCTTCTCGTCGAGTGCGCGCAGGGTGCGCTGGTGACGGGGCGCGCCTTCGACATCGACGACGTCATCCTCAACACCACCGGGGCCCTGATCGGCTACCTCCTGCTGGGCCGGCGACTGAGCCGCGCGGTGCACGCCCGGGGGCCGCGCTCCGACAAGGCCTGACGCGGCACCAAGGCCTAGGGCCTGTCCGGCGGATCATGCCGGCGTCGCGGTGCCTGGCACCGCTCGGCTCGGCCGGTCTGCACTGTTTCTTGCAGCCGGCCTGATCCGCCGGACAGGCCCTAGCGCAGCACCAACTGGGCAATGGCCACCGTGCCGACCACCACGATGAGCGCGCGCAGAACGGAAGGGCGCAGGCGGCGGCCTGTCGTGGCCCCGAGATGGCCGCCGACTGCGGACCCGATCGCGAGGAGAGCAACGGCTGCCCAGTCGAAGTCAGCGAAGACGAGGAAGAACAGCGCGGCGACGGAGTTGACCACGGCGACGAGCACGTTCTTGGCGGCGGTGAGGCGTTGCAGGTCGTCGTCGAGGAGCATGCCCATCAGGGCGACGTAGATGATGCCCTGGGCGGCCGAGAAGTAGCCGCCGTAGACGCTGGCCAGGGTCAGCCCGGCAAGCAGCAGAGGGCCACCGTCGGGACGTACGGACCGCCCCTTGCGTGCCCGGCGACCGCGCAGTTTCGCGGTGATCAGCGGCTGGAGAACGACCAGTACGAGGGCGAGCCCCACCAGGGCCGGCACGATCCGTTCGAACGCCGAGGCGGGCAGGGCCAGCAGCAGCGTGGCGCCGGTGAGTCCGCCGAGCAGGGCGCCGGCGCCCCACTTCAGGAGGCGCCGGCGCCGGCCACGGAGTTCCGCGCGATATCCGATGGCTCCGCTGATCGAGCCGGGGATCAGGCCGAGCGCGTTCGAGACCGTGGCGGTGACGGGCGGCAGGCCGGTCGCGAGCAGGACCGGATAGGTGATCAGCGTCCCCGAGCCGACGACGGCGTTGACGGCACCGGCGGCGATGCCTGCGCCCAGGACGGCGAGGAGCTCACCGATGTGTGCGGCGTTCATGGCGAGAAGCCTAGAAACCGAACACTTCGGCAGCGGACGAATCATGCCGTGCCGGGAGGAGCACGCACGCTCAACTTCTGGTCTGTACCAAAGTATTGACGACCCCTTATCTCACTCCTTAAATCAAGTGGCGACACCTTCACCCCCCACCTCGCTCGGCGTACCCGTCCACCGGGTCGTCGTACGGAAGGGAGCATGATGGCCGCCCCACGCCTGCTCCGCACGTGTCTCCTCGCCGCTCTGCCGGCCGTCCTGGTCGCGTCCGCCGCGATCCGACCCGCTCAGGCGGAACCGCCGGATGTCACGGCCGCCGCGGTGACGTTCTCCGACAGCTTCGACGGGCCCGCCGGTGTCGCGGTCGACTCGTCGAAGTGGCAGATCGAGACCGGCGACAACGTCAACAACCATGAGCGGCAGTACTACACCTCGGGCAACAAGAACGCGGCCCTGGACGGCCAGGGCCACCTGGTGATCACGGCCCGGCGCGAGAATCCGGTCAACTACCAGTGCTGGTACGGCACTTGTCAGTACACGTCCGCCCGGCTGAACACCGCCGGGAAGTTCACCGCACAGTACGGGCATGTCGAGGCGCGGCTGAAGGTGCCGCGCGGGCAGGGCATGTGGCCCGCGTTCTGGATGCTCGGCACACCGGTGAACTGGCCGGACTCGGGCGAGATCGACATTATGGAGAACGTCGGCTTCGAGCCCTCGACCGTGCACGGCACTCTCCACGGTCCCGGCTACTCCGGGTCGGGCGGCATAGGGGCCGCCTACTCCCTCCCGAACGGGCAGGCCTTCGCCGACGCCTTCCACACCTTCGCCGTCGACTGGGCGCCCGACTCGATCACCTGGTCCGTGGACGGCAACGTCTACCAGCGGCGCACGCCCGCCGACCTGGGCGGGCGGACCTGGGTGTTCAACAAGCCGTTCTTCCTGATCCTGAACCTCGCGGTCGGCGGCTACTGGCCCGGCGATCCGGACGGATCCACGGTCTTTCCGCAGCAGCTGGTGGTGGACCACGTCTCGGTGACCACCGGCGACTCGGCCGCTGGTGTCGCCATCAGGGGGCTGGCCGGCAAGTGCGTGGACGTGGCCGGGGCGAACCCCGCAGGCGGCACGCCCGTGCAGCTCTACGACTGCAACGGGTCCGCCGCCCAGCAGTGGACCGTGGGCGCCGACGGCACGCTCCGCGCGCTCGGCAAGTGCCTGGACGTGACGGGCAACGGCACGGCGGACGGCTCGACCGTCCAGCTGTGGGAGTGCACCGGCGGCCCGAACCAGAGATGGGCCGTCTCCGCGGCGCGCGACATCGTCAACCCGCAGGCCGACAAGTGCCTCGACGTGACCGGCAACAACCCGGCCAACAGTACGCGGCTGCAGATCTGGACCTGCACGGGCGGCGGCAACCAGAAATGGACGGTCGGCTGACCCGGCCGTCTAGTGGTGGTGCCAGGTGAACTTGTCCCCGCCGACCCAGCGGACCACGTCCGGGTCGTCGAGGTCGTGGATCTTGATGCCGAAGGCGGCGGCGGCCTCCAGGACGTCGGTCACGGTCTTCGCCTGACCGACGACCTCACCGTCGATCTCCAGGATGCGGAACGGCGGCGTGCCCGGTTGAACCCCGAGCACCATGATCCGCGGATGTGAAATGTGCGGGCTCGCGATTTCGGTCATGCATAGAGCGTAGAGCGCAACCCGCGTCAACGGATCCTTCGGGCCGGGGCATCGAATCGGCCGCCCGTCGTGCGGCCCCGGTGAGCCTGGGGAACTCTGGAGGAGGAGGTGGCGATGGACCCCGTCGAGGCCCTGGAGCGGATCGCCTTCCTGCTGGAGCGGGCCCTGGCGCCGACGTACCGCGTCCGTGCCTTCCGGACGGCGGCCCACGTGCTGGCCCGGCTGCCCGAGGACGAGGTGCGCGAGCGGGCGGCGGGCGGGTCGCTGGAGTCGCTCAAGGGCGTCGGCCCGAAGACGGCCCAGGTGGTCCGGGAGGCGCTGGCGGGTGGGACGCCGGGCTATCTGGAGAAGCTGGAGGGCGAGGCCGAGGAGGCCACCGGGTCCGACGCCCGGGCCGGCGGGCGACTGCGGGCACTGCTGCGCGGGGACTGTCATCTGCACTCCGACTGGTCGGACGGCGGCAGCCCGATCGAGGAGATGGGGCGGACGGCGGCCGGGCTCGGACATGAGTGGGCGGCACTGACCGACCACTCCCCCCGGCTGACCGTCGCCCGCGGGCTGTCGGCCGACCGACTGCGCGAGCAGCTGGAGGTGGTGGCGGAGCTGAACGAGACCTGGGCTCCGTTCCGGCTGCTCACCGGCATCGAGTGCGACATCCTCGAGGACGGCTCGCTGGACCAGGAACCGGAGCTGCTGGAACGTCTGGACGTCGTGGTGGTGTCCGTGCACTCCAAGCTGCGCATGGAGGCCCCCGCGATGACGCGGCGCATGGTGAGCGCCGTACGCAATCCGCACGCGGACGTTCTGGGGCACTGCACGGGGAGGCTGGTGGCCGGGCGGGGTCGGCCCGAGTCGGAGTTCGATGCGGAGGAGGTGTTCGCCGCGTGCGCCGAGTCGGGCACGGCGGTGGAGATCAACAGCCGTCCGGAACGGCTGGACCCGCCGCGCCGGCTGCTGCGCAGGGCCGCCGACGCGGGCGTGCTGTTCTCGATCGACACCGACGCGCACGCGCCCGGTCAGCTGGACTGGCAGATCCTCGGGTGCGCCCGGGCGGAGGAGTGCGGGGTGCCTGCCGAGAGGGTGGTGACCACCTGGAGCCTGGAGGAACTGCTGGCCTGGACCCAAGAGGGCCGGACACCGACCCGAGTGGCGGGCGCCTGACGTGGTACTCGTGCGGCGCGAGAGGAACGACCCGCGCTGGAAAGGGGCGGTACATGCAACGGACGGCGGTGTTCGACGTCGACGGAACCCTCGTCGACACCAATCACCTCCACGTGACGACGTGGTGGGAAGCCTTCCGGCAGGCCGGACACCCGGTGCCGATGCACGCCGTCCACCGGGCCGTCGGACTCGGCTCGACCGACCTGATCGCCCACCTCCTCGGCCGTGTACGGGCAGTACTTCGACCGGCTGCCCCACTGGACCGCAACGGCTGGCAAGTCGTCCTCGCGACCTCGGCCGGGGGCGCGGAGCTGTCCGCGCTGCGCCGGGCGATCTCCGCGGACGACGCGATCACCGCCACCGCGAGCGCCGACGACGTCGAGGAGGGCAAGCCCGCACCGGAGCCCGTGGAGCACGCCCTGGAACTGGCCGGGGTGCCCGCCGAGCGCGCGGTCTTCGTCGGCGACACCGTGTGGGACATGCAGGCCGGGACCCGAGCCGGCGTGCGCTGTGTGGGCGTCCTGTGCGGCGGCATCCCCCGCGCCGACCTGCTGGACGCGGGCGCGCAGGCGGTCTACGCGGACACGCACACCGGATGACGCGTGTGACGGATGCGGGGCGTCGGCCTGCACGGCGGGGCTCCCGGACGGCGGAATCGATACGACAACGGGCGCTCGGTGCCCGCGTGGCCGACGCGCTACGGCTCGAAGGGCATGCCGTCGACAAGGCCGCCTGGCAGGGGCCGGGCCGGGAGCGGGACCTGGTCGTGCAGTCCCTCAAGGCGGCGGCTGCGGCGCTGCTCGCCTGGCTCGTGGCGAGCGTGTGGCTGGGCGATCCGATGGCCCTGATGGCGTCCTGGGTCGCTCTGATCCTGGTGCAGGCCACCGTGTACAGCTCACTGTTGCAGGCCGCGCAGCAGTTCGCGGCGATCTGTGCCGGGACCCTGCTCGCGTCCGCGGCGCCGGCGGTCACCGGGAGCACCCTGGGCGCGCTGGCCCTGTCAGTACCCCTGCTGATGCTGCTGGCCAACTGGCTGCGCTTCGGCGACCAGGGCGTCTTCGGCGCGACCACCGCGCTGTTCACCCTCGCCACGGGCGCCGCCGGGGCGTCCGCGGTCGGGCACCGGGTCGGGCAGGCGGCTCTCGGCGCGGTGATCGGCGTCGCCGTCAACGCGCTCGTGCTGCCGCCGATCCATCTGCGGGACGTACGGGAGCACCTGGCGGCGTTGGCGGAGGAGGCGGGGGACCTCCTGCACAGCGTGGCCGGGGACCTGCGGGACACCGAATGGAACGCACAGAGCGCGGCCGGCTGGTCGAGTGCCTCGGCGGGCCTGGAGCACCGTCTGGAGGCGCTGCGGTCCGCGCGTGCCTGGAGCCGGGAGAGCCTGCGGCTGACCGCCGGAGCGCTGCGCGGTGTCCGGCGTCCTCCCGGGCCGGCGACGGCCGTACGCCTCTGCCCCCCGACGGGCCGGCGCTGCACACGTACGCCCGGCTGCTGGAGCTGGTCGGCGACGCCTGCCACACGGTGAGCCGCCGACTGCTGGGGGCCGGCGGTGCCGCCCGTCCGGACGGTCGAACCGAGGCCGCGATGCTTCGGCTGCACGAGGACCTGCAGGACTGGCTGCGGGAGCACGCCGGGCAGGGGGCGGCCCGGGCGACGGTTCTCGGGACGCTGCTGCTGCAGGCCGAGAACGTGTGGAGCGAGACCGTTCCCGCAGGTCGGCGAGGGTGACGCAGATCACCTGAAATCGCCCGCTGTGCCGGAACACCGAATGGTCGTTGCCCGTTGAACAACGCGTGGGTGCGGATGGGACAGTGTCCCCGGGCTTCACCTTTTGCCCACAGGGACGATCGTTCGGCTGAAGCCCTGTGGAGCCTTTCGCCGAGAGGCGACCGCCATCCGCGCCCACCACAGACCGCCCCGACCGTGATTCCCCCGTCCCGGTCGGGGCTTTCTTCTGTGCGGGCGCGCCCTGACGGGTCGGCTTGACTTCGAGCGCGCTCCCATTCATAGCGTTCCGGACATGAGCACTGCACAGCACAAGATCGGTTCGGGGTTCGGCGCCCACAGCACCGCCGGCGACGTCCTCAGCGGCATCGACCTGTCCGGCAAGCTCGCGATCGTCACCGGCGGCTACTCGGGGCTCGGTCTGGAGACCACCCGTGCCCTCACCCAGGCCGGCGCGCGGGTCGTCGTTCCCGCCCGGCGTCCGGACACCGCGCGCGAAGCGCTCCAGGGGCTGGACGGTGTCGAGGTGGACGCGCTCGACCTCGGGGACCTGGAGAGCGTGCGCGCCTTCGCCGAGCGGTTCCTCGACTCGGGCCGCACGGTCGACTTCGTGATCGACAACGCCGGGATCATGGCCTGCCCCGAGACCCGGGTGGGACCCGGCTGGGAGGCGCAGTTCGCGACGAACCACCTCGGTCACTTCGCCCTGGTCAACCGCCTGTGGCCGGCCCTGGAGCCGGGCGGCGCGCGAGTCGTCTCCGTTTCCTCGGGCGGCCACCACCTGTCCGGCATCCGCTGGGACGACGTTCACTGGCAGCAGGCCTACGACAAGTGGGCGGCCTACGGGCAGGCCAAGACCGCGAACGTGCTGTTCGCCGTTCACCTGGACAGGCTCGCCAAGGGCTCCGGCGTCCGCGCCTTCGCCCTCCACCCGGGCGCCATCCTCACGCCGCTCCAGCGCCACATGGCCAAGGAGGAGATGGTGGACCGCGGCTGGATCGACGAGGACGGCACCCCGTTGAACCCCGAGGGCTTCAAGACCCCGCAGCAGGGCGCCGCCACGCAGGTGTGGGCGGCGACCTCGCCTCAGCTGGCCGGTCTGGGCGGCTTGTACCTGGAGGACTGCGAAGTGGCCGAGCCCGCCCCCGCGGACGGCGCGATGCGCGGCGTGAAGGACTGGGCGATCGATCCGGAGCAGGCCGCCCGCCTGTGGACGCTGTCGGCGGAGCTCACCGGTGTGAACGCGTTCGCCGTGTAGGGGGCCCGGAGCGTGCGCGCGCCGCGGACGGGTACCCGGGCGCCCGTCCCCGTCTTCGGGAGGAGCCGCAGGTGAGCAGCGAAGCGGCCCGCAGGATCGTGGTCACCGGTGCCACGGGCAACGTCGGAACGAGTGTGGTGCGGCTCCTGTCGGAGGATCCGGAGGTCGGCTCCGTGCTGGGGCTGGCCCGCCGGATGCCCGACTGGTCGCCGCCGAAGACGGACTGGGCGGCGGTCGACCTGGCCTCCGTGCAGGCCGACCTGGCGACCATGTTCGAAGGTGCCGACGCCGTCATCCATCTGGCCTGGGCGTTCCAGCCCACGCACGATCCGGCGACGACCTGGCGCACGAACGTGCTGGGCGGCATCCGGGTCTTCGAGGCGGTGGCCGCGGCAAAGGTGCCGACACTGGTGCACGCGTCGTCGGTGGGCGCGTACTCGCCGGGGCCGAAGGAGCACGCCGTGGACGAGTCGTGGCCGACACACGGCTGGCCCGACGCCGCGTACTGCCGGGAGAAGGCCTACCTGGAGCGGACGCTGGACACCTTCGACCGGGCCCACCCCAGGGTGCGGGTGGTGCGGATGCGGCCGGCGTTCCTGTTCAAGCGGGAGTCGGCGAGCGAGCAGCGCCGTATCTTCGGCGGCCGCTTCCTGCCGGGGCCCCTGGCGCGCCCGGAGCTGCTGCCGTTCCTGCCCGACATCCCGGGACTGCGGGTGCAGGCCCTGCACACCGACGACGCGGCCTCGGCGTATCAGCTGGCCGTGAAGTCCGACGTCCGCGGCGCGTTCAACCTCGCGGCGGAGCCCCCGGTCGATGCGGGGCTGCTCGGCCAGATGCTCGGCGCCCGCCCGGTCCGGCTCCCCCGTACGGCGGCCCGCTCGGCGATCGCCGCCGCGTGGGGGCTGCACCTGCTGCCCCCACGCGGCGGAGCCGCATATTGACACAGCCCCACACCTGTTCGACGCGGTGCTCAGACTGCCGCTGATGGACTGCACGCGCGCGCGTACGGAACTGGGCTGGCGCCCGCAGCGCACGGCGCCCGAGGTGCTGGACGAGTTCCTGCAATGCCTGCAGCGCGGCGAGGGAGCGCCGACGGAGCCGATGCGGGGCCGCAAGGTGGGCTGACCCGCGCCCCGCCCAGGTCAGGGCGGATCAGCCGGACGGCTCCTCGGGCTCCGGATGTTCCGGGTGGACCGGGCTGCACCCTGCCGGCCCGTGCCCGCCTCGTCCGTGTCGGGGACGTCGTCCGCTTCGGTGCTGTCGTCCGCGGGCTCGACGGCGACCTCCCACGGGTCCTCGCCCGGGTTCGCCTGCTGGTCCGGCAGGTCCCGCGGCACGGGCTCGCCGTTCTCGTCCGGCGTCGCACGACGGTCGTCGGCCATGGTGCACCTCCCTCGCGTCGTCCCAGGTCGTTCGTGAGCCCCGCGAGTACCGTTCCCACCACCTGCGAAACCTCAGGTCGCGACCCGCTCCGCCAGGGCCGTGCGCCAGGCGGGCGCCGGGCTCTCGGGGACGGGCTCGGCGCGGCGGCCGCCGCGTGCGAAGAAGTCGGCGAGCGGCAGGATCGCGGCACCGACGGTGACCGCGTCCGGGCCGAGCCTGCCCAGGTCGACGGTGACTTTCCCGGCCGGATGCCGCAGGGCGTACGCGGCCGCGTGCCGGCGTACGACGGGCAGGAGGTGGGCGCCGAGCCGGAGACCGGCCCAGCCGCCGATCAGGATGCGCTCGGGCTGGAAGAGGTTGATCAGGTCGGACAGGCCCGCGCCCACGTACTCGGCCGTCTCCTCCAGTACGGCGAGCGCCACCGGGTCGGCCGCACCGCCCTCGGGCGGATAGGCGCCGGTCAGCATCGCGGCCAGCGCGGTCTCCTCGTCGGCGCCCTCCGGCAGGCTCCCGCCCTCCTCGCGCCAGCGTCCCAGCAGCGACTCGGCGCCCGCGTACGCCTCCAGGCAGCCGAGCGCTCCGCAGCGGCAGCGGCGCCCCCTGACCCGTACCGTCAGATGCCCCCACTCCACCGCCCGCCCGTGCTCCGCCTCGGGCGTGACCAGACAGGCGCCGACGCCGGAGCCGAACAGCACGACGACCGCGCTGCGGGCGCCGCGTCCGCCGCCGAACCACATCTCGGCCTGGCCGAGGGTCCTGGCGCCGTTGTCGATGAAGTACGGGACGGCGTCCGGGAGTTCGGAGCCGTCACGCAGGAGCTGCTCCAGCGGTACCGCGTCCCAGCCGATCGTCTGCCCGTGCACCAGGGCACCGAGCCGCGGCGTGTGCTCGATGATCCCGGGGACGCCGATGCCGACGCCGAGGAGCCGCTCGGGCCCGATACCGGCTGCCGCGAGCGCCTCGGCGACGCCGTCGCGCACATGGCCGACGATGCCTTCGACCTCGTACCGCTGCTGCGCCAGAGGCCGTTCGGCACGGGCGAGTTCGGTCAGGGTCAGGTCGAACAGCCCGATCCGCACCCGGGTCTCGCCGACGTCGACGCCGATCATGTGACCGCTGCCGGGAGCCACGCGCAGGAGGATGCGGGGGCGGCCGCCGTCGGAGTCGACGCTGCCGGCCTCCTCGACCAGGCCGTCGGCGATCAGCTCGGCGACGACGTTGCTGATGGAACCGGAGCTGAGCCCGGTCGCCGGGCCGAGTTCGAAGCGGCTGAGGGGGCCGTCGAAGTAGAGGCGCTGCAGTACGGCCGTACGGTTGCCGCGTCTGAGGTCCCGTACCGTGCGCCCGTTCCGCCCCGCCATGCGGCTCCCTTCCCCGGGCCCTCAAGATCTAAGCAGTCTGGGCGAGTTCCTCGATCTCGTCCAGCGCTGCCACGAGTTCCGGCGCGACCACCGCCTGGACCCAGCGTTCCTCGTCGACGTCGACCGCTCGCGGGACCGTCTCGGTGAGCATGATCAGGTAGAGGTAGGCGCGGTACAGGGCCAGTCGCAGGCGGGCCGGGACATCGAACTCGGCCCGGCCGCCCGCCTCCCGGTAGCCCGCCAGGAACGCTTCGTCCTTCCTGATGTCCCCGAGCAGTGCCAGGGAGACGAAGTCTGCGAGGGGGTCGCCCCAGAACATCCGCTCGCCGTCGATGAGCCCGCCGATGCGGGGTTCCTGGTCTGCCGTGCGGTCCAGCAGGATGTTCCCGTCCCACAGGTCGAAGTGGACCAGTGCGGGGACCGTGACCTCGTCGAGCGCGGGGTAGGCGGGCCGGAGCATGCGCGCCACCTGGTCGGCGGAGCGGGGCAGCCGGGCCTCGTAGTCCCGGGCGTCGTCCAGGACGGCCTCGGTCATGGCGGTGAACGCGGTCCGCCAGTCGGGCGCGAGCGGGCCGAGGGCGTCGGAGGGGTAGCCGAAGCCCGGCCCGGTCACCGTGTGCAGACGGGCCACCTGACGGCCCAGCTCCCGGCGCAGCGGGGCCCTTTCGGCTTCGGGGAGCGAGCCGTTCCAGGGCTCGCCGGGGCAGGCCGTCATCAGCAGATGCGGTACGGCGGCCTTCTCGTCGACCACCACGACGTGCGGCGCCTGGACACCGGCCCCGGCGGCCCCGCGGTAGAACTCCGCCTCGGAGGTCAGCAGGCCGCGCTCGTAGCGCAGGCCCGGGACGGTGGACGCGGGCGGGACCTTGAGGATGTAGCGGCTGCCGTCGATGAGGAGGAGTTCCTCGACGGTGTTGTACGTGCCGCCGCTCAGGGGCCGGACCCCGGCAAGCAGGCCGGGGTCGAGGCGCGCGCCCTTCAGTACGCGCCGAGCCCAGTTCCAGGAGTCCGTCAACGTACCGCCCCGTTCTCGCTGTGTCAGCCCGCGGCGTACACGTCCTCCACGTAACGCCCCTCCCGCACCAGTCCGTCGAGCCACTGCTCGGCGGCCGCCTCACCGGCGCCCGGCGTGCGGTCCCGGAACAGGGTACGGAACGCTTCCCGCACCCCGGGTGCCATTTTCGAACCGTCGCCGCAGACATACACCCGCGCGCCCGCACCGAGCAGCCCCCAGACCTCGTCGGCCTCGGCGGCGATGCGGTGCTGGACGAAGGTCACGCCGTCCTGCGGGGCGGCGCTGAAGGCGGGGCGCAGCGAGACCGCACCGGCGGCCTCGGCGGCGCGCAGTTCCTCGGCGTGCAGGAAGTCGGCGTCGGGGGCGTCGCAGCCGAAGTAGCAGAGACCGGGGGCCAGTTCGGCGCCGGCAGCTCGTGCCGCCGCACGGTCGGCGATGGCCCCGCGGAACGGGGCGAGGCCCGTGCCCGCCGCGACCATGACGACCGGTGCGGAGCCGTCGATCCGGAAGACCTCCCGGCACGGCTGCACCCGGGCATACACCGTGTCGCCGGGCTGGACGGCCGTGAGGTGTCCGGATCCGGTGCCCCGGTAGAGGCCGCCCTTACCGGAGCGGGCCGGTGCCTCCAGCAGGGACACCATCAGGTCCGCGTGGCCGGGGTCGAGGGCGGGCGAGGAGGAGATGGAGTAGTGGCGGGGGCGCAGCGGGGTGAGGAGGTCGAGCAGCGTCGGCCAGTCCAGGGCGCCCTGCAGGGCCGGGAAGTCCTCGATCACCTCTACGAGGGTGCGCGGATCGTCGGTCAGGTTCGCCAGCGCCATGCGCTCCGGCGGGCACGGGTTGGCGGCGGCAAGCGTGGACAGCTGGGTGGCGCTCGGGCGCTCCTGCAACTCGACGTGATGGGTGAGGAGTTGGCGTACCGTCAGGGGCCGGTCGACCGAGAGGCCGTCCCGGCGGGGGCGGGTGGCCCGGATGTCCAGGACGGTGTCGAGGTCGATGCCGAGTGCGGCCGCGGTTCGCTCGACCAAGGCCGGCGCGTTGGCGGGCAACACGGTGAGGTGGTCGGCGGTGCGGTAGGTGACGCCTTCCGGGAGGGCGAGGCGGACGAAGCGCCTGCGGCGGGGGTGGCCGGGTGCGGTGAGGTCGTAGGCCTCGGTGACCGTCATCGGGACGAGGCCGTGCCGTTCGGCGAGGGCGTCCAGGGGGCCACCGGTCAGGATACGGACCTCGTACGCCGTCGTGGGCTCACCCTCGGCCGCGGCGGTGGCGTCCGGGTCGCCGTACTGCTCCAGCAGCGCCGTGCGGAGCCGGGCCGTGAAGTCCCGTATCGCGCCGGTCAGATCGCCGGAGGCGTCGGCGGCGGCGCGGTCGGTCAGGCGGGTGGCGCCGAGTGCGGCGAGGCGGTCGTCGAAGCGGGTCGGGACGTGCTGGTAGGTGGCGGCCCAGTTGCGGTCGCCGACGCCGAGGACCGCGTAGGTGATGTCCGTGGCGTCGGCGGCCTCCTCCAGCCAGGCGGCGAAGGCAGTGGCGTCGTCGGTGGGGCGGCCGTTGTAGGAGGCGGCGGTGATCACGACCGGGCGGTCGGTGGGCAGGGCACCGGCGTAGTCGTCGAGGGCCGCGACCTGCGTCTCGCAGCCGATCGCGGCGGCCTCGTTGGCGAGTTGGGCGGCGAAGTCGCGGCAGGTGCCGTAGTTGCTGCCGTGCAGAAACAAGGCGCTGGTGCCGGGGCGGACGCGGGCGGGGAGGGCAGCCGTGTCGAGCACGGCCTGCGTGGCCGCGGGGGCGGCGCCGGGCAGCGGAGTGTGGACGCGGTCGGCGGGCGTGCGCGGGGCCAGGGTCAGGGTGAAGCCGTCGGGCTTGAGGGTGAGGGTCTCCTTGATGGTGAGGCGGTAGTCGGCGTGGTCCTGCAGCCGGTAGCGGTGGACCAGCATCGCCAGCAGCATGGTCGCCTCGTGCAGCGCGAACTGCCGCCCGATGCAGGCGCGTTCACCGGTGCCGAACGGCTTGAAGGCGTGCACCGAGCGCGCCGCCTCGGCCTCGGGTGTGAAGCGGGTGGGGTCGAACAGCTCGGGGTTGTCGCCCCAGACGGGCTGCCGGTGCAGCATCGGGGCGAGGACGGTGACGGACTGCCCGGCACGCAACGGGATGCGGCCACCGAGCATCGTGTCCTGAAGGGCATGCCGGCTGAAGGCGGCGGCCGTGGGCCACAGCCGCAGCGCCTCGTTGAGGACCTGGCGGGTGTACGTCAGCTTGCCGACCTCGTCGTACGTCGGCTCGGGGTCGGTCCGCTCACCCCACAGCTCGTCGACCTCGCGCTGCACGAGCTGGAGTGCCGTCGGGTGCTTGGCGAGGCAGTACAGCGCGAAGGACATCGCGCCGGAGGTCGTCTCGTGGCCGGCGATCAGGAAGGTGATGACCTGGTTGCGGATGTTGGCGGCGTCGAGGGTGCTGCCGTCCCGCGGGTGCTCGGCGGAGAGCATGAGGCCGAGGAGGTCCTCGGCGTCACGCTGGTCGGTGCCGGCGCGGGAGGCGATGACGTCGTCGACGACCTGGGCGAGATAGGCGGCGTCGTCCCGGAAGGCCGCGTCGGCCGCGGAGTGGTCCTGGCCCGGGACGCGGGCCAGGCGGTTCATGCTCCACTCCAGGCACCGCACCATCGACTCCACGAAGGGATGCGGCTCGGCCCGCTCGAAGGACCCGAAGTCATAGCCGAAGCCGGCCAGCCCGATGGTGTCGAGGGTCATGCGGGTCATGTCGTCGGGGACGTTCACAGGCCGTCCGGCGCGGGCGTCACGGTCCCAGGACGCGATGAGCCGCTGTGCCACCTTCAGCATCACGGGGTGGTAGGTGCGCATCGAGCCGAGCGCGAAGGCGGGCATGAGGATGTCGTGCGCTCTGGCCCAGTTCGATTCGTCGTTGTACGCCGTGAACAGCCCGTCGGCGGCGAACTCCCGCACGTTCTCCAGGGCGGGCCCGACGTGCTTGGCGAACCGCTTCTCGTCCGCGAGATCGGCCACCAGGTCCAGGTCGGCGGCGAACAGCGCGTCCCGCCCGTGCAACCGCCGCACGAGCACCGGCCCATGCTCCCGCATCAGCTCCATGAGCTGCTGGATCGGGGTACGGCCGGGTCCTACGGCGGTGATGTCGACGACGGGGACGCCGGGGAGAGTGTCGATGGTCCGCGGGTGCAAATCGGTGGGGGCATGGCGCGACAACTGCCTTTCGCGGTACGGGAGTACTGCGCTCCAGCGTGATCGACGCGCCCCGGCCGCCCGCACCCCGGCACTACATGATTGTGCAGTCGAAAGCGGCCCACAGGGCTTGTGTGAGCCCGTAGGACCGCTCAACGTCCAGGTCAAAGGCTCCGAGTCCGCCGTCTCACACGCAGTCTGTGAGACATGTGTGAGACGGCGACGGCCCCGGAAGGTGAAGCCATCAGCGCCCCTTTGGGCTCTCCCCACCGACCCCGGACAGCGCGACGCCGTCCCGGATGAGAACGCCATCATGCAGAGCCTGCAATGGCGGTGGTGTTCCTGGCACTGATGGGCGGTGCACTCGGGCCAGTGTTCATGACCACCCAGAACGCCATGCTGCTGCTGACCGCCGGGGCGTGCGCGGTGCTGTTCGGCGGGCGGAACGAAGCCAGCCGCAGACCTGCTGGCCCTGACGGTGTTTGCGGAGTCAGGCGAGGTTACCTTCCAGTGCGGTGAGGTAGCTGTCGATGAAGTGGTCGCGGATGCCGTCTCCGGTCGGGGTGAAGGCAGCCGTCGTCAGGCCCTGGGCACGGTCGGTCAGGCCGCCGAGGAAAGACGGGGTGGTCGCACGTACCTTTCCGCTGGAGTCGATGTGGCGTAGGACGTCCACGTGTTGGAAGGGGGGCTCCGGCGGCAGCAGTGGGACGACATCGTTGTTGTTGACAAACCGGAACAGGCGGTTCTTGAACGCCTTGTTGCATGCGGCGGCCAGCTTGCTGTCGCAGGTGCGGGGCTGGCCGAAGGTGTAGACGCCGTCCGCCAGCAGTTGGGGGTCCTCCAGGTAGAGGCGGCAGCCGGCAAGCATGGCCAGTGCCCCGCCGAGGCTGTGGCCGGTCAACCAGAGGGTCTGGCCGTTGTCGTGGAACTCAGCGAGGGCGTCCTTGACCTTCGGGAAGACGGAGTCGAGGGCCTCGGCGAAGCCGTAGTGGACCATGCCGGTGTCCGCAGGTCCGGGACAGGGCGGTGTGGTGGCGTCGGTGAGCCAGTCTCGGATATTGGCGGGCTCGGTGCCGCGGAACGCGGTGATGACCATGTGTTCGTTGGCGGCTGTGTAGGCCTGGGTGTCCTGCAACGGGAAGGGCGGGGTGAACGTGGTGTGGTGGTGGCGGACCCGGTCGAAGCCCCAGTCCCGCAGTTGCTGGTCGATGATGGCCTCGTCCTTGTAGGCCAGGTCGGAGGCGCGGGCGAGCCAGTAGGCGTGGGTGAGGCTGTAGCCGGTGGCACGGTGGTCGATCGGGGGAACGGGCATGGCGGTCGCCTCCTACGAGTCGCAGCGAGCAGGTGGCCGAGTGGCGTGATCGTTTTCTTCCTATCCGCTGTTCCGTGGGCGGGCGCGCGTCAGAAGCCGATCTTCACTCGAAAAGATCCAGCAGGTGTTGTTCCGGGGACAGGGAACTTCGCCCGCCTGGTCTGTGTGGGCGCGTTCGCCCGTCCTACGTGTCTGGACACATTCGCCGCGCAGGTCGTCGCCAAGGGCGTCAAGATCGAGGCAGGCAGCGCCCTGACGACGCGTGACCTGCGATTGCCACGCCTACAAGTTGATGGCCAGGCTCGGGCTGCGGCGGGTGAGGCTGTACGACCCCCGGCACAGTTGCCTGTCGTACGGGGCTCATGGTGCGGCGCTCAGGCAGGGATGATGCACACCGCGTGTGAGAAATTTGCACTACATGATTGTTCAGTCCATGGATGTGCGTCACTCTTGCGCCGAGGGACCGGAGGTGCTGTGGACTGGGCTCGGCCCGAGGCCGTGGTGTGGCGCAACCGCGCCCTGATGGTCTTCGACCGCGTCTCGGTGCCGATTGCGGTCTGCGATGTGTACGGCGCGGTTCTGCTGGCCAATCCGGCCATGGCGGCGGAATGCGGTACGACCCCGGGGCGGCTGCGCGGCCAGGACGTACTCGAACTGTTCCGGCCGCAGGAGGCGACGCAGGTGGAGCGCATCGCCGAGGCGCTGCGGCTGCGGCACCGGTCGCGGTACCAGGTGTCGGTGCGCTGGCAGGCGCCCGGCGGTGCGGAGCGGTACGGAGAGCTGACGGCGGACCCGGTGAGCGACACCGTGGAGGAGACGCCGGCACTGCTGGTGATGCTCCGCGTCCTGGGAGAGCGCGAGGCACATGAGCGCAGGCCCGTGAGCATGGCGCCCGTCGAGACACGCATCCTGGCGCTGCTCGCCGGGGGCGCCACCACCGCGCAGGCCGCCCGGGAGACCGGCCTCACCGTCGACGGCGTGAACTACCACCTGCGGCGCCTGTCGGCACGGTGGGGCGCGGCGAACCGCACGGAGTTGGTGGCCAGGGCCTATGCGCTGGGGGTCTTGGCTCCCGGGGTGTGGCCGCCGGCGCCGGCCGCCTCGGAGGGACCCGAGTAGGCGGTCCCGGCCCCCTCGGGCGCGCCGAAGCGGGCGAGGGTGTGCCACACCATCTTCAGGTCCTGGAGCTCATGACGGCCGGTGCGGGCGGCGTCGCCGATGACGCGCGGGTCGATGCGGCCGTCCTCGGCGATGCGGGCGCCGAGATCGGCGTACTCCTGGCCGCGGTAGTCGGCGTGGCGGTGCAGGTCTGCCACGGTGAGACGGTAGCCGGGGTGCCACTCGACCGGGAACGGCAGCAGACGGGCCGCGGTCTCGACGGGCGTGCCGCGGTAGCACGCGTCCAGGACGACGGCCTCCACGTCGCGGGCGAGGACGACGCCGCCGTGGACCTGCGCCTCGATGTAGTCGTTGAGCGCGTCCTGCTCGTCGGCCTCGGCGAGTGCGAGGAGGTGCATGTCGGCCGCCACTGCGAAGTCGGTCGGTTCGGCGGCACTGTCGGGGTAGCAGAAGGTGGCGCGGGCGAGTGCCGCACCGGTCAGCCGGAAGTGCGAGGAGCCGAACCGCGGGGCGGCGCCCACCACTTGCCGGCGGAAGTTCAGCGCGCCGTACACGGGCCGATCGTGCGCGGCCGCGTCGTCGTACGCCCCGCCGAAGATCCGGCTCTCCCAGCGCCAGCGGTCACCGCCGGGGTGGGCGGTGAGCCCGCCGTTGCTGGTGCCGGTGACGAACTGCGAGTGGTAGGCGCCGTCCTCGGCCAGCGCACGCAGGATCGGCACGCCCCGCACGAGCCGGTCCGGGTGGAAGTTGAGGGTGATGCGCACGTCGGGGTCGAGGGCAGGCCCCGTGGACGAGGCCGCGACATGCCGCAGTGCCGCCCGGGCCCGAGGTGACCCGACAGGGCCGAAATTCACTGGCTCCCCCTCATCAAGCTGCCTACCCTAGCCATGAACCTAGACACCCTAGGTTTTACGGAAGCCGAACCGACCCAATGCCCGTACACCCCGGAGACTCCCATGAAGCCACTCACCGAGCAGGACATCCGCAACTCTTTCATCAACTGCTCGAAAGGGGAGGCCAAGCGCCTGTCCCTCCCCCGCGATCTCGACGAACGTCCGTGGGACGACCTCGACTTCCTCGGCTGGCGGGATCCAGGAGCCCCCGATCGCAGCTATCTGGTCACCGAGCGGGACGCGCGCCCGGTGGGTGTCACCCTCCGCTTCCCGTCCTCGCAGCGCGGTTTCCTGCACCGCAGCATGTGCTCCCTGTGTCTGACGACCCATTCGGGCGGCGGCGTCTCGCTGATGACGGCCCGCAAGGCGGGGACGGCCGGCCGTGAGGGCAACTCGGTCGGCCTCTACATGTGCACCGACCTCGCCTGTTCGCTGTACGTCCGCGGCAAGAAGATCCCGGAGCCCGGCGGCCGCTTCGAGGAGAGCCTGACGCTGGAGGAGCAGATCGCCCGCACCACGGGCAATCTCACCGCCTTCCTCGACAAGCTGTACGCCTGACGGGCACCGGGCGGCTACCGGTCCCGTAGCCGCGCCGCCTCCACCCGGTGCAGATGGATCAGGACGTCGTAGCTGCGGGCGAGCGCGATGTCGTGCGGGCCGTCGGGGTAGGCGGTGCCGATGCTGCGCGTCGGCCGCGCCTGCCGCAGCCAGTCACGGGCCGGAGATCCGGCGGCCCGCAGGTCGAGCACGTAGTCACGGTGCCGCACCCGGTCGAGTGTCCGCTCGTTGCTCCCCGGCCCCGCCGGGCCGAGTGTCCAGTGGCGGACGGCGTCGTCGTCCCAGCCGGTGGCGTTGAACGAGCCGCGGTCGAAGGTCAGACCCACGCTCACATAGCCCGCGCCCAGGAGGCCGCGCAGGAACGCACCCTGCACCTTCGGGTTCTCGGCGGGTTCCTCCGGCACGTATCCGACGTGGTTGTTGTGCGCCGAGAGCAGCACCTTGGTGCCGGTGTGCCGCTGCCACCACACCACGTTGGCGGCCATCACCCCGTCGCGGTAGCGCATGGCCTCGGCGATCTGTGCGGGGTCCTCGATGTCGAAGGCGTACTGCCGGGCGGTCCGGTCGATCACCGTCGCGTGCTGGACGGCCCAGTCGTACGCCTCCCGGTCGGCGCCCGGAGCCTGCCGCTTCAGCAGCTGAAGCGCCTTGCCCGTGCGGTCCGCCCGCTCCTCGCGTTCGGCGTACGGCAGGCTCAGGTACTGCTCGATGTACGCCCCGGTCGGCACGGTGGGCCGCAGTCCGCGGTAGAGCTCGGCGAGGCGGGCGCTCAGCCCGGGAGCGGCGTCGGCCGCATAGTCCTCGACGGCGTCGTACAGCTCGGGTCCGGTCCAGGCGACGTCGTCGCCCATGAAGCGGACGGGGTCGCCGGGGTGGCGGACGTTGTACGCACGCATCCACTCCACGAGCCGCAGATAGTCGGTGTTGTTCCACAACTGGTAGTCCCGCTGGAACTCCTCGCGCATGATGCGCCGCGGATCGCCCTTGCCGTACAGCACATGGTCGTTGAGGCGCAGGCCGGTGCTCCAGGGGGCCTCCAGGGCGAAGGTGCGAAAGCCCTTTTCCTCGACGAGGCGCTGGAAGACGCGGTGCTTGAGGGCGAAGAAGTCGTGCGAGCCGTGGGTGGCCTCGCCCAGGCCGACGACCCGGGCGCCGCCGATCATCCGGTCCAGGGGACGCAGATCGCCGGTGGCGCCGCCCGGTTCGACGGTCCGCAGAGGGTGGGCGGCGCGGTCGAGTGCCCCGACGACCGTGGAGGCCGGTGCCGCCGTGGCCGGGATGCCGGTCGTCAGGGCGGCGAGGATGATGAACAGGGTCAGCACCAACCCGGTCGGATGCCGTTTCATGATCCAAGGCTTGCGCTTAGAGCCGGCGGGGACCATACGGCGGTCCTCCGTCCCCGGGTGCGGACAACCACGGGGTGACGGCGGGGGTTTTCCTCAGCCCTCGGGGCCGGCCCCGGTCGGACGCCCGGCCTCGCGCAGGTGTCGACGATCACCAGCCCAGCCCCTTGCCGTACTGCGGCGCAGCGATCAATCTGGGGGCCTTGCGGACGGTTACGTTCCGCAATCAGGGTGTGGGAAGCATCTGTGGAAAGGGAACAGCCCAAGGATGCGAGAGGTACGTGAGGGGTCGGTGTCCTTGGAGCGGCTCGGGAAGCTGCGCCGGGACCCGGTGGTGGTCCAGACGCTGCGGTCGGCGGCCGCGGCGACGATCGCGTACGTCATCGCGCTGCGCCTGAGCCCCGAGGCCGCGCCGCTGACCGCGCCCCTGACCGCGCTGCTGGTCGTCCAGGTCACGCTGTACGCCACGCTCACCAACGGCATCCGCCGGGTGAACTCGGTGGTGGCCGGCGTCCTCGTCGCCATCGCCTTCAGTCTGCTGGTCGGCCTGACCTGGTGGAGTCTGGCGCTGCTGATCGTGGCCTCGCTGGTGGTGGGCCACCTGGTGCGGGTCGACGAGTACGTGCCCGAAGTGGCGATCAGCGCGATGCTGGTCCTCGGGGTCACCACCGTCGGGGACACGGCCTGGGCGCGGATTCTGGAGACGCTGATCGGCGCGGTGGTCGGGCTCGGCTTCAATCTGCTCCTCGCGCCGCCGGTGTGGGTGGAGGAAGCCGGTGAGTCGCTGGAGGGACTGGCCCGTCGGCTGCGGCAGTTGATGCTGCGCATCGGCGAGGAGGCCGCCGGACACACGCCGTTCGAGCAGGCCGCGGCCCGGCTGCACGAGGCGCGCCGGCTCGACCACGACATCGTCGAGGTGGATGCGGCGCTGAAGCAGGCCGAGGACAGTTTGCGGCTCAATCCGCGCGTGCGGGACAGCCTGCTGCACCGCGTGGTGCTGCGCACCGGGCTGGACACGCTGGAGATCTGCACGGTGGTCCTGCGGGTGCTCGCGCGCACGCTCACCGACCTCGCGAAGGAGCGGGAGCCCGAGCCGCTGTTCGCGAAGGAGACGGGCGCCGTCGTGGAGCAGTTGCTGTCCGAGATCGCGGACGCGGTGGTCAGCTTCTCGGTGCTGGTCACCACGCATGTCAGCAGCAACGCCGACGCGGCGGAGTCCCGGCTCGCCGCCGAGTTGCGCGCGGCTGCGGGCACCCGCGACAAGCTGGCCCTGCTGCTGCGCGAGGAGGCCGAGCGCGAGGACCGGCACTGGCAACTGCTCGGCGCCGTCCTCACCGAGGTGAACCGCATCCTCGACGAGCTCGACACCGAGCACCGCTCGCGGCGGCTGCTGGAGGAACTGGACCGCGTCTCGCAGGATCAGCGCGCTCGGATGCCGCGCCTGACCCGGCTGCGCGAGCGGATGGGCGTTCAGGAGCAGCTGTGGCGGAACCGTACGGGGTTCGGCGGGCGTTCTTCGTGAGGGAGCGCCGGGACGGGGCCGGCGCCGGAAGCGAGGGAGCTGTCCGATGGCCGACACCACCGTGCGGATCGACGGAAACACGCTGCGGCTGCCGGGCGGTGTGGCGGTGCGGTTCATCCGCACGCTGCGGCTGCCCGAGTCGGGCACGCACCCGCTGCCGCCGGGGCTCGGCGAGTTCCCGGTGCGGCGGGTGGCGGACTACGCGGACAGCGTTCCCGAGGCGTGGCGGTCACGCGGCGGTGTGATGCTGCCGGTGTATCTGCGCGAGGCGATGTGGCTGAGCTTCGGGGGCACGACGGAGCCGGCCGCCCTGCAGGTCGGGGTGGGCAAGGTGTGCGCGGTCTCGGGGAAGCCGTGGAGTGACCGGCTGTCCCGCAAGCCGCAGAACTACGTCGTGCTGCCCCGCCAGCCCTGGCTGGACGGCATCAACTCCGGGAAGGGCACGGTCCGCCAGTTCGTGGCCGTACCGCTGGGGCTCGGGGCGACCGTCGAGGGCCAGGTGACGGGCGAGGAGGTCTGGGGCGGCGTACAGCTGCAGTCGTTCGCGCTGAAGGAGCCGCAGCTGGCCAGGTGGCGTGAGGAGGAGCTGCGCCGGGCGGAGCAGGCGCGTGCGATGCCCCAGTACGGCGGCTACGGTGCCGCCATGCCCATGGCCGCACCGGCCCCCCAGGGCGCGGTCCCGGCGCCCGCCGCCGCTCCGGCCGGCCGTCGGTCCCGGGCCGCCGCGGCGATGGGCCTGGGCGTCGGCGGTTCGATGCGCCAGGAGGTCTACGAGGACGACCGGCCGCTGTCGGACTGGTCCGAGGGCCCCGCAGGCAGGGTCTTCGTCCATCTGGTGACGCCTCCGGAGTGGCGCCGCATCACCGGCGAGGCTCCCCCGCCGTCGCCGGTGGACCGGGCGGCGTACACGCGCGCGGGGCTGCCGTGGTTCGACTATTACGACCAGGACGCCGAGGATCTCGCCCCCACGGACACCCTGGAGGCCGTGAAGCCGGTCGGCGACTGGCTCGGCGACGACCACGAGCCCTGGCAGGCGCCCTCGCCGGGCCAGGTGACGCCGCTCACGGACATGCAGGGCAAGCCGGTGCAGGACGGCGACTGGTAGCCGTACGAAGGCATTGCACAGTATGCAACGCTCAGTGTCCGTCTTGCATCGGACGGGTGATCCACGCCAAGGTGGCTGTCGCGACGGGGTCGACGGACGATCTGAGGGGCGACATGGACACGGGTGGCTGGAGCAGGCGCCGGTTCGTCGGAGCGCTCACGGGAGCGGCCGCCGCCGCGGCACTCCCGGCGTGCAACGACGCGCCGCCCCCGACCCGATCGGCACCGTCGAGTGCCTCGGCATCACCGAACACCCCAGAGGCGGCCGCGGGCACGCCGAGCGAGGCTCGCAGCCCGGGTCCCCACCCGCTCTACCTGGGCACCTACACCTCCGCCGAGGGCGGCGGCAAGGGCATCGGCCTCGCTACGTACGACGCCACCACGGGCCGTATCACCGACCGCGGAATCCTGGCGGAGACCGGCGACCCCTCGTTTCTCGCCCTGCACCCGAACGGCAGGACGCTGTACGCCGTCAACGAGCGGGAGGACGGGGGCGTGACCGCGGTGCGGCTCGCCGACCGGCATGTTCTGGGCACCCGAAGCTCGGGGGGTGCGGGCCCGTGCCACCTCTCCGTGCATCCGAGCGGGCGCTGGCTGCTGAGCGCCAACTACAACTCCGGCAGCGTGGCCGTGCATCCCATCGCCGCCTCGGGCGCGCTCGGCGAGCACACCGACGTGGTCACGCACTCCAGCCCGCCGCCCGGCCCCGACCCCGAACGTCAGGACGGTCCGCACACGCACCAGATCGTCACCACCCCTGACGGCGTCCATGTGCTCGCCGTCGACCTGGGCACGGACACCGTCTACACCTACCGTCTCGACCAGGCGAAGGGCACGCTCACCGAGGTCTCCCGGGCGCGGGCCAAGCCGGGAGCCGGACCGCGCCACCTCACCTTCCACCCGGGCGGGCGGTACGCCTACCTGGCCAATGAACTCGACAACACGATCACCGTGTGCGCCTACGATCCGGCCACCGGGCGTCTCACGATCGGCGACCCGGAGCCGACCGGCACGGGCGAGGTCACCAGCTATCCGTCGCAGATCCTGGTGACCACGGACGGCTCGTACGCCTATTTCGCCAACCGCGGACACAACAGCCTGACGCGGTACGCCATCGAGGCGAGCGGTGCCCGGGTCCGGCTCCTCGACACCGTGCCGGTGCACGGCGACTGGCCGCGGCACACCGCGTTCTCGCCGGACGGAAGGCTGCTCTTCGTGTCGAACCAGCGCTCCAGCTCGGTCACCGTCTTCCACGTCGACCGCAGGAGCGGGGAACTGCGGCTCGCGGGCGAGCCGTTCGCGTCACCCGTCGCCGTCTGTGCGCTGCCGCTGTAGGGCGCGGGGGCAGGCGGCGGCACTGGCCTGCGCGAGCAGGATGTGCATGCGTTCGGTGAGCTGTGCGACGCCATCGGCGGGCCGGTGGAACGGCAGTCGTACGTCGGCCTGGGCGCGGGCGCGTTCGATGCGCAGCGTCAGTCCGTGCCGGTCGACGGCGAGGGGCTGGACGCGGACGGCGCCGTGCAGACTGTCGGAGTCGACGAGGCGGGTGAGCCGCTCGACGGCGTCCGGATGGCAGTCGGCGAGGTGGGTGAGCAGCCGGGCCTCGGCGGTGGCCAGCGGGTCGGGCGTGGCGGCGGCGAACTCGTCGAGGTCGACGACCACGGCACCGGACGGCTGGCGTAGCACCACCCGCGTCGGCTGGAACGCCAGTTTGCCGTCGTCGGGGGTGAACCAGCCGGACAGCCACAGCCGGGCGCGGATCCGTTTGCGTACGGGCACGGGGGCGACGTCGGCGAACTCCAGGACGGCGGCGGGCTCTCCGCGGGGCGCGCAGATCGCCGCCGCGACGAGCGCACTGTCCTCCGGCACGTCCAGCAGGACGCGGCCGTCCTCGGCCACGGTGTGCGCGCCGACGAACTCCTCGCGACTGCCCTCCGCGGTCACCGCGCAGGACCACGCGACGTCGAGCACCGACCGGGCCCGCTCCGCCGCGGAAGGCGCGGCCGTCCACGCTTGGCTGTCACCCATCCCAGACCTCCTTAGGTAAGCCTTGCCTAACCTATCGAAGATCGGGCCGCACGCCAACCAGCCCCACCGATCCTGTGCGATCTCTTAGGTCCGAGCCCCTCAGCCACTCCAGGCAGACGGCCGTGGTGAACGCCAGCCAGCCCCGCACGGCGAGCCCCACATCGGGCCGCTCCTCGAAGACCGGGCCGAACTCGGGGTCCGCCGCCATGGCCGCCAGGATCTGCTTTTCCTGTGCGGCCAGGGCCTGTTGGTAGACCGCCGTCAGGTGATCACCTTCCTGGTCGCCGGGCACGAGACGACGTCGGGCGCGCTCTCCTCGCCCTGCACTACCTCTCAGGTCTGGGGCGACACGGCGGTACCGGGCTACGACCAGGTGGCCAAGCTGCGGTACGTCCGCCGGGTACTGGACGAGTCGCAGCGGCTGTGGCCAACGGTGCCGGCCTTCACCCGGGAAGCACGCGAGGACACGCTGCTCGGCGGGGTCCACCCGATGCGGCGGGGGGCCTGGCCGTTCGGGACGGGGGCGCGGGCCTGCATCGGGCGCCAGTTCGCGCTGCACGAGGCCAGGCTGGTGCTGGGGCTGCTGCTGCGCCGGTACGAGTTCCGGAGCGACCCGGCTTATCGGCTGCGGGTGACGGAGCGGCTGACGCTGATGCCGGAGGGGTTGCGGCTGCGCCTGGAGCGGCGGGCGGCCGGCACTCCGGTTACGGCACCCGTCTCGCCCGGGACCGCGGAGGACGCGCCCTCAGAGCTCGGCTGTCCAGTGCACAGGGCGGCTGACTGAGGCGGGCAGTCGCGTGCCCGCGCTGCCCCGGGCCGCGTTCAGCTGGGGCTGGGTCAGGAAGAACGCGCCGGTCAGATCGGCGTCCGTGAGGTCGGTGTCGCGCAGGTCGGCACCGATGAGGTCCGCTCCGCGCAGGTCGGCGCCGGTCAGGTCGGCGGCTATGAGGTAGGCGCCGCGCAGGTTCGCGCCGCGCAGGTCGGCGCCCTTGAGACGGGCGCCCATCAGATCCGCGCCCCGGCGGTCCTTCTTGCGGCCGCGGGTGCCGGCCCGCGCCAGCTCGCTGGTCTTCAGCAGGAGCACGTTGACCTGCTGCCGGTGAGCGGCCACGTCCAGCGCGCCGAGTTCCTCCGGGGTCCGGCGGGTGAACTCCTCGGTCGTCTCCAGGAGGCCGCGCAGCTCGGCGTGGAGGGGGCGGGCGGCGGGCAGGGTGAGGGCCTCGGTCAGGTACCAGAGCAGTTCGTGGAGCTGGCGGACGACCGGGAAGACGTCGAACATCCGGCGGGCGTGCTCCCGGGATGCCGTGCGCCAGTCCTTCCCGGCGAAGGTGACCTGCGAGACCTTCTGACCGGCGCCGAAGCAGTCGTAGACCGTGCAGCCGGTGAAGCCCTTGTGCCGGAGCCGGGCGTGGATGCCGCAGCGGTGGTCGTCCTGGAGGTTCCGGCAGGGTGTTCCGGCCGCCTTGTCGACCGCGAAGTCGGCGGAGGCGGCGAAGGGCAGGGCGACGCAGCACAGCCCGAAGCACCGCTCGCAGTCCCCGTGCAGGTCCGCCCGGTCGACGGTCTGATCTTGCATGACGTTCAGCATACGGAACGAAAACTCACCGACGAGTTTCCGGGGCTGTGGGGGTCTTCTCATCCAACGGAAAACAAGCTCGGCTACCACTGAGATACGAGCCGACGAAAGCAGGAGCACCACCGCGTCGAAGAAGAGTCGAGGAGAGCCATCATGTGCAGCCACCAGCCCTCGTGCCCCACTGCCGACAGCCCGGACCATCACGCCGCTGTGATCGTGTCGGCCCACCCCGAACAGGGCTGGAGCCTGCTGTGCAACGGCACCATCGTCTTCGACGACACCGGTGAACTCCTCCCGGACGGGCGGGTGGTGAGCCCGCACCGTACGGTCGGCGTACTGGCCGTGGCCGCCTGAGCGTCAGTCGTCCAGACCGGTCAGGTCCAGGCGCCCCAGACGCTCGGGGTCGGCCAGGATGTACATCTCCGTGATGCGGCCGTCGGCGATGGTGACGCCCATGACCGACTGCGGCTTCCCTTCGGGGGCGTTGAGGACCCCGACCGTGCCGTTGACGAGCACGAGCGCGAGCTGCGTGTCCTGCGCGAACTGCCGGAACAGCAGCGCCTGTTCGGCCACCGGCTTCGCACCGCGCACCACCTTGGACGCCGCGACACCGCGGACCAGCGGCCCGGAGTCGGCGCGCAGCACCACGTCGGGGTCGAGGACCGCGAGCAGCGCCTCGAAGTCCCCGGCGCGGGAGGCCGCCATGAAGGCGTCGAGGACCTGCCGCTGTCTGCCGAGGTCCGGCTCGGCCGACGGCGTGGCGCCCCGCACCCGGCGCCGGGCACGGCTGGCCAGCTGACGGGTCGCGGCCGAGGAGCGTTCCACGATCGGCGCGATGTCGTCGAAGGGCACCGCGAACATGTCGTGCAGCACGAACGCGATCCGCTCGGCGGGCTCCAGTGTCTCCAGCACGACCAGCAGGGCCAGGCCCACCGAGTCGGCCTGGAGCACCTCCTGTTCCGGGTCGATCGTCGACAGCGGTCTGATCACGGGATCCGGGACGAAGGTGTCGTCCAGCGGCTCCTCGTGGCGTCGCGTGCGCGACCGGAGCATGTCCAGGCAGACCCGGCCGACCACCGTGGTCAGCCAGCCGCCGAGGTTCTCGATGTCGCCCGCGTCGCTGCGGCTCAGCTTCAGCCAGGCCTCCTGGACGGCGTCCTCCGCCTCGGCCAGGGAGCCGAGCATGCGGTAGGCGACCGCCTTGAGATGGCCGCGGTGCTCCTCGAAGCGGTCCGCCAGCAGTTCCGTGTCGTTCACATTCCCCCCGTTTCGCCCTTCAGTTGAGCAGGTCTGCCGGTGAGCAGCTCTACCGGCTGAACAACTCGAACGCCACAGCCGGCTTCCCGCCGAACCGCTTCCCCGTCGCCTCGGCGTTCGCGGTGAGGAAGCCGCGGGCGTACGTCTCCGGATCCTGGCTCGTCAACGCCTCGATGTAGGTGCGGTGTTCGAGCAGCGAGCGCACCGCACGCTCCAGACCCGCCGAGGCGTCCGCCGCGTGCGTGGGCGTGCTGGAGCCCGCGACGGCGACCCAGCGCACGCCGTTCCAGGGCTCGAGGCCCTGCTCGACGAGCTCCGGGAAGATCCACCGGTTGCCCGCGTCCCCGGCCGCGTCCAGCGTGGCTCGGCCGACCGCCACGTGGTCCGGGGTGTTCCAGGCGACGCCGCCCCAGGTGTCCCGGTGGTTGAGCGTGATCACCAGCTCGGGCCGGTGCCGGCGGATCGCGGCGGCGATGTCACGGCGCAGGGCGGTGCCGTACTCGATCACGCCGTCCTCATGGTCGAGGAACTCCACCGTCGACACGCCGACCACCGCGGCGCTGGCCCGCTGCTCGCGTTCGCGCAGCGGACCGCACTTCGCCGGTTCCAGCGTGTCCATGCCGGCCTCGCCGCGCGTCGCCAGTACGTACGCCACCTCGCGGCCCCCGTCCGTCCAGGCGGCGATCGCCGCCGAGCAGCCGTACTCGAGGTCGTCCGGGTGCGCCACGACGGCGAGCGCGCGCTGCCAGTCGTCGGGCATGGGCTGGAGCTGAGTGATCGTCGGCTCGGTCATGCCCGCACACTAACCGGTCACACCGACATCACGCTTCGTCACGGGTGAGCGCGAGCAGCCGGTCCAGGACGCGGGGGCCGCCGGCCCGTACGCCGTCGTGCTCGAACTCGTCGGTGACCCAGGTACGCAGCCCGCGGATGGCGCGGGCGGTGGCGAGGGAGTGGGCGGTGTCGACGTACATGTCCTCGTGGTAGACGGCCGCCGCGACCGGCACTTCGTTGGCGGCGAGGCGGGCGGAGTCGTAAAGGGGCTTCCAGTCGGTGCGGGCGGCGAGGAGTTCGGCGGTCTCGCGCAGCGGGCGCAGGGCCGGGTCGCAGTCGAACATCCAGGGGTGGATGGTCTCGCCGGTGAACAGCAACGGCCCGTCTCCGGCGAGCGTCTTGGCCGCGTCGAACTGCGGGAACTCGGCGCGGACGCGCTCGGCGGACCAGGCGGTGGGGCGGGCGTCCTGGCCGTAGATCGCCTCGTGGACGAGGGCGTACAGGGGGTGGCTCGCGTACGACAGCAGGCCCTGGACCTCCTCCTGGAACGCGTCGGAGAGGGCCGGGCCCTGCGGGGTGCGGACGAAGGCGTCTTCCAGGAGGTAGTGCAGGCGGTGGCTGCCCTCGCTGCCGCCGAGGACGATGCCGAGGGACTGGAAGGCCTCGGCGGTGAGGCGGTAGCCGTTCGGCAGGACCACGTCGTTTTCGAGGAGGTGGTCGGCGATACGGCGGGCGCGCTCGACGTCCTGCGGGTAGCGGGCGTAGTGCGCGCCGACCTTGCGCTCGATGCGGGGGTAGGCCGCGCGGTAGACGTCGTCGGCGTGGGCGTCGAGGGAGGGCAGGCCGCCGGTGATGACGGCGGCGGTCAGGCCCTCGGGGGCGGTGGAGAGGTAGTTGACCGTGCAGAAGCCGCCGAAGCTCTGGCCGAGGACGGTCCAGGGGGCGCCGCCGGTCACCTCCCGGCGGATCGCCTCGCAGTCGCGGACGATCGCGTCGGCGCGGAAGTGCGTGAGGTAGTCGGCCTGTTCGGCGGGGCCGCCGCGCAGGGGGAGGGTCTGGCGGTTGGCGGGCGTGGAGTGGCCGGTGCCGCGCTGGTCGAGGAGCAGGACGCGGTACTCCTTGAGGGCGCGGCCGAGCCAGGCGCCCTTGCCGACGAAGCGGTTCGCGCCGAAGCCGGGGCCGCCCTGGAGGTAGACCAGCCACGGGAGGTCCTGGTGCGCCTTGTCGCCGGCGACGACCTCACGGGCGTAGAGCTCGATCGTCTCCCCCGTCGGGGCGTCGTGGTCGAGGGGCACGGTGAAGTGGCGGTCGGTGAGGACGACGCCGGGCTGGCGGTAGCTGACGGTCAACAGGGCTCCCGGGACGGAGGGTTTTCGGGCCGCGTCCCAGTTCAGCACATGTTCGTCCGCCGACCGAGCCCCGGGATCATGAAATCGTACTGAATGGCGGATCAGCGGGCCGAAAGACTGGACCGCCGCACCACCAGCTCCGGCTGCAGGACGACCCGCCGGTGCTCGTGCTTCCTCGTCGCGGTCTCCTCCTCCGTCTCCTCCAGCAGCATCTCCGCCGCGAGGGTGCCCATGGTGACCGCGGGCTGCCGTACGGAGGTGAGGGGGACGGCCGCGGCGGCCGCGAACTCGATGTCGTCGTAGCCGACGATCGCGAGGTCGTCGGGGACGCCGACGCCCGCGGCGTACATGGCCTGCAGGACACCGAGGGCGAGCAGGTCGTTGGCGCAGAAAGCGGCGGTCGGGCGCTCGGCGAGGCCGAGCAGGCGGGCGCCGGCGTCCCGGCCCGCGGCGACGTCGAGCCGCTCGGTGGGCAGCTCCCGCAGGTGCTCGGGGCCGAGGCCGGCCTCCTCCAGCGCGTGCAGGGCGCCCGTGCGGCGGTCGCGGACCTGGTTGAGGCCGGGCGGGCCGCTGACGTACGCGATGGAGCGGTGCCCTGCGTCGACGAGATGGCGTACGGCGAGGGCGCCGCCCGCGACGTCGTCGACGGAGACCGAGCACTCGGTGGTGCCCTCGGCGACCCGGTCGACGAGGACGAAGGGGATGCCGTGCCGCCGGAAGGTCTCGATGTTGCGGCCGGTGGCGTCGGCAGGGGTCAGCAGGACGCCCCGCACCCGCTGCTCGGCGAAGAGCGACAGGTAGTCGGCCTCCTCGCTCGCGCTCTGTGCGCTGTTGCAGACCATCACGCCGAGCCCGGCCTCACGCGCGGCCCGCTCGGCGCCGCGCGCCACGTCGACGAAGAAGGGGTTGCCCATGTCGAGGACGAGCAGCCCCATGATGCGGCTGCGGCCCGCGCGCAGCTGGCGCGCGGACTCGCTGCGGACATAGCCCAGCCGGTCTATCGCGGACTGCACCCGCGCCCGGGTCTCGGTCGCGACCGTGTCCGGACGGTTGATGACGTTCGAGACCGTGCCGACGGAGACTCCGGCGGCGCGAGCGACGTCCTTGATACCCACCGACTGGGCCATCGGGCAGGGACCTCCAGTGAGACGCGAGAAGACGTGGGGCGGTGGGAACGCACATTACCGTCAAGCCGCCCACAACGGCTGTGGTCAGGCAGGCAGGCGGAAGTTGAGGTTGCGCAGCGCCGAGGGCGTCGTACCGCTGGACTTCTCCTGGTACATGATCGACAGGAAGTTGTCCTGCGCGATGCGCGTCTCGTCGATGACGACCTCGCCGAAGGCGTTCAGCCCGGCCGTGACGCCGTCGTACAGGACCGACCAGTCCGTGTGACCAGAGGCCTTGGAGGCTCCGGCGATCCGGCAGAACGGGAAGATCGCATACGCGTTGTCGTACTTGTCCAGGATCAGCTTGGTGCGCTGGCTGGAGTTCAGCGGGACCGGGAGCTCGGTCTTCTGCCAGGTGCCGGAGGAGTTCTTGCGGACGTGGAAGGCGCGGCCGTTCGCGGTGCGGTCGGCGACGTAGTTCGTCGTGCACTGGCCGAAGCGGCCGGGGACGTAACTGATGATCGCGTGCGGCAGGCCCGCGGAGTCGGTGAACTGGCTCTCCTGGTTCATCAGGGAGTGGTCCGGGTTGAGCGCGTCGATCACCAGTCCGCTGTCGGTGACGGCGACCTTGTCGGAGCCGCCGGTGGTACCGACGACGGTACCGGCGTTGTTGCGCCAGGTGCGGCCGCGGTCGTCGGAGTAGACGTAGCCGGTGTCGTGGTTGGTGATGCCGCCGCCGTTGCACATCACGGCGCCGTTCTGCTCGCGCCAGGTGAAGAAGGAGTGCAGGCGGCCGTTCTTGTCGTAGTCGATGCCGTGCAGGTACATGTTGCGGGCCGTCGAGGAGCCGTGCTCGCTGGTGTACGTCCCGGTGGAGCTGGTCCACTCGCCGAGGTTGGTCCAGGTCGAACCGTCGTACTCGGCGAGGGCGTTGCGGCCGTTGCCGGAGATGGCCACCCGGTAGCTGAGCTGCAGCTTGCCCTCGGGGGTCGAGACGAACTGCGGGTAGGTGAACTGCGAGGTGAGCGCGAGGCCGTCGAGGGTGGACTGCGGGGCGCCGAAGCGGCTCGCGGTCCAGCTCAGGCCGGACGGGTTGTCCATCAGCCCCGCGACCGACTTGACGTAGGTGAAGCCGTCGCTGTGCGAGTCCATGTTGAGGTGGAGGCGGCCGTCGACCTTCGAGATCCCCATCGAGATGACGTTGTGGGAGTCGTTGTAGCGCAGGGTGTGGCCGACCTTGACCGTGGACCAGGTGCTGGAGCCGAGGACGCGGCGGCCGACGACGGCGTTGCGGTCGGCGGTGTACCAGACGGCGTACTGGTAGCCCTTGTAGGTCAGCAGGCCGTTCTTCTGGAAGGAGTTGTTGTTGACCAGACCGTCGTACGACACGAAGAAGATGGCCTGCGTGTCGAGGGTGGTGGTGCCGGTCAGGGTGAGGGACGGGCCGGGGTCGGCGGCACGGGCGGTGCCGGAGGCGAGGGCGGGGGTCACGACGGCTCCAGCGAGGGCAGCGCCCAGCAGCGTGCGTCTCTTCATCTCGGGGGACTCCGTTGTCGGCGAGGTGCGGGGAGGGGGACCTTCAGGGGTCAGGCGAGGTGGAACACTTCCGTGAGCGGTTTCATGGCCTCATCAGGCCGGGCGCCGTCCAACGACTCGAAGAACGGCGCCATCTCCGCCTGCCAGCGGGCGTTGACATCGGTGGCTTCCATACCGGCCACGGCGGCTGCGAAGTCCTCGGTCTCCAGGTAGCCGACGAGCAGGCCGTCCTCGCGCAGGAAGAGCGAGTAGTTGTGCCAGCCGGTGGCCGAGAGCGCATCGAGCATCTCGGGCCACACGGCGGCGTGCCGCTCGCGGTACTCGTCGAGGCGGTCCGCCCTGACCTTCAGCAGGAAGCACACGCGCTGCATCAACAACCCTCCGGATGTCAGAAGTTGAACTGGTCGATGTTCTTGGCGTCGAAAACGGTCGGCTTGCCGAGGCTGATCACGCCGTCCTTGCCGATGGTGTACGTCGTGTCGCCGGCCTTGAAGGTCTCGCCCTCCTTGCCGGTGATCTGGCCGGAGACCAGGGCGACGGCGGCGCGGGCGGCCAGGTCGCCGAGCTTCGCCGGGTCCCACAGCTCGAAGCCCTCGACGGTGCCGTTCTTGACGTACTTGCGCATGTCGTTGGGGGTACCGAGGCCGGTCAGCTTGACCTTCCCCTTGTACTTGGAACCCGACAGGTACTGGGCGGCGGCCTTGATGCCGACGGTGGTCGGGGAGATGATCCCCTTCAGGTTCGGGTACTCCTGGAGCAGGCCCTGGGTCTGCTGGAAGGACTTCTGGGCGTCGTCGTCACCGTAGGCGACCTTGACGAGCTTGACGTCCTTGTACTTGGGGTCCTCGAGCTCCTGCTTCATGAAGTCGATCCAGATGTTCTGGTTCGTCGCGGTCTGCGCGGCGGACAGGATCGCGATCTCGCCCTTGTAGCCGATCTGCTCGGCGAGCAGCTGCACCTCGGTGCGGCCGAGGTCCTCGGCGGAGGCCTGCGAGACGAAGGCGTTGCGGCAGTCGGCGGTGGTGTCGGAGTCGTAGGTGACGACCTTGATGCCGTTCTTCATGGCCTGCTTGAGCGCGGTGCACAGGGCACCCGGGTCCTGCGCGGAGACGGCCATCGCGTCGACCTGCTGCTGGGTGAGCGTGTTGACGTAGGAGACCTGGCCGGCGGTGTCGGTCGCGCTGGACGGGCCGACCTCCTTGTAGCTGGAGCCCAGCTCCTTCAGGGCCGCCTCGCCGCCCTTGTCGGCGGAGGTGAAGTAGGGGTTGTTGACCTGCTTGGGCAGGAAGCCGACGGTCAGCCCCTTCTTCAGCTCGGCGTTCGGGTCGGCCTTCCCTGCGGTGGCGGCCGAGGCGCCCTCGCTCTTGACGTCCTCCTTGGTGGTGCCGCCGCAGGCGGTGGCGGCCAGGGCGAGGGACGTGACGGCGGCGAGGGCCGCGCAGGTACGGCGGATGGATGCCTTGCGCATGGTGGGTCCTTTTTACGAAGGTGAGGTGGAGCGCCCCGTTAGGGGCGCGGGGCGGTATCGATATGCGGCTCCGCCGCGTGGGCGCGACCAGCCACGACGGACCGGCAGTTTTCGAACGGCCTAACCAGCGGAGCGTGCCGCCCTCGCTACGGAGATCTGGCGCGCGACCCGGGGGCCGAGCACGGACAGGACGAGCAGAACGCCGGTGACAACGATCTGCGACTGGGCGGAGACGTCCTGGAGGCTCATCACGTTCTGCAGCGCCCCCAGCAGGAACACCCCGGCGATGGCGCCGCCCAACGTGCCCTTGCCGCCGTCGAAGTCGATACCGCCGAGCAACACGGCAGCCACGACGGAGAGTTCGAGCCCCGTGGCGTTGTCGTAGCGGGCGCTGGCGAAGTGCAGCGCCCAGAAGATCCCGGTGAGCGAGGCCATCAGGCCCGTCACGGTGAACAGGATCAGCTTCTGCCGCTTGACCCGGATACCGGCGAACCTCGCGGCCTCCTCGCTCGCGCCGGTCGCGAAGACCGACCGCCCGAACGGGGTGGCGTGCAGGACGATCACGGCGATCGCGAGGAGCACCAGGAAGGGCAGGAAGGCGTACGGGATGAAGGTGTCGCCGATGCGTCCGGAAGCGAAGTCGAGGTACTGCGTGGGGAAGTCGGTCACCGCGTCGGAGCCGAGGATGATCTGTGCGATGCCGCGGTAGGCGGCGAGGGTGCCGATGGTGACGGCGAGCGACGGGAGCCCCAGCTTGGTCACCAGAAGGCCGTTGATCAGTCCGCAGACCACTCCGAGCAGCAGACAGATCGGAATGATCGTCTCGATCGTCATGCCCTGGTTCCACAGGGCACCCATGACCGCACCCGACAGACCGGCCGTGGAGGCGACCGAGAGATCGATCTCGCCCGAGACGACCAGGAGCGTCATCGGCAGGGCGATCAATGCGATCGGAAGGGTGTTTCCGATCAGGAACGACAGGTTGAGAGCGTTCCCGAAACCATCGACCGTTCCGAAGGACAGCAGGAGCACGACGATCAGAAGCGCACCGACGGCTGAATCCCACCTTTTCAAGGCGGACCAGCGGATCGCTCGGCTCAGCGAGAAGTCAGCCATGGCGGGCGTTCCTCTTCTTCAGGGCGGTGGCCACGCGCAGCGCGACGATCCGGTCGACCGCGATGGCGAGGATGAGCAGGATGCCGTTGATGGCGAGCACCCAGACGGAGCTGACGCCGAGCGCGGGCAGCACGCTGTTGATGGAGGTCAGCAGCAGCGCGCCGAGCGCCGCGCCGTAGACGCTGCCGGAGCCGCCGGTGAAGACCACACCGCCGACGACGACCGCGCTCACGACGGTGAGTTCGTAGCCGTTGCCCGTGCTGGAGTCGACGTTGCCGAACCGGGCCAGATACATGGCGCCCGCGAGTCCGGCGAGGGCTCCGCAGAAGGTGTACGCGGCGAGGATCCGCTTGCGCACCGGGATGCCGGCGAGGCGGGCGGCCTCCGGGTTGGAACCGAGCGCGTACAGCTCACGTCCGCTGCCGAAGTGCTTGAGGTAGTACGCGGTCGCCACCAGAACGGCGACGGCGATCAGTGCCAGCCACGGCACGGCTGAGATACCACCGGAGCCGAAGTCGACGAAGCCGTCCGGGAGGTCGGACGCCGTGATCTGCCGGGAGCCGACCCAGATCGAGTCGATGCCGCGGATGATGTAGAGCGTGCCGAGGGTGACGACGAGCGCGGGCACCTGGCCGAGGCTGACCAGCAGGCCGTTCAGCAGTCCGAAGCCGATGCCCGTCAGGATCGCCAGGAGCACGGCGACGACCGGGTTCCCGCCGCCCTGGAGATACGTACCGGCGGCGAAGGCGCTGATGCCGAGCGTGGAGCCGACCGACAGGTCGACGTTCCTCGTGATCACCACGAGGGACTGGCCGGTGGCGACCAGGACGAGGATCGTCGCGTTCAGGAGCAGGTCCTTGATGCCCTGCTCGGTGAGGAACTGGCTGTTGCCGAGCTGGGTGACGACGATCATCACCACGAAGACGACCAGGATGGCCAGTTCGCGCATCTTGAAGACGCGGTCGACCAGGCGGGTGCCGCTGGACTTCGGTACGTCGGTGACAGGGGCCTCCTTGGGAGTGATCACCGTCATGCGGCGGCCCTCCCGGTTGCTGCGGCCATCACGGTTTCCTCGGTGGCGTCGGAGCGCGGGATCTCGGCGGTCAGTCGGCCCTCGTGCATCACGAGCACGCGGTCGGCCATGCCGAGGATCTCGGGCAGGTCGGAGGAGATCATCAGGACGGCCACGCCGTCGGCGGCGAGCTCGCTCAGCAGCCGGTGCACCTCGGCCTTGGTGCCGACGTCGATGCCGCGGGTGGGCTCGTCGACGATCAGCACCTTGGGGCCGGTGGCGAGCCATTTGGCGAGGACGACCTTCTGCTGGTTGCCGCCGGACAGGGTGTTCACCGTGTCGGCGATCCGCGCGTACTTGACCTGGAGCTTGACGGCCCAGTCGAGGGACCGGCTGCGCTCGGCGCCGCGGTCCATGAGGCCGGCCTTGACGGTCGTACGCAGTCCGGTGAGGCCGATGTTGCGCTCGATGGACATGTCCATCACCAGGCCCTGGGCGCGCCGGTCCTCAGGGACGAGGGCGAGGCCGGAGGCCATGGCGGTGGACGGGGCGCCGTTGATCAGGGCCTTGCCGTCGACGGAGACCTCGCCCGCGTCCCAGCGGTCGATGCCGAACACGGCCCGCGCGACTTCGGTACGCCCCGCGCCGACGAGCCCCGCGAGGCCGACGATCTCACCGCGTCGTACATCGAAGGAGACGTCGGTGAAGACGCCCTCGCGGGTCAGCCGGCGCACGCTCAGGGCGACTTCGCCCGGCTGCACGTCCTGCTTGGGGTACAGCTCGTCGAGGTCGCGGCCGACCATCCGGCGGACGAGGTCGTCCTCGGTCATGCCGTCCAGCGGCTCGCTGGCGATCCAGGCACCGTCGCGCAGGGTGGTCACCTGCCGGCAGATCTGGAAGATCTCCTCCAGCCGGTGGGAGATGAACAGGACGGCGGCGCCCTGTTCGCGCAGGGTGCGGACAACGCCGAAGAGGCGGGCTACCTCGCTGCCGGTGAGGGCGGCGGTCGGCTCGTCCATGATCAGGACGCGGGCGTCGAAGGAGAGCGCCTTGGCGATCTCGACGATCTGCTGGTCGGCGATGGACAGGCCGCGCGCGGGGCGGTCGGGGTCGAGTTCGACGCCGAGGCGCTGCATCAGGGCGAGAGTCGCCTCGTGGGTGGCCTTGTGGTCGATCCGGCCGAGCGCGCGCCGCGGCTGGCGGCCCATGAAGATGTTCTCGGCGATCGACAGGTCGGGGAAGAGAGTCGGCTCCTGGTAGATCACGGCGATGCCGGCGTCGCGGGCGTCACCGGGGCCGTGGAAGACGACGGGCGCACCGTCGAGCAGCACCTGGCCCGCGTCGGGACGGTGCACGCCGGCGAGCGTCTTGATGAGGGTCGACTTGCCCGCGCCGTTCTCGCCGGCGAGAGCGTGTACCTCCCCGGGAAACAGCTCCAGGGAGACGTCCCGCAGGGCGCGGACCGCGCCGAAGGACTTGGAGATGTCCTTGAGCGCCAGAACCGGGGCCGGACCCGTTTTGGACGGGTGGGTCATGGGGGCTCCTCGACGACGCCGGCGGGACGGCCCTCTCGGCGTCGTGAAAGGTTTCAACTTGGTTGCCGGGACGTTAGGCACGGAGCGCATGTCACGTCAATGGGTCCGTGTCGAAAAAGTTTCGATGAATCAAGGTCACGGGCAAGTCACAAGAAACAGCCTTGGCCCCGGGGGTTGACACCCCTTCGGGCGGCTCATACGTTCCCCTCTTGAATCGTTTCATAGCGAAGCTGTTCAGATGTCTACCGTCCGACTTCCGTCCCGACGTCACAGGAGCCCTCAGTGACCGAGCTCGCCGCGGTGAAGGCCGCACTCAAGACCCAGGCAGTCGAAACGCCGTCGTGGGCGTACGGGAACTCGGGGACGCGGTTCAAGGTGTTCGCCCAGCAGGGCGTTCCGCGTACGCCGCGAGAGAAGTTGGATGACGCGGCTCAGGTGCACGCGTTCACAGGTGTCGCGCCGACCGTTGCCCTGCACATTCCGTGGGACAAGGTCGACGACTACGCGGCGCTGGCGAAGCACGCCGAAGAGCGTGGCGTGAAGCTGGGCGCGATCAACTCCAACACCTTCCAGGACGACGACTACAAGCTGGGCAGCATCTGCCATCCCGACGCGGTGGTACGGCGCAAGGCCGTGGACCATCTGCTGGAGTGCGTCGACATCATGGACGCGACGGGGTCGCAGGATCTGAAGCTGTGGTTCGCGGACGGGACCAATTACCCCGGGCAGGACGACATCCGGGCGCGGCAGGACCGGCTGGCCGAGGGCCTCTCCGAGGTGTACGGGCGGCTGGGCGAGGGGCAGCGGATGCTGCTGGAGTACAAGTTCTTCGAGCCGGCGTTCTACACGACGGATGTGCCGGACTGGGGGACCGCGTATGCGCACTGCCTGAAGCTCGGGGAGAAGGCGCAGGTCGTGGTCGACACCGGGCACCACGCGCCGGGGACCAACATCGAGTTCATCGTCGCGACGCTGCTGCGGGAGGGGAAGCTCGGGGGGTTCGACTTCAACTCTCGGTTCTATGCGGATGACGACCTGATGGTGGGGGCCGCGGATCCGTTCCAGCTGTTCCGGATCATGTACGAGGTCGTGCGCGGGGGTGGGTTCTCCCCTGAGGTCGCGTTCATGCTCGACCAGTGCCACAACATCGAGGCGAAGATCCCGGCGATCATCCGGTCCGTGATGAATGTGCAGGAGGCGACGGCGAAGGCGTTGCTGGTTGACCGCGTCGCTTTGGCCGATGCACAGGCTGCCGGTGACGTGCTCGGGGCGAATGCCGTGGTGATGGACGCGTACAACACGGATGTGCGGCCGTTGCTGGCCGAGGTGCGGGAAGAGATGGGGCTTGATGCCGACCCGATCGCTGCGTATGCCCGGTCCGGGTGGGCCGAGAAAATCGTGGCTGAGCGGGTTGGTGGCGAGCAGGCCGGGTGGGGGGCGTAAGCGTCTGCCGAGTTCCGTTGTCTGCGGGGTGCGGGCCGTGTGTGGCTGGTCGCGCAGTTCCCCGCGCCCCTAAAGGGCATGTCCGCTCCCTTTCTCAGATAGGACTGAAAGATCATGGCTCCCCATCCCGAGGCCGCCGCCCTTCTCGCTCGCTCCCACCGGCTCGGCTCCGACCCCCGCAACACGAACTACGCCGGTGGCAATGCGTCCGCCAAGGGCACCGACACCGACCCCGTCACCGGCGGTGACATCGAGCTGATGTGGGTCAAGGGATCCGGGGGCGACCTCGGGACACTCACCGAAGCCGGGCTCGCCGTGCTGCGGCTGGACCGTATGCGGGCGCTCGTAGACGTCTACCCCGGCGTCGAGCGTGAGGACGAGATGGTCGCAGCCTTTGATTACTGCCTGCATGGGAAGGGCGGGGCGGCTCCCTCCATCGACACCGCCATGCACGGGCTCGTCGAGGCCGCGCACGTCGATCATCTGCACCCCGACTCCGGTATCGCGCTCGCCTGTGCGGCCGACGGCGAGAAGCTGACCGCCGAGTGTTTCGGTGACCGCGTGGTGTGGGTGCCGTGGCGGCGGCCCGGGTTCCAGCTCGGGCTCGACATCGCCGCGGTCAAGGAGGCCAACCCGCAGGCCATCGGGTGCATCCTCGGCGGGCACGGCATCACCGCCTGGGGCGACACCTCCGAGGAGTGCGAGCGGAACTCGCTGCACATCATCCGCACCGCCGAGGCGTTTCTCGCCGAGCGCGGGAAGCCGGAGCCCTTCGGGCCGGTGATCGAGGGGTACGCGGCGCTCGGCGCCGTCGAGCGGCGGGAGCGGGCCGCGGTGCTGGCGCCGGTCATCCGCAGCATCGCTTCCCAGGACCGGCCGCAGGTCGGTCACTTCACCGACTCCGAGGTCGTCCTCGACTTCCTCGCGAGCGCCGAGCACCCGCGTCTCGCGGCCCTGGGCACCTCGTGCCCGGACCACTTCCTGCGGACCAAGGTCCGGCCCCTCGTCCTCGACCTGCCGCCCACCGCTCCTCTCGACGAGGCCGTCGCCCGGCTGGGGGAGCTGCACGCCGAGTACCGCGAGGAGTACGCCGCCTACTACGAGCGGCACGCCCTGCCCGACTCCCCCGCCATGCGTGGCGCCGACCCGGCGATCGTGCTGATCCCCGGGGTCGGCATGTTCAGCTTCGGCAAGGACAAGCAGACCGCCCGGGTGGCCGGCGAGTTCTATGTCAACGCCATCAATGTGATGCGGGGGGCGGAGGCTGTCTCCACCTACGCGCCCATCGAGGAGTCCGAGAAGTTCCGTATCGAGTACTGGGCGCTGGAGGAGGCCAAGCTTCAGCGGATGCCGAAGCCCAAGCCGCTCGCGACGCGGGTCGCGCTGGTGACCGGTGCCGGCAGTGGCATCGGGAAGGCCATCGCGCAGCGGCTCGTCGCCGAGGGCGCCTGTGTGGTCGTCGCCGATCTCAACGCCGAGAACGCCCAGGCCGTCGCCGCGGAGCTCGGCGGGTCCGACAAGGCCGTCGCGGTGACGGTCGACGTCACGTCCGAGGAGCAGATCGCCGAGGCCTTCAAGGCGGCCGTGCTGGCCTTCGGCGGGGTCGACCTGGTGGTCAACAACGCCGGTATCTCCATCTCCAAGCCGCTGCTGGAGACCTCGGCCAAGGACTGGGACCTCCAGCACGACATCATGGCGCGCGGTTCCTTCCTCGTGTCGAGGGAGGCGGCCCGCGTGATGATCGCTCAGCAGCTGGGCGGTGACGTCGTCTACATCGCCTCGAAGAACGCCGTCTTCGCCGGGCCCAACAACATCGCCTACTCCGCCACCAAGGCCGACCAGGCGCATCAGGTACGGCTGCTCGCCGCCGAGTTGGGTGAGCACGGCATCCGCGTCAACGGGATCAACCCGGACGGCGTCGTGCGTGGGTCCGGGATCTTCGCCGGTGGCTGGGGAGCCAAGCGGGCCGCCGTGTACGGGGTCGAGGAGGAGAAGCTGGGCGAGTTCTACGCCCAGCGAACCATCCTCAAGCGCGAGGTGCTACCCGACCATGTCGCGAACGCCGTCTTCGCCCTCACCGGCGGTGACCTGACCCACACCACGGGACTGCACATCCCGGTCGACGCCGGCGTCGCGGCCGCCTTCCTGCGGTGAGCGCGGCCGTGAAGTCGTACGCCGCGGTCGACCTCGGCGCGTCCAGCGGGCGTGTCATGGTCGGCCGCGTCGGCCCCGACGGCCTGGAGCTGACCGAGGCGCACCGATTCCCGAACCGGCCCGTGCGGGTGCCCGAGGGGCTGCGCTGGGATGTGCTCGGGTTGTACGCGGGGGTACTGGAGGGGCTCAGGGCGGCCGGGCAGGTCGACTCCGTCGGCATCGACAGCTGGGCCGTGGACTACGGGCTGCTGGACGCCGACGGGGCGCTGCTCGGCAATCCCGTGCACTACCGGGACCCCCGGACGGAAGGCGTCGCGGAGAAGGTCTGGGCGACCGTCCCGGCGGAGGAGCTGTACGCCGCCACCGGGTTGCAGTACGCGCCCTTCAACACCCTGTACCAGCTGGCCGCCGCCCGGTCCTCGGCTCAACTTCCCTACGCCAAGCGGCTGTTGCTCATCCCCGACCTGCTGACGTACTGGCTCACCGGCGAGCAGGGCACGGAGCTCACCAATGCCTCCACCACCCAGCTGATCGATCCCCGGACGCGCGACTGGTCGCACGACATCGCCTCCCGGCTCGGCATCGACCTGGGCCTCTTCGCACCGCTGCGGCAACCCGGCGATCCCGCGGGGCTGCTGCGCGGCGAGGTGCTGGAGGAGACCGGGCTGAGCGGTCCGGTGCCGGTGACGGCGGTCGGGTCGCACGACACCGCGTCCGCCGTGGCCGCGGTCCCGGCCGGGGGCGAGCGGTTCGCGTACATCTGCACCGGCACCTGGTCGCTGGCGGGCCTGGAGCTGGGCGCCCCCGTGCTGACCGAGGAGAGCCGGGCCGCCAACTTCACCAACGAGCTGGGGCTGGACGGTACGGTCCGGTATCTGCGGAACATCATGGGGCTGTGGCTGCTGCAGGAGTGCGTACGGGCCTGGGGCGTCCCGGATCTGGGTGCCCTGCTGCTCGACGCGTCCAAGGTGCCGGCGCTGCGGTCGGTCGTGGACGCGGGGGACGCGGCGTTCCTGGCGCCGGGGCGGATGCCGGAGCGGATCGCCGAGGCGTGCCGTGCCTCGGGGCAGCCGGTGCCCGAGTCGCCCGCCGAGATCACGCGCTGCATCCTCGACTCGCTCGCCCTCGCCCACCGCAGGGCGATCGCCGAGGCACAGCGGCTGGCCGACCATCCGGTCGACGTCGTGCACGTCGTCGGGGGCGGCACGCGCAACGCTCTGCTGTGCCAGCTGACCGCCGACGCCTGCGGGCTGCCGGTGGTGGCCGGCCCGACCGAGGCCGCCGCCCTCGGGAACGTGCTGGTCCAGGCCCGATCGCACGGGCTGGTGGAAGACCTGGCGGACGGGCGGCGACTGCTCACCCGTACGCAGCCGTTGACGCGGTACGAGCCGCGGGGGGACGCGGCACGCTGGGACGAGGCGGAGGCCCGGCTCACCCGACGGTGAATCTCACCCGACGGTCAATCTCACCTCACGGTGAGCGGGGTCTCCCCCGGGCCGCGCGCCCGCATTACGCTGCACTCATCCGATGATCGATCACAAGGAGCCGCGATGCGTGTCGCCCTGTTCCTGACCTGTGTCAACGACACGCTCTATCCGGACACCGGGCGCGCCGTGGTGAAACTGCTGACCAGGCTGGGCGTCGAGGTCGACTTTCCGATGGGCCAGACCTGTTGCGGGCAGGCGCACTACAACACCGGTTACCGGCATGAGGCCGAGCCGCTGGCCCGGCATTTCTCCGATGTCTTCGGGGAGTACGAGGCGATCGTCACCCCGTCCGGCTCGTGCGGGGCGATGGTGCGGGAGCTCTATCCGCGGATGGGTGAGCGGGCGCGGGCCGAGGGGCGCGGCGACACGCTCGCGGCGACGCTGGCGCCGGTGGTGCCGAAGACGTACGAGCTGACGGAGTTCCTGGTGGATGTGCTGGGGGTGACGGACGTGGGGGCCTACTACCCGCACAAGGTCACCTATCACCCGACCTGCCACGGGCTGCGCGGGCTGGGGCTCGGCGACCGGCCCCGGCGGCTGCTCCAGGCCGTCAAGGGGCTGGAGTTGGCCGAGTTGCCGGGCGCCGACGAATGCTGCGGTTTCGGCGGCACCTTCGCGCTGAAGAACTCCGATGTCTCGGCGGCGATGGGTGCGGACAAGGTACGCAACGCCGAGTCGACCGGCGCCGAGGTGCTGTGCGCGGCCGACAACTCCTGTCTGATGCACATCGGGGGGACCATGACCCGGCTGCGGACCGGCATGCGGTCCGTGCACATCGCGGAGATCCTGGCGAGCACGGAGGAGGAACCGACCGTATGAGCGGGACGTTCGTAGGGATGCCGGCCTTTCCCAAGGCCGCGCACGAGGCCGTACACGACCAGACCCTGCGCGGCAATCTGCGGCACGCCACGCACACCATCCGCGCCAAGCGGGCGAAGGCCGTCGCGGAGGTGTCCGACTGGGCGGCGCTGCGGGAGGCCGGGAAGCTGATCAAGGACCACACGCTGCGTCATCTCGACCGGTATCTCGTGCAGTTGGAGGAGTCGGTCACGGCGGCGGGCGGTACGGTCCACTGGGCCGCCGACGCCGTCGAGGCCAACCGGATCGTGGCGGACCTCGTCAAGGCGACCGGCGAGTCGGAGGTCGTCAAGGTCAAGTCGATGGCGACGCAGGAGATCGGGCTCAACGAGGCGCTGGAAGCGGAGGGCATCCGCGCCTACGAGACCGATCTCGCCGAGCTGATCGTGCAGTTGGGCAAGGACCGGCCCTCGCACATCCTCGTCCCCGCCATCCACCGCAACCGGGGCGAGATCCGGGACATCTTCCGCAAGGAGATGAGCGAGTGGGGCCGCCCCGCACCCGAGGGCCTCACCGACACGCCCGCTGAACTCGCCGAGGCGGCCCGCCTGCACCTCCGCGAGAAGTTCCTGCGGGCCAAAGTCGGCATCTCCGGCGCCAACTTCATGGTCGCCGAGACCGGCACGATGGTGGTCGTGGAGTCCGAGGGCAACGGGCGGATGTGCCTGACGCTGCCCGAGACGCTGATCTCGGTCGTCGGCATCGAGAAAATCGTGCCCACCTGGCAGGACCTGGAGGTGTTCCTGCAGACACTCCCCCGCTCCTCCACCGCCGAGCGCATGAATCCGTACACGTCCATGTGGACCGGTACAACAGACTCCGAGACGGCTGACGGCCCGCAGAACTTCCACCTGGTCCTGCTCGACAACGGCCGCACCGACACCCTCGCCGACGAGGTCGGCCGCCAGGCCCTGCGCTGCATCCGCTGCTCGGCGTGCCTGAACGTGTGCCCGGTGTACGAGCGGGCCGGCGGGCACGCCTACGGCTCGGTGTACCCGGGCCCGATCGGTGCCATCCTCAGCCCTCAACTCAGGGGCGTGACAAGCGAGATCGACGCCTCGCTGCCGTATGCGTCGTCGCTGTGCGGCGCCTGCTACGAGGTGTGCCCGGTCGCCATCGACATCCCCGAAGTGCTGGTGCATCTGCGGGAGCGCGTCGTGGAGGGCGGTCAGGTGACCGCGCAGGGCAACAAGGTGGTGCTGAAGCCAGCGAAGGGGCACGCCGCCGAACGGGCCGCGATGCGGGCGGCGCGCTGGGCCTTCAGCCGTCCGGGCGCCCTGCGCGCCGGGCAGCGGCTCGCCTCGCGTACCCGGCGCTTGCATCCACGGTCGCTGCCGGGGCCGGGGAAGGCGTGGAGCGGGACGCGGGATCTGCCGACCGTGCCGAAGGAGCCGTTCCGGGACTGGTGGCAGCGGACGAACGGCGGAAAGGACGGTGGCAAGTGAGCAGCAGGGAACGGATCCTGGGCCGGGTGCGGCGTGCGCTGGGGGACGGACCACGGGACGACACTCCGTACGAGCAGGCGGTGCCGCGCGACTATCTGCGCGAGCACGGGACGCGCAGTGTTGCGGAGACGGTCGATCTGCTGGCTGAGAACCTGGCGGACTACCGGGCGATCGTGCACCGCTGCACGGCCGCCGATCTCGCGGCGACGATCGCCGGGATGCTCGCCGCGCGGGGTGCGAAGACGGTGCTCGTGCCGCCGGGGCTGGAGCCGGAGTGGCTCTCGGCGACCGCCGCGGAGCGCATCGCGGACCGGCCGGAGAGCACCCCGCATGAACTGGACGGGGTCGACAGCGTGGTCACGGCGTGCGCGGTGGCCGTCGCCGAGACCGGCACCATCGTGCTGGACGGCTCGGCCGACCAGGGGCGTCGCCGTATCACTCTCGTCCCCGACCACCACATCTGTGTCGTACGGGTCCCCGAGCAGGTCGTCTCCTCCGTCCCGCAGGCCCTCGAACGCCTGGACCCCACCCGCCCGTTGACGTGGATCTCGGGCCCCTCGGCGACCAGCGACATCGAGCTGGACCGGGTCGAGGGGGTGCACGGTCCGCGCACCCTGGAGGTCGTGCTGGTCGGCTGAGTGAAGCGCCTCAGGTGTCGCGCGGCTCCAGCGGCCGCACGGCGGGGCCCTGCACGACGCGGCCGCCGGGGTCGAAGCGGGAGCCGTGGCAGGGGCATTCCCAGGTCCGCTCGGCGCGGTTGAAGGCGACCAGGCAGCCCAGGTGCGTGCACTTCGCGGAGACGGCGTGCAGCTTTCCGTCCTCGTCCCGGTGGACGGCACAGCGCTTGCCGGACACGTGGACGACGGCGCCGTCGCCCGGAGCGATCTCGTCCACCGAGGTGGTCGAGGGGCCCGGCAGGTGCTGGAGCCGGTCGCCGACGAAGTGGCGTGCCACGTCGGCCTGGTGTTTGAGGAAGTCCTTCCCCTCGCGCAGGACGGACGTCACGCGGCGCGGGTCGTACAGGTCGCTCCAGGTGTTCTCGCGGCCGGTGATCAGATCGCACAGGAGGCGGCCCGCCATGATCCCGCTCGCGAGTCCCCAGCCGCCGAAGCCGGTGGCCACGTAGGTGTGCCGGCTCGCGGGGTGCAGGGGGCCGACGAGGGGCACGGAGTCGGTGGGGTCGTTGTCCTGCGTCGCCCACCGGTGCGTGAAGTCGAGGTCGCCGAAACGCTCGACCGCCCACGCGGACAAAGTCTCGAACCGCGCCTCGACATCGCCGCCGGTGCCGGGGGTGAAGTGCTCTCCGGTGACGATGAGCAGGCGCTTGCCGTCCTCGTAGGGTGCCGTGCGCACGGAGCGGGTGTTCTGCTCGGGCGTGATGTACATGCCGGTCGGAGCGGCGGTCGTCTCGATGGGAGCGGCCACCACCAGTTCACGGCGGGGCGAGAGCCGGGTGAACAGCAGGGCCCGGTCGAAGATCGGATAGTGGGTCGCGACCACGACGGACCGCGCGGTCACCTTCACCCCGTCCTCGGTCGTGAGCACACACCGGTCGCCCTCGGAGAGACCGACCACGCGCGTGTGCTCGTGCACGCGGCCACCCAGGCGGCGCAGGTCCTCGGCGAGCGCGAGCAGGTACTTGCGGGGGTGGAACTGTGCCTGTTCCTCGACCCGGACCGCGCCCGCGACGGGGAACGGCAGGTCCGTGTCGGTCACGAATTCGGCGGGCAGACCCGCCTGGCGGGCCGCGGCGGCCTCGGCCCGCAGTTCGTCGGTGCGCTCGCCGTCCTCGGCGTAGGTGTACGCCGCCGTGTCCTCCCAGTCGCAGTCCACACCGAGCACCTCGGCGGTCTCGGCGGCGTGCCGGATCGCGTCCATCTGCGAGGCAGCGAACAGACGCGCCCCGTCCTTGCCGCGGGTGCGGCGGAGCCGGTCGTAGATCAGGGTGTGCTGCGCGCTCAGCTTGGCCGTGGTGTGCCCGGTGACGCCGGCGGCGACGCGGTCCGCCTCCAGCAGGGCGACCTCCTGGCCACGCCGGGCCAGCTCCCAGGCCGTGCTGAGCCCGGCTATGCCCGCGCCCACGACGGCGACGTCGACGGCGAGGTCGCCGTCCGGCGGGGGCGCGAGGTCGCCGGGCGGTGCCGTCTCGATCCAGTACGACGTGTGGGTTCGGGCCTGATCGTCCATGGCGGCCGAGTTCCCCGGACCGGCTGCGCCACACGACGGTTCGGGGGCGTGGGGATGTGCAGGGTCGCCGCCGTACGGCGACAGGTGCGCGGCGGCCGGCCGTGGGATCCGCCCGGTGGGGTCGAGGTGCGGGGCAGGAAGAAGCGCTGGGTGCCCGGGTGGGCCGGTGGGCCGGGTGTCGGGTGTCGGGTGTGGCGCCGAGTGCCGTGGTGAGCACCGTGGAATCAGGCGCTCTTCCCTGACCGCCTCGTCGAATCGCGGCTCAGGATGCCGAAGGCCCACCGCTCGTTGAAGCCCGCCACGAAGCCGATGGCACACCAGAAGCCCCAGAACTCGGTGCCCTTGGCGGCCGATCCCGGGCTTCCCGTGGCCGGGCAGATCTCGGCCGCGGTGGCGGGCGACTCGAAGACCGGGACGATGCCGCCGCTGAGCAGGAAGTAGACGGCGAGGGCGAGGATCCAGCCGACGAACACGCGGTAGACGCCCTCGTGCCGCATGCTGCGGGCCATCTGGCCGGGGACGACGACGTCCTCGCGCCCGTCGGTCAGTCGACGGGTCAGCTGGTCCACGCTGCCCCGCAGCCGTACCAGCACACTGAGCACGGCCCCGAACGCCCCGACACCGCCGCACACGAACGCGCCGAGCATGCTCCAGCGGTTGGTGCAGTTCAGCGTCACGCCGAGGGCACCGAGCAGGTCGACGCCCCAGAGCAGCGGCACGGCGAGCAGAGCGAGGCTTGCGGCCGAGCCGACGGCGAGGCCGATGTTCAGGCCCCGGCTGACGGCGGTCGCACTGTCCTGCGCCAGCCGGCCCTTCAAGTCGCGGATCTCCTGGTCGAGACAGGCGGTCAGGTGCTCGTTCGGCTTGGCGTCGGCGAGCCGCGGATCGCTCAGCGCGTTGCCGAGCACCCGCACCACCGCGACCCGCGCCGCCACCCGCGTTCTGCGCTCGAAGGCGCGCTGCGAGGCGCCGAGGAGAAGCTGCAGTTGCAGTTGCTGTTCGGGATACAGATCGCCGAACTTCACATAGGTGCCGTCGAAGCCGGCCGGCACGACCTCCCGCAGCCCTTCGGGCCATAACTCGGTGTCGGCCCCCTGGACCGACTCCCGCAATCCCCGCCACCACAGGTGGCGGCGTCCCCCGTTGTCCGTCATGAGAAAGCTGTACCGGTGCCGGATCCCGGCCGGAAGCCTCCCCGCGGCACCAGTCCGGTCACCGACGTCACGGAGCCGTGACCTCCGCCAGGCCCCCGTCCGGGGGTGTCGCTGAGTACACCCGGCAATACGGGTTCTGCGCCCAATGTGGTCCGCTCGCCGGCTCCGTAGCTTCTTCGGCAGGGCACAGGGAGTGCCGGACGGAGAGTGATGACGATGTTGCGCGCAGGCTCGCGACACACGCACGACAAGGGACCCGCCGCCGAGGCGCTCCGGCTGGTCAAGGTCACCAAGACCTACGGTGCGCACGACAGTGCCGTGACCGCCCTGGACGGGGTCACCCTCGGACTGGGCCGGGGCACCTTCACCGCGGTGATGGGGCCGTCGGGTTCCGGCAAGACCACGCTGCTGCACTGCGCGGCGGGGCTCGACCGGCCGGACAGCGGCATCGTGCGGGTGGACGGCACCGAGCTGACCGGGGGCGGCGAGGCCGAGCTGACGAAGTTCCGGCGGGGACGGATCGGGTTCGTGTTCCAGCAGTACAACCTGCTGGACACGCTCACCGTCGCGCAGAACACGGTGCTTCCGCTCAAGCTCGCCGGACAGCGCGTGGACCGCAGGCGGGCCAGGGAGGTCCTGACCTCCGTCGGCCTCGGCGACCGGCTCGGGCACCGCCCCGACCAGTTGTCCGGCGGTCAGCGGCAGCGCGTGGCGATCGCCCGCGCCCTGGTGACGGAGCCTCGGGTGATCTTCGCGGACGAGCCGACCGGCGCCCTTGACACGCGCAGTGCACGTGACGTGCTGCGGTTGCTCCAGCAGGCGGTGCGGGTGCACGGCCGGACCGTGGTGATGGTGACCCACGACCCGGTCGCCGCCTCCTACGCCGACTCGGTGCTGTTCCTGGCGGACGGCCGGCTGGCGGGCCGGATGGACGCCCCGACGGCGGACTCGGTGGCCGAACGCCTCGCGCACCTGGGCGACGACGTGGCGACGGGGGTGTGAGCGATGTTCCTGCTGGCCATGCGGTCGATACGGCACCACCCCGGGCGGTTCCTCGCGACGCTGCTGTCCGCCTTCCTGGGCGCGGCGATCATCATGACGTTCAACTCGCTGCACGACACGGCGGCGCAGGACGGCGTCGACCCGACCAGCGCGGAGACCCTGTCCACCGCGGCGGGCGTCGTCGGCGGCTACGGCACCCTGCTGGTCTTCTTCGCCGTCGCCTCCACCTTGACGGTCAACGTCCGTCAGCGCGCCGCCGAGTTGGCGCTGCTGCGCTGCTCGGGGGCGACTCCGGCGCAGCTGGGGCGGATGGTCGTGGGTGAGGCGGTGGCGGTGGCCCTGGTGGGTGCGGCGCTGGCGATCGGCCCGGCGATGCTGGGCGGACAGGCACTGCTGGAGGTGTTCCAGGACAGCGGCCAGGTCGCCGAGTCCGTCGACCACTCCTTCGGCCCGATCGCGCTCATGACGGGTATCGGCATCACGCTGCTCGCGTCGGCGGGCGCCGCCTTCCTCGCCGTACGGCGAGCCACGCGCGGGCACGAACGGCGGGGCGGGGCGCGGAAGTTCCTCGCGTACGCGGCGCTGCTCACCGGTGCGGCGTCGGTCTCCTCCACCTTCGTGTTCTCGGCGACGGACGCCGCCCTGATGGCGCCGCCGGCCTACGGGGCGATCCTGCTGTCGGTGGGCTTCGCGCTGCGGGCACCGCGGCTGCTGGAGGGCGTACTGGACCGGCTGCCGCTGAGCGGGGCGAGCGGCTGGCTGGCCGTACGGAATCTGCGGGAGCGGGCCGGTCATCTGGCCGGGATCCTGATGTCGCTGATCCTGTTCGCGGCGGTGGCCACCGCCACGCTCACCATGCAGGCGGTGGAGAGCGACGCCGTCGAGGCCTCGGGCCTGACGAAGTCGGTCGACGCCAAGAACCTCGAGACGCTCAACTTCACGGTCGTCGGCATCATCGCGGTCTTCGTCTGCGTGATGCTGGTCAACTCCCTGTATGCGGCGACGAGTTACCGCGCCCGGGAGTTCGGCCAGCAGCGCCTGGCGGGGGCGACCCCGGGCCAGGTGCTCGGGACGGTCGGTGCCGAGACGCTGATCCTGACCGTCACCGGAGTTCTCTTCGGCATGGTGGCCGCGCTGGCCGGGATCGTCCCGTTCACCGTGGTCCGCACCGACGGGGTGCTGCCGGGCGAGGCCTACGGCATCGGTGCCGCGGTGGTCGCGATCGCGGCGGCGGTGACGCTGGGGACGAGCCTGGTCACGGCCCGGCGGATGCTGCGCACTCCGGCGGTCGGGGCGGTCGCTGTGGCGTCATGAGAACGGTGACGTCGCGAGAAGGACCCCTACGACGAGGGGCGGCCGCTGCGGCGGCCGCCCCTTCCGTCACTTCACGCCGGCCGCGTCGAGCAGCGCGCTCATGGTCGCGGTGGCCGGCCCGTCCAGCGTCTCGACCTTCGCACTCGCCGGCGCGCCGGCCCTGCCCGCATCCAACAACACGGTCACGGTCGCGGTCGCCAGCCCCTCCAGGGTCTCCACCTTTGCACCCGCGCGCGCACCGGCCCCGTCGAAGACCAGCATCAGCTGGCGCGCGAGCAGCTCCGGATCCCGCGCCCCGCCTTCCCCCTCCCGCACGCGGAAGAAGCCCTCCAGTCGTTCCTTCGCCCCGCGGGCGACCACGCTCGCCGGGTGCTCGGGATCCTTCAGCTCGACCAGCGCGGCTGGACAGGGGCAGCCCCGGTAGGCGGGTTCCGCCGCTCGCGAAGAGCTGGTACATGGACCGTTTCGAGACCCCGGTGGTCCGGCACAGCGCCTCCACGCCGATGGAGACGCCCTCGCGGTAGAAAAGCTCGGCCGCGGCGTCGAGATGCCGGTCCTTGGTGGACGTCTTGTCCGATGTGGCCGTACGAGCGAGGTCACCTCGCCACGAAGCACCGGGAAACCGATCGGTATCCGCCCTTCCGGTACCCGGAACCACTGTGACAGCATCACTGAACAAGCGCTTAGATAGGTGCTCCGACTGTCGCCGCCGAGCTGGAGGCCCCGTTGTTCACATCCGTCGACGACGTCTCCGCACGTCTGGCCGAGACCGGCTATCTCGCCTCGCCCGCGGTCGCCACGACCGTCTTCCTCGCCGACCGCCTCGGCAAGCCGCTCCTGGTGGAGGGCCCCGCCGGGGTCGGCAAGACGGAGCTCGCCAAGGCCGTCGCCGAGGTCGCCGGAGCACGGCTCGTACGCCTGCAGTGCTACGAGGGGGTCGACGAGTCCCGGGCCCTGTACGAGTGGAACCACGCCAAGCAGCTGCTGCGCATCAGCGCGGGCCGCGACGAGACGTGGGACGAGACGCGCACGGACATCTTCAGCGAGGAGTTCCTGCTCACGCGGCCGCTGCTGACGGCCATCCGGGGCGACGACCCCAAGGTGCTGCTGATCGACGAGACCGACAAGGCGGACGTCGAGGTGGAGGGCCTGCTCCTGGAGGTGCTCAGCGACTTCCAGGTGACCGTGCCCGAGCTGGGCACCATCGCCGCAACGCGCCGCCCGTTCGTCGTCCTCACCTCCAACGCGAGCCGGGAGCTGTCCGAGGCGCTGCGCCGCCGCTGTCTCTTCCTGCACATCGGCTTCCCGGACGAGGAGTTGGAGCGCCGGATCGTACGGCTGAAGGTGCCGGGGCTCGACGAGGCGCTGGCCCGCTCGGTCGTACGGGTCGTGGGTGCGCTGCGGGCGATGGACCTGCGCAAGCTGCCGTCGGTCGCCGAGACCATCGACTGGGCGCGCACGCTGCTCGCGCTCGGCGCCGACACCCTGGACGAGACGGTCGTACAGGCCAGCCTCGGCGTCCTCCTCAAGCACCAGGACGACGTGCTCAAGGCGTCCGCCAAGCTGGACCTGGACACCCTGGGCGCCCTGTGACCACGCCCGCGGGTGTCGCGGAGCGGCTGACCTCCCTCGTCGGGGCGCTGCGCGCGCACGGTGTCCGGATCGGCACCGGCGAGACCGTGGACGCGGCGCAGGCGGTGGAGGCACTCGGCTTCGCGGACCGGGAGCTGCTGCGCGAGGGGCTGGCGGCGACGCTGTTGCACGGCACCGGCCAGCGGCAGGTGTTCGACCCGGTCTTCGACCTGTACTTCCCGCGCGGTGTCGGCGGGCCGGAGCAGAAGGCCGCGGGACGGGACGATCTGCGCGAACGGCTGGCGGCCGCGCTCACGGCCAACGACCACGTGATGATGGGCCGGTTGGCGGTCGAGGCGGTCGACGGGTTCGGTGGCTACGGTTCCGCGCCGGAGTCTGACGGCTGGTCGTCGTACCAGACGCTCGAACGACTGCGCCCGCAGACCCTGCTCGCCCGCGTCCGCGACAACATCCGGTCGCAGGGCGGCAGTTCGGGGTTCGCCGACCGGCTGCTGGAGGACGAGATCCGGCAGCGCATCGAGGCGTTCCGGGCGCTGGTGGCCGCGGAGGCGCGGCGCCGGGTCGCCGAGCGACGGGGCCGGGACGAGATCGCCCGGCGGGCGGTGACTCCGACCGCCGACCGGGTCGACTTCCTGTTCGCGGGGAAGGCTCAACTGGCCGAGCTGCGCAGGGCGGTTCAACCACTCGCCCGCAAGCTGGCGACCCGGCTCGCGGCCCGTCGCCGCCGCGCCTCCCGGGGCTCGATCGATCTACGGCGGACCCTGCGCGGGTCGCTGTCGACGGGTGGGGTGCCGATGAAGCCGGTGCTGCGTCGGCGGCGTCCCGTCCGCCCCGAACTGGTGCTGCTGTGCGATGTGTCGGGCTCGGTGTCCGGCTTCTCGGACTTCACGATGCTGCTGGTGCAGGCGCTGCACGACCAGTTCAGCAAGGTGCGCGTGTTCGCCTTCGTCAACCGGATCGACGAGGTGACCGGGCTGCTCGAACGCGGCACCGCCGACCCGGAGGGGCTCAGTGCCCGCATCGAGGCGGAAGCCACGCTCACCGGCTATCACGGCAGCAGCGACTACGGCATGGCGCTGGGCGAGTTCGCCGAACGGTACGGCGCCGCGGTCGGCCCGCGCACGACCGTGTTCGTCCTCGGCGACGCCCGCACCAACATGAGCGACCCGAATCTGCCTGCCGTACGGCAGATCGCCGGACGGGCGCGCCGCGTCTACTGGTTGAACCCCGAGCAGCGCTCCCGCTGGGGCACGGGCGACTCCGCCGCGCCCGACTACGCCGAGCTGGTCGAGATGCACGAGTGCCGCACCGCCCGGCAGCTCAGCGCGCTGGTGGCGCGCCTGCTGCCCGTGTGATCGGGAGCTGATCAAGCGGCGGTGAGCTGCGGGTAGAGGGCGCCCTACGCGATCCCGTCGAGGGCCTGGGCCGCGACACTCTCGGCTGTGGACTTGGGCGCGTCGATGCCGGCGGTCAGGTCGGTGCCGACGTAGCCGACGTGCAGGCCGGTGACCTCGATGCCGCGCGGCTTCAGGTCGAGGCGCAGCGAGTTGGTCTGTGACCAGAAGGCGGCCTTGGACGCGCTGTGGGAGCCGACGAGGCCGATCCACGACAGCACGGAGTGGACGTTGAGGATGTGGCCGCCGCCGTTGCGCTCGATGACGGGGACGAAGGCCCGGGTGACCAGGAGCGGTCCGTAGAAGTTGGTCTCGAATTCGCGCCGCACGTCGTCGACGGGCGAGTCGATGAAGTTCGCGTTCACCTGGCGTACACCTTCTTCGCGCCCCGCTCGTACAGGGCGGCGACCAGGGCGCGGCCGATGCCGCGGCTGCCGCCGGTGACCAGGGCGACGGAGCCTTCGATGGTGGTCATGGGTCTCTCCCGGCTGTCTCGGAACACGGACAAGGTCAGGGTCGGCCCCGGAGAAAATCAGGGTTCATCCCCGATATCCGGTTCCGTGGGCCTTCCGTACGCTCGCCACAAACAGAGGGGGATCCCATGAAGGCAGTGGTTCAGGACCGGTACGGCTCGGCGGACACGTTGGAGTTCAGGGACTTCGACACTCCGGTGCCGGCGGCCGACGAGGTGCTGGTGCGGGTGCACGCGGCCTCGGTCAACGCCTACGACTGGCATCTGATGCACGGCGACCCGAAGATCGCCCGCCTGGTCCTCGGAGTCACCAGGCCGAAGGCCAGGGTCCGGGGCCGGGACTTCGCCGGCCGCGTCGAAGCGGTGGGCAGCGGGGTCATGGGGCTCAAGCCCGGCGACGAGGTGTTCGGCGAGGCCGACGGCGCGTTCGCGGAGTTCGTGTGCGCAAAGGACACCATGGTGGGCCCGAAGCCGGCCAACCTGACCTTCGAGCAGGCGGCCGCGATACCCCTGGCGGGGAACACCGCCCTCATCGGGCTGCGGGACGTGGGCCGGGTGCAGCGGGGCCAGACGGTCCTGGTCAACGGCGCGTCGGGCGGTGTGGGCACGTTCGCCGTGCAGCTGGCCAAGGCGTACGGCGCGGAGGTGACCGCGGTGTGCAGCACGAGGAACGCGGACCTGGTCCGCTCCCTGGGCGCGGACTACGTCATCGACTACACCCGCGAGGACTTCGCCCGGGGCGGCCGGCGGTACGACGTCGTGCTGGACCTGGTGGGCAACCACTCGCTGGCCGGGTTCCGGCGCGCGATCACTCCCACCGGCACGCTCGTGCTGTCCGGCGGCGGCGTGTACGAGGGCGGCAGCATCGTCGGACCGATGGGGCTCTTCTTCAAGAGGCGGCTGGCGGCCCCCTTCGCCCGCCAGCGACTGCTCGAACTCCCGGCCAGGCAAAGCAGGGCGAACCTCGCGACGCTGCGCGAACTCGCCGAGTCCGGCCAGATGACCCCGGTCGTCGAGCGGACGTATCCGCTCAGCGAGGCGGCCGAGGCCATCCGGCACCTGGAGGTGGAGCACGCGCGCGCGAAGATCGTCGTCACCGTGTGACGAGCCGGCGCGGGACGGGCGGCGCTACTCCTTCTTCGCGTACTCCCTCGCCGTCTGCCCCTGGAAGTCATAGGCCACGCACTGCTCGTCGCCCACGACCCAGGCGTCGTGTCCGGGCGAGCAGACGAAGACGTCGCCGGGGCCGACTTCCTGTTCGCCGCCGTCGTCCATGCGGATGTGCATGCGGCCCTGGACGATGTAGCCGTTATGGTGCATCTGACAGCTCTCGGTGCCCGCGATCTGGGCCACGGACTCGGACCAGCGCCAGCCGGGCTCGAAGGTCGCCACGGCGAAGTCGAGGTCCGTCATGTGGACGGCTTCGAGGTGGCCGCGCGGGAAATCACGGCGCTCGTCCGGCTTGTCGAGCGTCTTCACTTCCAAGGTCATGACGCGCTCCCTTCCGGCCGCGGATCACCGCGACCGGGGCCGGTCTCCCCGGTGGCCCTGGACACCGCCGTCGGCGGCCGACCCCCTACCGGTCCATGGTCCGCCCGTCCATCCGGGCCCGCCAATCGGGGAACGTCCGCTCAGGCTTGCTTCCCACAGAGCTCGGCGAAGCGCTCGGCGTCGACATTGCCGCCGGAGATGATCACGCCGACCCGGCGCGGCAGCGCACCCGCCCGGCCGGCGAGCAGGGCGGCCAGCGGGGTGGCGCCGCTCGGCTCGACGACGATCTTCAGGCGTTCGAACGCGAACCGCATCGCGTCCCGGATCTCGTCGTCGCCGACCAGCGCGATCTCGTCGACGAGCCGCCGGTTCACGGAGAAGGTGAGCTCGCCCGGCGTGTGCAGGGCCTGGCCGTCGGCGATCGTGTGCGGCACCGGGATGCTGATCCGCCGCCCCGCTTCCAGGGATCGCTTGGTGTCGTCGCCGGCCTCCGGTTCGACGCCGATCATCCGGATGTCCGGGTGCAGCCCCTTGGCCACCGTGGCGCTGCCGGCGATCAGTCCGCCGCCCCCGACCGGCGTGACCAGCGCGTCCAACTCCCCTACCTCTTCGAGCAGTTCGAGGGCCGCGGTGCCCTGGCCTGCGATGACATGCGGGTGCTCGTAGGGCGGGATGAGCGCGAGGCCGCGCTCGGCGGCCAGGGCCTCGCCGATCGCGACGCGGTCGCCGGTGTAGCGGTCGTATGTGACGATCTCGGCGCCGTAGCCGACGGTCGCCGCCCGCTTCGACGGCGGGGCGTCCTCGGGCATGACGATCACCGCGGTGGTGCCGAGTTCCCGGGCGGCCAGGGCAACGGCCTGGGCGTGGTTGCCGGACGAGTAGGCGGCGATGCCGCGGTCCAGCTGCTCCGGCGTCAGACGGGAGGCCGCGTTGTAGGCGCCGCGGAACTTGAAGGCGCCGACGCGCTGGAAGTTCTCGCACTTGAGGAAGACCTCGGCACCGACGAGTTCGTCGAGCGTCCGCGAGCGCAGCACCGGCGTGCGGTGCGCGACGCCCTTGAGCCGCGCGGCGGCGTCGCGGACGTCGTCGAGGGTGACCGGTGGGGTGGTGGTCGTCACGCGTGTCCTCCAGGGGATGTCTCGTCGGTCGCTGCAAGGTCCGTCTCGGTCGCTGCGCGGTCCGTCGCTCGATCCGGCGCCCGGTCCGTCGTGCGGTCCGGCACTCGGTCCGTCACAGCCTGGGCGTCGGCGCGTGCCTGCGACAGATAGCTGTAGGCGGACGCGCGGGAGATGCCGAGCCGTGCCGCGACCTGTTCGATCGCGCGCCGCACGGCGAAGACGCCCCGCTCGTCCAGGCCGCGGAACAGCTCCAGGCGCTGGGCGCGGTCGAGAGCGGCCCAACTGCCGTTCTGCCGGAGCTGGTGGGCGTCGAGGATGGCGTCGACGACGGAGTCGATGTCGTTGCCGAAGGTGGTGACCGGCACGTCGGCCGGGGTGCCGCCGATGCCGGCGAGGGCGCCGAGCAGGGCGTGGGCGTCGCCGACGGCGGTGACGTCCAGGTTGACGCAGAGGGCACCGAACACGGTGCCCGTGGAGTCCCGCAGCACCATGGTGGACGCCTTGACCAGCTTGCCGCCCCGGGTCCGGGTGACGTAGTTCAGCTCGTCGCCCGCTCCGTCGCCGCGCGCGACGATCCGCATGCCGATCTCGCTCATCGCCCCGCCCACGGCCCGCCCGGTCACCGAACCGGCCACGGCGACCACGGACTTCTCCGGCCGCCGGTAGTCATGCAGGACCACCTCGCACATCGGCCCGAACGTGGCCGCGAGACCGTCGATGACCGGCGTCAGCGCGGCGACGATCGCGTCCCGCTCGGATTCCAGGGCCTGCTCGGCCGCCATCGCGCACTCCTCGTCCGCCCTTGGCTCGGCGTGATACCCCACCGAGCAGCTCCTAGACTATACGTCCAGAGCTTGTACTGGCAGTCCAGAGCATCCCGGAATGCGGCACGGATCTTGACGAGCGGCGTTATGTTACCGGTAACATAGCGCCTCATGACAGTGACGTCGGCACCCCCGCACCCCCGGGTCTTCAGCCCCGCCGCCGTAGTCGCCTCCTGCGTGGGCTTCATGCTCATCGGCGCCCTCCAGGCCCTGTACGGCCCCGCGATTCCCGCCTTCCGCGAGGAGTTCGGCCTGTCCCCGTCGGCGGCCGGGCTCGGGCTGAGCGCGCACTTCGTCGGCGGGGTGGCCGGCGTGCTGCTCTTCGACCGGCTCTACGGCCGGATCGGCAACCGGCGGATCCTGGGCGCCTCGTATCTGCTGATGGCCGTCGGCGCGGCCGGATTCGCGCTGGCGCCGAACTGGCCGACCGCCCTGGCCATGGCCCTGTTGGCCGGGCTCGGCTTCGGCGGTATCGACTACGGCCTCAACCAGCTGTTCGCGGTCGGCTTCGGCCACCGCTCGACCGCGATGCTCAACATCCTCAACGCCCACTTCGGCATCGGCGCGATCCTCGGCCCTGCCCTGATCGGCACGGTCGGCGCCGCCCACTACCCGGCCGTCTTCCTCGGCTTCGCGCTGGCCAACCTGCCGCTGCTGCTGTGCCTGCGCGGCGTACGCGACCGGGCGCCGCAGCCGTCCGAGGCGGCCGGCGAGTCGCACGGCGGTCAGGTTCTGGCCCGCAGTCTCGGCTCCGTGCTCGCCGTGTTCGTCGCCCTGTACGTCCTGCACGTCGGCATCGAGGCCGGTGTCGGCGGCTGGGAACCGACCCATCTGGAGACCGTCGGTTACAGCGCCGGATTCGCCGCGACCGCCACGTCCGTGTACTGGCTGATGATGACGGTCGGCCGCTTCCTGGTCGCCCCGATCGCGCTGCGTTTCTCGGCCCAGGCCATCATCACCGTCTCGTGCGCGGGCATGACGGTGTGCCTGCTGCTCGCCACTGTCCCCGCACTGGCTCCGTACGCGTACGCAGGCGTCGGCCTGTTCATCGCGCCGATCTTCCCGACCGGGCTGCCGTGGCTGAACCGTGCGGCCCCGCAGGCACGCAGAGCGGGAGCGGTGGTCATCGCCGCCTCCATGGTCGGCGGCGTGGTGGCGGGTCCGGCGTTGGGCAAGGCCATCGAGTGGTCCGGGATCCGCGCGGTCCCGCTCCTGCTGTCCGGTGTCTCGGCGCTGTGCCTCGCCGCCACGCTCTGGCTGATCCGCAGTACGCGAACTCGCTGAACCCGCTGCGCACTTCATAGCGAAGGGAAGCTTCCGCATGTCCTCTCTGACGACGTCCCCCGACGGTTTTCTGCTGCACGGCGAGCCGTTCCGGATCATCTCGGGCGCGATGCACTACTTCCGGATCCACCCCGACCAGTGGGCCGACCGGCTGCGCAAGGCCCGCTTGATGGGGCTCAACTCGGTGGAGACATACGTACCGTGGAACCTCCACCAGCCCGATCCCGACGGCCCCCTCGTCCTCGACGGCTTCCTCGACCTGCCCCGTTATCTGAGCCTCGCCCGCGACGAGGGCCTGCACGTCCTGCTGCGCCCGGGTCCGTTCATCTGCGCCGAGTGGGACGACGGCGGTCTGCCCGCGTGGCTGATCGCGGACCACGACATCCGGCTGCGCACCAGCGACCCCCGCTTCACCGGGGCCATCGACCGCTACCTCGACGTCCTGCTGCCCCCGCTGCTGCCGCACATGGCCGCGGCGGGCGGCCCGGTGATCGCCGTACAGGTGGAGAACGAGTACGGGGCCTACGGCGACGACTCCGCCTACCTCAAGCACCTCGAACAGGCCTTCCGCTCCCGGGGCGTCGAGGAGTTGCTCTTCACCTGCGACCAGGCCAACCCCGAGCACCTGGCCACCGGGGGCCTTCCCGGCGTCCTGGCCACGGCCACCTTCGGCAGTCGGGTCGACCAGAATCTGGCGGAGCTGCGCAGGCACCAGCCCGAGGGCCCCTTGATGTGCGCGGAGTTCTGGATCGGCTGGTTCGATCACTGGGGCGGGCCCCACCATGTGCGGGACGCGGCCGACGCCGCCGCCGACCTGGACCGCCTGCTGTCCGCGGGTGCCTCGGTCAACATCTACATGTTCCACGGCGGCACCAACTTCGGCTTCACCAACGGCGCCAACCACAAGTACGCCTACGAGCCCACCGTCACGTCCTACGACTACGACGCGGCCCTCACCGAGTGCGGCGACCCCGGCCCCAAGTACCACGCCTTCCGCGAGGTCATCGCCCGCCACGCACCGGTCCCCGACGAGCCGGCCCCCGCGCCCGCCATCAAACTCCCGCCCGTCATCGTCGAGTTGGACCGCCGAGCGCCGCTCCTCCCCCACGCGTCCACCCTCGCCGAACCGGTCCGCACCGACGACCCGGCCACGATGAACGGCCTGGGCCTGCAGACCGGTTACGCCCTCTACCGCACGACGTTCGAGGCGGCGGGCGACGGTCTGCTGCACTTCGCGGGCGGAGTCGGCGACCGCGCCCAGGTCTTCGTCGACGGCGCCCCCGTCGGCGTCCTCGAACGCGAACGGCACGACGAGACCCTCCCCGTGCGCGTGCCGCGCCCCGGCGCCACGCTGGAGGTACTCGTCGAGAACATGGGCGGTGTCAACTACGGCCCCCGCATCGGCGCCCCCAAGGGCCTCCTCGGCCCCGTCTCCTTCAACGGCATCCCCCTGCACGGCTGGGACTGCCACCCGCTGCCGCTGGACAGCCTGGACGCGGTGCCGTTCGAGCCGTCAGACGCACCCACGGCCGCCGAACCCGCCTTCCACCACGGCACCTTCGACGTCGACACCCCGGCCGACACCTTCCTCGCCCTGCCCGGCTGGACCAAGGGCCAGGCCTGGATCAACGGCTTCCACCTCGGCCGCTACTGGAACCGCGGCCCCCAGCACACCCTGTACGTCCCCGCGCCGGTCCTGCGCCCGGGCACCAACGACCTCGTCGTCCTGGAACTGCACGCCACCACCGCCACCCGCGCCCAGCTCACCGACACCGCCGACCTCGGACCGGAGAACACCTGGTGACCCAGCCACACCGCCTGCGCATCCCCGCACCCGCCACTCCCCCACTGACGGGGCACCTCCCGTTCGCCGACGCGCCCGGCGTCACCGACCCGATCGAGGTGACCAGCCGCTGGCTCACCCGCGGGGGACGCCCCTGGTTCCCGGTCTCCGGCGAGTTCCACTACTCCCGCTTCCCCGCCGGGGAGTGGGAGGAGGAGCTGCTGAAGATGAAGGCGGGCGGAGTGACCGCCGTGGCCTCCTACATCATCTGGATCCACCACGAGGAGATCGAGGGCCGCGTCCGTTTCGACGGCAACCGCGACCTGCGCCGCTTCGCCCAGCTGTGCGCCCGCCACGGCCTGGACTTCATCCCGCGCGTCGGCCCCTGGTCCCACGCGGAGGTCCGCAACGGCGGTCTGCCCGACTGGCTGCTGACCCGCGACTGCACGCCCCGCACCGACGACCCGGCGTATCTGGAGCCGGTGCGCGGCTGGTTCGCGGCCATCGCCGAGCAGCTGCGCGGCCTCGACCGCGGCCACGGCGGCCCGATCATCGCGATCCAGATCGAGAACGAGCTCTACGACCAGCCCGGTCACCTCAGGACGTTGAAGCGCCTCGCCCAGGAGGCCGGCCTGAGCGCGCCGATGTGGACGTCGACCGCGTGGGGCGGCGTCCAGCTCCCGGGCGACGAACTGCTCCCCCTGTACGGCGGCTACCCCGAGGCCTTCTGGACCGAGGCGGACGGCGGCTGGCCCGACACCTGCCGCAAGCACTTCTTCTTCACCCACCAGCGCGACGACGAGGGCATCGGCGCCGATCTGCGGCCGACCACCGTCCGGGGCGGTGACCCGGACGCCTTCGCGGACCGATTCCCCTGGGCCACCTGTGAGTTGGGCGGCGGCATGGCGGTGGCCTACCACCGACGGCCGCGTCTGAACGCCGCCGACATCGGCGCGCTCGGGCTCACCAAGATCGGCTGCGGCTCGGTGTGGCAGGGCTACTACATGTTCCACGGCGGCACGAATCCGGCCGGGGAGCTGTCCACACTCCAGGAGTCCCACGCCACCGCCTACCCCAACGACCTGCCCGTCCTGACGTACGACTTCCAGGCACCGCTCGGCGAGTACGGCCAGTACCGGCCCTCGTACGACGAACTGCGCCTCCAGCACCTGCTGTTGGCGGACCTCGGCCACCTCATCGCCCCGATGCAGTCCGTGCTGCCGCAGGATCGGCCCGCGGGCCAGCACGACCGGGACACGCTGCGCTGGGCGGTCCGCGCGGACGGCACCTCGGGCTTCCTGTTCGTCAACAACCACCAGCCGCACGAGCCCCTGCCCGACCGCCCGGACACCTCCTTCACGGTCGAATTCCCGGTCGGCGCAGGGACGTTGACCCTGCCCAGCTCGCCCGTGACCGTGCCCGCGGGAGCCTACTTCTGCTGGCCGCTGCGGCTCGACGTCGCGGGTGTGCGGCTGGAGTGGGCGACCGCGCAGCCGGTGTGCACGGTCGATCTCGGCGGACGTACGGTCCTCGTGCTCGCCGCCACCGACGGCATCGGGCCCGAACTCGCCCTGGACGCGGGCACGGTGAAGTCCGTGAGCGCGCCGTCCGGGGACATCGCCGACATCGACGGCCGGATCCTGGTGACGGGACTGCGGCCCGGAACCGACGCGCTGGTCGAGGTGGAGGCGGTGGACGGCGGGCGGGTCGGTCTGCTGGTGCTGGACGCGGCGACGGCTCGTACCGTCTACCGGGGTGAGGCGTGGGGTGCCGAGCGGCTGGTGTTGTGCGCCGACGGGGTCGTCTTCGACCGCGACGAGGTACGGGTGCACAGCACTGCCGCACGGCCGTCGTTCGCCGTGCTGCCCGCGCCGGAGCATCCGCTGGTGGTGGGCGGTGGGACGGTGGCCGGCGAGGCGGACGGGGTGTTCGCCCGCTACACCGTCGGGGGCGGCGGCGAGGGTGAGGCTTCCGCGGCGCCGGTCACCCTCGTCCGGCCTGCCGGTCCGGCGCCCGAGCCCTCGACGGGCGTGCTGAAGCGGGCGAGCGCGCCTGCCGACAAGTACTTCGACACGGTGGCCGTCGAGTACCGCATCGACGTACCGGAGGATCTCCCGGACGGGACCGTCCTGCGGCTGTACTGGAGCGGGGACGTGGGGCGGGCGTATGTGGGGGACACGCTGGTCGCCGACCAGTTCTTCTCGGGGCGGGTCTGGGACATCGGACGGCTCCCGGCGGGAGCGGTGCTGCGGGTGCGGGTGCTGCCCCTGCACGCCGACGCCAGGGTCCATGTGCCGCAGGACGCGGGGGACGCGGCGCGGACGGCTGCCGTGACGCGGGCCGAGTGGATCAGCAGCCGTACCTGGGCGGTCCGACCGCCGGGCTGAGCGGCGCCCGTCCGGGAACCCGCCCCGTCGGCCTGCCTATGCTGGGGTCTGCCGGGGCGGGACACCACCGCCGTACCGACGTCGAGGAAACAGCCATCATGACCCGCAGCTCCGCCGACGGCTCCGCTCCGAGGGGACGCAGCAGACGGAACTTCGCGGGCTCGCGTCCCGTGATGGACGACGTGGCCCGGCTGGCCGGTGTCTCCAAGCAGACCGTCTCGCGCGTCCTCAACGACCATCCGTCGGTGCGGCCCGAGACCCGCGAGACGGTTCTGGCGGCCATGCGGACGCTGGGCTACCGACCGAGCCGCAGTGCCAGGTCGCTGGCCAGTGGCCGGACCCGGATGCTCGGCGTGATCTCCTTCGACGCGGCCCGCTACGGGCCCGCCGCCATCCTCACCGCGATCAACACCGCGGCCCAGGAGGCCGGTTACCTGCTGAGCTCGATCGCGCTGGACACGGCCGAGCCGGACACGGTGGTCGAGGCGGTGAACCGACTGTCGGCCGAGGGCGCGGACGGGGTGATCGCCATCGCCCCCCAGCTGTGGGTGGGCAAGACCCTTGCGGACACCCGCCTCGACACCCCGCTGGTCGTGCTGGAGAACGGCCTCGACGTCGACACCCAGCAGGTCACCGGCGACTCCCGGGCCGGGGCCCGCAAGGCCGTCGAGCATCTGCTGGGGCTGGGCCACCGCACCGTGTGGCACATCGCGGGCCCGACCGGCTGGACCTCCGCCGACCACCGGACGGGCAGCTGGCAGGCCTCTCTGGAGGCCGCCGGCGCCGAGGTCCCGGCCCCGCTGATCGGCGACTGGAGCGCCGACTCCGGCTACGAGCTGGGCCGACAGCTGGCCCGGCACCCGGAGGTCACGGCCGTGTTCGCCTCCAACGACCAGATGGCCCTCGGTCTGCTGCACGCCCTGCACGAAGCCGGCCGCTCGGTCCCGGACGACGTCAGCGTCGTGGGCTACGACGACATCCCCGAGGCCGCGCACTTCCTGCCCCCGCTGACCACCGTACGCACGGACTTCGCCGAGATCGGCACACGCTCGCTGCGCCTGCTCCTGAGCCGGCTCGACGGCCCCGCCGAGCCGCCCCCGGTCGACACTCTGGTCCCGGTCGACCTCGTGATCCGCCGCAGCAGCGGCCCGGCGCAGGGACACTGACGGCCCTCCCCCGAGAGCGCCTCCGGCGGCCGGAAGTCACCTGTGGGCACGCCCGTCCCGTTGATGGAACCGCACATCGCCGCGCGGTCACAACCGGGAGCCGGCCCCGGCCCCGGGCGGCGCGGCAGCAGCCGCCCGTGCCTACCTGGACGGCAAGCGGACCTCAGCCCGGAGACCCCGAACACCTTGAACGCCTACGACGTGACAGTGTCCGAGGACAGGGTGACGGTCGGCAGCTGTCCGGCCGGCGCCGCGATCAGCAACGAGCCGACGCCCAAGCTCTACCAGTTCACCGCGACCGGCGGTCCAACGGCCCGTCAGTCCCTTCGGCCGGTCCCGTCGGTCGCCGCCCGCTGCCAGGCTCCCTCGCGCAGCAGGCGCAGGCCGTTCAGGCCGACGAGGACCGTGGAGCCCTCGTGGCCGGCGACGCCGAGCGGCAGCGGCAGGGTGCCGACCAGGTCCCAGGTGACGAGGCCCGCGATGAACACCCCGGCGATGGCGAGGTTCTGCACGACCAGTTTGCGGGCCCGGCGGGAGAGGGCGACGGTGGTGGGGACGGCGGCGAGTTCGTCGCGGACGATCACCGCGTCGGCGGTCTCCAGGGCGAGGTCGGAGCCCGCCCGGCCCATGGCAACGCCGATGTGGGCGGCGGCCAGGGCGGGCGCGTCGTTGACACCGTCCCCGACGACCATCACCTTGCGGCCCGCGCCCTCCAACTCCTTGACCGCGCCCGTCTTGTCCTGCGGCAGCAGCCCGGCGCGCACGTCTTCGATGCCGGCCTCGGCGGCCAGGTGGGCGGCGGCCCGGGGGTTGTCGCCGGTGAGCAGGATCGGGGCGGCTGCGGTGAGGGTGGTGAGTGCGGCGACGGTGGCGGCTGCGTCTGGGCGCAGGCGGTCCGCGATGCCGAGGACTCCTGCGGAGGCGCCGTCGACGACCACGAGGACGGCCGTACGTCCGGACAGTTCGAGTTCCCCGGCGAGCGTGGCGGCCGGGCTCGCGTCACCGTCGGTGTCGTCGAGCAGGCGGGCGGGGGCACCCACCTCGACCGTGCGGCCGTCGACCAGGGCCCTCACGCCGACCCCGGGCGCTGAGGCGAAGTCCTGCGCGGAGGGCAGTTCGAGGTGGCGCTCGTGTGCCGCGGCCACGACGGCCCGGGCCAGCGGGTGTTCGCTGGGGTGCTCGGCGGCCGCGGCGAGCGAAAGCAACTCGTCCTCGTCCAAGTCGCGTCCGGGCAGCGGCCGTACGTCGGTGACGCGCGGCGTGCCCTCGGTGAGGGTGCCGGTCTTGTCCAGTGCGACGGCGTCGACCTGGCCGAGGCGTTCCATCGCCACCGCCGACTTCACCAGGACACCGTGCCGGCCGGCGTTGGCGATGGCCGACAGCAAGGGCGGCATGGTGGCCAGCACCACCGCGCACGGCGAGGCCACGATCATGAAGGTCATGGCGCGCAGCAGCGCCTCGGAGAACGCCTCACCGAAGGCGAGCGGGACGCCGAACACGGCGAGCGTCGCGGCCACCATGCCCAGCGAGTAGCGCTGTTCGACCTTCTCGATGAACAGTTGGGTGGGGGCCTTCGTCTCGGACGCTTCCTCCACCATCCGTACGATCCGGGCGATCACGGAGTCGGAGGCGTCGCGCTCGACCCGGACGCGCAGGGCGCCGGTGCCGTTGAGGGTGCCGGCGAACACCTCGTCGCCCGGCTCCTTCGCCGCGGGAAGCGGTTCGCCGGTGATGGTCGCCTGGTCCACCTCACTGGCGCCGTCCAGCACCCGGCCGTCGGCTCCGACGCGCTCGCCGGGTCGCACGAGGACGGTGTCGCCGACCGCCAACTCCTCCACGGGGACGGCCTGTTCGGTGCCGTCGGGGCCGATCCGGGTGGCCGTGGCGGGGGCGAGGTCGAGCAGTCCGCGTACCGAGTCGGCGGTGCGCGCGGTGGCCAGCGCCTCCAGGGCACCCGAGGTCGCGAAGATGACGATCAGCAGGGCGCCGTCCATCACCTGCCCGATCGAGGCGGCGCCGAGCGCGGCGACGACCATCAGCAGATCGACGTCGAGGGTCCTGTCCTTCAGCGCCTTGAGCCCCTCCCAGCCCGGCTCCCAGCCACCCGTGGCATACGACAGCGCGTACAGCGGGCCCCAGGTCCAGGCAGGTGCTCCGGCAAGTTGCAGGGGCAGCGCGAGCAGGAACAGCACGGTGGCCGCGACGGCCCAGCGGACCTCCGGCAGTGCGAGGAGCCGCGTACGCCGCCGGGGCACGTCGCCGGACCGCGCGGACACAGCTCGGTCGGCCGACGGCGAGGTAAGCGTGGAAGTCATGCACGACACGATACAGGAACAGATGAAGACTCATTCATGTCTTCATACTGGAGCGGCTCGCGCGGCTCCCCACCGCCGTGCCCGGGACCTGCCCACCAGCCTGCACACGAGGTAGATCGTGAAGGAGATCGTGGTGACGTATGGGCTGATGGGAACGCTGCTGCCCAGGGCCAGCAGGATCCCGCCCTCGATGGAGGCCACCGCGAACACCACGCTCAGCGTCGGCAGGAGCACCGGTGAGGCCGTGATCCGGGCCGCGGCCGCCGCGGGCGTGACGACGAGGGTGAGGACCAGCAGCGCCCCGACGATCTGGACGGACAGCGCGACCGCGAGGCCCAGCACGATCATGAAGGCGAACGACAACCCCCGTACCGGCACGCCCCGCGCCTCGGCCACATCCGGGTCGGCGCTGGCGAAGGCGAGCGGCCGCCACATCACGGCCAGCGCCACGAGCACCACCGCCGACGTGCCGAGCAGCCACGACATCTGCGGGGTGTCGACGGCGACGATCTGCCCGGTGAGGAGGCCGAACTTGTTCGCCGCCCGGCCCTTGTACAGGGCGAGGAAGAGCACGCCGAGGCCGAGGCCGAAGGGCATGATGATGCCGATCACCGAGTTGCGGTCCCGGGCGCGCGTACCGAGCAGCCCTATGGCTCCGGCGGCAATCAGGGAACCGACGATCGAGCCGGCCACGATGTTCACGCCCAGCAGCAGCGCGGCCGAGGCACCGGCGAACGACAGCTCGCTGATCCCGTGCACCGCGAACGGCAGGTCCCGCATGATCACGAAGACCCCCACCAGACCGCCGACCAGGCCTAGTGCGACGCCGGCGATCAGGGAGTTGCGGACGAGGGCGAGCAGTTCGCCGTAGTTGTCGAAGTTGAAGATCTGCTGCCAGATCCCGTCGGCGATGGTCATGGCCGTACTCCGTGCGGCAGTTCGGGGTGATGCGGCGGCTGCGCCACCTCGTCGGGCACGCCCACGACCGTGATCCGGTCCCGGACGCGGATGACGTCGACCGGCGTGCCGTACAGCTGCGACAGCGCCTCGGAGGTCAGCACCTCGTCGGGTGCGCCGACCCGGAAGCCGCCGCGGGCGAGGTACAGCACGCGGTCCACGAGTCCCAGTACGGGGTTGATCTCGTGGGTCACGAAGACCACCGCCGTGCCGTGGGAGCGGCGCCGGGCGTCCACCAGCTCCGTCACGGCCCGCTGATGGTGCAGGTCGAGGGAGAGCAGTGGCTCATCGCACAGCAGGATCCGGGGGTCGGTCGCCAGCGCCTGTCCGATGCGTACGCGCTGGCGTTCGCCGCCGGAGAGCAGGCCGACGGGGACGTCCGCGTACGCGGCGGCCCCGACCGAGGCGAGGATCTCGTCCACGCGGCGGCGTACGGCGCTGGTGCGCAGCCGGGGTCCGAAGCCGTGCCCGTCGATGCCGAAGCGGACCAAGTCCCGGGCGCGCAGCATGGCGTGCGCGGACAGCGTTCCCTGCTGCGGGACGTAACCGATGTGCCGACTGCCGCCCCGGGGCGGACGGCCGAGCACCGTCAGCGTGCCGGCCGACAGCTGCCGCCCGCCCAGCAGGGCGCGCACCAAGCTGGTCTTGCCCGATCCGTTGGGGCCGAGCACGGCCAGGAACTCGCCCGGCCGTACGTCGAGATCGAGGTCCCGCCACAGCACGCGCTCGCCGTAGGAGAGGGCCGCTGCCCGCAGGCTGATCACCGCGGTGTCCGTGCGAGGGTCGGACACGCCGACGCGCCTCACTTGGCCAGCGCGTTCGCGAGCGCGTCGACCTCGGCGGTCATCCAGCCGAGGTAGTCCTTGCCCTTGGGCAGGGTCTCGGTCACGGGGACGACCGGGATCCCGGCCGCCCTGGCCGCCTGCTCGGCCTTCTCGGTCTGCGGTCCGGAGGTCTGCTCGTTGTAGACCAGCGCCTTGACCTTCTTGCCGGTGAACAGTGCCAACGTGTCCTGCAGGGTCCTCGGGGAGACGTCGTCGCCCTCCTCGATGGCTTCGCTGAACGCCGCGGGCGTCGCATTCTTCAGCCCACTCGCCTCGATCATGTACAGCGGCACGGGCTCGGTGATGGCCACCGCCTCGCCGCCGTGGTCGGCCTTGATCTTGGCTTCCTTCTGCTCCAGGGGCTTCAACTTCTCCTTGAAGTCCTTGGCGTTCTTCGTGAAGGTGGCGGCGTCGTCCGGGGCCGCCTTGGCCAGGGCGGCGGCGATGCGGTCGGCGAGCTTGGCAGCCGTGGGGAAGTCGTACCAGACGTGCTCGTTGAGCTCCCCGCCCGCCGGGGCGCTCTTGCCGGACACCTTGACCGCGTTGATCACCTCGGCGGACGAACCGCCGCTCGTTTTCATCATGCGGTCGATGAAGTCGTCGTAACCGCCGCCGTTCTCGATGACGACCTTCGCCTTGGACAGCGCCAGCTGGTTCTGCGTGTTGGCCTCGTAGGAGTGCGGATCCTGGTCGGGGTCACTGATGATCGAGGTGACCGCCACCTTCCCGCCGCCTATCTGCTCGACCATGTCCCCGTAGACATCCGTCGAGGCCACCACCGGGACGACGGAGGCCGCGGCGGGGCTCTGCGCTGCGTCGGTGTCGCTTCCGGAGTCCGAAGAGCTGCCGCAGCCCGCAAGGAGGATCAGGCAGGTGCCGGTTATCAGCGGGGCAAGACGTCGGGACGAGGGCGCGGGCATGGATACCTCCGAGGCACGGCGAATGGTCCGCCGAGCTCCATCCGTCCCGGCTTCGGCTCCACGCTAGATGAAAATGGATATCAAGAGCCTCGCTCGGGCGTCCGCGGGCGCAGCCCTTACCGAGAACTCACCTACTCCGGTCGCCTGCACCGGTCAGGGGGCGGGGACCTCGTCCAGGAGCTGGGGGCCGTTGTTGCGGACGCTGTTCACGGCCGGAGAGACGGGTCGGGCGTCCAGGTGGCCGCCTGCCGGTGGGGTGAGCAGGGTGCGCAGGTCGTCGGTGGCCTGGTGGTGCGGGTCGAGCCAGGCGTCGTAGTGGTCGGGGGTGAGGGCGAGGGGCATGCGGGGGTGGATGCGGCCTGCCGCGTCGGTGGCCTCGGTGGTGATGATCGTGCAGGTCAGCAGCCAGGCGGCAGGGTCGTCGGCATCCTTGATCTCCGGATCGCGCCAGTACTCGTACAGGCCCGCCAGGGCCATCACCTGCCCGTCCTCCGGGTGGATGAAGTAGGGCTGCTTACGGACCTTGCCCGACTTCCGGTCCTTGACCTCGTCCCACTCGTAGAAGCCGTCGGCCGGCAGCAGGCAACGGCGTTTGGCGAACGCGCGGCGGAAGGCCGGCTTCTCGTGCACGGTCTCCACCCGGGCGTTGATCAACCGCGCACCGATCTTCGCGTCCTTCGCCCACGAGGGCACCAGGCCCCAGCGCAGGGGCCGCAGTCGGCGCCGGGCCGGCTCGTTTTCGGCAGCGCCGCGCGGCGTGCGCTCGAGGACGGCCCACACCTCGTCGGTCGGGGCCACGTTCCAGCTCGCCGCGAGGGTTTCCTCCGGATGCCACTCGGACACCTGGAACAGCTGGGCGAGGTCCTCGGGGCCCCGGGAGGAGGCGTAGCGGCCGCACATACTGCCACTGTGCCGCATGGGAGCGAACTGCGCTCCGGCTCGTCATCCCCCCCTCCACGCCGGTCGCGGTGTGCGCGGCGCCGACGGGCTTGGACTCCGGGGAGCCGCGCTGGCGCAGGTAGATCGACAGGACGACCATCGACGCCACCGCCAGCAGCTCGGACTGCCAGTTCTGCAGGGTGCGGTTCCAGAAGTCGGCGGAGGTGAGGTACTGGGCCCAGCTGATGGGGGCCTGGAGGCCGCGCAGTTGCTGTTCGACCGTGTCACGCTCTCACCCGCGCTGGTGGCGCGCCGCACCACAGCGCCACCGCCGGCGTCGCGCGACGGCGATACCTGACTTCCCTGACTTCCGCGATCAACTACGGCCGAGGGCACGTGTTCGCTGGAAGGCCGTGGTCGGCAGGCGCGGAAGCCGCCGCACCTCACATCCGAGTCGCGGCTATCGGGTCACCGTGTGCGACGCCCGCCCGGTCTTCGCCACCCGCGCGCGCTTTCCACATGCGGACGACGTCGCGGCCGACCGGCCGCACCGCTACCGGGAAAGCACGGCCTGGACGCCCGTACGGCTGTCTGCGTCCTCACCCACCGCCCTCGCCTTCGGCGCTCGCACGCTCGACGAAACCGCCGTGCCCATCGCAGCGGAGATCATCGCCCGCACCGGCAAGGGAACGAGCCTGCCCCTGTCCCAGACCGCCGGCCCGATCCATCAGCCGACCCGGCAGGAACAACCGGCCTCAGTGAGCTGAGTGATCGAAGGGCCGATCGCCCCTGGGGTCTCCGCCGCGGACCCGCTCCCCGTCGGGGCGCGGCGGTGGCATTGTGTGACGCCCCCACGCTGGACGTAAGCCGGGTGCGAGTTGTGCGGTGTGGACCGAAGGCGATCAAGGCTGTGGAGGAGGACGGCGAGCGATTCCTGTGGGTCTTGCTCGGCGGTGTCGATGACGATGTGTTCGCGGTCCCATGATGCGTAGTCGCGGTCGAGGATCTGCTGCCAGTCGGGCAGCGGCAGGTCGGGGATGTCGACCGAGCGTGAGGTGACACGGCGTCGATGCTCCGCCGGAGCGGAGCAGATCACTTCCACCTCGGCGACGGCCACGGCTGCCTTGGTCTCCACGTCCCGCCAGCTGTCCCGAGTGACGGCGAGCGGGTTCACCGACTCCGCAATCACGGTCAGTCCCTGGTGGAGATACTCCTTGGCCAGGGCGTATCCGACGACGTAACCGACCGGTCCGACGGGGTGGTGAGCCAGGCCGGAGCGGACGATGGCCTGCTCGATGGTGTCGACCCGCAGGGTCGTCTTTCCCGTTGCAGGCAGTCCGCCGATCACGATGAGCATGCACTCATGCTGCAGGAATTGCCGCCGAAGGTCGGCAACATCCGCAGGCTCCAGCTCCACGCCCTGGATCCAGGCCACCGCGCCTCATCACCATCGCAGGGCGGCCCCGACCCACTCCGCCTGGCTGCTGTCTGCCTGGCCGCCGTCTTCGGCATCAGCACAGCCACCGCCATCCGCTACGCGAACGCCGCCCGCTCGCCCTCCCGGACCGGACGCCGATCAACAACCGCCCTGACCACCCACGTCACGACGAACAGGGGGGCGTCTCAGTCGGTGTAGCGGCGATAGCAGATGTCGAGTCCGGCTTCCAGTCCTGGACAAGGAGCCCGAGCAGCACCTCGTCCAGGAACTCGCCCATCACCCAGGCCGAGGAGCGCAGCACGCCCTCGCGGACGAAGCCGTTGCGCTCGGCGGAGCGCAGCATCGCGAAATTGTCCGACAACGTCTCGATCTGCAGCCGCTGCAGGCCGCGCACGATGAAACCGTAGTGGCACAGCACCGCGACGACGTCGGTGCCGTAGCCCTTGCCGCGCGAGGACGGCAGCAGCCCCAGCCCGATGTGCGCGGACCGGTTGTGATTGTCGATGCCCCACAGCGTCGCGGTGCCGACCAGCGTGCCGCCGTCCAGTTCCACCACGGAGAACGGGACGTGCCCCTGCTCCTTGTCGTCCACCACGAGCCGCGGGTCCTTCGAGCCCGGCGTGATCGGCCGCCACGGCCCGCTTTCGGCCCGCGAGGAGTTGACCACGTCGTCGTAGAGCTCGGCCCGCAGGATCGGGATGTCGTCCTCGTGCCGGGCCCTCAGCCCGACCTTGTTGCCCTTCAGCATGCAGGCTTCTTATCCGACCGGGCCGGCCTGCGGCAAATGAATACGACGCCGGCTCAGTTGGTGTAGCGGCGGTGTCAGATGAGGGCGCCGGCGATGCGACGAATGCCAGGAAGTGCTCGGAGCCAGGACTGGGCCCGATGGACTCAGTGGAAATGGACTCAGTGGAAGCAGAGGCAGAACGGATGGCCGGCCGGGTCCGCGTAGATCCGCCAGTTGGCCCCGGGGCGGATCTGGTCCGTCCTCTCCAGCACGGTCGCGCCGAGGGCGAGCGCCCGCTTCTCCTCTCCGTCCAGGTCGTCCACGTCGAAGTCCAGGTGGAGCTGCTGCGGGCGCTCCTGGCCGGGCCATTCGGGCGGTTGGTAGCCGTCCACCCGCTGGCAGGCCAGCGGTGTCCCCTCGAACCCGTGCACCTCGACCCAGTCGGGCTCGTCAGGGTCCGCGATCACCCGGCCGCCGAGCAGATCCGCGTAGAACTCAGCGAGCCGTACCGGATCAGCGCAGTCCAGCGCGACCGCCTGCAGCTTTCGGATCACTTCCAACACCCCTCGCTCTTAGGCCGCTTCCGCGACGCCCCGGCACGGGAGGGGTCGTACCCGCCACCGCGGCGGGCATGCGCGGCGGCACGCCGGACCGCCGCCGGGCTCCACCCAGAAAGCGCGAACAGAACCCCGTCCGCCGAGGCCAGGCTGGCCGTGGCGGCCGCAGATCGCGTCACGGCCCTCGTACGGCACGCGGAATCGCTGCGGTTCCGCATTCAACAGCCAAGCCATCGGCTACGTTTTCGCCGGCCAGCCGGTCGGGTTGCGCTGAACATGTTCGAGGTAATAGGGAACCCTGCACTCTTTCGTTGCTCAGCACCTTGGCGGCGCCTACCCGCACCTCTCGCTGATCGAGGGCAATGATTGATCCCCGCCTGATCGATGTTGCCGTCCTTGTCCAAATTCCCGGTCGGGGCGGTGACCTCCTCGCGGCGGCGAGCAGCACCCCGGCGCCCGGGCGGCCCGCCGCGCCGAGGACGCTCACCAGGGCCGGGCCGGCCAGGTAGGACACGCCGTTGGCGAGGGCCTCCAGGGCGAAGGCGGTGGGCAGCGCGGCAGCCCGTTCGCCGGACAGCAGGGCGGACCAGCGAGCGGCGGACAGGGCACTGAGCTGGGGCAGCGTTGCCCCGACGAGCACTCCGGCGACGAGGTCCACAACGGCGCCGACGAGCAGCAGCGCCACGGCCCCGGCATGTGCGCCCAGGGCGCAGGGAAGTACCCGCGTCTGCCCGAACCGGTCGACAAGGCGACCGATCTGGGACCCGGCGACGGCGTCCGCGACAGCGAACCCACCGGTGACGAGACCCGCGGCGGCATACGACCCGGTGCGTGCGTGCACCAGCCAGACAATGCCGATCCCCGTCATGGCGATGCCCAGACGCCCGACAGCGGCCGGAAGGAAGAAGGCCGCGGCACCCGAAGTGCGCAGCAGGGTGCGGTAGTTCGCCGAAGCCGAAGGCACGACGCATCCCTTTCGCCCGACGCGCACCCCACGCCGACTCCGTCACCGGGCAGATGTCATGCGGTAGTTGATGACTTCCTCGAGCGTAGGGGAACGGCGCGCATGAACGAACCAGGGAGCAGTTGTTCCCGACGGGCGGCAGGTCTCCTACGACCGCTTCGCCGGCCAGGCCCGGCAGGACGGCCAGGTCGGTGAGGAGGTCACGTGCCCGGAAGGCTTGGGAACAGCGCGCGGGCACGGTCGGGGTCCGGAGACACAAAGACGCCGTCCGCTGCCACCAGGACCGTGGCGTGGTCCTCCTCGGTGGTGATGACGCCGCCTACCGAGACTCTTCGGTCCTCGACCCCGGTGACCTGGGCGAACGCGCGCAGAGGCGTGTCCAGAGGAACGGGACGGTGGTAGCGCAACTGGAGGGAGACGGTCATCGCCGGCGTCCCGGCGGCGACGCAGGCCCAGCCCATCAGTTCGTCCAGGAGCATGGCGCTCATGCCTCCGTGCCCGTAACCGGGCGGGCCTTCGTGCGCTTTGCCGAGGACGCAGGTTCCCGCCACTCCGCCGTCGGCCGGCGTGACGCGCATGGGGGGTGCGAGTGGGCTGCCGGCACCCGTGACAGGGCTGTACATCCGCACCCCTCCCGGAAACTCGTCCACCGACGGGATCTCCGCGCGTGCGCGGCGCCGCCCGGTCAGCTGCCTGGTGAGGCTGCGGACTCCGTCCGTCACGCGGTGCAAGGTGTCCGGCGAGGCCGCGGTGCGGACGGTGGCGTCGACCAGGGCACGCAGCTCGTGGCCCAGTGCGGCAATCGCCGCCCGTTCGTGTTCCGGTTCGTGGTGTGCCGGTTGTTCAGGGACGGCGCTGGTCGTGGCGTGGTCATTCAAAGACGAGTTCATCGCGTTTCCGGGTGTCGCCGTGCTGCATGTCGCAGCCCGGTGGGGGTCAGCCTGTCGTGGTGGGGATCGGGGCGGTGTCGCGTACGAGGACGGGCTTGAGGTTCTTCTCGCGCAGGGCGTCGGGAAGTTGTTCCCGGCCGAGGATGCGGGAGACGGCCCGTGCGGGACATCGATGTCGGAGGCGGCGAGGCCGAGGCCATCGGTGCCCCTCCCCCATTCACGGACCGACCCACCGCGCCCCGCCACGACGGACCGTAGGGTCTGCCGCCTCAGTTCTCCAGGACGAAGATCGGCTTGTGGCCGGCGCGGTCCGAGGTCAGTACGTCGGGGATCTCGTCCCAGCCGTACACTCCGCTGGTGACCAGCTCGGGATGGAGCGTCCCCGCGGCCACCGCCTCCAGCGTCGGTGTCATGTTCGGCCGCGCGTGCCCCTTGCCGTTGTGGAAGTGGACTCCGCGCTGGTACAGCGCGAGCAGTGGGAGCTGGACCTCGTCGAAGTAGATGCCGACGCTGTTGACGTAGCCCTCGGGCATGACCGAGAGCAGCGCCTTGCGCAGCCGCTCGGGGTTGCAGCTGGCGTCCACGGCGAGGTGGAAGTCCTTCTCCCGCTTGCCGTTGATGTCGTGGACCTCGGCGCCGAGTTGCTCGGCGACCTTCATCCTGACGGGGTCGTCGTCGTAGTACACGGTGCGGGCGCGGGCGCAGTGGACCGCGACGTCGACGCAGTACAGGCCGATGGAGCCGGTCCCGCCGAATACCGCGATCTTCGGGTCGGAGATCCCGGCGACGGTCGGCATCACCGTCTCCCAGCCGAGGGCGAGGTTGTCGCCGATCGAGGCCAGGTGCACCGGATCGACGTCGGCGGGCAGCTTGGCGAGATTGAAGTCCGCGTAGGGAACGCGGATGAGTTCGTCGAAGGTCCCGCCCCAGGCCCCGTTCACCGGAAGTCCGTACTGGGCGTCGCCGTGGACGAGACAGCGGGCCGGGTGTCCGAGCCTGCACTGCGCGCAGTTGCCGCAAGCGATGTGCCACGCGACGCCGACGACGTCGCCGACCGCGACATCCGTGCAGTCGGGGCCGACCTCGACCACCGTGCCCACGCACTCGTGGCCGATCGGGAACGGGCCGAATCCGGAGAACGGCGTCTTGTCGTCGATGACATGGTGGTCGAGATCGCATGTCGTGGCCGCGAGCGGGCGCACGAGCGCGTCCGTGCCCTCGACGATGGTGGGGGCGTCGACCTCGTCGAAGCGCAGGTGTCCGGGCGCAACGAACATCAGGCTCTTCATGGGAAAGCTCCTCGGTCTCGTGGGGAACCCGGGGCCGGCCGGGGTGCCGGTCGACCCGGTCGCCGTACTCGGTCAGACGGCGCCGGCGTCCGGGTCGCCGGCGGAGATCGCGTCCAGGAAGACCATGTCCGGGGGGCCGGCCAGTGCCTGCGCCAGGGCGGCGCCCACCTCCCGCATCGCGGCACCCTTCATGTGCGCGCCCAGCGCCTCCTGCGAGGCCCACTTCTCGATCATGACGAACTCACCGGTGGTACCGGCCTTGCGGTGCAGCGCGTACCGCAGGCATCCAGGCTCGGCGTGCACCTTGGGCAACGCCGCCGCCAACGTCTTCTCGACCAGCTCTTCCTGGCCGGGCTTGGCGACCATCGTCGCCACCAGAACCACCGGATCTGTCATGGGCTCACACCTTTCACCTATATGACACTCGTTATAATTATGACACGCGTCTTACCTGGCAGTTCACACCAGCGGCGGGCAGCTCCACATCGGCGTGGGGACTGGCGCGACTCATCGGTGCACCTTTCCCAGGGACGCGAAAGCGGCCTCGACGTACTGGTGTGTGCGGTCGCTGCCGAGGATCCCGGTGCCCATGCTGTTCATGACGTACGAGATCGCGGCCCGGCGTTCGGTGTCGATCACGACCACCGATCCGCCCCATCCGGTCCAGAAGCAGATCCGTCCTGGCGGGAGATACGGCACCGCCGGCGACGGCAGCCCAAAGCCGATGCCGAAGCGCAGATGCGCTCCGAGTACCAGGTCGGGGCCGTCGGACTGCCGGCTGAAGATCAGGTCGATGGTCGACGGCGACAGCAGGCGTACGCCGTCCAGCGTGCCGCAGCAGGCGATGACGGAGTGGATCCTGGCGAGCGACCGGGCATTGCCGTGGCCGCCCGCCGCACCGATCTCGGCGCGACGCCACTCGGGACGCCACGACTCGTCGGCACCGCCCAGGGGGCCGGTGAAGGTCTTCATCGCCACACCGTTCGGGTCGGCGCCGGCGAGGTCACTCGACCGGAACGGCGGCGGTACGACATCGGCGACCCTGCCGAACTCGGAGTCCGGCAGACCGATGTGGAAGTCGGCGCCGAGCGGACCGGCGATCTCCTCGGCGACGAACCCGCCCAGGGTGCGCCCGTCGATCCGCCGGACCAACTCGCCCACCAGATGACCGTAGTTGAGCAGGTGGTAGCCGGACGCCGTGCCCGGGGGCCACCACGGCGCCTGCGCGGCCAGCCGGGCCGTCGACGCCGGCACGTCGAGGACGTCCGCGACGGTCACCGGCCGGTCCCAACCCGAGACGCCGGAGGTGTGCGACAGCAGGTGCCTGACGAGCACGCCTTCCTTGCCGCGCGCGGCGAACTCGGGCCAGTACCGGGCCACCGGGGCATCGATGTCGAGCAGTTGGCGCTCGACCAGCAGCAGCGCCGCCAGGGACGTGACCGTCTTCGTGCACGACCACACGTTGGTGATCGTGTCGCGCCGCCACGGCGCCGACCGGCCCTGGTCGGCCCATCCGCCCCACAGGTCGACCACCGGCTCCCCGTCGACCGTGACCGCGACGCAGGCACCGAGTTCCTCGCCCGCGTCGAGGTTCTCGGACAGCCGCGCGGCCAGCTCCGCGAAGCGCGGGTCGCACACTCCTTCCAGCTCCGCCATGGTCAGCCTCCCGTCCGGACGTCGTCGCCGGCCGGACGCACCGCCGCGCGGGGCACGCCGCGCAACTCGCGGCGCAGGCTCGCGCGCGCGATGTCGGCCACGTCCAGCAGATAGGTCTGGTGCATCCGCCATGGGGCGCGGTGGCCCTGCCGTGGAAAGCTCTGGACGCCCCGCTGGACGTAGCCGGAAGCCAGCTCGATCATGGGCTGCTCCCGGACGCCGGGTTCCGCGGACGGGGTGACCGCCGCGAGGCCGGCGCGGCGCATGTGGTTGAGGACCCGGCACACCAACCGCGCGGTGAGATCCGCCCGCATCGTCCAGGACAGGTTGACGTAGCCGAAGCAGAGCGCGAAATTCGGCACGTCGCTGAGCATGGCGCCCCGCCACAGCAGGTGACGCGCGGGCTCGACCGGCTCGCCGTCGACGCTCACCGCGATGTGGCCGAACGCCAGCATGCGCAGCCCGGTCGCCGTCACCACGATGTCGGCCGGCAGCACCCTGCCCGACCGCAACCGGATCCCCTCGGCGACGAAGCCCTCGATCTGATCGGTGACCACGTCGACCTCCTCGCGCTGGATCGCCTTGAAAAGGTCCGCGTCGGCCGTGATGCACAGCCTCTGGTCCCACGGCGCGTACGACGGGGTGAAGTGCTCACGCACCGCGTCCTGGCCGATCCGCCGCGCGGCGGCCGTGGTCAGCAGCGCCCGCGCCCGGTCGGGGAAGCGTCGGCAGTAGTGGTAAAAGCCGTTGGAGTAGGCGGCGTTGCGCGCCCTGATGACCCGGTGCGCCAGTGCGGCGGGCAGCCGCCGCCGGACCCTGGCGGCGAACCGGTCCCGGCGCGGCAGCGCGCTGATCCATGTCGGCGTGCGCTGCAGCATGGTCACTTTCGCCGCGTCCCGGGCCATCGCGGGGACCACCGTGATCGCGGTCGCGCCGCTGCCGATCACGACGACACGCTTGCCGGTGTGGTCGAGCCCGTCGGGCCAGAACTGCGGATGCGCCACCGTGCCGGCGAAGGACTCGACGCCCGGGAACTGCGGGTCGTGGCCGCGTTCGTGGTCGTAGTAGCCGGTGCACATGTAGAGGAACGAGCAGGTCATGGTGGACCGCCGCGGACTCTCCTCGCCGCCGCTCCGTTCGACGGTCACCGTCCAACGGGCCGTCTCGCCCGACCAGTTGGCCGAGATCACCTTCGTCGAGCAGTGGATGTGGCGGTCGATGCCGAACCGTTCCACGGTGCGCCGCAGGTAGTCGAGGATCTCGTCCCCGTCGGCCATGGAGTTCTCGCCGGTCCACGGCTGGAACGGAAAGCTGAGCGTGTAGATGTCGGAGTCGGCGCGGACCCCCGGGTACCGGAACAGATCCCACGTCCCGCCCAGGGACTCACGGGCCTCCAGTACGGCGTACGACCGGTCGGGGCACCGCGACTGAACCCGGTACGCGGCGTCGATACCGGAGATACCCGCGCCGACGATCAGGACATCGACATGGGCGGGCAGCGAGGCGGAGCGTGGGGAGCTGGTCATGGCACCCGAGTATGGAAACGCTCCGAGAGCTCCGCTTTACCCTGGGCGACAAAAATTTAACTCTGCCCGACACGCGGTGACAGAGGAATGCGCTTGGCGTCACGGCGGACCTGCGTCGGCGTCCGGCCGAACCAGCGGCGCGCCGCACGCGTGAGCGCCGCCTGCCCGGCCAGCTCCACCAAGGACGCGACCTGCGAGAACGGCATGTCGGTCCCCGTCAACAGCCGGTGCGCCGCATTCTTGCGTACGTCGTCGAGGATCGCCTGGAACGAGGTGCCCTCCTGCGCCAGCCGCCGCTGCAGCGTGCGCGGATGTATGTGCAGCCACGCCGCGACCAGGTCGATCCGCGCGGGAACCGTGCCCAGGGCGCGCCCGACCGCCGACCGCACCGTGGTCGTGACGCTGTCGCGGGGATCGGTGTAGTGCGCCTCCAGGTACTCCACGACCATGCGCCGCAGTTCGGGGTTGACCGGGGTCGACATCGGCTGGACGAAGAGCTTGGCCGGCACCCGCAGCAGGGCGCGTCCGGTGTTGAACCGGACCGGTGCCCCGAAGAACTCGGTGTACACCGACTCATCCGTCAGGGGCGGATGAGGCATGTAGACCCCGAGCAACTCGTATCCGCCGCTCATCGTGATGAGATTGCGGTGCAGCAGCCCCAGACCCGCGTCGATCGTCTGCGGCTCGTACGGAGTATCCGGATGCAACATCCGGTATTCGACGGCGCCCACCCCCGCATAGCGCTCGGGATCCTCCGCACGAGACAGACGAATGCCCTGGTTGTGCACGAAGAGGAACCGCGACGCACAGTCCAGACCCTCTCCGACCGTGTCGCAGTTACCGACCGCCAGAGCCAGCGGGCCGAGCATCGACATGTCCTGGTACGCCGCCAGACGCAGTCCGAGATCCGGACAGTCCAGCTTCTTCGTGGCGCGGCGCAGGATCCGCCCGGCCGTCACCGCCGGCAGCAGCCCGTGGTCGGAATCCAGGTCACCCGGTGAGACGCCGAACTCGGCGAGCAACCCCGCCCCGTCGCCGCCGAGATCGTCGATCAGCCGGTCGATGCCCCGGATCGCAGCGGCCCGGATTTCCATCTGCAATATCCCCACGCTATGGCCGCCAGGACGGCGCCCTCGGCGACGTACGGTTCATGCATCGCCGTTGCCCGTCTCGCCCTGCCCACCGGCATTCCCCCGCAAGGCGTCGTCCGCGGCCAGTCCGGCGGCGGCCGGGACGGCGTGATCCATCTGCTTCGTATATCTGCTTCGCGCTATGCTATGACGATCGTCATAGCCGGTGGGTTCAGAAGGGGTTTCGTCCGTGACCAAGTCCAGTACGACAGTGCGCCAGCGGATCGTGGCCGGTGCGGCCGACATGATCAGTCGGCGCGGCCTGAACGCCACGAGCATCCGCGAGACGGCCAAGCATGCCCGGGCACCACTCGGCTCGACGTATCACTACTTCCCCGAGGGCAAACAGCAACTCGTCACCGAGGCAGTCCGCTACACGGGGGCATGGACCGCCGGCAGTCTGCGCAAGGAACTTCAGGCGGGACCGGTCGCCGGACTTCGCGCCTTCCTTGCCCTGTGGCGCAAGATCGTCGTCGACAGCGACTTCCGGGCCGGCTGCCCCGTCCTGGCCGTCTCCGTCGAGGAGCCCCCTACCGATGAGCCACCGGCCTCTCTCCTGGCCGCCGCCGACGTCTTCACCGAGTGGGAGAACCTGCTGGCCGGATCGTTGCGTGAGCACGGCGCCGAGCCACGGCAGGCGGCTCAGCTTGCGACGCTCATCGTCGCAGCGGTCGAAGGGACCGTGGCCATGTGCCGCGCCAAGCGCAGCACCCAGCCCCTCGACGACACGGCGGAGCAGTTGCAGGCCCTGGTCCTCGCCGCGATCGAGGGCTGATCGAGGACTGGCTTCACGCCCCCAGTGCCGCGCGGACGGCCTTGACCCGCTCCTCGGTGAAGACCCCGCTCTCGAGGAGCGGCAGGACGGACAGCACACCCCCCGACGACCCCCAACTGCCCTCGTCGATCACACGGAAGTTGACCCACCAGGCCGGCGCCGGCTTCTCCAGCCCACAGGCCGCCGCGAGCGCGGCCAGCACCCGCTCGATCACCTCGGCCCGCACGTCCTGCTGCCAGGCGGCGTCCATGACCGCGACGTCGATCACCATGACGTCGAGGTCATGATCGGCGTCGGCCAACAGCCGTCCGCCGATGGCCATCATGTCCCGCTCACGCTCGACGAAGTGCACCTGAAACCCGGCCCTGGCGGCCGGAGCGTGCTGCCCGACCTCGGGCACCAGCACCGCGTCGGTCAGCGTCTCGGCCAACTCACGACGCTGCTCAAGGCTCAGGCGCCCCTTCGGGGTATTCACGGTGATGATCGTCACGACAGCTCCTATGACACTCGTTATAGAACAGCAGCAGATTACACAGTTCTGGAGCCACTGTCATACCGAGCGCCGGTGTTCGCGCGCCCGCTTGATCCTGGCCCGATGACGATCCGGGGACCTGACGTCAGGCGATGTCGGCGAGGTCTTCCCCGGTCAGGGTGATCCCGGCGGCGGCCATGTTGTCCTCGATGTGCGAGAGGGAGCCCGTGCCGGGGATGGCCAGGGTCACCGGGGAGGAGGCCAGCAGCCAGGCCAGGCCGATCTGGGACACGGAGCCGCCGTGCCGGGCGGCGACCTTGGCCAGACGCTCATCGTCGAGTTCCCGGCCGCCACCGAGCGGGAAGAAGGGCACGAACGCGATACCGGACTCCTCACAGGCGGCCAGCAGCTCCACGTCGCCGCGCTCGGCGGCGTGGAACTCGTTCTGCACGGCCGCCACCGGCGCGATCGCGCGGGCCTCGGCGAGGTGGTCGATGTCGATGTTGCTGAGGCCGAGGTGCCGGATCAGGCCCTCCTCGCGCAGCGCCGCGAGCGCCTCGAAGCGTGCGGCGAGGGATTCACCGCGCGGGGGTTCCATGGGGCCGATGCGCAGATACACAAGATCGAGGCGGTCCACGTCCAGGCCTTCGAGGTTGGCCTCGACGAGGCCACGCATGTCGGCCAGGGTGGCGTGGTGCAGGCCGCCTTCACGGATGATCGGGCCCACCTTGGTGGCGATGACCAGGTCGGACGGGTACGGATGCAGGGCCTCGCGGATCAGAGTGTTCGCTCGCACCGCACCGCCGGCACTGACGTAGAAGTCGGCGGTGTCGATGTGGTTGACGCCGAGTTCGACGGCGCGCCGCAGTACGGCACGGCCGGTCTCGGGGTCGCGGGCGAGACCACCCATGCCGTCCTTGGACGGCAGGCGCATGGCACCGAAGCCGAGCCGATTGATGGCCAGGTCTCCACCGAGGCGGAATTCATTGTTCATGAGCCCAGCCTGCACAGCCTCAAACCTGCTGACGAGGCAGTGGCACCTTGCTGCCAGGGACACAATGAACGCATGCCACAGAACATGGTCCTCAGGGGTGATCTCGAGTTGCGGGCACGGGTCGTGCCCCTGGCGGAGTCGTACGACGCGGAATGGGTCAGCGCCGCGCGCGACCTCGACACCTGGCCCGGCGCCCGCGCGGCCGCACGACTGCGGGCCCGACGTGACGGGGCACGTCGGGCCCGCAAGCTGTACAGTCCCGCCGTACTCGCCGACGAGGGCGACCGGGAGACTCTCCGGGAGATGGCCGCCCACGGCATGCAGGTACGCATCGCCGCCACCCCGCTCTCGCAGGGAACGGTCTTCATCGACCGGCGAACCATGTTCCTCACCCATCCCACAGCCGCCTCCGCGTCCCCGTCCGCTCGCGGCCACGGTCACCGTACGTACACGATGAGCGCCGAACCCGCCCTGGTCAGCGGGGCGTACGCGCTGTTCGAAGCCGCGTGGGAGACCGCTACCGACCTGGCAGCCTTCTTCCACCCCGACCGGCCTCAGATCGACACACAGGCCCGTGCGGTGCTGCACGCACTGGGCTCCGGTGTGACCGACGCAGCAGCCGCACGAGACCTGGGCATGTCGCTGCGCACCTACCGCCGCCGGGTCGCCGAACTCCTCGTCGCCCTGGGCGCGGACTCACGTTTCCAGGCCGGCATGCGCGCGGGCGAGTTGGGCCTGACCCGCAGGTGAGCGGCCTTCTCCAGCCGAGCCACTGCCGCAGCACACGGGTGACGGCCCCTTGTGAGCAGCAGCCGGGGCACGCCCCGGATTCAGGGGTGGATCACCAGGCCAGCTCACCGTGACGGTCACGGAGGGTTCCGGTCGGTCCGTCCGCCCCGATGGTGGCGAGTTCGACGATCGCGTCGGTTCCCTCGGTCACGGTCTGCGGGCCGCTGTGACCGTTGAAGTCGGTCGCGGTGTAGCCCGGGTCGACGGCGTTCACCTTCATGTCCGGCCAGGACTTCGCGTACTGCGTGGTCAGCATGGTCACGGCGGCCTTCGACGCCGTGTAGAGCGGCGCGATGGCCCGGCCCTCGACGCGCTCGGCGTCGTGGGTCAGCGCGAACGACCCCATGCCGCTGGACACATTGACGATGACCGGGCTCGCGGCCTTGCGCAGCAGCGGCAGGAACGCGTGCGTCACCCGGACGATCCCCACGACATTGACCTCGAACACCTCGCTGGCGTCAGCGGCCGTGATCTGCTCGGCGGGGCTGTGTGTCCCGAAGACACCTGCGTTGTTGATCAGGACGTCGATGCCGCCCTCGTGAGCCCCGATATCGGCGGCGGCCGCAGCCACTGACGCGTCGTCCGTCACATCGATCTGGACGAAACGGGCCCCGAGCGCGTCGGCGGCCGCCCGGCCGCGCTCCGGATCACGCGCACCGACGAGCACGGTGTGGCCGGCCTCGATCAAGCGGCGGGCAGTCTCATACCCGAGGGACTTGTTGGCTCCGGTGATGAATGTTGTAGTCATGCGTCCACTCTCGGCGCGTGACGAGAGGACAACCAGTGCTCTCCGTGACGGTAGGACAGCCAGTACCAGGCACAACGACTGTCCGGCGGACACAATGGCCGAGTGGACGAGACCCTGGGCACGGCACTGCACCGCTGGCGCGACCGCCTTTCTCCCGCCGACGTCGGACTGACCTCACGGCCCGGACGACGCGCGGTGGGGCTGCGACGCGAGGAACTGGCCGAGCTCGCAGGGCTGTCGGTCGACTATGTGGTCCGCCTGGAGCAGGGCCGCGCCACGAGCCCTTCGGCGCAGGTCGTCGCGAGCCTGACCAGGGCACTGCAACTGCAGCCCATGGAGCGCGATCACGCCTACCGGCTGGCCGGCCTCCTGCCTCCCCAGGAGGGAACGGTCTCCACGTATGTTCCGGCCGGGGTCCAGCGGATGCTGGCCCGCCTCGGGGAGTTCCCCGTGGGCGTGTTCAGCGCCGACTGGACCTTGCTGTCCTGGACCCCCGCCTGGTCAGTACTGATGGGCGACCCCAGCGCACGAACACACGACGAGCGCAACCTGGCACGGGCGGTCTTCGCCACAGGGCCCAGCCGGCTCACGTCCTGGCCCGTGCTCCAGGACCGCGACGCCCTGAAACTCGCCCTCGTCGCCGACCTGCGCACAGCTCTCATCGACTACCCCCGCGACCGCGGCCTGACCGACCTCGTCGAGGAACTGCGTTCCACCAGCACGGAGTTCGCCCGGCTGTGGGACGAGGGCACGGTCGGCCCGCACGTCTCGGCCCGCAAGACCGTCGTACACCCCCAGGTGGGTGAGGTGATCTGCGACTGCGACGTGCTCACCGTCCCAGGCTGCGACATCCGCCTCGTCGTCTACACGGTGGCAGCAGGATCCGCCGACGCGGAAAAGCTGGAGTTCCTACGGGTCACGAACGGCGCCCGCGCAGACGGCCCCTCACCTCCGGGTCCCGGCCTGTTCTCCACGCCGTAACGATCGGGCCGACCGGACCCGTCCAACCGCCGCCCTCCTCGTGTCTGGACCGGACGGAGGCAGCCGAGTCACCCGCCTGCTGGAAGCCGGTCGCGACGGCGCGCTCGACGAAACCTGGGACATCACGAAGGACGGGAAAGAAAATGACGGAACACGCCATCCCGGCCACTGGGGCCCAATCCGACGCGTACGCCGACTACCTGCTCGGAGGCTCGGATCTGGAGCACCGGCGTCTCATGCTGCAGGGACGGATCCTGCGTTCCTCCACGGATCGGTTCCTGCGCCTGGGCGGTCTGAGGCCCGGCATGTCCGTCCTGGACCTCGGTTCGGGGATGGGTGACGTCTCGATGCTGGCCGGCGAGGTCGTGGGGCCGCGCGGGCGGGTCCTGGGCATCGACCGCGACCAGGTGACCACGGAGAAGGCCCGCCGCAGGGCGGAGAACGAAGGCTTCGGCGGAAGCCTCGAGTTCGAGGTCACCGAGCTCGACGGCTTCGATACCACGGAGCGCTTCGACGCCGTGGTGGGCCGCTACGTCCTGATGTACCAGAAGGATCCCGCCGACACGCTCCGCCGGTTCACGCGGTTCCTGCGGCCGGGCGGGATCGTGGCGTTCCACGAGGTCGACTTCACCGTTCAGAACCCCAGTTGGCCGCCGAGCCCTCTGTGGGACGAGTGCTACCGGCTGCTCTCCGAGGTGTACCGGGTCACCGGAACACCTCCGGACTTCGGCCGCCGGCTGAACCGCGCCTTCCTCGATGCCGGACTGCCCGCCCCGACGGTTGAGTGCCAGGCCCCGGTCGCAGCGGGCGGGGACTCACCGATCGTTCCGTGGCTGGCGTACACGCTGCGCAGCATCGAACCGGTGCTGGCGAAGACGGGTCTGTCCCTGCCCGAGGGCCTCGTCGCCGACGACACCCTGCCGGACCAGCTGGAGAAGGCCGTGCTGGAACAGGGCAGTCAGGTCCTGGGGGCGTTGCAGTACGGCGCCTGGACCAGGGTGCCCTGAGGCACAGCCGACAGGCAGCGGGCGTCGGCGTCCGGCGCGTTCCTGGCCGCGCCGACACGCCCCGCCCCTTCCGCGTCCCAACCGCCGAAGGAGCCCAGCCGTGTCTGACCGACCACCCCTGGCGCTCGTCACGGGCCGGGCCGGCGTCGACCGGGCGCTCCCGCGCACAAGCCGTCCATGATGATGTCCAGGAGGCGGGCGGCCTGGGAATGCCAGTCGCCGCCGGGGTCGATCTCCCAGATGCCCGCGATGGCGAGGATGAAGTCGTCGGTGGTCACGCCCGCGCGGATGGTACCGGCCTTGCGGTTGGCGTCGAGCAGGAGCTCGACCATGGGTGAGCTGCTGCACCTCATGGCTGTGCACCTCCAGGACGAGCGCCTCACGATGGGGAAAGTTGCGGTGGAACGTCCCCTGCCCGACGCCCGCCTTCTTGGTGCGCGGGCGAACGAGTCCGGCTTGAGCGGGCGGTGCACGCCCTCGTCCTGTCATGCAAGGACGTCAAGCCTCACGAGCCCGTCACGGCCCCGCGTTGTTCAGGATGGCGTGCGCTCCGGGAAAGGGGGTCGAGCGCACCGCCGCCGTGCCCCCCCGGGGGGAAGAGGACGCGGCGGCGGCCCTGATGCCCGGCGGTGTGGCGTCGTAAGCGCCGGGCGTTCGTGGGGAATCCCCGGGTGGCCGGCGGGTGAACCGAACCGCCCGGCCGTTCAGAGCAGGGCTTCGGGGGTGATGGGCAGTTCGCGGATCCGGCGGCCGGTGGCGTTGAAGACCGCGTTGGCGATGGCGGGCGCCACTCCGACGATGACGATCTCACCGAGCCCCTTGACGCCGATCGGGTCGGCCTCGTAGTCCTCCCCGTCGATGTAGACCGCCTTCAGGTCGGCGGGGATGTCGGCGTGCACCGGCACGAGGTAGTCGGCGAGGTTGGCGTTGACGATCCGGCCGTCACGGTGGTCGGTGACGGTGTGCTCCAGGAGGGCCTGGCCGATGCCGCCGATCATGGCGCCGATGGCCTGGCTGTCGGCGAGTCTCGGGCTGATGATCCGGGCGGCGTCGTACACACCGACCATGCGCCGGACCCGTACCAGGCCGAGGCTTGCGTCGACGGCCACTTCCGCGAAGGTCGCGGCGTAGGCGTAGAAGGAGAACTTCTCCGATCCGGACGCCCCGGCGTACGAGCCGAGCGCTTCGAGGTGGGTGAGGTCGTTGCGGGCCAGGAGCCGCTGGTACGTCTCCCCGCGCGCGGGGTTGTCCTTGACGTGCAGCCGGCCGCCGCGTACGACGACGTCAGCGGGGTCGACGCCGTGCAACGGTGATACCTCGTCCTTGACCGCGAGCGTGATGGCCTGCCCCCGCAGCTTGTCGCAGCCGTCCTGGACGGCAGGGCCGACACTGGCCATGGTCTGCGAGGCGGCGTGGACGGGGGCCGGGGGCATGAGGGAGTCGCCGAGCCGGAAAGTCACCTGACGCATGGTCAGGCCGAGGGCGTCGGCGGCGACCTGGGTCATGGACGTGGCCGTGCCGGGACCCATGTCGCTGGTGCCGGACTGCAGCAGGGCGCTGCCGTCGGCGTCGAGCCACCGAGACCTGGGCCTCGCTGCGCTCGGTGTCGTAGACACCGGCAGCCATCCCCATACCGACGAGCCAGTCACCGTCGCGCGTTGAGCGGGGCTTCGAGTTGCGCCGGTGCCAGCCGAACTCGCGGGCGCCCACGCGGTAGCAGTCGCGCAGGCGGCGGGTGGAGAACGGCAGCCCGCTGGACTCGTCGGCGCTGGGTTCGTTGCGCAGCCGCAGCTCGATCGGGTCGAGGCCCAGTTCGTGGGCGAGTTCGTCCATCGCCGACTCGCCGGGGTAGGCGCCGCTGGCATAGCCGGGACCGCGCATGAACGTCGGTGTGTTCACATCCAGCGGTACGTGCCCGTACACCTGGCGGACGTTGGGCGTGCTGTAGAGCATCCGGCCGGGAATGAGCACGCCTTCCCTGTGCGTTTCGTAGCTGGAGGTCTCGGCGCGGGCATCGTGCACCGACGCGGTCAGGCGGCCCCGCCGGTCGCTGCCCAGCCGCAGTCCGTACTCGTATGCGGGCCGGAACCCCACGCCGAAGTACGTCTGCCTGCGGGTGAGCGCGAGTTTCACGGGGCGCTTCACATCCCGGGCAGCCATGGCCGCGATGACGGTGTGCACCCAGGTCCGGCCGGCGCTGCCGAAGCCACCGCCGAGGACCGGAGCGATGACACGGATCTTGTCCCGCGTCAGGCCGAACTCGGCGGCCATGGTCATCACGGTGCCACTCACCCAGTTGGTCTTCTCCCACAGAGTGAGCCTGTCACCGTCCCAGCGGGCGACGGTGTTGGCCGGCTCCATCGGGTTGTGGTGGTTGCGGGCCATCCGGTACGCCAGGTCCAGCTTGACGTCGGCGGCCTTCAGGGCCTCGTCCGCGTCGCCGCGTGCATAGGTCTCCGGGGCGCCCGCGGGGTCGGCGGCGCCCATGTCGGTCGAGGGAGGCTGGGCGTCGTAGGAGACCTTCACCAGGCTCGCGGCGTGCTGCGCCACCTCCAGCGTGGTCGCCACCACGACCGCGACGGGCTGCCCGAAGAACCGGACGCGGTCGTCCTGGAAGGCGCGCAGCGACCCGGGGGGCGGATATGGCCCCTGCAGGGGCGGGAGCTTGGGCGCGTTGAGGTGGCTGATCACCTTGAGGACGCCGGTCTGGGCGAGGGCGGCGCGGGCGTCGATGCCGGTGACACGGCCGCGGCCGACCGTGCTGTCGACGATGACCGCGTGCACGACCCCGTCGGGGTTGTTGTCGCTGGCGTACTTCGATCTCCCGGTGACCCTCAGCCGTGCGTCGACCCGGGGCACCGACGCGCCGACGGCTGCCTGTGGCTGGCTCACTTGGTGCCTCCTACGGTGCGCAGCTGGCGTTCGACGGTGCGTCTGAGCAGCTCGGCCTTGAAGTGGTTGTGCCGGAGGGGGTGGGCCCCGTCCGCCGCCCGCTCGGCCGCCTCGGCCCACAGGGCTTTCGAGGGCCGCTCGCCGATGAGCTGCCGTTCGACGGCGGGCAGCTTCCAGGGCACGGTTCCCACTCCCCCGGCGGCCACCTTCGCCGCGCGGATCACACCACCACGGATGTGCAGCGCGACGGCCGCCGAGGTGAGGGCGAACTCGTACGACTGCCGGTCACGCACCTTCAGATAGCCCGACTTCAGTGGCCGTGGGTGGGCCGGGATCTCCACAGCGGTGATCAACTCACCCTTGCGCAGGGCCTGTTCGCGGTTCGGAGTGCTGCCGGGCCGCAGCAGGAAGTCCGCGAACGGGACGGTGCGCGCGCCGTCCGGGCCCAGCAGGTGCACGCTCGCCTCCAGCGCCGCGAAGGCCACGGCGGCATCGGAAGGGTGCGTGGCCACGCACGACTCGGACGTGCCAAGGATCGCGTGGGTGCGGTTGAAGCCCTCGCGGGCCGCGCAGCCGGAGCCCGGCTCGCGCTTGTTGCAGGCGGCGGACACGTCACGGAAGTAGGTGCAGCGGGTGCGCTGCATGATGTTGCCGCCGATCGTGGCCATGTTGCGCAGCTGGGGCGACGCGCTCAGCTCCAGCGCCTGGGAGATCACCGGGTACGAGAGGCGCACGCTCGGGTGGGCGGCGGCCTCGGCCATGTGGTGCCTCCGTGCGGTGGTGGTGCTGGTGCCTCCCGACGGACGACCTCGCTGTCGATTCCCTACGGAGCGATCATTCGCAATTCCTAATTGGCAGCCGAGTCGTCGTGGGGCATCG
>NZ_LLZG01000059.1 GCF_001509475.1 Streptomyces regalis
CCACACGCGCCGCAACGACGCGCACAGAAAAGCCGATCACGGCCACTGTCAACCATCAGCTGGGACCGAACTGTCAAGCATCACCCGGGATCGGACACGCGTGACCCAGCGAGAGCTGTTACAGGTTTCTCTACCTCATCAAGCCCCGGCTGCGCTCCGCTCCGCCGGGCGCGCTTCCCGGCTCTGGCTGCGCCCGCGCTCCTGCCTTCGGCCCGCTTGGCGCTGCCGCCGCCGACGCGCGCCCACATGTGGATAGGGCCGGGTGGCCATGAGTCGATCACCGCATAGCGCGGCACGGTCAAGACGATGCCTCCGGCGGGGGATCGGCCGGCACCGGGATGGAGGGGGCGCCGTTTCCGCCCGCGGGCCCGTAGTGGCGTGCGCGGGGAGCTCCCATCCCGTCCACCGTCGACCCAGGCGAAGCCGAGCAGACGCGGCCCATGGCGTCCAGGTCGTTCGTACGGTGGCGCGCTCCACCTGGACGCCATGAACCACGCCTGCTCCACGGTGTGTGGGTCGACGGCGGACGGGATGGGAGCTGGGGAGAGCGGTGGGTATCGGATGCGATTGCCAGGCCCGCAGAGTCCTTTACTTCACGACAGAGAGATGGCCTTGCTTTGCCGGGCCCGCCTGACCGCCGCCAGAGATTGCGGCGATTGATAGACCAAAGACGAGAGTATCTAGGTCTTGACTGCTGTCATGCAGTTCCTCGGCAATGCGGCGCGAGCTCCAGCCATCTTCCCGAGCAAGGCGGAATACCTCAGTAAACAGCTGAGAAGTCTCTGGGTGGATTCCATCAGGTTCAGAGGTTCTATAGCCACGCTGAGACAGGTCGATCAGCCACTGGCGGCGGTTCCACTCGGAGATCAGCTCCAATTGATAGAGCCTCTCCACCATTGCGACCGCAGAGACTTTCCAGTAGGCCTTGAGCTTGAATACGTCATCCAATCGAAGGCGACCGACGACCTGTGCGAATAGCCCATCTGCCGGGATCAGGAAGCTCGATGCAAAGTCGTGCGCTTCCTGTTCTGTCGCGCGAGACCGATTCCTTTTAGAGCCTTGGTGTAGAACAAGATGGCCGAGCTCGTGCGCGAGGTCAAAGCGCATTCGTTCGCCCGTCTTTGAAGTATTAAGGAAGGCGAAGGGGCGGCCCTCGTACATAAACGAGAACGCGTCAATTTCTCTATCGTTAATCGGGAGAGAAAAGACGCGGACTCCCTTCCGTTCAACCAATGCGAGCATATTCTTCACGGGCTTTTGGTGTAGCCCCCATGCTGATCGCATCTGCTCAGCAGCAGCTACCGGTGTAAGGCCGGACGTCTCTGATAGGTCGAGAAGCTCGGGAGGCGGGGTTCCATAGTGCTTGTCGACCCAGCCACTTAGGAGCACTCCCAGTGAGCTAATCGACAGAATGCGATGAACCTGCCTAGCTGTCATGGACGACAGCGCTCGAAAGCTTACCCATTCTTCCTCAATGTGCGGAGCATCGTCAGCCTGGAAATAGCTTTCAGGTAGATCCAGCACGCGCGCGAGCAAGCCGAGAGGTGGGTTATCCACCTCCCCAGCTTCCCAACCTGATACGGCTCGCCGTGACACGCCACAGAGCTCGGCGAGGCCCTGTTTGGTCAGGCCCCGGCGCTCGCGCGCCATCGTAAGACGCGTGTGGTTGAACGAAGGATAGTCAAGCTGTCCTTGTGACCATCGGTTCTCCGTCATCGTCGTCGTCCTCGCCCGGTTCAATTGGTGCGACCGCCCCGGAGGTAGGAATCGGGTCGATCAAAATCCTTTCGACCCATTCTCCAACGATTCCATTCTCTGCGTCGATAGGCAGAGAGAGTTCCACCCGAATGTGGTCGTCGTCAGCATGGACAACGAGAAACCACGTAGAGCAGGCTTCGTCAGGCGGTAGTTCAATTGCCCGCACTGGTAGGTCGATTTCAAACGCTAGTTGCTGGTATTTCGCGTTTCGGTCGACTCGCTCCTTCGTCTTGGGTCCGCGCTTCCGGGTCAGGCGGGGAGGCCGATCACCATCAATCCCAGTGAATCGATCGCCCGCCACTACAGCGAAGGCGAGGCGCCGATCCGCCGAGTAGACCGTCTCATAGTTCCCAGTCTGCCCGATTCGCCATCCTTGGCGTGCTTTTAGTAGCTCGCGTCGGAGTGCCGCCAGCGTCTCCGCCCACATTGTGATCCCGGGAAAGTTCCGCGGGTAGTAGCGGAGCGAGACACGACTTCGGGCGTCGTCGCCAGCGGTGACGCTGCTGCGGATGTTAACAACCGACAGGCCCATCTCCGCCAAGCGGCCCTCGGCCTGCTCTGGTTGGACGATCTTGCTGGGGTGGGCAGGGGTCTGCCCTTGGAACTGGCTCACGGCACCTCCGAGGTCCCAACTTCCTCAAATGCTACCTCAAGTGAGGTGAAGTTTGAGGAAGATCGCCAAATGGGTAGGTGATGGCGGCGTCGAAGCCATGCAACACCATGGGACTGACAGCGCTGTGCCTGATCGGCACTGCTGGCCACTTCATCTCTCAGACATCGTCGCCGACTTGGCGCGCATCAAGTCGGCGACGGTACAGCAGCGGAGTACAGCAACCGTCGTGGCCAGCAACGCCCAGCAGTGACTCGCCGGGGCCGCAGTGCGGCCGCTATGAACGCCGCTGACCTATCTACATAGAGCTACGGATCAGAAGGTTGCAGGTTCGAATCCTGCCGAGTGCACATCAGTTCAGAGGCCCTGTGGAGTGATCCACAGGGCCTCTGGCTTTTGCGTTGACGGCAGTATTTGACGGCCTTCTGGTCGGCGGTGAGCCGGGCACGCTGGACCGCCAGCCCCAACCTGGCAGGCAGACAAGGGCAGTTGAGGCAGGGGGCGTGCGAGGCGCACGTGAGTCGCAGAGGCCCGGCACGAAGGGGCTCGCGCAACGAAAGGCGCTCTTGGGCCGCGTCGAAAGCGCCGACGGTGAGTGGAAAGCAGCCGTCGGACTCCTCCGTCTTGGTCTCGCGGTGGGGGAGCTGGCGGCCCGCCCGTTGCATCTGATGATCCAGCTCACCCGTCCTTACTGATCTCCTGCTCGGTCACGGCGTGCGTGAGCGCGGCTCGCAGGGCATCGTGCGCTGCCTGTGCCACGCGCCGGGACGGGCTCCAAGAATGGAAAGACGATCCGGCAGCCATCCGCCCACCGCGCAGGCGGCGTGATCGGTCGACCAAGGTGCGCCATCGAGCCGGCGCGAGACCTCCAGCGCGAAAGTCGTGCTCACGGTCGTCGACGGCCGTCGCGTACAGGCTCCGTGTCTCCCTGCCCCGTCCAGCGTCCGCTGGGCGTTCACAGTCGGACGGTAGGCAGCTTCCTGCTCCCGCGCTTCCTGCTCCCGCACCCCTTCCGGAGCGGGCTACTTCCGTTCCTCGCGTCTTTCCGGGCGGAGGAGCGGGCGCTCAGCGAGCGCTTGGTCCGGTACCAGCCGGGACAGGGCTTCCGTCAGGCGATCGCAGGCCTCCCTCAGTTCCCTCAGGGTCTGGTTGCGCTCGGCGATGACGGCCGAGAGCAGGAGGGACGTCAGGGCCACGGTGCCGTTGAAGGCCTGCAGGATGACCATCTTGGCGAGGAGGTCGTGGCCGGAGAACGGACCCACCCCTGCCGCACCCGCGTAGATCGCGGCCACGGAGCTGATCAGCGCACAGGGTGCGGCGCCGGGCAGTTGGAAGCGGAAGGCCGCCCAGAGCAGGAACGGGACGACGAGGAAGAGCAGGTTGAGCGAGCTGCGGGTGGCCACCACGGAGGCCACTGCGGTACCGCCCAGCAGGATCAGAGCCTCGGCGCAGCGCAGCACTGGTGCGTCGCGTGGCCGGTGTGCGGTGCGCGCGGCCAGCAGGAGCGGCGCGATGACGAGGACCCCCATCGCGTCGCCCGTCCACCACACCGACCAGGTCGGCCAGAAGTCGTGGGCGGACAGCGCCTCGGAGGCCACCAGGACGGTGGTGCCGATCGTCGCGCTGATCATCATGCCGCCCAGGGCCCCGAGGAAGACCAGGGCCAGGGCGTCCTGCAGCCGGTCGAGGGCGGTGCGGAATCCCACGCGCCGCAGCAGGAGGTAGGCGCAGACCGGGGCGAGCGTGTTGCCGGTCACGATGGCGAGCACGGGGAAGAACGACGGCCCGAGCGGCGCGTTCACCGCCAACGCCCCGAGAGCGATGCCCGGCCACATGCGAAGGCCCCACACCATCATGGCGACCAGGGCGATGCCGGTGGGCGGCCAGAACGGCGTGACCTGCCCGCGTACCAGTTCCTGCTGGAGTCCGATCTTGGCGCTGACGTAGTAGGCGGCCGCGACGGCAGCCAGCCGCAGGCCCTCGGTGACCAGGCCGCCGCGCATGCCGCTCACCCTCCGACGCCCGGTTCGTCCGCGAGGCCGCCGTACCGAAGGACGAGGACCGCGGCGTCGTCGTTGTGGCCGGTGTGGTCCGCCACCTTGATCACCTGCGCGGCCAGCTCGTCCGCGTCGGCGCCACAGGCGTCGCCGACCAGGTCGGCCACCCTCTTCAGCCCGTCCTCGATCGGGTAGTCGGGGCCCTCGACCACGCCGTCGGTGAGCAGCACGAACGCGCCCACGTCGGACAGCAGCCGGCGGGACGACGGGTAGCGCTCGCCGGGGTGGATGCCCAGCGGCAGACCGCCGTCGTCCAGGACGATCTCGCAGCGGCCCTCGCTCGTGGCCCAGACCGCCGGGACATGCCCGGCGCGGGCGTCGCAGAGTTCCCTGGTGAGCGGGTCGAAGCGCAGGAACGAGCAGGTCACGAACAGTTCGGTGTCCATCGTGACGAGCAGGTCGTTGGTGCGCCGGAGTACTTCCGCCGGGTCCGTGGTGGCGGTCGCGACGGCGCGCAAGCAGGTGCGGACCTGCCCCATGAGGGCCGCGGCCTCGACGTCATGGCCCTGTACGTCCCCGATCGCGAAGCCCACCGAGCCGTCCGGCATGAGGAAGCCGTCGTACCAGTCGCCGCCGATGTCCAGACCGACCCGCGCGGGTGTGTACCGTCCCGCCACCTGCAGGCAGGGCAGGACGGGGAGCTCGGCGGAGAGGACCTGGCGCTGGAGCGCGGCGGCGAGTTCGACGCGTGCCTGCTGAAACTTGATCTGGTCCAGTATCCGGCCGGTGAGATCCCCGAGCTGCTGCAGCAGTGCTCGGGTCGCACTGGCCGAATCGGTGCGGCGGTGGGCCATGGCCTCACACTCCGGGTTCTTTGCGGAGCGCCAAAGGCGCCGTTCTCACGGTACCCCGGTGACGGGAGACTCTTCCTGGAACGGTTCCTGGGAGCGGTTCCTGGGAACGCCGTCGTCAGCCCTGGGAGAGTGGCCGCGCTACCCGTCCTGGTCCCCGAACGACAACGCGTCCAGGCCGCCGTCGAAGTCCTCCCCCAGGCCTCCCAGGCTTTCCAAGCCCCCCAGGCCCAGGAACATCCGCTCCAGGGCGTGGTCGGACTGCTGCTCGTCGCGGCTGGTGTCCGGCGTCGTATGGAGGGCCTGTTCCGTCCAGATGCACTTGCCCGTCGGCGTGTATCGGGTCCCCCACCGCTGGGACAGCGCGGTGACCAGTTGCAGTCCCCGGCCCCCTTCGTCCGTCTCGGTCGCCCGGCGGATACGCGGCATCGTCAGGCTGCCGTCGAAGACCTCGCAGATCAGCTCGGCGCCGTGCAGGAGCCGGAGGCGCAGGGGGCCCTTGGCGTGGCGGATGACGTTGCCGATGAGTTCGCTGGCCAGGAGCTCGGTCGTGGGGGTCAGGTCGGCAAGGCCCCAGGCCGCGAGCTGGTCGCGGATCAGGCTGCGGGCCTGGCCCGCCGCTCGGGGGTCGTCGGGCAGGGGCCAGGAGGCGATGCGGGAGGAGGGCAGGGCGTGCAGGCGGGCCAGCAGGAAGGCCGCGTCGTCGGCCGCCTGGTGGTCGGAGGGCAGGAGCGCGGAGGTGACCCGTTCGCAGAGGTGCTCCAGGTCCTTCGCGGTGCCGTCCGCGTGCGAGGTCCGCAGGACTTCGGCGAGGGCCGCCATGCCCTGGTCCATCTCGCGCTTCGACGACTCCACCAGGCCGTCGGTGTACAGGGCCAGCACACTGCCTTCGGGTACCGGTATCTCGGTCGTCTCGAAGGGGGGTTCCGCCGCGCCCAGCGGCGGGTCGGCCGCCAGTGCCGGGAACAGCACGGTGCCGTCGGGGTGGAGCAGGGCGGGGGGCGGGTGGCCCGCCCTGGCTATGGAGCAGACGCGTGTCGTGGAGTCGTACAGCGCGTACAGGCATGTCACGTACGACTCCTCGCCCATGGCGCCGACGATGTCGTTGAGGTGGCTCATGATCTCGTCGGGGGGCAGTTCGAGGTCGGCCAGGGTGTGGACCGCCGTGCGCAGGCGGCCCATGGTGGCCGCCTCCGGCAGGCCGTGGCCCATGACGTCGCCCACGACCAGCGCCACCTGGCCGCCCGACAGCGGGATGATGTCGTACCAGTCGCCGCCCACGTCCATGCCCTGGCCCGCGGGGAGGTAGCGGGCCGCTGCCGTGCAGGCGGGGACGGTGGGCAGGTCGCGGGGGAGCAGGCTGCGCTGGAGTTCGCGGGAGCGGGTGTGCTCGGCGTCGAAGAGGCGGGCCCGGTCCAAGGCCTGGGCCACCAGGGCGCTGGTCGCGGTGAGAAGGGTGCGTTCCTCGTCGGTGAGGCGGCGCGGGTGGTCGAAGGTGACCGCGCAGATGCCGAAGGTGTGGCCCGATGCCGTCAGGGGGAGCAACGCCCAGGCCTGCTTGCCGGCGCGGACCGGCAGGTCCGAGATCTCGGGGTAGCGCGCGGCGAACTCCCGGGGGGAGGACAGGAACAGCGGGGCGCCGGCCACGATCGCGTCCCAGAGCGGGCTGGTTTCCGTGCGCTCGCGGCCGTCGAGTATGGCGAGGATGTCGTCCGGGTAGCCGACGGAGCCCACCGTGTGGAGGCGATCGCACTCCACCGTCTGCACCACCAGTCCCGTCGCCTCGAACGGGGGCAGCACCCGGCGGGCGACCGCGTCCACCACGTCCTTCGACGTCGTCGCCTTGGCGAGGGCTGTCGTCAACTCCGCTATCCGCGCGGCCCGTTCGCCGGCCGCGTACTCGGCGGCTCTGCGGTCCTCCTCCAGACGCCGTTTCTCGGTGACGTCCGTGAAGTAGATGGTGCGGCCGTCGGGGCCCGGCACCAGCCTCAGATGGCACAGGCGCCCGTTCGGCAGCCGTACGTCGAAACTGACCGACTTCTCCGCGGCTGCGGCCTGCCGGCAGCGGATCTCCAGACCGGGCACCTGCTGCGCGGTGGGCAGGTCCCACAGCAGGCAGCCGAAGAGCTCCTCCTCGGAGTAGCCCAGGGTGCGCTCCGCCTCCAGGTTGGCGAAGGTGATCCGCCAGTCGTCGTCCACCGCGAGGAAGCCGTCGCTCATGTGCCGCAGGGCCCGGCTGAGCGCGTCACGGGCGGAGCGCGGCTCGTCGCTGTCCCAGCCCATGCCGATCATCCGGTGCGGCTCGCCGTGGTCGTCGTACGTCGCCCTGCCGCGGGCCTGGGTCCAGCCCCAGCTGCCGTCCAGTTTCCGTACCCGGTACTCGGCCTCGAAGACGCCGCCCTCGCGGATCGCCCGGTCCGCCGCCGCCAGTGTCGGTGCGAGGTCGTCGGGGTGGACGCACCGCATCCAGTCGTCGACCTTGCCGGTGAAGTCCTGCGGCCGGGTGCCGTAGAGCTCCAGGGCCGCCTCGTCCCAGATCAGGTCGCCGGTGCGGATGTTCCAGTCCCAGGAGCCGACGCTGACCTCCTTCAGCGACTGGCGCACGCGCTCACCGCTCGGCACGTCCGTCTGCAAGGGCCTCGTCGGTGGCGGCGCGTGGACCATACGGTCCTCCGCCCACGCGATCACGGCGCGGAGGAACTCCCAGTGCTCGAAGGTCGGTTCACCCTGGTCGCCCATCAGGACGCTGAGCGCGCCGGTGGTGCGGTTGCCGCTGTACATCGGTAAGGCGGCGAGGCCGGTGCCGGGCCAGCCGGCGTCCGGGGAGTTCGGGGTGTGCGAAGCAGCCGGGGTGTGCGAGGCGTGCGGGATATTCGAGGCTTGCGGGGTGTTCGAGGCCTGCGGGGTGTTCGAGGCCTGCGGGGTGTTCGAGGCACGCGGGGTGTTCGGGGCGCTCGACGAAAGGGTGGCCGTAGCCTCTCCGGCCGGCTTCAGCGGGACCCACACCCCGCTGCCCTCGTGCAGTGCACGGGCCGGGGCCAGCGGGCCCTCCTGGTCGATGATCTCCCAGGCGCGGGTGAGGGCCGGAGGGAGTCCGGCCGTCGACACCAGGCGCAGCGCGGACATCGGGCCGCGGAGATGGATCATGCCGCCCAAGGCGCCCAGCTCGCCCACCGCATGCTGCAGGGCCAGCCGGAAGACCTCGCTTTCCGCGACACCGGGGGCCACCGTGCTGAGCAGTGCCAGCCGAGCGTTCATACCCGGGACTTTACCGTCACAGCCGTAACCCAATCGATGGTTCGCAAGATCCTCACGCCTCTCACCCGGCCGGTCAACAGGACGTCAACGGCCAAGATTTATCACCCAGTTGATGTAGACGGCTTAGCATCACCCGGGACCCCCGACCTCCTGAGGAGCGGCATGGACATCGGTGTCTTCATCCCCATCGGAAACAACGGCTGGCTCATATCGAAGAGTTCGCCGCAGTACCTGCCGACCTTCGAGCTGAACAAGGCCATCGTGCAGAAGGCCGAGGAACACGGTCTCGACTTCGCGCTGTCGATGATCAAGCTCAAGGGGTTCGGCGGCGAGACCGAGTTCTGGGACCACTGCCTGGAGTCGTTCACGCTGATGGCGGGCCTGGCCGCGGTCACCGAGCGGATCAAGCTGTACGCCTCCACGCCGATCCTCGTCCTGCCCCCCGCGATCGTCGCCCGCATGGCCGTGACCGTCGACTCGATCGCCCCCGGCCGCTTCGGCATCAACATCGTCACCGGCTGGGCGCCCGGCGAGTACTCCCAGATGGGCCTGTGGCCCGGCGACGACCACTTCGGCAACCGTTACGCCCGCGCCGTCGAGTACGTCACCGTGATGAAGGAGCTGTGGCGCGAGGGCGTCAGCAACTTCAAGGGCGAGTTCTACGAGATGGACGACTGCGTGCTGTCGCCGCGCCCGGCGAACGGGCACATCGACATCGTTGCCGCGGGCCAGAGCAACACGGGCATGCGGTTCGCCGCCGAGCACGCCGACTACAACTTCATCCTCGGCAGCGGCGTCAACACGCCGATCGCCTTCTCGGACAGCACCGCCACGCTGGTGGAGGCGGCGCGGGAGACCGGCCGGGATGTCGGAGCGCTCTCCCTCTTCATGGTCATCGCGGACGAGACCGACGAGGCCGCCCAGGCCAAGTGGCGGGACTACCACGACAACGCCGACCGCGCGGCACTCGCGTACATGGCCGGCGAATCGGCCTCGGACACCACCGCCGACGACTCCTCGACGGCCCGCACCATCGTGCTGCCCGAGGGCGCGGTGAACTTCAACATGGGAACGCTCGTGGGGTCGTACGAGACCGTCGCGAAGATGCTCGACGAGGTCGCCGAAGTCGACGGCACCAAGGGGATCATGCTGGTCTTCGACGACTTCCTGGAGGGCATCGAGAACTTCGGCACGCGCATCCAGCCGCTGATGAAGTGCCGACGGGCATGAGCGGGTTACGGCGGCGTGCGGAGGACTGGGAGGAGGGGCGGGAGGGGGTCCGTGAGGAGGGTCGGGAGGGGGTGCCTGCGGAGGTCCGTGAGGAGGTCCGTGAGGAGGACTACGAGCGGGCCGGCTTGAGTGGCCGACTCACCCCCGGTACCTCCCCGGCCCTGCTCCTGGTGGACCCCGCCCGGGCCTACGTGGACCCCGACTCCCCTCTCTACGCCGGGGTCGAACCGGCCGTGGAGGCGATGAAGGCCCTGCTTGCGGGCGCACGCCGAGCGGGCATCCCCGTGGTCGTCACGCGGGTGCGGTTCCGGACCGACGGCAGCGACGGCGGCGTCTTCTTCCGCAAGGTGCCGACGCTGAAGGTGTTCGCCGAGGGCAGTCCGTACGGCGATTTCATCGACGGACTGGCCCCGGGCGCGGACGAGTTGACGGTCACGAAGCAGTACCCGAGCGCCTTCTTCGGCACGTCACTGGCGGCGTACTTCACGGCCCACCGCATCGACACCCTGCTCATCGGGGGCCTCTCCACCAGCGGTTGCGTCCGGGCCACCGCGCTCGACGCGATGCAGCACGGGTTCGTCCCGATCGTCGTCCAGGAGGCGGTGGGCGACCGGGATCCGGACGTGCACGCGGCGAACCTCTTCGACATCCGGCACAAGATCGGCGAGGTGTGGCCGATGGCCGGCGTCGAGGAGTACCTAGGCGGTGTCCGGGGAGACGAACACCCGTGACGACAGTGGTGGTTGCGGGCAATCCGAAACCCGCCTCGCGCACCCTCGACGCGGCCACGAGACTCGCAACGGAGCTCACGGGCCGGCCGCCGGACGCGGTCGTCGACGTGATCACGCTCGGCCCGGGCCTGCTCGGCTGGGGCGACGAGCGGGTGTCGGACGCCGTACGGACCGTTGCCTCGGCGGACTTGGTCGTGGTGGCCAGCCCGACCTTCAAGGCGACGTACACCGGGGTGCTCAAGCTGTTCCTGGACCAGTTCGCGACCGCCGAGGGCCTGCGGGGCGTGGTCGCTGTGCCGCTGATGCTGGGCGCGGGTCCGTCGCACGCGCTCGCCCCCGACCTGCTGCTCAAGCCGGTCCTGGTGGAACTCGGCGCGAGCACGCCGGCGCCCGGTCTGTATCTGAGGGACAGCAGCTACGCGACGGACGGGACCATCGGGGAGTACGTGGAGCGCTGGGGGCCGGCGCTGAGGGTGCTGGCGGCTCGGGCGGCGGCGGACAGGGCGCCGCGGGACTGAGGCGGGGCCGCCATGATCGCCGGTGCTGTCGTGATGGCAGGTACTGTCGTGGTCGCCGGGGCAGCCGTGATCGCCGGGCGCCCCGGGTTCGTAGGCGCCGCCTCCTTCTTCCGCTCGGCGAACACGAACAGCCGCAGGACCAGGAACCGGCCGATGCCGGCCAGCCCCGACGCGGTGAGGTAGACGGCCTGCTCGCAGAGCATGGTGGGCGACGGCTGCACGGCATGCAGTACGAGCATCGCGGCGGTCGTGGCCAGGTACGCGGCGACGGCCGAGCCCGAGGACTGCAGGTGCTGCCGCAGGCCGGGGCGCTGTCCGGTGCCGAAGGTGAACAGGGCGTGCAGCTCGGTGCACAGGACGGTGGAGGCGACGGTTATCAGGGCGTTGGCGAGAGCCCAGGGCATCGCCGCGGCCAGCAGCGGTACGGCTGCGCTGGAGAGGAGCCCGACACCGCCCCCGCACACCACGAACCGGACGAAGGAGGAGAAGGGACCCGGCGTCGAGGGGCCCGGCTTCGACGGGCTCGGCGTCGACGGGCGCTGCGACTCCATGGCGGCTTCCTTCCGGGCTGACCTGAACCTCTGAGGGATTCAGCTCATCCCGGTGCGGCTTCAGCAGGGCCTCAGTCGGGCTTCAGCCGGTATCGACCGGGCTTCAGCCGGCACCGACCGGGATTCGGTCGGGATTTCAGCCGGGATCAACTGAGGCCAACGATGCCGTTGTCCGCACGTCGGAACGATGGAGTGACCTACCGGACCGAAGGTGGTGCAGACTCCACCATGTGAGGTCGGGCCGGCGCCGAGCGCGGCTCAGTTCATGATCCGCACGAAGCCGCCCCGCGAGGTGCCGCCCGAGCCCAACAGCCGGCCCCAGTCCAGCACTTCGGGTATCCGGTCCACCGACAGCACCACCGCACCGCCGGCCCGCTCGGCATCCTCGCACCAGGCGCCCATGTCACCCGGCCCGCCCGCGTCGAGTACCGGGGCGGCGAGCGAGGGAACCATGAGGCCGTACTCCCCCGGCCCGTCCACGACGCACAGGGTCAGCTTGGGCACGACACTCCAGCCCGCGCACAGCGACACCTGCCCGTCGGACGCGGTCAGGCCCGGCAGGGCGTCGTGTACGGAGGCGCCGGCCAGCAGGAGGACGGGGGTGGCGCCCCGTACGAAGAGGGTGTTCTCGGGCTCGTGCAGCATGGGGCAGGCCCCCTTCTCAAGTGGCGCGATGTGACTGCTTCGCAGGTTAGGCGAAGGCACTGACATTGCGTCCGGCCCAGTCCGCGAACGCACGGGCCGGCCGCCCGAGGACGCGCTCCACGTCCGGGCTCACCCGCCGCAACGCGTCCGCCGGAGCCCCCAGCATGTCGAGCGTGCTCTCGACGACCGGTTCGGGCATGAACCCCAGCATCCGCTCCCGGGCCTGCGCGCGGGTCAGTTCGACGAACCGGACCGCCTCACCCAGGGCGTCCTCGATGGTGGCCGTCTGCTGCCGGGGCGAGACGGGCGCGGGGCCGGTCAGTTCGTAGACCTCGCCGTCGTGCTCCGGCTCGCGCAGCGCCAACGCCGCGACGTCCGCGATGTCGACCGGGTCGACGGTCGGCAGGGCCACGTCGCCGAAGGGAGCGGCCGCTTCCCGCCGGGTGCGGATCATGTCGGCCCACTGCAGGGCGTTGGAGTGGAAGCCGCCCGGGCGCAACATTGTCCACTCCAGGCCCGATTCCTTGACGGCGTCCTCCAGGACCGGGGGGTGGTTCCCGGTGCCGACGCCCTGGGACGACAGCAGGACCACACGCCGGACGCCCGATCCCCGTACGACATCCAGGGCCGCCCCGAGGTCACCGCCGGCCGCCACGAAGTCGCCCGAGGTCAGCACGAACAGGGCCTTGGCCCCCTCCAGGGCGGGCGCCAGGCGCTTGGGGTCGGCGAGGTCGGCCGGGTGGTGGCGGGTCCCTTCCGGCACGTCCCGCGCGGAGATCCGGCGGGAGACCGCCGTCACCTGCTCGCCCGCTTCGACGAGGGCCCGCACAAGTGGCCGTCCGACATTGCCCGTTGCTCCGGTCACCACGATCATCATCGGTCTCCGTTCCGAGGTTCGGACCTCGTATGTCGTTCTTCTCGTATCTCGTTCTCGTCTCGCACGGCGACGCTACTGTTGTGGAGGTAGTAGGTACCTAGAGGAAAGTATTGGCAGACAGGGGTGGTTGTGACCGAGGACACAGGCAAGTGGGCCCCGCGCGGCGGCGATCCCGAGAACGCCTGCCCGATCGCCCCCGTCGTCGACATCGTCTTCAGCCGCTGGACCACCCCGATCCTGTGGGCGCTCCACGAGTACGGCCGGCAGCGCTTCGTCGCACTTGAGCGCCGTATCGCCACGATCACACCCAAGGTGCTGACCCAGCGACTGCGGCAGCTGGAGCGGGACGGCCTGGTCGTGCGCACGTATCACCCCGAGGTGCCGCCTCGCGTGGAGTACGAGATCAGCGAACTGGGCCGCAGCCTGGCGCCGTTGTTCGCCGCGCTGTCGGAGTGGTCCGTCCATCTGGACGAGGTCGAGCGGGCGCGGGCGGCGTACGACGCCCGACCCTGATCAGGCCTTGTCCTGGTCGCGCAGTTCGTCGATGTAGGCCTGCGCGAGGCCCGTCGTGCGGGTGAACCAGTCCGTGAGTACGGCGATCTCGTCGACGGAGTAGTCGGCGAAGAGGGCGTTGAGGCGGGCGTAGTAGGGGCCGTAGAGCTCCTCGACCCGGGCGATCGCGGCCGGTACGGCGGCCACGCGGACGCGGCGGCGGTCGGCCGGGTCCGGGCGGCGGGTGATGAAACCGGCGCGTTCCAGGCGGTTGAGGATCCCGGTCATCGCGCCGGTCGTGACGTGGGCGTGTTCCGCGAGGTCGCCCGCTGTGAGCAGGTTCTCGCCGGCTTTCAGCACGCAGGCGAAACAGAGCAGGTCGGTGATGTTCAGGCCCAGCCGCTGGGCCATTTCCTGCTGGCCGAGCAGGTGGGCCGCGATGAGGGAGTCCATCGCCTCCAGCGCCTGGGCCGAGGTGGCGGTGGGGCGCGGCTTGGCTTGCATCTTCCTGATTACCTTAGCTTGTGAGAGATTTAGTGCCTAAACTTCTCACGAGGTGAGAGATTCTCGGGATACTCGGGAGGTAGCACGTGAGTCAGTATGACGAGGGGCACACGGTCGCGGGGTGGACCGGAACCGCGATCGCGACCATCGGCTCCGCCGTGCTGGGGGCAGGGATATGTACGGTTTCGGCGGCGCTGATCGTGGGCGGGCTGGGGATCGTGGCGGCGAGCGTCCTTGTCACCTGGGCGCTGCACCTTGCCGGGTGGGGCAAGCCTCCGGGCGTCCGGCCTCGCGGTCAGTGGCGTATGGGGGCGCGCGACTTGACTGCTCGGGACGGTCATTCGGACTGTTGGGGATGTCGGCTGGCGGGGCGCGGTCGGCGTACGGCGGCGGTGGCGGTGGCGTCCGAGGCTGCGTCCGAGGTGGTTCCCGTGACCGGGGATCCCGAGCCCGCCGCCGCTGAAGCCGGCCGCTGAGGTAGGTGGCCGAACGGCCGTTGTCAGTGCCTGCCTCTAATCTCAAAGAGCAATGGCACAGGCATGGAGATGCTCGGGGCTGCGGTGGTCGGCGGACGGCCCCGAGCTGGCGTGGGACGGCGGTCGGCGCTCCGCGCTGACCTGGGGGAAAAGGGTGGCCTTCGGGGTCGCGGAAGGGGGCGTGCGGACATGCGTGGGAGCGCGGGGGCATGCGTGTCGGGTACGGGCGGTCGTGCCGGGGCGGAGTACGGGGGCGCGGTGCGAGGAGTGTGCGCGGCTGGACCGGGCGCACTCGGTGGCGGCAGACACGATCGCGGACGACCCGCGGCCGTACCACGTATATCTGGCGTGGTTCGGCCCCGGGATGACCAAGGTCGGCATCACCGCCCTTGAGCGAGGCTCGGCACGGCTGCTGGAACAGGGCGCGGTCTGCTTCAGCTGGCTGGGCGTCGGCCCGCTGATGGCGGCACGGCGCACCGAGGAACTGTTGCGGGCGGCACTGCGGGTGCCGGACCGGATTCCGTACGGCGACAAGCGGGCGGTGCGCTCCGCGCTGCCGGCGTCGGCGGCGGAGCGGGCGGCCGAGGTGGAGGACCTGCACGCCAGGGCCGTCTCCCTCCCCGACTGGCCGGAGTCACTCGACCGCGAGCCCTGCCAACCCGTCGACCACGCCGGGGCGTTCGGCCTCACGGATCTACCGGCCGCTGTCGGCGAGGTGACCGAGCTGGTCGCGGGCGGGGTGGTGAGCGGGCGGTTGGTGGCGGCTGCGGGGCCGGATCTGCATGTGGAGGCGGGCGGCGGGGTTGTCGTGGTCGATACGCGGTTGATGACGGGGTGGGAACTCGTGTCGGCGGGCGGCGACGATGAACTGACCGTGCCGGTGCGCCCGTTCAGAGAACGGGAGAGGAGTGTGCAGGACGGGTTGTTCTGACCGGCGTCCTACTGGTGAACCTGTCTCGACGGTGGCCGAAGAACTTTCCAGGAGCATCTGGCCCCGAGCTGAGCAGCCCCATGTCCATCCGCGGTCGAGCGGCCATCGATGAAGATGTACAGATAGGCCAGTGCTGGCCGAAACGCCGATGCTGGCAGCCCCTTAACGCAATCGAGTAGCGTGATCGTTCGCTTGTGCGATGAACGGTGAAGTGGGCAACGGGGGTTGACCTGAGCGTTCATGCCTTGCGGCTGCAGACGCGGCTGGCGGACCTGGCGAAGACCGGGCAGGGCGATCTGCGTGAGGCCGTAGGGGAGTTCAGGCGCAGCGCGGTGCTGGTGCCGGTGGTGGACGACTCGTTGCTGTCGGTTGAGGCGGGCGGTATCCGCTGGATCTTCTCGCCGAACAGATCACCCATTCCCCAGGCACCACACAGCCGACGATTACCCTTACCTGAGACCACGACGGCCTGCATGCACTCGCCCAGACAGAACGGAAATCGCTGGCCCACGCGGCGCAGGAAGAAGTCGACCAGCGCTTCTTCGCCATCATCACCGACCTCGTCGGCACCCCCACCGAACTCGTCGATGAACACGGCGACATCGCCTGGCGCAGCCATACTACGATCTGGGGCAACACAGCTTGGGGCCACACTGACGCCGCCTACACCCCTTTGCGTTTCCCAGGCCAGTACTTCGACCCCGAAACGGGCCTGCACTACAACTTCTTTCGCCATTACGACCCCCAGACGGCCCGTTACCTCACCCTCGACCCCCTTGGCCTCTTCCCCGCATCCAACCCCTCTACCTACGTCGATAATCCGCTCTCCCTAACTGACCCGCTCGGCCTTTCGCCCTGCCCGCGACTGAGGGTCATTGGAAACCATCCTGACTACCAAAGGGTAGCTGAGCTGGAAGGAGGGCAGTGGTTTGAGGTTCCTCTGAGTCACTGGAATACGCTCACGCCGGAGCAGCAATGGGTTGAGAATGTAAAATTCCTCGACCGGGGAATAGCGGAGGGTGCCACCTTCCGACTGGCCACGCCGATAGAAAAATCCAAGGTAGATTCTATTTGTCATGCCGAGATTAATCATCTGCTGAAGAACGGGTATTCATTCAATGCGACGGGGGACGCCCTGATTCCTGGAAGGTGAATGTTGTGAGTGGGCAGGATCTGGTCAGCGGGCTAACTGGGTGGCTGACGGAGCGTGGGTTTTCTGTCACAGAAGAACGACAGGACGGCGGGTTTGAAAATGCCCTTCTCCGGTTTGTTGGTGACGGATGTGAGGTGTACTTGATCCGAGAAAGGGGGGAGTGGGGAGTTTCTCTTGCTCCTCCTTCTGGTGATCCTAAGTTGCCCCCGCGAATTTGGCGCTATTATATGGATAATATTCCATTGGGGGTGGCGCTTATTGAACAGGCCGAGTCTTTCGAATCAGAGGTTTCCTTTGTTCGGAATAGGCTCCATGAAATTACTGCCGTGGCGCAGTGTGAGGATATCGGGGATCGTCTTGTCGGTATCAATTGGGCGATTGTTAAAGATAGGCTCGGGCTGGATCCAGGTATGCCGCCTCCTGGGCAGTCGGGATTTCGAGATTCGCATTGAGCCTCTTCAGCGTTGCCGCTCCAGTGTGAGGATGGCCTTGGCGATTGACGTCATTCGATTCGGACTGCATCGGGACCTGCGGAAGATGCGCCAGGACTTCAGGGCGGGCGACGCCGCGCTCGACCGGCGCTCGCGCAGCGGCAAGTGCCCGGTTGAGGGTCTTTTCTGTGGGAGTGAGTTCCTGCAGGGGTTTCCGCTTAATGCCGGTGGTCAGCCACGGGCCAGCACCCTGGTAGGCGAGATCGGCCAGGATCGGAACGCCCTGGCGCTCGCAGATCCGGATGATCCGGTGGGTGCGGGCTGCGGTCAGGTCGTGAGTCCGGCCCGGCAGGGCGGGTGAGAGCCACAGCAGC
>NZ_LLZG01000060.1 GCF_001509475.1 Streptomyces regalis
CCCCCGGGCCACGAACCCGACACCCCCCGCGACCTCGTCGGCATCGGCATCGGCCCCTTCAACCTCTCCCTCGCCGCCCTCGCCCACCCCCTCACCGAACTCGACGCCGTCTTCTACGAGCAGCGCTCCGCCTTCGCCTGGCACCCCGGCCTCCTCATCGACGGCGCCCGCCTCCAAGTCCCCTTCCTCGCCGACCTGGTGACACTCGCCGACCCCGCCAGCCCCTGGTCCTTCCTCAGCTACCTCAGGACCCGCGACCGGCTCTTCCCCTTCTACTTCGCCGAGCGCTTCCACATCCAGCGCGCCGAGTACGACGCCTACTGCCGCTGGGTCTGCGAGAACCTCCCAGGACTGGGCTTCGGCCACCAGGTCGACGCCGTCCGCTTCAACCCCGAACACGACGTCTTCGAGGTCGACTTCACCCAGCTCGGCCCCGACGGCGAGGCCGAGGCACTCGGCCGTACCTACACCAAGAACGTCGTCCTGGGCATCGGCACCGAACCCGACGTCCCCGACCCGCTCAAGCCCCTCGTCGAGGCGCCCGGCGTCCCCGTCATCCACGCCGCCGACTACCTCGACCACCGCGAGACGCTCCTCGCCGCCGACCATGTCACCGTCATCGGGTCGGGCCAGTCCGGCGCCGAGGTCTTCCTGGACCTGCTCCGACGCCGCCCCGTCGGACGCGAGGGGCTCCACTGGCTCGGCCGTACCGATGCCTTCGCACCCATGGAGTACTCCAAGCTCGGCCTGGAGCACTTCACGCCCGACTACACCCGTTACTTCCACGCCCTCGCCGAACCCGTCCGCGACAAGCTCGTCGCCTCCCAGTGGCAGCTCCACAAGGGCATCGACGCCGGCACCCTCTCCGCCATCCACGACGAGCTCTACCGCCGCACCCTGAACGGCGGCTGGCCCGACACCGTCCTCACCCCCGGCGTCCGCGTCCGCACCGCCGGCCGTCTCGCCACGACCAAGGTGGAACTCCACCTGGAGCACATCCACCAGAACACCCGCTCGCGCCTCACCACCGACGCAGTCGTCCTGGCCACCGGCTACCGCGAACGCCCCCTCAGCCGCATCCTCGCCGGCCTCGACCCCTACTTGCGCCTCGACAGCCGGGAGCGCCCCCGCATCGACGACCAGTACCGCCTGGTCATGGACCCGTCCGTCACCGGCTCCGGCTGCAACATCTACGTCCAGAACGCCGAACGCCACACCCACGGCATCGGCACCCCCGACCTCGGCCTCGCCGCCTGGCGCAGCGCCGCCATCCTCAACTCCGTCACGGGCAGGGAGGCCTACCCCCTGCCCACCCGCACGGCCTTCACCACCTTCGGCCTGGACCCGGCCCTACCGCGCCAGGTCCGCTCCCGCACGATCGGCGCTCAACGCGGAACCGTCGTCCAACTCAAGGGCTGACGGGGGCAGGCCGGGATTCCGCATACTCCGCATACGCAAAAGGCGCCTGACCGCCCCAGGAAAGAAGGGCAGTTCAGGCGCCTCACACACCTGCCGCTCAGAACACCGGCGTACCGTTCCGCGTCAACTTCCAGTCCACCGACGCGAAGTCCTTCGGGTCCAGCACACCCTTCGCAGTCACCCACTCCGCGATCCGGGTGCGGATCTCCGTCGACTCCGCCCACAGCTCCTGAGCCGACGCCACATGCGGGAACGCCCCGCCGCCATTGGCCCGGTAGTTGTTCACCGCGAACACGAACTTCTGCGCATCGTCCAGAGCGGCACCGTTGTAGGTCACGTTCTTGATCCGCGAACCGGCCGCCCGAGCGATGTCGATCTCGTACGAAAGCCCCGACACGTAGTCGTAGTTGTAGTCCGGCCGGTTGTTCGCGTTCGTCAGCTTCTCCACGTCGACCGTCGCATCCGGCGCCGTCTGCACGAAGTACTCCGCCGAATACTCCAGGTACGCCTTGAGCTGCGCACCCGTCATCAGCTTCGCGACCAGCGTGTTGTCGTACACATACAGGCTCGACAGATCCCGGATCGTCACCTCGCCGGCCGGGATCTCCGAGGTGCGCGAGAAGGGGGAGGCCTGCGCGATGACGGGCAGCGAGGCGTACTCCGTGCCCGCCAGCGCCGTCTTGACCACGTCCTCCTGGACCTTGGTGATCAGGTCGATGATCGGGGCGTCCTTGTAGCGGGCCTCGACCGTCGTCAGCACCTCGGTGGCCGTGCCCACGACCTGGTTGACGTACTTGACGACCTTCTCGTGCTCATCCGTCAGCAGCTTGGTGATCTTCGGGTCGTCGGCCACCGAGTTCGAGTTGAGCACCTTGGACGAGACGGACTCGACACTCCAGCAGCCCTTGGCGAAGACCAGCTGGATGTCGAACAGCGACAGCCGCTCCGCGTAGGCCAGCGGCTCCGACAGGACGACCGTCTTCCCCGTCTTGGCGTTGGTGACCTTCAGCTCCGGGATCTCCACGTGCGCGTGGCCGACCAGGATCGCGTCGATGTCCGGCACCTGCTGCGCCACCAGCGCCGCCGAGTTCTCGATGTACGGCAGCTGGTCACCGTACGACGACGTCCCCGAGGAGCCGGAGTGCGCCGACACGATCACCACGTCCGCGCCCATCGCCTTCAGCTTCGGCACCCACTTCGCCGCCTGCTCCTCCAGCCCCGGGAACGTCAACTTGCCCTGGACGTACGCCTTGTCCCAGATCGCGATGCCCGGGTTCGTCAGACCGAGCACGGCGACCTTCACCGGCGGGGCGCCCGGCACACAGAACCTCTTCATGAAGTACGGCGGGAAGGCGGGCTTCAGCGTCTTCGCGTCCAGCGCGTTCGCACCCAGCAGCGGGAAATCGCACTGCTCCTCGAACTTGCGCAGCGTCTCGATGCCGTAGTTGAACTCGTGGTTGCCCAGCGCCACCGCGTCGAACCCGATCGCGTTCATCGCCTGCGCCATCGGGTGCACCGGGCCGCCCTTGGCGGTGATCGGGTCCACCTTCGCGTAGTAGTACGTCAGCGGGGTGCCCTGGATCGTGTCACCCGCGTCGATGAGCAGCGTGTTGCGGCGGCCCTTCTCCTCCCGGACCTGGTTCACCAGCGTCGACACCCGCGCCAGGCCCTGGGCGTTGCCCTTGGCGTCGGTGTACTCGGCGTCCTTGAAGTAGTCCCAGTTGAAGATGTGACCGTGCAGATCGGTCGTGCCCATCACCGTCAGCGCGTACCGCTTCGCCGGCCGGGAACCCGCCGCCGTCTGAGCGGCCTGCGCCGCCGGGGCGGCCGCCGTGGTGGCCAGCGCTGCCCCCGCTCCGGTCACGGCGGACTTCTTTAGGAACTTCCGGCGGTTCAACGGCATGAGTGTTTCTCCCAGGCGAATGGTCAACAACGCGCGTAGATTCTGACCTGACCATGCCGAGCGGCAACAGTCCCCACAGATTTCGATCTGGTGACCTACGAGGGCTGTAACCCAGCAAGCGATGACAGAGTGGGACGTATGACCACCCCTTCAGAGGAACTTCAGCCCGCCGTCCCCTACGGCACCCCCGACGCCCCCCGCATCGCCGTCCGCGGTGAGGCCCGCCTCGAGGTCGACCCCGAGATCGCCCGCATCGGCATCACCGTGACCTCCCGCGGCAAGGACCGCCGCGCCGCCCTGGACGACCTCACCCGCCGCAACGCCACCGTCCTCGACCTCGTCAAGACCTACGGCGACGAGGTCGAGCGACTGGAGACCGGCGCCTTCTCCATCAGCCCCGAACTCAAGGACAAGGGCCGCGGCGAGCGCGTCCACGCCTACCACGGCCGCGTCCACATCACCGCCGTACTCACCGACTTCACGGCACTCGGCGAACTCACCACACGCCTGGCCGACCTGGACCTCACCCGCGTGGACGGCCCCTACTGGGCCCTGCGCCCCGACTCACCGGCCCACCGGGAAGCACGGCAGCAGGCGGTACGGGAGGCGGTACAGCGGGCAAGGGAGTACGCGGAGGCACTGGGAACCTCCCTGGCCGCGCTGGTGGAACTCGCCGACATCGGCGCGGAGAACGCCCCGCCGCCCTACCCACAGGCCCCCGGCAGCCGGATGCGCTCCATGGCCTACGGCGCCGCGGAGGACGCCGCGGCCGCCCCCCTCGACCTCGAACCCCAGCGCCAGCATGTCTACGCGCAAGTCAACGCCCGCTTTACGATGATGCCGCCACGGCTGTGAACCGAACGGCAATGACGTGCTTCGGGGTGCGGCGGGGGTGCTTCGAACGCTCATCGGAGCACCCCGCCGCACAATTCAACACTTGTCAATAGCCCTTCACACAAAGGTTGTTGAGTAGTCATACGCGGCCAATTCTCTACCCGCCGGTAAGTCATAGAGTCGAAACATGCGCCGAGCGAAAATCGTCTGCACCCTGGGCCCCGCCACCGACTCGTACGACCAGATAAAGGCACTGGTCGACGCCGGAATGGACGTTGCCCGCTTCAACCTCAGTCACGGCAGCTACGCCGACCACGAGGAGCGCTACCAGCACGTACGCAAGGCCTCCGACGAGACCGGCCGCAGCGTCGGCATCCTCGCCGACCTTCAAGGCCCGAAGATCCGCCTCGGCCGCTTCACCGAAGGACCCGTACTCCTTGAACGCGGGGACACCTTCACCATCACCGTCGAAGAGGGCGCCGAAGGCGACCGCCAGCAATGCGGGACCACCTACCCCGGCCTCGCCGGCGACGTCACCCCCGGCGAACGCATCCTCGTCGACGACGGCAAGGTCTGCCTGGAGGTCACCTCGGTCGACGGACCGCGCGTCCACACGACGGTGGTCGAGGGAGGCGTGGTCTCCGACAACAAGGGCCTCAACCTGCCGGGTGTCGCCGTCTCGGTACCCGCCCTCTCGGAGAAGGACGAGGCAGACCTGCGCTGGGCCCTGCGCACCGGCTTCGACGTCATCGCGTTGTCCTTCGTCCGCTCCGGCCGCGACATCGAGGACGTCCACCGCATCATGGACGAGGAGGGCCGCCGCCTCCCCGTCATCGCCAAGGTGGAAAAGCCGCAGGCGGTCGAGGCGATCGACGACATCGTGGCCGCCTTCGACGGCATCATGGTCGCGCGAGGGGACCTGGGCGTCGAAATGCCCCTGGAACAGGTCCCGATCGTCCAGAAGCGTGCCATCAAGCTGGCCAAGCGCAACGCCAAGCCGGTCATCGTCGCGACGCAGATGCTCGACTCCATGATCGACAATTCCCGCCCGACGAGGGCGGAGGCGAGCGATGTCGCGAACGCGGTGATCGACGGCACGGACGCGGTGATGCTGTCCGGCGAGACCAGCGTCGGCAAGTACCCCATCGAGACCGTCCGGACCATGGCGAAGATCGTCGAGGCGGCCGAGGAGGACATCCTCACCAAGGGCCTGCCGCCCCTGACCGAACGCAACAAGCCCCGCACCCAGGCCGGCGCGGTCGCCCGCGCGGCGGCCGAGATCGGCGACTTCCTGGGCGCGAAGTTCCTGGTCGCCTTCACCCAGTCCGGCGACACGGCCCGCCGCCTGTCCCGCTACCGCTCACCGATCCCGCTGCTGGCGTTCACGCCGGAGCCGGCGACGCGGTCCCAGCTGAATCTGACGTGGGGCGTGGAGACGTTCCTGGGGCCGCATGTGGAGTCGACGGACGCGATGGTCGACCAGGTGGATGAGCTGTTGTTGAAGTACGGCCGCTGCAAGAAGGGCGACACGGTCGTGATTACGGCCGGTTCGCCCCCGGGGGTGTCGGGCTCGACGAACATGGTGCGGGTGCATCACATCGGGGAGGACGACAGTCCCAAGTAGTCGGCGGAGGGCCCCTCTTGAGGAGGGGCCCTTTGTGGTTAGTGCTTGGGGCCTACGTGGGTGTCCATGAGGGCTACGGAGGCTTTGCGGGCGATGGAGATGTTGTAGGCGTCGTTGCCGCGAGCGAGTGCTGTCCACTCGACGCCAACACTGTCGAGGGTATCCGTGAGGAGCTTCCGGATGTCGTCCGACTTGTTGGTGAAGAAGTAGCGTGGGTATTCATAGCGCTTGCGTTCACCGCGGACGAGGCGAGTGGTCCAGTTGGTGATGCGGCAGCCGTCGGAGTGGATCAGGCCGCGGATGAACTCCCATGGGTGGGCATCGACTATGTCCTGCTGCCAGGATTCGAGGATGATGGGGCGCTCGTGTTTCTTGCCGGGACCGTGCTGCGGAAACACACAATGGACGTGGGTGGAGCAGAGCTTCAGGTCGTGGCAGCCGCCTTTGCTGGCGCGGCAGACCGAGTTGTTTGGGAAGACAGCACGCATAGCCAGCTCGCACTCGTCCATGAGTCCGGGCCACGCGTCGTCGCATGTGATCACAAGGCTGGGCGCTCTGTGGCCCGACCACTGGACGATGTAGCCGTCGCCGAGGTAGAGGCCGAGAAGGTAGCTGTACGCCACCTCGTCGAGTTGACGGCCGTCGCAGCGGGGGCACGGGGAGCTGCGCCGTCCGGGGCATTCGCCGCGCTTCGCGCGGTCCACATGGAGCCACTTGCCGATGGTGCCGGGTGGGATGTTGAAACGTCGTGCTACATCGACGTTCCTTACGCCGCTGCGCAGAAGCGTGAGCGCCTTCTGTCGCACTTCCGTGCCGTGAACGTTCATGCGGCCACTTTGTGTCACTGGCCGTGACCCCGCGTACGAAAAAGCGGAGGACCACGCGAACGTGATCCTCCGCTTTGGACTGCAGTGCCCGGTGTGGGATTCGAACCCACACGCCCCGAAAGGCACGGCGGTTTGAGCGCCGCGTGTCTCGCCTGTTCCACCAACCGGGCTGGCTAGGTCCCTGTCGGGAAGTGTACCGGGTCACCGCACCTCCCCGCCTCTAGGTAGGCTGCATAGGCAGCAGCACCTGCCCGGCCCGTAACAAGGAGCCCCCGTGACCGCCCCCGAGTCGCCCCAGCCCGTAGACGCGCCCGACGACGACAAGTCGCACGTGCCTCCGCTGACGACCCGTGTCGTCATCGCCGAGGACGAGGCACTGATCCGGCTCGATCTCAAAGAGATGCTCGAAGAAGAGGGGTACACCGTCGTCGGCGAGGCCGGGGACGGCGAGCAGGCCGTCGAGCTGGCCCGCGAGCACAAGCCCGACCTCGTCATCCTCGATGTGAAGATGCCGAAGCTGGACGGTATTTCCGCGGCCGAGAAGATCGCCGAGGAGAGCATCGCCCCGGTGCTGATGCTGACGGCGTTCTCGCAGCGCGATCTGGTCGAGCGGGCTCGGGACGCCGGTGCGATGGCCTATCTCGTGAAGCCCTTCAGCAAGAGTGACGTCGTGCCCGCCATCGAGATGGCCGTGTCGCGGTTCACGGAGCTGAAGGAGCTGGAGAAGGAGGTCGCCGACCTCACCTTGCGCCTGGAGACGCGGAAGCTGGTGGACCGGGCGAAGTCCATCCTCCAGACGGAGTACGGGCTGACCGAGCCGGCCGCCTTCCGGTGGATCCAGAAGACCTCCATGGACCGGCGGATGTCCATGCAGCAGGTCGCCGAGGCGGTCATTCAGGACTCCGAGGAGAAGAAGGCGCGGCAGTAGCGCCGGGCGCGTTTCGTCTGTGTGATCAGGCGGAGCCTTCGGTCCAGTCCCGTCGGGGGAGCGGGATGGTGGCCGGGGGCTCCGTGTCGTTGGCGCGGACGCGCAGTGCGGTGGGGTGTCGGCTGTGGGGCAGGTCGTACCAGAGGTCGTAGGTGATGGCGCCGTGTGCGGCGACTTCGGTGCGTAGTGGCTGGCGTTTGATCTGGGTGGCTTCGCGGTCGAGGGGGAGTTCGCTGCCGTTGTCGAGGACGAGCCGGTGGAGGTCGTTGTCGATCTGGCCGAAGACGGAGTCCTGTGAGGTGATGGTGAGGCGGATGCGGCAGAGGCGGCCCTTGGCCCAGTGTTCGCCGTGGGTGCCGATGACGGTGGTGATTCCGCAGCGCAGGCCGGTGGCGTCGAACTGAAGGTTTCCGCTGCGGACGGAGTCCGTTCCGGGCGCTGCTTCCAGTGGGCGCAGGGTGGGGGCGGGCTGGTGTGGCCAGAGCGCGGTTGCGGTCGCGGTGGCGATTCCCGCTCCGAGCAGAAGGCCTGCGAGTGCGGCGAGTGCGGTTTGTTTCCGGCTGTTTTCCGGTCCGACCTCCGGTGGTTCCAAGGTGCCCGCGCGTTGTGTGGGTTGGGGCATGTCTGGGGTGCTTCCGTTTGGTGGCTGCTTGTCTGGTTCTGTGCAGGTCGGCGGCCGGTCGTGAGGTTCGTATGAAGATCTTCCGAGTGCTGTGTGATGGCCGAAACGTCCGCCGGCCGGTCGGCGGTGTTCTGTATCCGGCGGATATCCGAGGTCACAGGGCGATCACACATCCGTGGACCACCTATCCGACTGGCTGGCAACCCGATTAGATTCCCCGCACACCGTAGGGATAAGCGGTGTCCGCGTAGGGGATCACGAGTTCTTCTACGCCATCATCGTTCGGGCCAGGGAGTGCTTAGTGCTGAACAAGACCATCGTCAAGCTGGCCATTCCGGTGGCCGTTGGAGCGCTGGCGCTCACCGGTTGTGGCGGTGGCGACTCCGGTAGTGGTGGCTCCACTGTGAAGATTGCCTTCGAGGGGCCGCTCTCCGGCGACAACGTCGCCCTGGGTGAGAACATGCAGAACGGTGTGCAGCTGGCGATCAAGCAGGCCAACGCGAGTGGTGACCTCGACTTCAAGCTGGAGTACGTGGCTGCCGACGACCAGGGTCTGCCGGACAAGGCGCCGACCGCCGCACAGAAGGTGATCGACGACCCGGACGTCAAGGCCGTCGTCGGTCCCGCCTTCTCGGGTCCGACCAACTCGGCTTCGCCGCTGTACGCGGAGGCCGGTCTGGTGACGGTGAGCCCGTCGGCCACCAACCCGTCGCTGACGGACGAGGCCAACGGCTTCGCGAGCCTCCTGCGGGCCGTTCCCAACGACAACATGCAGGGCAAGGCCATGGGCGACTTCTTCGCGAAGAAGATAGGCGCCAAGAAGGTCTACCTGATCGATGACAAGACCGACTACGGCGTGGGTCTGTCCAAGGTCGCCGAGGAGACCCTGAAGTCGGCCGGCGTCTCGGTCGTGAAGAAGAGCGTCCCGCAGAAGACGCCCGACTACAGCGCCACCGCGAAGGATGTCGTCAACTCCAAGGCGGACGCGCTGATCTACGCCGGTTACTACCAGGACCTGGCGCCGTTCGCGAAGAAGCTGTCGGACGCGGGCTTCAAGGGTGCGGCGATCTCGGGTGACGGTTCGAACGACGTCAAGTTCGTGGAGCTCGCCGGTGACGCCTCCGAGAACTGGTACCTGACCTGCCCCTGCACCGACGCGACCGTCGAGGCGGGTACGAAGAAGTTCGCGGAGGACTACCAGAAGGAGTTCAACCGGGCTCCGGGTACCTACTCCGCCGAGGCGTACGACGTCGCCAACATGATCATCGCGGAGATCAAGAAGACGGGCGGCGACGTCGAGCGCGAGGCTCTGCGCGACGCCCTTTCCAAGGCCTCCTACAAGGGTCTGACCAAGACGTTCTCCTTCGAGAAGAACGGTGAGTTCAAGGGTACGGACGTCTTCGTCTACCAGGTGAAGAGCGGAAAGATCGCGTACCAGGGCAACGTCAACGAGCTGATCGGCTGAGGCCGGGCTCCGGCGGCTGACGCCATGTGATGGGGGTCGGGGGACACTTTCTCTCCCGGCCCCTTGTCTGTGAAGTGCGCAAGCAGGCGCAGCCGTTGACTGATCCGCACGATTTTCCGCGGGCCGCCCTGGCGATCCGAGCCCGGCGGCTTGCCCGGTTCCTACAGGAAGTTCAACCGCATGTCCCTTCAGGAGTTCTGGGACTATCTCGTCCTAGGGCTGATGCTCGGCTCGCTGTATGCCGTCATCGCCATCGGCTACACCCTTGTCTATGGTGTGCTGCAGCTCATCAACTTCGCTCACAGCGAGGTCTTCATGATGGGCGGTTACGGCAGCCTTGTGGTTCTCACTCTCGTCGATCCGGGGGACAGCCCGTCGGCGCTGGCCTCGATCGGCTTCGTCGCACTTGCCATGGCCGGATCGGCGTTGTTCGGCGGTGTGACGGCGTACGGTCTCGAGAAGGTCGCGTACCGGCCGTTGCGCAGACGTGGTGCGCCTCGCCTGATCTTTCTGATCACCGCTATCGGCGCCTCCTTCTTCCTCTACAACCTGGCCGGCAAGCTCTTCGGCCGTGACCCGCTGCCGCTGCCGGAGATGTACGAGAACAAAACGGTGTTCAGCATCTTCGGGGCGGGGGTGAACATCACTCAGCTGCTGCAGTTCCTGACGGCTGTGGTCATGATGATCGGCCTCGACCTGCTGGTGAACCGTACGAAGCTCGGCAAGGGCATCCGCGCGGTGGCGCAGGATGCCGAGGTCGCGAGCCTGATGGGTGTGGACATCGACAAGGTGATCTCCCGCACCTTCATCATCGGTGGTGTGCTCGGTGGCGTGGCGGGCTTCTTGTTCGCCAACCTCAATCAGGTCTCGTACACGATGGGCTTCATCCCCGGCATCACCGCGTTCGCGGCGGCGGTGGTGGGCGGTATCGGCAACATCCGCGGTGCGATGCTCGGCGGTGTGCTGATCGGCATCGTCGAGACGATGACGGTGCCGCTGCTCGGTGACGAGTGGCGAAGCGTTTCCGCAATGGTGGTGCTGATCCTGGTGCTGATGTTCCGTCCGATGGGCATCCTCGGTGAGCGAGTGGGGAGGGCGGCATGAGTGCGGTCGACACATCCAAGAATCTGACTCCGTCTCAGGCGGCAAGGCTGCGTCGTACGGCGTGGTACCAGCAGCCGCGGTTCTCCCGGCTGTGGGCGATGGTGGCGCTGGGCGTGCTGCTGGCCCTGGTGACGGGCGAGCAGGGCAACACGCGGGACATCTTCTTCTCCATCGAGTCCACGTTCACGGGCGGTGGACTGTGGGTCTGTCTCGCGCTCACCGTGGGCGTGTGGGCGCTGCGGGAGTTCGCGGGCGATGCGCTCAAGGGCGTTGCCACGAAGGCGAAGCCGGGCGTGGCCGGTCCACTGGGGTCGGTACGTGGCCGGATCCAGGCGGACCAGCGGCTGCGCTGGGGTCTGATGCTCCTCGCTCTGGTGCTGGCCCTGGTGGTCCCCTCCCTGCTGCAGCGGTACTGGCAGACGGTGCTGGTGGACCAGATCGCCATCTTCGTGCTGCTGGCGATCGGCCTGAACGTGGTGATCGGCTGGGCGGGTCTGCTGGACCTCGGCTTCTTCGCCTTCTTCGCGGTGGGTGCCTACTCGACGGCGTACTGGACGGGGCGGCTGCCGGTCGAGCCTCCGGTGGTGCTGAACTCGTTCTGGGTGATTCCGATCGCCGTGGCGACGTGTCTGCTCACCGGTTTGCTGCTGGGCGCTCCGACGCTGCGTCTGCGCGGTGACTATCTGGCGATCGTCACGCTCGGTTTCCACGAGATCATCTACCTGGTGGCGAAGAACGCGGACGGGATTACGGGCGGTCCGCAGGGCGCCCGGATGATTCCCGACTTCTCGATCGACTTCGCCGGGATCTCCTACAAGTGGTCGATCGATCCACTGCCGTACTGGTACCTCCTGGTGTTCTTCATCGTGGTCGTGATCATCCTGTTCTCACGGCTGGAGCACTCCCGGGTGGGCCGGGCGTGGACCGCGATCCGCGAGGACGAGATCGCGGCGGCGGCCAACGGCGTGGACACGGTCCGCTTCAAGCTGATGGCGTTCGCGATCGGCGCGTCGACGTCGGGTGTCGCGGGCGTGGTGTTCACCACCAAGTACGGGTACATCAACCCCGAGGTCTTCCCGCTGCTGCAGTCGATCCTGGTGCTGGCGTATGTGATCTTCGGCGGTATGGGCTCGATTCCTGGCGTGCTGCTCGGTGCCGCCGCTCTGGTGTGGCTGCCCGAGGTGCTGAAGGACTACGTGGACCCGTCCGACCGGTACATGTACCTGGGCGCACTGCTTGTGATCATGATGATTTACCGGCCGCAGGGCATCTGGCCTTCCCGTCGACGTCAGCGTGAGCTGAAGCTGGCGGCGGAAGGCATCGGGGACGCGGATGCGATGTCCGAGCCGGCGGGAGGCAAGTTCTGATGACCACCGATGTGACGAGCGAGTCGGCCGCCGTCGGCGGGCCGGCGTCCGCTGACACGGATCTGGTGCTGGAGACCTGGGATGTGACGCTGCGTTTCGGCGGCCTGACCTCTCTGGACCATGTCAATCTGCAGATGCGGCGGGGCGAGATCCTCGCGGTGATCGGCCCCAACGGCGCGGGGAAGACCTCGCTGTTCAACTCCTTGACGGGGGCGTACACCCCGCAGGAAGGGAAGATCGTCTTCCGTCCGAAGGACGGCGGCGAGAAGTCCCTGCTCGGCAGCAAGCCGCATATCGTCAACCGGCTGGGGCTGGCGCGTACCTTCCAGAACATCCGGCTGTTCTCGGCGCTCACCGCGCTGGAGAACGTGAAGATCGCGGCGGAGACCCGGCTGAAGGCCGGCCCGGTCTCGATCATGCTGGGGCTGCCGAAGGCGCGCAAGGCCGAGCGGCTCAGTGACGAGCGGGCGCACCGGCTGCTGAAGTTCGTGGGGCTGGAGGACAAGCTCAACGAGATCGCGGGCAGCCTGTCCTACGGTGATCAGCGCAGCCTGGAGATCGCGCGGGCGCTGGCCACCGATCCGCAGGTGCTGCTGCTGGACGAGCCGGCGGCGGGTACCAACCCGACGGAGAAGCTCGAGCTGGAGGGGCTGATCCGCCGTATCAACACCGAACTGGGCGTGAGCGTGCTGCTGATCGAGCACGACATGCGACTGGTGATGTCGGTGGCGGACCGCGTGATGGTGCTCAATTTCGGCAAGAAGATCGCCGAGGGGACGCCGAGCGAGGTGCAGCAGCACCCCGCCGTGATCGAGGCCTACCTCGGCTCCTCCGCGGAGGACGCGGCGGCGGTCCAGGAGATCATCGCCGAGCACGAGCACCAGTCGGCGTCGGACGCGGAGGACGGCCAGTGAGTACGACCACGGAGCTGGAGAAGGACCCGGGCGGGGACACCGGTGGTACGGGCACCCCGCTGCTGGAGCTGAAGAGCCTCAGGGTGTTCTACGGTGCCATCGAGGCGCTCAAGGGCATCGACCTGACGGTCGGCGAGGGCGAGATCGTTGCTCTGCTCGGCGGTAACGGCGCCGGCAAGACCACGACGCTGCGCACCGTCTCCGGCATGCTGCAGCCCCGCGAGGGCCAGGTCTGCCTGCGTGGGGAGCGCATCGACGGCATCAAGTCGCACGAGCTGGTGCAGTTCGGTATCGGGCATGTGCCCGAGGGCCGACGAGTGTTCGCGACGATGTCGGTGCGCGAGAACCTGGAGATGGGTGCCTACCGCTTCAAGTCGGTGGACTCCGCCGACCTGGATCGCGTGTTCACCCTGTTCCCGAGGCTCGCGGAGCGGCGTTCGCAGTACGCGGGCACGCTGTCCGGTGGTGAGCAGCAGATGCTCGCGATCGGGCGCGCTCTGATGGGCCGGCCGGAACTGCTGCTGCTGGACGAGCCATCGATGGGTCTCGCACCGCTGATCGTGCAGCAGATCTTCGAGATCATCCATGAGATCAACCAGCAGGGCACGACGGTGCTGCTGGTGGAGCAGAACGCGACACAGGCGCTGGGGCTGGCGAATCGGGGTTACGTCCTCGAGACCGGCTCGGTGGCCATGTCGGGCGATGCGCAGGATCTGCTGGCCGACCCGCGTATTCGGGCGGCTTACCTCGGTGAAGGCGCGGCCTGAGCCTGACGCCCAGCCGTAGGCGTTGCGGGAGCCGGGAAGACGAGGTCTTCCCGGCTCCCGCTCGTGTTTGCGGCACCGGTGGCGTGCGTGCCGAAGGCCCTACGGAGGTCGTCCGACGGCACCCGTCAGCCGGCCTTGCCCGGCCCGGGGAGCTGCGCGGGGGCGGCGTCCCGCAGCAGGCAGGTCAGCCGCGCGCTGCACACACGCCGGCCCGCCTCGTCGCTGATCACGATCTCGTACGTCGCCGTCGAGCGGCCCCGGTGCAGGGGCGTGGCCACGCCGGTGACGAGGCCGGAGCGGACGCCGCGGTGATGGGTGCAGTTGAGGTCGACGCCGACCGCGAGCTTGGAACTGCCGGCATGCAGCATCGACCCCACCGACCCGAGCGTCTCGGCGAGCACCGCGGAGGCGCCGCCGTGCAGCAGCCCGTACGGCTGGGTGTTCCCCTCCACCGGCATGGTCCCGACGACCCGCTCGGCGGACGCCTCCACTATCTGGACGCCCATGCGCGTGCCGAGGTGCCCTGCGGAGAACAGAGCCGGGAGGTCGACGCCGAGCGCGGCGTACTCGTCGATGACCTCCTGCGGGAACTTCACGTGCTGCTGCTCGCCCATGGGTCCGGCTCCGTTCGTCGTGCTCAGTCGGTGAAAGGTCGACTGAGCAAACGCTCAGTCGGTGGCCGATTGTTCCAGACGTACGACGACGGACTTGCTGGCCGGGGTGTTGCTGGTGTCCGCGGTGGCGTCCAGCGGTACGAGGACGTTGGTCTCCGGGTAGTAGGCGGCCGCGCAGCCCCGGGCGGTCGGATAGTGCACCACCCGGAAGCCGGGCGCCCGCCGCTCGACCCCGTCCTTCCATTCGCCGACCAGGTCGACGTACGACCCGTCGGCGATGTTCAGCAGCCGGGCGTCCTCGGGGTTGATCATGACGACCCGGCGGCCGTTCTTGATGCCCCGGTAGCGGTCGTCGAGGCCGTAGATCGTGGTGTTGTACTGGTCGTGCGACCGCAGCGTCTGCAGCAGCAGCCGTCCCTCGGGCACCTTCGGGTACTCGACCGGAGCCGCCGTGAAGTTGGCCTTGCCCGTCGCCGTCGGGAAGCGGCGCTCGTCGCGCGGGGCGTGCGGGAGCGTGAAGCCGCCAGGGCGACCAGCAGCCACAGTCACGCGCGCGTTGAAGTCCTCGAAGCCGGGGATCACGCGGGCGATACGGTCCCGGATCGTCGCGTAGTCCTTCTCGAACTCCTCCCAGGGGACCCTGCTGCCCTCGCCCAGGACCCGGCGGGCGAGCCGGCACACGATCGCCGGTTCGGAGAGCAGATGCGCGCTCGCGGGCTCCAGACGGCCGCGGGAGGCGTGCACCATGCCCATGGAGTCCTCGACCGTCACGAACTGCTCGCCGCTGCCCTGGAGGTCGCGCTCGGTGCGGCCGAGGGTGGGCAGGATCAGCGCACGGGCGCCCGTGACGGCGTGCGAGCGGTTGAGCTTCGTCGAGACGTGCACGGTGAGCTGCGCGCGCCGCATGGCTGCCTCGGTGACGTCGGTGTCGGGCGTGGCGGCCACGAAGTTGCCGCCCATCGCGAAGAAGACCTTCGCCTCGCCGTCGCGCAGTGCGCGGATGGCCCGTACGACGTCGTAGCCGTGCTCGCGGGGCGGCGCGAAGCCGAACTCCTTCTCCAGGGCGTCCAGGAAGGCCGGGGCGGGCCGCTCGAAGATGCCCATCGTGCGGTCGCCCTGCACGTTCGAGTGACCGCGCACCGGGCACACGCCCGCGCCCGGGCGGCCGATGTTGCCGCGCAGGAGAAGGAAGTTGACGACCTCGCGGATGGTCGGCACGGAGTGCTTGTGCTGGGTGAGGCCCATGGCCCAGCAGACGATGGTGCGCTGCGAGGCGAGGACCATGGCCATGACCTTGTCGATGTCCGCGCGGGTGAGGCCGGTCGCTGTCAGCGTCTCGTCCCAGTCGGCGGCGCGGGCGGCCGCGGCGAACTCCTCGTAGCCGTGGGTGTGTTCGCGGACGAACTCCTCGTCGACGGCGCCCTCCGTCTCGAGGATCAGCTTGTTGAGGAGGCGGAAGAGGGCTTGGTCGCCGCCGATGCGGATCTGCAGGAACAGGTCGGTGAGGGCGGCACCCCTGAGCATGCCCTGGGGGGTCTGCGGGTTCTTGAACCGCTCCAGACCGGCCTCGGGCAGCGGGTTGACGCTGACGATCTTCGCGCCGTTCTCCTTGGCCTTCTCGAGGGCGGAGAGCATGCGCGGGTGGTTCGTGCCCGGATTCTGCCCGGCGACGATGATCAGGTCGGCCTTGTAGAGGTCCTCGAGCAGGACACTGCCCTTGCCGATGCCGATGGTCTCCGAGAGCGCCGACCCGGACGACTCGTGGCACATGTTGGAGCAGTCCGGCAGGTTGTTCGTGCCGAGCTCGCGCGCGAAGAGCTGGTAGAGGAACGCGGCCTCGTTGCTGGTGCGTCCCGAGGTGTAGAAGACAGCCTCGTCGGGGGAGCCGAGGGCGGTGATCTCCTCGCCGATGATGTCGAAGGCACGCTCCCAGGTCACCGGCTCGTAGTGCGTGCCCCCTTCGGGCAGAAACACGGGGTGGGTGAGCCGCCCCTGCTGCCCCAGCCAGTAACCACTGCGGGTCGCGAGATCGGCGACGGAGTGCGCGGCGAAGAACTCCGGAGTGACCCGGCGCAGGGTGGCCTCCTCGGCCACCGCCTTCGCGCCGTTCTCACAGAACTCCGCCTTGTGCCGGTGGTCCGGCTCCGGCCAGGCACAGCCCGGGCAGTCGAACCCGTCCTTCTGGTTGACGTTCAGCAGCGTCAGCATGGTCCGCTTCACGCCCATCTGCTGCTGCGCGATGCGCAACGTGTGCCCGATGGCCGGCAGCCCCGCCGCGGCGTGCTTCGGCTCGGCGACTTTGGGCGCGTCCTGAACGGGATCACCCTTGGGCGGCTTCGTGGCCATCGCGCACTCTCCCTGTCTTCTCGTTCACCGCGGGAACGCCTCGCCGGCGCCGGGCCCACGCCCTCGACACCGGCGCTCCTGCGGCTCACCGGCCGTGTACACGTGTGAGGTACATCTCCGATCCTCGCACGCGGGACGGACAACCAGGGGGGCGGGCCTGGGGAGGGGGTGTGGGGG
>NZ_LLZG01000061.1 GCF_001509475.1 Streptomyces regalis
GCTGCTGTGGCTCTCACCCGCCCTGCCGGGCCGGACTCACGACCTGACCGCAGCCCGCACCCACCGGATCATCCGGATCTGCGAGCGCCAGGGCGTTCCTATCCTGGCCGATCTCGCCTACCAGGGTGCTGGCCCGTGGCTGACCACCGGCATCAAACGCAAGCCCTTGCAGGAACTCACTCCCACAGAAAAGACCCTCAACCGGGCACTTGCCGCCGCGCGAGCGCCGGTCGAGCGCGGCGTCGCCCGCCCTGAAGTCCTGGCGCATCTTCCGCAGGTCCCGATGCAGCCCGAATCGAATGACGTCAATCGCCAAGGCCATCCTCACACTGGAGCGGCAACGCTGAAGAGGCTCATTGAGTCGGAATGGTTGAGTCGGCTGCTGGATCGTTCCGGCCGCAGCACAGTCCGAGAGATAGCCCGGCAAGGGGCTGGACGCTGCATGGTGCGGAGCCCGACCGTAGGCCACATGAGCGATCACCGTATTCACCTCCGTACGCACGGAGGGTGACGGCGGATACGGCGAGACCGCCCAGCGCATGGGCGAACTCGTCAAGGAGATCCCCGGCTTCCTCGGCGAGGACTCCGCCCGCACCCCCGGCCTCTCGCGATCACCGTCGCCTACTTCAGGGACCTCGCCGGGATCGAGCGGTGGCGCGACCATGCGGAGCACCGCGTGGCCAAGGCGCAGGGGCGTGCGCACTGGTACGAGCGCTACTCGTTGCACATCGCCAAGGTCGAGCTCAGCAATGGGTTCGAGCAAGGGGGCACCCCGACTGCTGGGCCCTGCGAGACGGTCTCGCCGGATGGCGTTCAGCCGTGATGTGAGACCGAACGAAGGAAGGCCGTCCAGCTTCCCTGCGTGAGCTGGAGTATCGGTCCGTCCGCGTCCTTGGAGTCTCGGACGGCGACGGTGCCGGGGATGTTGCGGGCAACTTCGACGCACTGCTGCCCCGCGTCTCCGCCGCTGTAGCTGGACTTGGCGAACTCGAAGTCAGTCACCGGCCTACATCTCCTTGCGGATCGTGTCGATCAGGTCGAGAGCGTTGCGCTCCGCCAGACCGACCCGTGCGATGCGGTCGAAGGTACGGCCGTGCCTGGCGGCGTCCTCTTCGCTCTCCAGCCAGAGAGTAGAAGAAGGTACGTCCATATGTACGACGTCCAGTGCTCCGGGCTCGCCGAACGAGACGATGCTGAAGGCGCCGATCATGCCGGCGTGGGCTCCGGCGAGGTACGGCACCACTTGGATTCTCACCGTGTCCAAGGTCGCCACGTCGAGCAGATGGCCCAGCTGCTGCCTCATCACGTCACGCCCTCCGACGAGTTGGCGCAGCGCACCTTCATGAATCACGGCCCATAGCTCTAGAGGGCGTTCCGACCGCAGTCGCGCCTGGCGGGTCAGTCGTGCTTCCACAAACGGCTCGATTTCGCGCGGGTCCTCCCATGAGCCGGCGCCCACCGCCACGGCACGTGCGTAGTCCGGCGTCTGCAACAACCCAGGAATGAAGGCGAGTTCCCACGTGCGGATGCTGGTGGCGATGTCCTCCAAGGCCACGTACTCGACCATGGCGGCAAGCTGGGGGTACTGATTCCACCAGCCCTTGGCCTTGCGCCGGCCCCGGTCTGCCTTGGCCAGTGCCAGCAGCTTGCCGATCACCGCCTCGTCCTTCTCGTCGTACAGATGGCACAGGGCTCTGACGTCGGGATCACGTATCGGCACCTGTCCGCGCTCGATCTTCGCGACCTTGGTGACCGACGCGGTCAACGCCTCGGCGGCGTGCGTCTGCCGCAGGTCGCAGGCTTCGCGCATGCGCAATAGCTCCCCGCCGAGTCGCCGCCCCAGAACGGTCGTGATCGTCTTCCCGCGGTCGGGGTCCTTGCCTGCCATGTCGCTTTCCCTCCCGATCAGTTGCTCCAGTTTGAGGTGAGGGGGCAGCAACCACAAACCAGGACAGCAATGTTTCTGTCCAAGCAGGTTGCTGTCCATCTTCTCGTGAGGCTACCTTCAGTACTCAATCGCCCACTGAGCGACACCAGTTGGCGGAAGTGCACCGTGCTGCCCGCACGGCGGAGCCACCCCAACTCATCAACCCACCAGCCCACCGGAGGACCCTCGTGACCGACTCCTGCCCTCCCCGAAACCCCAAAGCCAAAGCCAAGGCCTACGACCGCTACGACGCCGTCAGCTACACCCCGTACCCCCGCAACATCCCCCTCGCCCGCAGACACGTCGCCCAACTCGCCGTCGACTGGGGCCATCCCGGCGTCGCCGGTGACCTGGCGCTACTGGCAAGCGAGTTGTGCACGAACGCCTTACTGCACGGCTGCCTGCGGGACCGCCTGTTCCGCGTCGAGACGTCCCTCACCGGCCGGGCGCTTCGCGTCGCCGTCACCGATCCGCGAGGCGAACGGCTTCCGAGCACCCGCACTGCCGACCCCGGCGACCAGTTCGGCCGAGGGCTCCTGCTCGTCCGTACGTATGCCGATCGATGGGCGGTCGAGAAGCTCACCGTGGGCAAGACCGTCTGGGTGGAACTCGACATCTCCAGGAGTCGCGATGCGTAGCGTGCTGAGCCGTCTCAGGGGCTGCCGTGCCGGTACCTTGGCCGCACGGCGAAGGGAGACGCGGATGGCAGACGAGTGGCAGAACGCGGTGGCCGAGGCCCGGGGAGCCACCGGGTTCACGGGCAATGTCGTCCAGCGCACGGTCGACGGCATCGGGGCAGCCTTGCGCCTCGATCACCGCGCCGACTTCTATACAGAGCTGGGCGCTCTGGCGGACTCCGGCGGCTTCGAGGCGTTCCTCAACCACTGGTGGACCCAGGCGCTCGCCGACGCCGCCCCGGATGAGGACGTACGCGAGCAGGCGATCGACTTTGCCGATGTGGCCGTGTCTCTGTTCGCGCGCGCGGCCGGCGGTCCGACGTCCACGCAGTCCGAGATCGACGCCATCATCACCGGAGCCGAGGCCTGTTGAGCTACACGATCATCTGGGAACGGGCGGCCTCCGAAGGCCTCAAACGGCTCCGGGCCCGTGACGGCGACGCCGTGAAACCCCTCGTCAAGGCGATCAGCGCGCTCGCGCACAGCCCGGAACCCGCCGCGAGCAGCAAGCTCGGCACCACCAACCTGCGGCGGCTGCGCGTTGGTGTGTACCGAGCCACCTACGAGATCGACGGCAGCAGTATCGCCATCAAAATCCTCATGGTCGGCAGTACGGCCGTCTGACAGGGGGGAATCGGCCGGTGGCGGGGTGCGCGATCGTCACCCGTGCCGAGTTCACGGCCACCGGCGACCGGCTGTACGACCAGTACATACCGGTCCACTTCCTGCCCGGTACCGGTACCGGTACCGGCACCATGGGCTGACCTGCGGGTATCCGGGCGCGAGGCCCTGTGACCCGGCGCGGCCCGGCGCAGCCTCCCGTGTCGATATCACCCAGGTGCCCCCTGAGAGTCTCCTGTGCGTTTCTTAGGAAAATCACAGGTTGCGGAAAGCGTGTTCTAAGAGGACCTCGACAAAGTTTCCAGCATGACCACGACCTCGCCCCAGGGGCGCACCGAACTGCTGAGGCCGGACGGGAGCCCCGTCCGAGTGCTTGTGGTGGACGACGAGTTGTCGATCACCGAACTTCTGTCGATGGCCCTTCGCTACGAGGGCTGGCAGATCCGGAGTGCCGGGGATGGCACGGGTGCCATCCAGACCGCGCGCGAGTTCCGGCCCGACGCCGTCGTTCTCGACATGATGCTGCCGGACATGGACGGGCTGACCGTCCTGGGGCGCCTGCGCCGTGAGCTGCCGGACGTTCCTGTCCTCTTCCTCACCGCCAAGGACGCCGTCGAGGACCGTATTGCCGGGCTCACCGCCGGTGGCGACGACTACGTCACCAAGCCGTTCAGCCTGGAAGAGGTCGTGGCCCGGCTGCGCGGGCTCATCCGGCGCTCCGGTGCCGCCGACCGGCGGTCCGACTCCGTGCTGGTCGTAGGGGATCTGACCCTCGACGAGGACAGCCACGAGGTGTCGCGCGCCGGGGAGAACATCCACCTCACCGCCACCGAGTTCGAGCTGCTGCGCTTCCTCATGCGCAACCCGCGGCGTGTGCTCAGCAAGGCGCAGATACTCGACCGGGTCTGGTCGTACGACTTCGGCGGGCAGGCCAACGTCGTCGAGCTCTATATCTCTTATCTGCGTCGGAAGATCGACGCTGGTCGCGAGCCGATGATCCACACCCGGCGTGGTGCCGGTTACCTGATCAAGCCCGCGGCGTCATGAGCGGGCGACGACGACCGCGTACGCAGAAGAGACGGGCGGGTCAGCCGCGTACCCTGCGGGCGCGGCTCGTCGTCGCGTCGCTGGTGCTGATCGCCGTGGTGTGTGCGGTGATCGGTACGGTGACGACGCTCGCGTTGCGTTCGCACCTGTACGAACAACTGGGCACCCAGCTCACCGAAGTCGCCGATCGGGTTGCCGGCAAACCTCCCGGCGACGACGCCAACAAGAAGGACCTCAACAAGAACAACTCGTCCGACAAGGCCATCGACCTCAACGAGTTCGCCAAGCGCGCCGGAGGCCCGGGGTCGTCCGGCACGGTCATCGCCCTGGTCCAGAACGGTGTCATCACCGAGTCCAAGGTCGGCCAGAAGTCGAACGACAGGACCACCGCCGACCCCTTCGGGATGGTGGCCAACCCCCTCACCGGAGCCCAGCAAGCGGCGCTCAACCAAGTAGCCCAGGACAACAAAGAGCACACGGTCGACCTGGGCAGCCTCGGCGAGTACCGCGTCAAGTACCAGACCAGCGCCGACGGCACCCGCAGCTACTACGTCGCCATCCCCACCAAGGACGTCAGCAGCACCCTCAACACCCTGATGATCATCGAAGCCAGCGTCGCCGCCGCCGCCCTCGTAGCCGCCGGTATCGCGAGCTCGGTCCTCGTCGGCGTAGCCACCCGCCCCCTCCGCCGAGTCGCCGCCACCGCCACCCGCGTCTCCGAACTCCCCCTCCACACCGGCGAGGTCAACCTCAGCGAGCGCGTCCCCGAGTCCGAGACCGACCCGCACACCGAGGTCGGCCAGGTCGGTGCCGCGCTCAACCGGATGCTGGACCATGTGCACGGCGCCCTGCACTCCCGCCAGCAGAGCGAGATGCGGGTACGGCAGTTCGTGGCCGACGCCAGCCATGAGCTGCGCACCCCCCTGGCCTCCATCCGCGGGTACGCCGAGCTGACCAGACGCGGCAGAGAAGAGGTCGGGCCGGACACCAAGCACGCCCTCGGCCGTATCGAGTCCGAGGCCGGGCGCATGACCCTCCTCGTCGAGGATCTGTTGCTGCTCGCCCGGCTCGACGCCGGACGGCCCCTCCAGTTCGAGCAGACCGACCTGATCCCGCTCGTCGTGGACACCATCAGCGACGCCCGCGCGGCCGGCATGGACCACAACTGGCGCCTCGACCTGCCCGACGAACCGGCACTCGTGTCGGCGGACGCGGCACGTCTGCAACAGGTGCTGGTCAATCTCCTCGGCAATGCCCGCAAGCACACCCCACCCGGTACGACGGTCACTGCCCGTGTTCAACGGCGCGGTCCCTGGATGTGCGTGGACGTCGAGGACAACGGCCAGGGCATCCCGGCCGATCTGCTCCCGCACGTCTTCGAGCGGTTCGCGCGCGGCGACTCCTCGCGCTCCCGTTCCTCCGGCTCGACCGGCCTCGGCCTGGCCATTGTGCAGGCGGTGGCGGCCGCGCACGGCGGCGCCGTGACCGTCGACAGCGTGCCCGGGCGCACCGTGTTCACGGTGCATCTGCCCGCGCTCCGCACGCCGCCGAGCCCCGAAATGAGCTGGCAACAGCACTCACAGGCACAGCACAGCGTCACCACATGGGCGGAACAGGGCGCCTGACGAAAGTCGGTTCCATGCGAACCGACTCTTCTCCCGGCACCCTGCCGGCGCGGGAGCACCTCCCGGCCGGCGACGCCGGTACGCCTGTCCTGGACGTAGTGATCCCCGTCTACAACGAGGAGAAGGACCTCCAGCCGTGTGTGCTGAGATTGCATGATCACCTCAAGCGCACCTTCCCGTACGCGTTCCGCATCACGATCGCGGACAACGCGTCGACGGACACCACCCCCCAGGTGGCGTCGCGGCTGGAGGCGGAGATACCGGAGGTCAGGTCCTTCCGGCTGGAGCAGAAGGGCCGCGGCCGGGCGCTGCGGACCGTCTGGTCCGCCTCGGACTCCCCGGTCCTCGCCTACATGGACGTGGACCTGTCCACCGACCTCAACGCCCTGCTGCCGCTGGTGGCGCCGCTGATCTCCGGCCACTCGGACCTCGCGATCGGCTCCCGGCTGGCCCGCAGCTCGCGGGTGGTACGCGGGCCGAAGCGGGAGTTCATCAGCCGCGCCTACAACCTCATCCTGCGCGGCTCGCTCCAGGCCCGCTTCTCGGACGCCCAGTGCGGCTTCAAGGCCATCCGGCGCGATGTCGCCCAGATCCTGCTGCCGCTCGTCGAGGACACCGGCTGGTTCTTCGACACCGAGATGCTGGTGCTCGCCGAGCGCGCGGGGCTGCGTATCCACGAGGTGCCGGTCGACTGGGTCGACGACCCCGACTCCACGGTGCACATCGTGAAGACGGCGACCGACGACCTCAAGGGCGTGTGGCGGGTCGGCAAGGCCCTGGCCGGCGGGTCGCTCCCGCTGGACCGGCTCGCCCGCCCCTTCGGCGACGACCCGCGCGACCGCGACATCAAGGACGTACCCAAGGGCCTGGCCCGCCAGCTCGTCGGCTTCTGCGTCGTCGGCGGCCTGTCGACCCTCTTCTATCTCCTCCTCTACAGCGGCTTCCGGGTTTTTACCGGCTCCCAGGTCGCCAACGCCCTCGCCCTGTTGGTCTCCGCGATCGCCAACACGGCCGCCAACCGGCGCCTCACCTTCGGGGTACGCGGCCGCAGCGGCGCCGTACGGCACCAGGCGCAGGGCCTGGTCGTTTTCGGTATCGGCCTCGCCCTGACCAGCGGCTCGCTCGCCGCCCTCAACGCGGCCAGCAGCAACCCCGCGCACTCCACCGAACTTGCGGTCCTCATCGCCGCCAACCTTGCCGCGACGGTGCTGCGGTTCCTGCTCTTCCGGGCATGGGTGTTCCCGGAGCAGCGCGACACCCCGTCGACGGTGGTCGCCTCGCACAACCCGACGCCCAACCCGTCATCGCCGGCTTACTCCACCCGGCAGTTCCCGCAGAGCCCCCAGAACTACGGCCCGCTGCCGCAGCGCACGCCCCAGTACACGTACGACACCGCACAGTTCCGCGCCGGTGAAGCCGCGGACGGCACCTGGCGGGACGCCACCATGCAGCTGCAGCCGGTGCGCCCGCACGACACCGATTCGAGGGACTCCCGATGACCATCCATTACGACCACCAGACGACAGCCGACGGCAGAGGCGCCGGCCCCGACACCTGGGGCCCGCCCCCGCCACCCACGGCCGCCGCCCCGGCCCCCGGCTCCGGTGAACCCAAGCAGCCCTTCGTACGGCGGCTGTGGCGCGGCCGCCCCGAGGACCCGCGCTGGGCGCGCCCGGCCTTCCTCGGCCTGCTGCTCGCCACGTTCCTCCTCTACCTCTACAACCTGAGCGCCTCCGGCTACGCCAACTCCTTCTACTCGGCGGCCGTTCAGGCCGGCAGCGAGTCCTGGAAGGCGTTCTTCTTCGGGTCGCTGGACGCGGCCAACGCCATCACCGTCGACAAGCCCCCGGCCTCCCTGTGGCCGATGGCCCTGTCGGTGCGGCTCTTCGGCCTCAGCTCGTGGGCGATCCTCCTCCCCGAGGTCCTCATGGGCGTCGGCACGGTCGCTGTTGTCTACGCGGCCGTACGCCGCCGGTTCAGCCCCGCGGCCGGCCTGATCGCGGGCGCGGTGCTCGCGCTCACCCCCGTCGCGGCGCTGATGTTCCGGTTCAACAACCCGGACGCGATGCTGGCCCTGCTGATGGCCGTGGCCTGCTACTTCGTCATCCGGGGCCTGGAGGACGGCCGTACGAAGTGGCTGGTGTGGGCCGGTGTGGCCATCGGCTTCGCCTTCCTCGCCAAGACCCTGCAGGCCTTCCTGATCCTGCCGCCGCTGGCCATCGTCTACGCCGTCTGCGCGCCGGTGTCGGTGAAGAAGCGGATCGGTCAGCTCGCCGCGGGCCTGGTGGCGATCGTCGTCTCCGGGGGCTGGTGGGTCGCGATCGTCGAGCTGTGGCCCGCCTCCTCCCGCCCGTACATCGGCGGCTCGCAGAACAACTCCTTCCTGGAGCTGACCTTCGGCTACAACGGCCTCGGCCGGCTCAACGGCGACGAGACCGGCAGCGTCGGCGGCGGCGATGGCGGTGGCAACGGCGGTGGCAACTGGGGCGAGACCGGCTGGGACCGGCTGTTCAGCTCCAGCATCGGCGGCCAGATCTCCTGGCTGATCCCGGCCGCGCTGATCCTGCTGGTCGCGGGCCTGGTGGCGACGCGCAAGGCGCGCCGTACGTCGGTGACCCGCGGTTCGTTCCTCGTCTGGGGCGGCGCGCTGATCACGACCATGCTGGTCTTCAGCTACATGCAGGGCATCTTCCACGAGTACTACACGGTGGCCCTCGCCCCCTACATCGCCCCGCTGATCGGCATGGGCGCGGCCAAGCTGTGGGAGGAGCGCGGCAAGATGTGGGCGTCGCTGTCCCTGGCGGCCGCGATGACGGCCACCGCGGTCTGGGGCTACGTCCTGCTCAACCGCTCCTCCGACTACCTGCCCTGGCTGAAGTGGCTGGTCCTCGTCGGTGGTCTGGCGGCCGCGCTGGGCCTGATCTTCGCCGGCAAGCTCGGCCGTCAACTGACCATGGGCGTCGTCGGACTGGGCCTCGCCGCCGCGCTGGCCGGCCCGACGGCGTACACCCTCACCACGGTGAACGAGGGCCATACCGGCTCGATCGTCACCGCTGGTCCCGCGGTCGTCGGCGGCCGTGGCGGCCCGGGTGGTGGCGGCGGTCCCGGTGGCGGCGGCGGTGGCTTCGGCGGCCAAATACCGGGCCAGCAGGGCCAGAACAACCAGCAGGGCCAGAACAACCAGCAGGGCCAGAACAACCAGCAGGGCCAGAACAACCAGCAGGGCGGCCAGAACCAGCAGAACGGCAACGGCTTCCCCGGCGGCGGCATGCCGGGTCAGCAGGGCCAGGGCCAGAACCAGCAGGGCAACCAGCAGGGCGGAATGCCCGGCGGCATGGGTGACGGCGGCGGTGGCGGCATGGGCGGTCTGCTCAACGGCGCCAGCGTCAGCGACGAGGCCAAGGAGCTGCTGGAGAAGAACGCGGGGGACTACACCTGGGCGGCCGCGGCCATCGGCGCCCAGAACGCCGCGAGTTACCAGCTCTCCACCGGCGAACCGGTGATGGCGATCGGCGGCTTCAACGGCACCGACCCGTCCCCGACGCCGGCCCAGTTCAAGAAGTACGTGGCGGACGGCGAGATCCACTACTTCATCGCGAGCGGCAGTGGCAGCGGCGGCGGTATGGGCGGCAGCAGCGACGGCACTTCCTCGCAGATCAGCTCCTGGGTCCAGGAGAACTTCGAGTCGGTGACCGTCGACGGCACGACGTTCTACGACCTGACGCAGCCGAAGAGCGACAGCTGACGGTTCTCGTCCGAAGGGCGGTGGCGTGTGCCACCGCCCTTCTTCTCGTATCTCCGTTGTACGCCGTATGGGAACTGTTCTACGGTGTACAGCATGACGACGTCCCCCCAGGAAGAAGCCCCGGCCGCCCAGCCTCAACCCCAGGCCCAGGCCCAGGCCCAGGCCCAGGCCCAAGGCCACCCCCAGCGCTGGCTGATCCTCGGTGTCATCTGTCTCGCCCAGCTCACCGTGCTGCTCGACAACACCGTCCTGAACGTGGCCATCCCCTCGCTCACCCGTGAGCTGGACGCGGCCACCCATGACATCCAGTGGATGATCAACGCGTACTCGCTCGTGCAGTCCGGCCTGCTGCTCACGGCGGGCAGCGCCGCCGACCGCTACGGCCGCAAGAAGATGCTGATCGCGGGCCTGGCCCTGTTCGGTGTGGGCTCGCTGGTCGCTGGACTGGCGGACTCCACCGGCCAGTTGATCGCCGCGCGGGCCGGTATGGGTGTCGGCGGCGCGCTGCTGCTGACGACGACCCTCGCCGTCGCGATGCAGATCTTCTCCCCGGCGGAGCAGCCCAAGGCGATCGGCATCTGGAGCGCGGTCAACGCGCTCGGCTTCGCGACCGGTCCGCTGGTCGGCGGCTTCATGCTGGACCACTTCTGGTGGGGTGCGATCTTCCTGATCAACCTGCCGGTGGTGGCGCTGGGTCTGGTGGCCGTCGCAGCCCTCGTCCCCGAGTCCAAGAACCCGCGCGGTGACCGCCCCGACCTGCTGGGCGCCCTACTGTCCACGATCGGCATGAGCTCGCTCGTGTACGCGATCATCTCCGGGCCCGAGCATGGCTGGACGTCCGGGCGGGTACTGCTCACGGCGGCCGTGGCGGCGGCGGTTCTGGCCGCGTTCGCGTACTGGGAGAGCCGTATCCCGTACCCCATGCTCGACATGCACTTCTTCAAGGACCGGCGGTTCACGGGTGCGGTCACGGGGGCGGTGCTGATCGTCTTCGGGATGGGCGGGGCGCTGTTCCTGCTCACGCAGCATCTGCAGTTCGTGCTGGGATACGGCCCTCTGGAGGCCGGGCTGCGTACGGCTCCGCTGGCGCTGTCCGTGGTGGTCCTGAACTTCTCGGGGCTGTCGGCGAAGTGGATGACGAAGCTGGGCACTCCGACGGCCATCGCGCTGGGGATGGTGTGCATGTCGCTGGGCCTGGTGTCCATCGCCACGCTGGCCTCCGGCGGTTATGCCGGGACGCTGCTCGGGTTGCTGCTCATCGGGGTCGGCTGTGCGATCGCCAACCCGGCGATGGCGCACGCGATCATGAGTGCGATTCCTCCGGAGAAGGCGGGAGTGGGGGCCGGGATCAACGGCACGCTGGCGGAGTTCGGCAACGGGCTGGGTGTTGCCGTTCTGGGTGCGGTGCTCAACTCCCGGTTCGCGGCGCTGATTCCGGTGGCGGCGAGTTCGTTGCCCGCGGCGTTGGCCTCGGCGGACGGCGCGGCCGAGAAGGAGGCGATCGTGGACGCGTTCTCGTCCGGGCTGGAGACCAGTCAGCTGGTGGGGGCGGTGGCGGTGCTGGCCGGAGGGCTGGTCGCGGCCGCGTTGTTGCGGCGGGCGGAGAGGGCGGACGAGCCCGTGGTGGGATCCTGAGGGCGGCAGGGCAAAGGCCCCTGGAATCCGCCGGCGGATTCCAGGGGCCTTTGCGTCGTCGCTGCTCGGCCTGCTCAGATCCAGCCGCGTTCCCGGGCCAGGAGGGCCGCCTGGAAACGGTTGGCGGCGCCCAGGCGGCGCATGAGGCCCGCGACATGTTTGCGGTAGGTGCGCACCGCGATGCCGAGGTCGCGGGCCCCGATCTCGTCCTTGTCCGCCTGGCACAGGGACTGGAGGATCTTGTACTCCAGGCCGCTGAGGCCCTGGTCGTCCGTGAGTTCAGTGCCCTCCTCCAGGGGGAACTCCTGGGCCTGGACCCACATGCGTTCGAACAGGGAGAGCAGAGCGGCGACCAGCCCCGGTTCCCGGGTCAGGACGGCACCCCGCGCGGTGTCGAAAGGGTCGATGGGGGTCAGCGCCGCGGACCGGTCGCAGATGATCATGCGTTCCAGAGGGGTGTGAGAGATGCGGATCTCGGCACCCTTCGAGGTCAGTTCGCGGGCGTACCGCAACGTGGTCGGGCAGTCCAGGGCCGCCTCGCCCAGCAGCGTGCGCATGTGCACACCTCTGCGCAGGATGCGTTCGTCGAGGGGGCGTGCGTGCGCGATGCCCTCTTCCGAGATCACGCCCTTCGGGTTCGTGGTCAGGGACTCGGTCCAGGTGAAGAACGTCAGCTCGTCGATGGCGGCGCGCACCGCCTCCAGCCCCTCGATATGCCGAATGGTTTCGCCGGGCGTCATGAGCTGACCGGTGCCGTGGGCCTCCTGCTCGGCCATCAGTGAGGGCACGACACCGCTCGCCGCCACGGCCTCCTCCACTTCCTGCCGCAGCCGTTCGGTCTCCGCCGCGACCAGGCCCTCCACCGCCTTGGCCGGGGAAACGGGACGTAGCAGGCCACCCGCCGTCTCCCGCACCAGGCCGAGCTCGGTCAGCCGCTTGCACACCTCCTCCATGTCGCGGCCTTCGGCCGCCGGATGGGCGGCGAGATCTCTCCGGTCGAGTTGGCCCCTGCGCAGCAGCAGGCGGTAGAGCTCCTCGTCCCCCACCGCCACTCCCAGCAGCTCCAGGCCGGCCTTGGGCTCGGCTGGCTCCCTCGGCATGGTGTCCTCCCCCGCTCTCTCGCGTGACGGCTGTCTCACGCGTATGGACAACTGCGTCGACCGTTGGTCAGACGACCGACGGATCTCAGCCTAAGGGGGGCGTTCCGTTCTGCACCGGTCCGCGCATCGGGCCGAAGCCGTTCGGCCCGCATGGATGCCTTTGAGTCACAAGTGGTACGCGCGGCTGCAGGAACATGTACGCACCTGCGCTCGATCTCGCGCCCCGGCGGCAGCAAAGTGGACTCCGCAAGCTCACAAGGCATCGCGAAACACAGGGGGAAATTCATGATCCGTCCGGCCCGCACATCCAGAACGGCGGCCAGGTGCGTCCGGGGTGGTGCCCGCTCTCTGCTGGGCGCCGTCCTCCTCACCGTCGCCGGAGTCTGCGCCGGGACCGGCACCGGCACGGCACATGCGGAGGCACATCACGCCTGGCCCGCCGCCTTCGCGGACGGAAACGCCCCGGACCGTCTTCTCACAGACGTGGGCACTGCCGTCCGCGGGGTGACCGCAGCGGTGGCCCCCGATGGCGATTTCCACGACTGGGGATGACGAGCGGCTAGCGGGCCGGTGGGACTGTGGTCCGCTGCGGTCCCACCGATTCGCCGTCCCGCCCCGACCTCTTCGAGGATTTCCATGCCACTTCGCCATCGCGTGACGATTCACGCGACCGCCGACGCCTCAGCGGCCGGAGCGGCCCCGGAGGCCGCAGCCGTACGGCTCGTCTCGCTGCTCCCCGCGACCTGGGAGGTCTCCGGCATCCACTGCTCCGAGGGCACCGCGGCGCTGTCGCTGCTGCTGCCGGGCGACCTCACCCCGCAGGACGCCACAGCGAGGATCACCGACGTGCTGCGGCATCCGGCGCTCAGGGGCTGGACCAGGTCCGACAGCGGCTGAGGCCATGACCACGGCACCGGCGAGAAGGCGCGGTACGGGGCGGTACGGGCGGTACGACGGGGTACGACGGGGCGTACGTACGACGCCGCGAGAGACGCTGCAGAAGACGTTTGAAACGTTTGAAACGTTGCAGAAGACGTGGGACACGACGGGGGAAGTACACGGACATGCTCTTCAGAGTGCTCGGTCCGGTTCAGATCCGGGCGAACGTTCAGAAACGGTCGAAAAAGCCGGTCCATGGGGACGGGCACGAGGACAGGCGCATCGACAGGCATCTCGAGATCCGCTCGCCCGTGCGGCGCGCCGTGCTCACCGCCCTTCTGCTGCGGGGCGGCCGGCCGGTGGGGACCGATGAACTGACCGATCTGCTGTGGGATGAACCGCCCGCCTCGGCCACCGCGAACATCCGCAGCCATCTCACCGGACTGCGCCGCGACCTGGAGGCGGCCGACTCCGGCCTGAGCAGCCGGCTGACCACCTATCGCGGATGCCAGAGCGGCTACGCCCTCCAGGTGTCCCCCGACGAGGTCGACGTCTCCCGGTTCACGCTGGCCGCGCGGCACGGGCGGGCCATGCTCAGACGCGGCGAGGCCGGCGCCGCCGTGGACGTGCTGGAGGACGCCCTGTCTCTGTGGCGCGGCTCGCTGGGTCAGGATCCGCCGCGCACCCGGTGGTTCGACGCCCACATCGCCGGGCTGGACAACGCGCGCTACGACGCCTGCCAGGACCTCTTCACCGCGTGCATCCTCACCGACCGGACGGACATGCTCGCCTACCGGATCGAGGCCACCCTCGCCGAGGCTCCGTACCGTCAGCGCCTGTGGGAGCTGCTCACCGCGGTGCACTGTGTGCACGGTGATGCCGTCGGCGCCCTGAACGTCATCGACCGGTGCCGGGTACTGTTCGCGGACGATCTCGGGCTCGACCTGCCACCGGGCATCGAGGCGCTGCGTGCCGCAGCCCTGGGCTGGGACCGGGAGAAGGCCCTTCGCCTCGTCTCCAACTCCGCGCTTCTCGCCGAGCCCGGCCCGGTGGTGGCGTACCCGTGACAGCCCCTTGAAGAACTCGACGAACGAGAAGACCACGAGGCGCCTGGACATGGTGAACGACTCGAACAGCCGGGACCGCCGCTCCCGCTCCGGGATCCGGCGACGGCTCACCGGCCTCGCCCTGATGGAACTGTGCAACATCCCGCTCCAGGCGGCCATCTGGTTCGCCGTCATCGGTCTGCCGGTGACGGCGGGCAACGCCCTGGGGTTCGCGCTGTGCGCCGTCCTCCTCGTGGAGGGTGCCGCCTACTGGATGGCCAAGCTGCGCCAGCTCGCCACGGGCAGCGCGGTGTTGCCGGCCGCGCGGGCCTTCGCCGCCGCCCGTTTGGTCAACGTGCCGTTGCTGGCCGCCGGAGTGCTGCTCACGGCCTGGTACGCGAAGAGCACACCGGGCAGCGTGCCCGGTGTGCTCTTCGCGCTCTTCGCCGTGCTGGAGCATGTGAACTACTTCCACACCCAGCTGATGTACGACACCCGGGAGGACCGGCGCTACCGCCGCGAGCACGGCCTGCGCCGCGCCCACCTGGCCCGTGACCTGGCCCGCGCGGCACAGCTCAGGCGTCGCGCCGCCGGAGTGCGAGGTAACCCGCCGTCACGGACGCGGCGGTCCACGCCATGAGGACGGCCATGCCGGTCCACGCGTCGAGGACGGTGCTGTCCGGCGGCTCCCGCAGCAGGACGAGCCCGCCCGCGACGTCGGGCAGGAACTGCGCCGCCGTCCGCACCCCGGGCAGGTTGCTGAGGATCGTCGACAGCATGGAGAACAGCGGCAACAGGATGCTGAGGGTGACCGCCGGGCTGCGCAGCACCGTCGCGAGGCCCATGGCGAAGACACTCAGCAGTGTGGTGTAGAGCACCGCGCCGATCAGCGCTCGTGCCACGCCGTCGTCGGTGAGCGCCACCCGTCCCGGACCGCCCAGCAGGGCCTGCGTGGCGGCGAAACCGGCGGCCACCACCGGCACGGACACCGCACCGGCCGTCAGCGCGCCGGTGAGCAGCTTCGCCGCGTAGAAGACCCCGCGCCGGGGCACCGCCGCGAAGGAGCCGCGGATCGTCCCGGAGGTGAACTCGCCGCTCACAGCCAGGACACCGAAGACCACCAGCGCCATCATCCCGAGCTGAAGCCCACTGAACCCGTAGGCCAGGGCGTCGAACTCAGCTCTGCGCGCCGCGTCCATGTCCGCGTAACTGCCGCGCAGGGCGTAGCCGGTGAGGAGAGCGACCGTCACGGTCAGGACCGCGTAGACAGCGAGGCTCCACCACGTCGAGCGCAGAGTGCGCAGCTTGACCCACTCGAAGGCCATCGCCGCCCGGAGCTGTCCCGCCCACGGGCGGGTCTCCGTACGGACCTCGGGGCCCGCCTGCGCCATCACCGCGTCCGCCATGTCACCGCACCTCCTGCCGTGTGCCCCGTACATCCGGTACGGGGTGGTCGGCCCGGAACTGCACCGAGCCCGCTGTCAGTTGCATGAAGGCCTCCTCCAGGGACGCCGACCGGGCGCCGATCTCGTACACGGTCAGCCGGTTCTGGGCCGCCAGGTCGCCCACTCTCTCCGGTGTCGCGCCGGTGGCTTCCAGGACGCCGTCGGGGCCGTCGAGGACGCTGATGCCGTCGGCGGCGAGAACATCGCGCATCCGCTCCGGCTCGGGCGTACGGATCAGGACGTACGAGCGGGCGTACCGGCCGATGAAGTCATCGACGGAGGTGTCGGCCAGCAGCCGTCCCTGCCCGATCACGATGAGGTGGTCCGCGGTCAGGGCCATCTCGCTCATCAGATGGCTGGAGACGAAGACCGTACGGCCCTCGCCCGCCAGTCGCTTCATCAACGCGCGGATCCACAGGACCCCTTCGGGGTCGAGGCCGTTGACCGGCTCGTCGAGCAGCAGCACGTCGGGGTCGCCCAGCAGGGCCGCCGCCACGCCGAGCCGCTGAGCCATGCCCAGCGAGAAGCCTCCGGCCCGCCGGCGGGCGACCTCGGTGAGTCCGACGGTCTCGAGTACCTCGCCGACCCGCCGCTCCGGAATGTCGTTGCTCCGGGCCAGGCCGAGCAGGTGCCCGTACGCCGACCGCCCGCCGTGCACGGCCTGGGCGTCCATGAGCGCTCCGACCTTGGTCAGGGGGCGGGGCCAGGCGTCGTAGGGCCGGCCGTCGATGAGCACACGGCCGGACGTCGGCCGGTCCAGGCCGATCACGGCGCGCATCGTCGTGCTCTTTCCCGCCCCGTTCGGTCCGAGGAAGCCGGTCACCCGCCCCGGTTCGACGCGGAAGGTCAGGTCGTTCACGGCTGCTGTCCTGCCGTGGTACTTGGTGAGGTTCTGTACGTCGATCACGGCTCGTGCGTTCCCCTCGTGGTGTGCTGTGCGGTGGCCGGGACTGCGTGTGGGGTGTCCACGGCACGTCTCCAGCGCGGCCCGTGCTGCGGGCTGTCCTCGATGACGAGGCCGGACTGGTTGAGCTGGTCGCGGATGGCGTCCGCGGTGGCCCAGTCCTTGCGGGAGCGGGCCGCCTCGCGCTGGTCGAGGACCATGCGGACCAGGGTGTCG
>NZ_LLZG01000062.1 GCF_001509475.1 Streptomyces regalis
CGCACAGGCCGCCGCAGGCATAGCCGCGCACCCCCACTCACCCGCACACCCCACCCCACGCCTCCCCGCCCAACCGCCGGAGGCACGACGCACACCATCCCCGAACAGTTGAGCGACCCCCGGTAATACCCCGGTAAAAACCGCCCCACCAGGAATGTGAACGCCTCCCTCCGGTGTTGCACCGCCTTGGAGGGCGCGAGCACCCTCCGTCCGGCATGCCCGCTGCAAGGAGGAACGCCACGTGAGCCAGTACGTCAGCAGGCTCGGGCGTCGCTCCCAGGCCGCCCCCCACCGGCTGCGCCTGCACCGCCGCCCCCGCCGCATCGCCATGCTCTCCGTACACACCTCACCGCTCCACCAGCCCGGCACGGGCGACGCCGGCGGCATGAACGTATACATCGTCGAACTGGCGCAGCGCCTCGCCGCGATCAACATCGAGGTCGAGATCTTCACGCGCACGACCGCCACGGACCTCCCGCCCGTCGTCGAGCTAGCCCCCGGCGTCCTGGTCCGCCACATCGACGCGGGCCCCTACGAGGGCCTCAACAAGGAGGACCTCCCCGCCCAGCTGTGCGCCTTCACCCACGGCGTGATGCAGGCCTGGGCCGGCCACCGCCCCGGCTACTACGACCTGGTCCACTCCCACTACTGGCTCTCCGGCCACGTCGGCTGGCTCGCCGCCCAGCGCTGGGGCGCCCCTCTGGTGCACGCCATGCACACCATGGCCAAGGTCAAGAACGCCAACCTGGCCGACGGCGACACCCCCGAGCCCGCCGCCCGTGTCATCGGCGAGACCCAGATCGTCACGGCCGCCGACCGCCTCATCGCCAACACGGCCGAGGAGGCCGACGAACTCGTACGGCACTACGCCGCCGACCCCGAAAGGGTCGCCGTGGTCCACCCCGGCGTGAACCTCGACCGCTTCTCGCCCGCCGACGGCCGAGCCGCCGCCCGAGCCCGCCTCGGCCTCCCCCAGGACGCCCTGATCCCCCTGTTCGCCGGCCGTATCCAGCCCCTGAAGGCCCCGGACGTTCTCCTGCGCGCGGTGGCCGTCCTCCTGGACGAGCACCCCGAGCTGCGCTCCCGGATCCTCGTCCCCGTCGTGGGCGGCCCCAGCGGCAGCGGCCTGGCCAAGCCCGAGGGCCTGCAGAAGCTGGCCGCCCGCCTGGGCATCGCGGATGTCGTACGGTTCCGCCCGCCCGTCGGCCAGGAGCAGCTCGCGGACTGGTTCCGCGCGGCATCCGTGCTGGTCATGCCGTCGTACAGCGAATCCTTCGGCCTGGTGGCCATAGAGGCACAGGCGGCCGGCACCCCCGTGCTGGCGGCAGCGGTGGGCGGCCTGCCGGTGGCGGTCCGCGACGGCCGTACCGGCTTCCTGGTCCAGGGCCACAACCCGGCCGACTACGCGCGCGTGCTGCACGCCTTCGCCGACGACCCGCACCTGTCCCCCCGGATGGGCGAGGCCGCGGCCCGGCACGCCCTGTCCTTCGGCTGGGACACCGCGGCCGCCGCCACGGCGGACGTCTATGTGGCCGCGACCCACGCCCACCGGCGTCGCGTACGCTCCCACCATGGCTGACGTACAGAAGGCGGCGCAGATCGTCGAGGGAGCCCTCAAGGACGCCGAACTGGAGTGGGAGAGCCCCGCCCCCGGCAACTACGTCGTCAAACTCCCCGGCACCCGCAAGCTGTCGACGACGGTCTCCCTGCTCGTCGGCCGCCACTCCCTGTCGCTGAACGCCTTCGTCATCCGCCACCCCGACGAGAACGAACCCGGCGTCCACCGCTGGCTCCTGGAGCGCAACCTCAAGCTGTACGGCGTGAGTTACGCCGTCGACCAGCTCGGCGACATCTACGTCGCCGCCAAGCTCCCCCTGTCGTCCGTCACCCCTGACGAGATCGACCGCCTCCTCGGCCAGGTCCTGGAGGCGGCGGACGGCGCCTTCAACACCCTGCTCGAACTCGGCTTCGCCTCCGCGATCCGCAAGGAGTACGAGTGGCGCGTGGCGCGCGGCGAGTCGACGCGCAACCTGGACGCGTTCGCCCATCTGACCCAGCGGCCCGCGCACTGAACACTCCCGCCCAACCTGTACGAAGCTCAGCGCGCGCTCTTGCGATAGCGCCCCGGCGGCACCCCCACCAACCTCCGGAAGTGACGGGAGAGATGGGCCTGGTCGTAGAACCCCGTCGCGGTGGCCACGTCGGCCGGTGACCGGCCCTCCAGGAGCAGCCGCCGGGCGCGGTCGACACGGCGGGACATCAGGTACTGGTGCGGGGCGATGCCGTACGCGGTGCTGAACGACCGTACGAGATGGGCGGGATGGGCATGCAGGAGCCCGCTCGCCTCGTCGAGAACGAGGCCCTGCACGACGCGCTCGTCGAGAAGCTCGCGCAGCCGGCGGGCGAGGGCGGGGTCGCGCCGCGGGACGTCGTCCGTGGCGGTTTCGGGCCGCAGGTGGGCGCGCAACCGGTCGCCGATGAGGGTCAGCCTGCTGTCCGCCTCCAGTTCGTCGCCGGGGTGCGCGAGGGCGGTATGCAACTGGCCCACCCGCAGCCGCAGTACGGGATCCCGGAGGTCGGGGGAGTCCACGGCCCGGCCGATCAGGTCCTCGCCCAGCCGACTGCTGTCCAGGTACAACACCCGCTTGCGAAAGCCGTGCGGGGTGGCGGGGGAGCCGTTGTGGGGGACGTGCGGCGGGAGGAGGGACACCGTGTCGTGCGGGGTGCCGTGCTCGTGCCGGTCGAGGTCGTAGCGCACGGCGCCGTCGTCGACGATGAGCAGCGTCCAGGCCTCGTGGACGTGCATCGGGTACGCGTACTCGGTGAAGTGGGCGTGGAAGACCTCGGTGACGCCCGGGACGGAGGGGCGCCACGCGGAGACTTCCTGGCGGGTCCGTGCGGCGGCCATGCAAAGAACGTACAAGACGAGGTCGTACGGCGGTCGGCAGTCTCGTCGTATGAGCACTGACGTGGGCGCCGAACCCATCCGTTTCGACACGAAGATCGCCGTGCTGCTGCGCGAGGACCTGGAGCCGTGGCAGCGCCTGAACGTCACAGCCTTCCTGGTCAGCGGCCTGGGCACGCAACTCCCCGAGGTGATCGGGGAGCCGTACGAGGACGGGGCCGGTGTCTCGTACCTGCCCATGTTCCGCCAGCCCGTGCTCGTCTTCGAGGGCACGAAGGAGACCCTGACGGCGGCCCACGCGCGCGTGCTGTCCCGTGCACTGCCGCGCGCGGTCTTCACCTCCGACCTGTTCGCCACCGGCAACGACCGCGACAACCGCGCGGCGGTACGCGCGGTGCCGACGGCGGAGCTGGACCTGGTGGGGCTGGCGGTGTACGGGCCGCGGAACGCGGTGGACAAAGTGGTCAAGGGCGCGCGGATGCACCCCTGAGCACGCTCCACGCCCCGGTTGTCAGGCCGCGCTGACCTCGGGCTCCGCGTCGCTGGGCAGCGCGGTGGCGGCCGGTTCCTCCCGCGGCAGCCGGCGCATGAGCAGGCCGTACCCGACCCCCGCCGCCGTGCCGACGACGGCACACAGCCCCCACAGCCACTCCGCGCCGAAGCGGTCGATGACGAAGCCGGACATCAGGGGGGCGACGAGGGCGGCCACGGACCAGGACATGGTGTACATGCCCTGGTAGCGGCCGCGCCCGTGGACGGGGGAGAGGCGTACGACGATGCTGGTCTGGGTGGGTGCGTTGACGATCTCGGCGAGGGTCCACACGCACACGGTGAGTGCGAAGACGCCGACCGACCCGGCGAAGGCGGTGAGGCCGAAGCCGTACCCGGCGAGGACGGACGAGATGACGAGCAGCCGCCCGGGATCGCGGTGCTCGATGAACCGGGTGACCGGGATCTGCAGGGCGACGATGAGAACACCGTTGACGGCGACCACGAGACCGTAGTCCGCGGGCGTGAACCCGGCCTCGCCCATGGCGACGGGCAGGCCGACCGACCCCTGCTGGAAGATCACGGAGACGAGGAAGGACAGCCCGACGACGCTCATGAAGCGCCGGTCGCGCAGGACGGTGCCGAGCCCGATCCCGGCCTCCGCCTCGGCGGCCTTGGCCGTGGCGGCCGGCTTGGACTCCGGCAGCTTGAGGAAGACGACGACCGCGCAGATGAGGGTCATCCCGCCCTCGATCAGGAATCCCGCGAGGTAGCTGACCTCGGCGATGAAACCGGCGGCCATGGAGGAGACGGCGAAGCCGAGGTTGATGGCCCAGTAGTTGAGGGAGAAGGCGCGGACCCGGTCCTCGGGCCGCACGATGTCGGCCATCATCGCCTGCACGGCCGGGCGGGAGGCGTTGGAGGCCATGCCGACGAGGAACGCGACGGCGGCGATCGCGACGGGATCGCGCATGAAGCCGAGCAGTGCGACGGAGAGGGCGGTGGAGACCTGCGCGACGAGGAGCGTGGGCCGCCGCCCGAGCCGGTCGGTCATGACACCGGCGCCGAGGGAGGAGATCACCCCGCCGAGCCCGTGGAGCGCGGCGACGAGACCGGCGTAGGTGGCGGAGTACCCGCGGTCGAGGGTGAGGTACAGAGCCATGAAGGTGGCGACGAAGGCCCCGAGCCGGTTGACGAGCGTGCTGATCCACAGCCACCAGAACTCGCGGGGGAGCCCGGAGACGCTTTCACGGGTGGCGCGTCTCAGGCTGGCGAGTGACATCGGGATCCCCCACGGATGTAAGTGGCTACTGCAGCGCTCACAACTTACGGAGATCCACTCCACGCAGGCCACTCAATTAACAGAAGCCGTCAACTGTCCGGCCTTCGGGCACCCACGCGAGGGGGCGAAAGCGTGGATTACGCTCTGAGGCATGGCCGACGCACCGTACAAGCTGATCCTCCTCCGCCACGGCGAGAGCGAGTGGAACGCGAAGAACCTGTTCACCGGCTGGGTGGACGTCAACCTCAACGAGAAGGGCGAGAAGGAGGCAGTCCGCGGTGGCGAGCTCCTGAAGGACGCCGATCTCCTCCCCGACGTGGTCCACACGTCCCTCCAGAAGCGCGCCATCCGCACGGCGCAGCTGGCGCTCGAGTCGGCGGACCGCCACTGGATCCCCGTCCACCGTTCGTGGCGCCTGAACGAGCGCCACTACGGCGCCCTGCAGGGCAAGGACAAGGCCCAGACCCTCGCCGAGTTCGGCGAGGAGCAGTTCATGCTGTGGCGCCGCTCCTACGACACCCCGCCCCCGCCCCTCGAGGACGGCACGGAGTTCTCCCAGTCGGACGACCCGCGCTACTCCTCCATCCCCCCGGAGCTGCGCCCCCGCACGGAGTGCCTGAAGGACGTCGTCGTCCGCATGCTCCCGTACTGGTACGACGGCATCGTCCCCGACCTCCTGTCCGGCCGCACGGTCCTCGTCGCCGCGCACGGCAATTCGCTGCGCGCCTTGGTCAAGCACCTCGACGGCATCTCCGACGCCGACATCGCGGGCCTGAACATCCCGACGGGCATCCCCCTGTACTACGAGCTCGACGCCGACTTCAAGCCGGTGACGCCGGGCGGGAAGTACCTTGACCCGGAGGCTGCTGCGGCGGCTATTGAGGCGGTCAAGAACCAGGGCAAGAAGAAGTAGGTTCCGTGATCATGCCCTCGACCCGCGCTTATGGCGCGGATCGGGGGCATTTTCGCGGCCCCGGCCTACCCGGCCAAGGTCGCCGACGTCCTGCGTCCTCGGCGCACTGCTCGAATTCACCTCGCGCGTAAGGAAGTTGGTCGGCAGCCGATGATTCCACCAACCCAAGGAGAAGCCAGGGTTAAGTGATGGGCCGGGTCGGCCATAGTGCACACCCCCCCAGACGCCCCCTCTGTCTGATGCAGGTGATTCGTCGGGGCCGCCCGGAAGACCGCGTTCCTGGTTTCCGCGATGGTCAGCGACCCGTCCGGCGTCCAGAGCGTGTCGTTCGAGCTGTGGCACGGACCGAACCGGGCGGAAGCCGACGGACGCATGGCGCAGGTCGGCTTCGACCGCTGCGTGAAAATCACCGAGAACACGTCCAAGTGCCAGGCCGTCGTGGACGCCGACCCGTACGACAACCTCCGCAGCAACGCCCTCGCCGGTACCTGGGGCGTGAGCGCCGTGGCCGTCGACGGCGCAGGCAACGTCACCCGCGAGGACGACGCCCCTTGGCCGGCACGCATCAAGCGCCAGACCCACCTGTCCCAGGCCGACGCCACCCCGGAGCCGGTGAAGAAGGGCGAGAACCTCACGGTCAAGACCGACCGGAACGGCTGGGCCACGACCACCGTGAAGGCGACGGCGGACGGCGAGTACCGCTTCGATTTCGCGGGCACGTCCCTCACTCAGGCCAGGGCTGGCCGGACCGACTTCGTCGATGTGAAGTGACCCCGGACCGGTGAAGTGACCTCCCCATCAAAACTCCTGTCCGGCCGGCCCGGCCAGGGGGCTCCTCGCCGTCCCGGACCCGTCCCTACGCCCGCCCCCGGCGCTCGGCCTCGGCGTCCGCGACCGCGATCGTGATGCCGAGCGCCTTGGCGATGTTGCCGGCTGCCGTCATGACGCGGGCCGTGCCCACCACAGGGGCGATGGCGACAAGCACGTCCTGCACCTGCTCGGCAGTCAGCCCGGCCTGGATGGCGGGGTCGATGTGGGCGACGTAGGAGATCGGCGGGGCGTCCGAGGCGGCGAGGGCCGCGATGCGGGTGAGCATGAAGGTCTCCGGGACCAGCCCGCACCGCTCGACCGAGTCGACCGTCATCGCGGCGAGGGTGTCCAGTACCGGGGTTTCAGATGCTGTGGCCATGGCAGGGCGTCTCCTGTTGGGTCGTGAGGGAAGTCGACGGACGCCGGCACGTGAGAGGCCCCACCTGGTGCAGCGCCCACCGCTCGACCGTAAGGCCGTTTCCCGCGGACCGCCTGTCGAGCGCCTCTCGAGCGGGTGTCGAGCGGGTGTCGAGGGGATCGTCCGAACGACCCTTGACGACCCTTAACGACCCGTCAGGAACCGTTGCTCCAACCGAGCGTCAGCTCGACCCGTACCGCCGCCGGCCCCTCCTCGGGAGCCCTGCCCTCGGTCCTGTCCTCGGTCCCGTCCCCGACCGGCGCCCCCACCCGCACCGTCGCCTCGGCCGTGCCGGGCGGCCCCATCGCGGGATCCGCCCGGCACAGGAGGGCGTACTCACCCGGTGCGGGGGCGCTGAGGGAGAACCGTCCCTCGGCGTCGGTCACGGCAGCGATGTCCGGCAAGGGCCCGGGCCCGTCGGTGAACAGGACGTGGGCGCCGGGCACGGGTGCCCCCGAGGCGTCATGGACGACGCCAGCGATCTCCCTCGGGGCCCTTGCCGGCCTGCTGTCGTTCATGGGGCTTCGCTCACGCCTTCCAGGCCACGTAGTTGTTGTAGACGGGTGTGGTGAACCGGGTACCCGAGTTCACCCGGGCTCCACCGTAGGCGTGGATGGCGAAGCCGTAGCGGTTGCCGTTGTCGATGCGGTAGACGGAGCTTCCGCTCTGGCCGCCGGCCGTGTCGATGTCGTAGTACACCTTGCGCGCCGTGACGGAGTCGACGCCGCGGGCCGCGTACCAGAGCGTCCCGGGCTGCTTGTCGCCCGGATAGCCGGCGATGTTGCCGGTGGTCTTGAGCAGGTCCGAGTCGGACCACACCCCGAAGCCGAACCAGCCGGTGGTGGAGCCGATGTTGGACGGCGTGACGATGGCGCCGTAGTCGAAGTTCTCGTCGCCGTCATTGGTCCAGCCGGCCACGGAGCGGAAGCTCGTGCAGGTGACACTGCCGTACGGCAGCACGGAGCCGTTGCGGCCGGGCATCACCTGGATGCTCTTCACCCAGCCGTCCCGGCCCGCCACGCCGCTGCCCTTGATGTAGACGCAGTGGCCGGCGGTCGCCACGGTGTGTGGTCCTATGAGCCAGCCGGTGCCCTGGTAGAGAGTGTTGTCGCGGGCCGTGATCAGCAGGTAGCAGTGCACCCGCCACGGGTACACCGCGGTGTTGGTGATCTGGACGCGGTCGTCGGGGCCGTGCACCGTCTCCTGAGCCGACGGCGGCGGACCGAACGACGCTTCCCCGATGTCCGGCAGTGCGGCGGTCGGGGCGGTCCAGGCCTCGGGCGGGAACCCGTCGGGCCGCCGATAGCCCTCGACCGGCTCCAGTCCCTCGCCGGTGCCGTGCAACACCTCGCCCTGCGCGCCCTCCGACGGCGGTTGCAGGACGGCTTCCTGTTCGGGAGCCAGCGATACGGTCACGTCCTCCGGCTCGTTCGACACGGAGTTGTGCGGGTCGTGCGGCATTCTCGATCACCCAGCCTCTCGGAGCTGCGTTGTGATGCCTGGGACGCCGCGGCCGCAACGTTTGGGGTCATTGCTCTTCTACTGCCGCCGGACAGGGGAGGCAATGCACCTTTTGCGCCGACCCGCCGGGCGCCCGAGTCCGCTGCCGGGGGAGTACCGGGCGGGGCCGCGGAACGGTCGCCGGAGCCCCGTGAGGGTCCCGGCGACGCACCGTCACCCGCCGTTTTGGCGCCGAGCAGCCCGGCCCGCGCCTCAGGCCTCTCGGCCGGCCCCGGTGGGACACGCAGACCCCGAGTGCATGGCCGCCCTCTTGCTCGCCCTGCCCCCTGCTCGTCCCGGTCGGCGACCCACGCCTCGCCGTTCGCAGAGCGGAGGCGCACGCGGTGCCCTAATCCCACCCCTACAGACAGCAGCAAAAGCGAAATTCCACACTCCATACGAACAATCACCCATCCCGGACGGTCGCTCCCAGAGCAGCGCTCACCATCCCCAGAGCGGCGCTCCCGCAGTCATGCGTAGGCCCCCGGCTGCGTCTCCCGCAGGCCGGGGGCCGTTTCCTCCTCGGTCGTGCTCTGTCGTGCTCTGTCGTGCCGGACTCACACGGTCAGCGGCACCGCGTGGATCTCGTCCGGTGCCCCGCCGCCTCCGCGCTCATGGACACGTCGGACCGCGTCGGCCGAGGGGCCCTCGCTGAGGCAGTACACCGTGCCGGACTCCGGGTCCGCCCAGGCGTGTTCGAAGTGGACGCCTTCTTCCTGCTCGATCGCGGCGGTGGCGTCGTGGCCCTCCTTCAGCTGTTGGGCCGTGATGCCCTGCATGCCGTGGTGGACGTCCATGAAGCGTGTCATGGGCCTCGCACCTCCTTCTCGATGCACCCCGTGTTCTTCCCGATGCACCCCGTGGCTTCCCGCGTCTCGGATCGACTCAGATCGACAGCGGAACCGGGTGGACCTCGTCGGCCTTGTGGCCGGCGCGCTCGTGGATGCGCTGGACCGCTTCGGCCGAGGGGGCCTCGGAAAGGCAGTAGACGATTCCGGACTCGGGGTCGGCCCACGCCCGCTCGAAGTGCACGCGCTCGTCCTTCTCTATGGCGAGGTCCGCGTTGTGGGCCTCCCTGAGCTGGTCGGCCGTGATGCCCTTCATGTTGTGGTGTACGTCCATGAACTGAGCCATGCCTCGCACCTCCTCGTGATCCTCGGACCTCTGGCCCTCGGAGTGCGCTCGCCTGCGCTCACTCTCCTTCCATGCTGCGCCCGTCCGCGACGACGAGCACGATGAAGGGCCCGGGGCATGGACGAAGGGCCCCGGCATTTACGCCGGGGCCCTTCACCGTCGTACGAGATCCACGGCGTCGTACGCCGCAGTACCGCACCTACATCCGCACCTACACCCTCACCCGCTCATCCGCACTGGCAAGGATTCCCCGACTGGCACCCGCACCCGCACCCCGAGCCGCAGCCGCAGGCGCCGAAGAGTGGGAGGCTCCTGATGTCGGCGGGTTGCTCGGACGGGCGTTCCTGGGTGGGGTCGGGCGTCGTGCCGGGGGTGCTGGGGGATTCGGCCATGGTCCCTCCTCAAGGCTGGTGCCTGTGCCCATTCCATGCCCGCCCCACTGGGCGCATCAACGGCGCACAGAGGCTTGCGCACGCCCCGAACGGCCCCCCGCAAGACCGCTTACGGCCTGCGGCTTACGCCCCTTCCACTCCCGAAACCGGCTGGATCTCCGGCTGGATGTCGGCCTGCAGCTCATCCGCGTGCTCACCCGTCACCAGGTACACCACGCGCTTCGCAACCGCGACCGCATGGTCGGCGTAGCGCTCGTAGTAGCGGCCGAGCAGCGTCACGTCGACCGCCGTCTCGATGCCGTGCTTCCAGCGCTCGTCCATCAGGTGCTGGAAGAGCGTGCGGTGGAGCAGGTCCATCGCGTCGTCGTCCTGCTCCAGCTGGAGGGCGAGGTCGACGTCCTTGGTGATGATCACCTCGGCCGCCTTCGCCATCAGGCGCTGCGCGAGCTGGCCCATCTCCAGGATGGTGGCGTGCAGGTCCTGCGGGATCGCGCGCGCGGGGTAGCGCAGGCGCGTGAGCTTCGCCACGTGCTGGGCGAGGTCGCCCGAGCGCTCCAGGTCCGCCGACATACGGAGCGAGGTGACGACTATCCGCAGGTCGGTCGCCACCGGCTGCTGGCGCGCCAGCAGCGCTATGGCCCGGGCCTCCAGGTCGTGCTGGAGGTCGTCGACCTTCTGGTCGGCCTCGATCACACTCTCGGCCAGCTTCAGGTCGGAGTCGAGGATCGCCGCCGTGGCGCGCCCGATCGCCGACCCGGCCATCCGGGCCATCTCCACCAGGCTGTCGCCGATCGAGTCCAGTTCCTCGTGGTACGCGTCCCGCATCAGGGTCCCTCTCTTACGTCTGCCTCGGGGTTCCGGGCCAGGAGACTGTCGTCGAACCGGCAGCCTTGTCGTTCGAGCCGGCGGCCTTGTTGTCCGAACCGGCAGTCTTACTGTCGTGACCTCCGACCATAAGACTGCCGTGAAAACGACAGTCGGACTGTCGTGAAACCGCCAGTGCGATCACCATCCATCACATGCATGATGATGCGATCACCATGTGATCAGCCATGCGATCACCATCCGAAATCGCCTGTGCGAACCCCACGCTCCTACGATCCGGCCGCTACGCGTCCGTTTCCGCCACCCCAAATGAACCAGTACTGGCTCCAAGGTGAACTCTGGGCGACGAGTGTTCGAGCTCGCACTCCGACGGCTGTGGCCACTGCCCACCGCATGCCTAACCTGGACGCATGGACGTGAACGCGGCGGTCGCCGCAGCGGCAGCGATCGCCGGGGTGCTCACCGGCGTCATCGCCATGCTGGCGTTCCGCTGGAGCGAACGCGACCTGAAGCGACCCACTCGAACTTCCCTGCACGCCGACCCGGTCCTGCCGCCCGGAGTGGACACGGTCCTGTCGGTACTGCGCTCCTCCGCCGTCGTCCTCGACGAGGGGGACGCCGTCGTCAAGGCCAGCTCGGCGGCGTACGCCCTCGGTCTGGTGCGCGGTGGCAAGCTCTCTGTCGAGCCCATGCTCCAGATGGCCCGGGACACGAGACGTGACGGTGAGATACGGCAGGTCGAGCTGGACCTGCCCCGGCGCGGCACCGGGCGCGGCGACGCCCTCGCCGTGTCCGCACGCGTCGCACCCCTGGGCTCCCGCCTCGTCCTCCTCCTCGTCGAGGACCTCACCGAGGCCCGGCGCATAGAGGCGGTGCGGCGCGACTTCGTCGCCAATGTGAGCCACGAACTGAAAACGCCGGTCGGCGCCCTCTCCCTCCTCTCCGAGGCCGTCATGGACGCCTCCGACGACCCGGAGGCCGTGGAGCGCTTCGCCGGACGGATGCAGATCGAGGCGACCCGGCTCACCAGCCTGGTGCAGGAGCTCATCGACCTCTCCCGGGTGCAGAACGACGACCCGCTGGAGGACGCCGAGCCCGTCCGCGTCGACGAACTCGTCGCCGAGGCCATGGACCGCTGCCGGCACGCCGCCGGAACGAAACAGATCACCATGGCCGCCGGTGGTACCGCCGACGTCAGCATCTGGGGCAACCGCGGCCAGCTCGCCGCCGCGCTCGGCAACCTCGTCGAGAACGCCGTCAACTACTCGCCCGCCCGCACCCGCGTCGGCATCGCCGCCCGCCGGGTCAGCGCGCCGGGCGGGGACCTCATCGAGATCGCCGTGACCGACCAGGGCATCGGCATCTCGGACAAGGACAAGGAGCGCATCTTCGAGCGCTTCTACCGCGTCGACCCGGCCCGTTCCCGTGCCACAGGTGGCACCGGCCTCGGTCTCGCGATCGTCAAGCACGTGGCCGCCTCGCACGGCGGGGAGGTCACGGTGTGGAGCTCCGAGGGACAGGGCTCCACCTTCACCCTGCGGCTGCCGGAGGCCGGTGCGGCCCGCGACCGTGCACAGCAGCACCCCGACCTCGATGACGAGGCCGGACAGTCCGCCGACTCGAATCCCCGCAGAACCCCCGACTCACCGCCTGACTCAACCGCGTACGAAACGCTTTCCGCCCCGGAGGTCCTTCCGTGACCCGTGTGCTCGTCGTCGAGGACGAGGAGTCCTTCTCCGACGCCCTGTCGTACATGCTCCGCAAGGAGGGCTTCGAGGTCGCGGTCGCGACCACCGGGCCCGACGGACTCGACGAGTTCGAGCGCAACGGCGCCGACCTCGTCCTCCTCGACCTGATGCTGCCCGGCCTGCCGGGCACCGAGGTCTGCCGTCAACTGCGCGGCCGCTCCAACGTCCCGGTGATCATGGTCACCGCCAAGGACAGCGAGATCGACAAGGTGGTCGGCCTGGAAATAGGAGCCGATGACTACGTCACCAAGCCGTTCTCCTCACGCGAGCTGGTCGCCCGTATCCGGGCCGTCCTGCGCCGCCGCGGCGAGCCGGAGGAGGTGACCCCTGCCGCGCTGGAGGCGGGCCCGGTCCGCATGGACGTGGACCGTCACGTGGTCACGGTCTCCGGCTCCAAGGTCGACCTCCCCCTCAAGGAGTTCGACCTGCTGGAGATGCTCCTGCGCAACGCCGGCCGCGTCCTCACCCGCATGCAGCTCATCGACCGCGTCTGGGGCGCCGACTACGTCGGTGACACCAAGACCCTCGACGTCCACGTCAAGCGCCTGCGCGCCAAGATCGAACCGGACCCGGGCGCGCCGCGGTACCTGGTGACGGTGCGTGGCCTGGGCTACAAGTTCGAGCCCTAAGTCGCCGATCTGCTACGTTAAGTGACCCTCGCCGTCGGGTGGACGGAGAGGCTAAACGCCTGTGGAGCGTTGGTAAGACCCGGAGAGATTCGGGCGCAGTGCGGTGAAGCAGGAAGCCCCTTGAGGGTGCGCCAAAAGTTCGAGCCGTAAAGCTCGGAAACGCCAAGGGCGGGAACCGATAACCAAGGTTCCCGCCCTAGCTGTTTGCGGCGTCGCTCAGTGACCGGCCGTCGTCTGAGAGGCGCTGTCGGACGGGGTCGCCGCACCGGCGCCGGCGCCGGTACCGGCCTCGGTGCCGTCCGTGGACGTCGCGCTCGCGGAGGCCCCGTCGGCCGGGGCGGCCGGCGTGCCCGCCTCAGGGGATCCGGTCGGCGAGGCGGTCGGGGAGGACGTCCTGCCCGGCACTGCCGGGACCTCGGTCGGGCCCCAGCTCTCGAAGTAGTGCTCGGCCGGGACGACGAACGCCCGCAGGCTGACGTCACCCGTCTTGCTGAAGGTGAAGGTGATCTTCTGGGCGTTGCCGTCCTGGATGGCCTCGCGGCTGCCGGGCAGCACGGCGGAGGCGTTGTCCTTGCCGCCGAGGATCAGCGAGCCGCCGGCCGGGATGGTCAGGCTGCCCCCCTTGGCGGGCTTGAGCTGGGCGGTCTTGTCGGTGCCGTCCACCTTGATCGCGTCCAGCGTCTGGGCGGTGCGGCCGGAATTGAACAGGGTCGCGGAGATCGCGGCAGGGCCGGTCGACTCCAGGTCAGGCTGGGTGATGACGATGGCGTTCTGGATCTTGATGTCGCCGACCGTGGTGGCCGCGTTGTCCGGCTTGATCTCCAGCGTCTGGCTGTTGTTGCCGGCGGCGCACGCACCGAGCGACGTGATCGAGAACGCGATGGCGGCCGCGGCGAGGGCGCCGCGTCGAAGGCTGCTGCTCACGGCGGCGGCAACTCCTTGACTCGAACGGGGGCGGGCGCGTAAAGCCGCCCTAAGTGTGTGTCAGCGGCCTTAGGTTACCGAGCCGTTCCCGCGCGACCGCACCCGACCCTCCCCTGAGCGGCGATGTGCTGTCGAAGTACCTCTTCCACCACCCGTCACTTCACCCACAAGTGACCCCGGAGTCACATTGCCCGCGCGCTCGTCCGCCATTCACATAAGCCCCCTCCAAGCCACCTTCCAAGCCCCCTTCCGAGCCCCCGCGCAAAATTTCCGTGAAGGAATGCGCGACCCTCCCGAAATTGATCACCGGCTGTGCTGCCGACCTGGCTGTGATCAATTCCGGATTCGGCCGGTACCCGACTCCGGACATCGAACGGAGTAGCGTAAGTCGCACACTTGGAACCGGACATATGTGGACGTTCGGCCACTCGGACGTGCCTCCGGATGTGGGTGACGTGCGTGTTTCGCCTCGCCCGCAGAGCCGCTCCGACCTGCGAATACCTTCTTCCGGTCGGCCCGCGAAGCACGTTCCTGTTGGAGTTGTCAAGCCCCGAGATATGCCCTGACCTGCGAAAACGCCATTCAGAACCCGCAGTTTCCGTGTTACCCTGGATAGCCACGGAAGGGGTACCTGTCACATGACGTTCAAGGTTGGCGACACCGTGGTCTATCCCCATCACGGGGCCGCGCTGATCGAGGCCATCGAAACTCGCCAGATCAAAGGCGTGGACAAGACCTACTTGGTGCTGAAGGTCGCCCAGGGTGACCTGACGGTACGTGTGCCAGCGGACAATGCGGAGTTCGTCGGCGTGCGTGATGTGGTCGGTCAGGACGGGCTGGACCGGGTCTTCGAGGTGCTGCGCGCGCCGTACGCCGAGGAGCCCACGAACTGGTCGCGTCGTTACAAGGCAAATCTGGAGAAGCTCGCCTCCGGCGATGTCATCAAGGTCGCGGAAGTCGTGCGTGACCTGTGGCGTCGTGAGCGGGAGCGTGGACTCTCCGCCGGTGAGAAGCGCATGCTCGCCAAGGCCCGCCAGATCCTGGTGAGCGAACTCGCTCTTGCGGAGAACACCAACGAGGACAAGGCCGAGGCCCTGCTCGACGAGGTCCTCGCGTCCTGACGCGGTCATCCGCCTCAGTTCAGCACACTGCTGTGTTGTTTTAAAAAAGTGCCGCGGTGCCCGATGACGTATTTCTCGTCGCCGGGCGCTGCGGCATGTTCGTGCTCGGACGCCGTATGTCTTCCGGACGCCGTACGCGGGTTCACCCTCGAAGGGAGATCCCCCGATACTTGGCGTGCCGGGCCCGGGCTGCTGGCTCGACCGGTGTCACGGAAGGGTCCGGTCAAGGCGTCGCGCCCGGCACGCTGAGGCCATACCCACGTAGGCCGAGCACACAAACCTGACAGGAACCGATGTCTGACGATTCGCGCCCTTCGCCCGCGGAAATCCGTACTGCCGCCGTGATCCCCGCCGCCGGCCGGGGCGTACGCCTGGGTCCGGGCGCCCCCAAAGCGCTCCGCGCGCTGAACGGCACGCCCATGCTGATCCACGCGGTCCGTGCGCTGGCCGCGTCCCGCGCCGTCTCCCTGGTCGTGGTCGTGGCCCCGCCCGACGGCGCCGGCGAGGTGAAGTCGCTGCTCGACGCGCACGCGCTGCCCGAGCGCACCGACTTCCTCGTAGTCCCCGGCGGCGAGAGCCGACAGGAGTCCGTGAAGCTGGGGCTGGACGCGCTGCCGGCCGCGTACGACATCGTGCTGGTCCACGACGCCGCCCGGCCCCTCGTCCCGGTCGACACGGTCGACGCCGTCATCGAGGCCGTACGAGAAGGCGCCCCGGCGGTCGTTCCGGCGCTGCCCCTCGCGGACACGGTGAAGGAAGTCGAGCCCGCGGCGGCCGCGGGGGAGCCGGAGCCGGTGGTCGCGACGCCCGAACGGGCTCGGCTGCGGGCCGTGCAGACCCCGCAGGGCTTCGACCGCGCGACGCTGGTCCGTGCCCACGAGACGGTCACCGACAACGTCACCGACGACGCGAGCATGGTCGAGCAGCTGGGCGAGACGGTCGTGGTCGTGCCCGGCCACGAGGAGGCCTTCAAGGTCACGCGCCCGCTGGACCTGGTCCTGGCGGAGGCGGTCCTGGCACGCCGGAGGCTGAACGATGGCTTCTGAGCAGCTTCCGGTGCTGCCCCAGGTGGGCATCGGCACCGACATCCACGCCTTCGAGGAGGGCCGCGAACTGTGGTGCGCGGGCCTGAAGTGGGAGGGCGAAGGGCCGGGCCTCGCCGGGCACTCCGACGCGGACGTCGTCGCGCACGCCGCGTGCAACGCGCTGTTCTCGGCGGCCGGCCTCGGCGACCTGGGCCGGCACTTCGGCACCGGGCGGCCCGAGTGGTCCGGGGCCTCGGGGGTCGTACTCCTGACGGAGGCGGCACGGATCGTGCGCGAGGCGGGCTTTCGGATCGGCAACATCGCCGTACAGGTCGTGGGCCCGCGTCCGAAGATCGGCAAGCGCAGGGACGAGGCCCAGAAGATCCTGTCGGAGGCGGCCGGCGCACCGGTATCGGTGTCGGGAGCGACGACGGACGGGCTGGGCTTCCCAGGCCGCGGCGAAGGCTTGATGGCAGTGGCAACGGCGTTGGTGGTACGACAGGCGTGACTGAGCCGACATTGAGGGGCGCGGGCACTGCCCCACGCATCCCCATCGGCCCACTACCCTAGGTGCCGTGACTATTCGCCTGTACGACACCAGTGCCCGGCAGATCCGTGACTTCACCCCGCTCACGCCGGGCTGTGTCTCGATCTACCTCTGTGGCGCCACCGTGCAGGCCGCGCCG
>NZ_LLZG01000063.1 GCF_001509475.1 Streptomyces regalis
GCACCGTCCCGTCCCCCAGCACCTCGGCGACCACATCCGCCACCGCCCCCGCACACCCCGCCCCCACCGCGGCCACGAGCTGCGCATGCCGCCGCCCGCACTCGGCGCGGGTCCGCCACAGCACATCGGCAAGGTTGTCGCAGCCCCCGAGCAGCCGCCCGGAACCGATCGGCGCAGCAGCCCGCATCCGCTCGGGCCGCGGATCGCAGGCGAAGACCGACCGCAACGCCACCACCATCTGCTCCGCGGCGGCGAGCACCCGCCGCTGCCCGTCCGTCTTGCCGGCGACACGCAGCGGCAGCAGCGCGGTACCGAGCCGGTCGTCGGGCAGCGGCGCCCGGGTCACCGGCGACTGACCGGCCGTATGCCAGGCGGCCTGCACATAGGGCCGACTCGGATCGCGCAGGGCCGTCTCCAGCAGGACCAGACCGCCCGCGCTCAACCGCTCCCCCACGATGCGCAGTTCCGGCTCGGCCTGTACGGCGACGTCGAGCCGGACCGGGCCCTCGGGACCGTCGGCCGTGCAGCCGATACGGAAGCCACGCCGCCGCTGGGCGTCGGGCCGGGCCCGCTCGGGCACGCAGGCCACCGGATCGGCGAACACCTCACCGACCCCGGCGCCCCCACCGAGCCGTGCCAGCGCCTCGTACGCCCGCAGTGCGGTCGTCTTCCCGCACCCGCTCGGCCCGGCGAAGAGTGTGAACGCGCCGAGCGGGAGCACGGCCCCCCGGACCCCGGCGAACGCGGACAGCCGCAGCTCGGTGACGCGAGGCCGGGCGGTATGCGCCTCGTCCGCGGACTGCACGGAAGGCGAGAGGGAAGCGACACCTGACACAGATGACACAGAGGACACCCGCGACACAGACGACGCAGAGGACTCGGACGACACGGCCATCTCCGGACCGTAGGCCCCCTGCCGTCAGGCGAACCGTTCCACCCCCGCACCCTTCCTACGATCGAGGGACCGCCCACCCTGCCCCCCTCACGAGCCCGGAACCCCAGCCCCCTCCATCAACCCGCTCACCTCGGTCCCCGGCGGCGTCAGCAGGAACACATTCCGGTCCACCCGGTGCATCCCGCTCGCCAGCCCGAAGACGACGCCCGTGCTGAAGTCGAGGACGCGCTTGGCGACCTCGGTCTCCGCCCCTGTCAGATCCAGCAGCACCGGGATCCCCGCCATCAGCGTCTCGGCGACATCGCGGGCATCCGCGAACACGTTGACCCGCAGGACCACAAACCGGCGACGCGGCTCCGTCACCGCTTCCGGGGGCACTCGATGGTCCACCGCGGACGGCCAGGCGTCTCGGCCGCGCAGCGGCACGACCTGGGCGAGCCCTTCCCACTGTTCATCGGTGACGTCGTGGCTGTTCACCGGCTCCCCCCGTGTTGATCTGCCTTCCATGCCTGCACCAGCCAATTCTTACGCCAAGTCACCCGTTCGGCCCAACAGCGACACGATCCGCGACCGCATCGCGCCGTCCCGCACCCCTCACATGCCCCTCACATCGGGCCATCGGCGGCTGTGTGGCCGACGTAACTCCTCATGATCAAGGGATGTGACATCGACGTAACGGGCAATTCGTACGCTTCATGCACCACCCCGACCGCCGGAGAAGGGCAGCGTGTGACCGAGACCACCTCCACGACCCAGGTCCGGACGGTCTGCACATACTGCGGGGTCGGCTGCGGAATCCTGCTGGACGTCGGGATGGGGCCCGACGGGCGGCGTACGGTCCTGAAGGCCTCCGGCGACAAGGCGCACCCGGCGAACGCGGGCCGGCTGTGCACCAAGGGCGCCACGACGGCCGAGATGCTCGCCGCGCCCGGGCGGCTGACGACCGCGCTGGTCAGGGACGACCGGGGCGAGGAACCGGTCCCCTCCCCCATGGCCGACGCCATCGCCGAGACGGCCCGCCGCCTCCGCACGATCATCGACGAGCACGGGCCGGACGCGGTCGCCTTCTACGTCTCCGGGCAGATGAGCCTGGAGGCCCAGTACCTCTCGAACAAGCTGGCCAAGGGATTCATCCGCACCAACCAGATCGAGTCGAACTCGCGGCTCTGCATGGCCAGCGCGGGCATGGGCTACAAGCTGTCCCTCGGCGCCGACGGGCCGCCCGGGTCGTACGAGGACTTCGAGAAGGCGGACGTCTTCCTGGTCATCGGTTCGAACATGGCCGACTGCCATCCCATCCTCTTCCTGCGGATGATGGAGCGGGTCAAGGCGGGCGCGAAACTCATCGTGGTCGATCCGCGGCGCACCGCCACCGCCGCCAAGGCCGACCTGTTCCTTCAGGTCAAACCGGGTACCGACCTCGCCCTGCTCAACGGTCTCCTCCACCTTCTCGTCGAGAACGGCCACACCGACCCGGCCTTCATCGCCGCACATACCGAGGGCTGGGAGGCGATGCCCGAGTTCCTCGCCGACTACGCGCCGGCCGCCGTCGCGGAGATCACGGGGATCGCCGAGGACGACCTGCGCACGGCCGCCCGGCTGATCGGTGAGGCCGGCGAGTGGATGAGCTGCTGGACTATGGGGCTCAACCAGTCCACGCACGGCACCTGGAACACGAACGCCCTGGTCAACCTGCATCTGGCCACCGGTGCCATCTGCCGCCCGGGCTCCGGTCCCTTCTCGCTGACCGGGCAGCCGAACGCCATGGGCGGGCGTGAGATGGGGTACATGGGACCGGGGCTGCCGGGGCAGCGGTCCGTCCTCGTCGAGGCCGAGCGGGACTTCGTCGAGGAGCTGTGGGAGCTGCCGCCGGGCACCCTGCGCGCCGACGGGGTCGGCAAGGGCACCGTGGAGATGTTCCAGAAGATGGCCGACGGGGAGATCAAGGCCTGCTGGATCATCTGCACCAACCCCGTCGCCTCGGTCGCCAATCGCCGTACCGTCATCGAGGGGCTGGAGGCCGCCGAGTTCGTCGTCACGCAGGACGTCTTCGGCGAGACCGAGACCAATGCGTACGCCGATGTCGTGCTGCCCGGCGCCATGTGGACCGAGGGCGAGGGCGTCTTCGTCAACAGTGAGCGCAACCTCACGCTGACCCAGCCGGTGGCCGACCCGCCCGGGGAGGCGATGGCGGACTGGCGGATCATCGCGGCCGTCGCGTGTGCGATGGGGTACGAGAAGGGGTTCTCGTACGACAGTGCCGAGGACGTCTTCGAGGAGATACGGCAGGCCTGGAACCCGGTGACCGGCTGGGATCTGCGCGGGGTGACGTACGAGCGGCTGCGGGCCACGCCCGTGCAGTGGCCGGCCGCCGAGGTGGACGGGCCGGCGCGCAATCCGATCCGGTACGTGGAGGCGGACGGCGGGCTGCGGTTCCCGACGGCGAGCGGGCGAGCCGCCTTCCATGCGCGGCCGCACATGCCGGCCGCCGAGATGCCGGACGACGACTACCCCTTCGTACTGAACACCGGGCGGGTGCAGCACCAGTGGCACACGCTGACGAAGACGGGGAAGGTCGCCAAGCTCAACAAGCTGAATCCGGGACCCTTCGTGGAGGTGCATCCCGAGGACGCGGGGGCGCTGGGGATCGCTGACGGGGACCGGGTGGAGGTCGCCTCACGGCGGGGGCGGGCGGTGCTGCCGGCGGTGGTGACCGATCGGGTGCGGCCCGGGGGCTGTTTCGCCCCGTTCCACTGGAACGACCTTTTCGGGGAGTATCTGAGCGTCAACGCGGTGACGAGCGACGCGGTGGATCCGATCTCCTTCCAGCCCGAGTTCAAGGTGTGCGCCGTCTCGCTGGCGAAGGTCCACGAGCCCACGGCGGCTCCCGTGCCGGACAGGCCCGTCGAGGCGCTGACGCCGACGGCCGTCACCCCCGGCACGGCCGATCCGTTCGGGCTCGAACCCGCGCCGCCACCCGTCCTGTCCGCCCAGGAGCGTCTCTACCTCACGGGGTTTCTCGCCGGCCTCGGCTCCGGCGCGCCGGGTGTCCCCGTGCTCCCCGCGGACGCACCCTTCAGCCCCGAGCACGCGCTGTGGGTGAACGGCGTCCTGGCCGGCATGTACTCGCGCACGTCGGCGCAGCCGCGTGTGCAGGACGGCCGTGAGGTCGTCGTGCTGTGGGCCTCGCAGACGGGCAATGCCGAGGAGTTCGCCACCGCCACCGCCGAGCGGCTGGGCGCGGCCGGGCACCGCACCACCCTGGTGGGCATGGACGAGACCGATGTCGGCGCGCTCGCCCGCACGGCCGATCTGCTCTTCATCACCAGCACGTTCGGCGACGGTGACGCGCCCGACAACGGGTCGGGCTTCTGGGACACCCTGGCCGACGAGGGAGCTCCACGGCTGGACGGAGTGCGGTACGCCGTGCTCGCCTTCGGCGACTCGTCGTACGACGACTTCTGCGGGCACGGGAGGCGGCTCGACGCCCGCCTCGACGAGCTGGGCGCGGTGCGCCTGGCGCCCCGTACGGATTGCGAGCCGGACTACGAGCCGTCGGCCGGTGTGTGGCTCGACCAGGTCCTCACGGCGCTGGGCGGCAGCGGCACGGACGTGCCCGCGGTCGAGAAGCCGCAGGCCCCGAAAGCCGGTCCCAAGCCTGCTCCCACCGCCGCCCGCCTTGTCGGCAACCGGCTGCTCAGCCGGCCCGGCGCGGGCAAGGAGGTGCGGCGCTTCACCTTCGACACGAGTGGGACCTCGCTGACGTACGAGGCGGGCGACGCGCTCGGCGTGCGCCCGGTCAACTCGCCCGCGCTGGTGGAGGAGTGGCTCGCGGTGACGGGCGTCGACGGCTCAACTGCCGTGCAGCTGGACGGGGTTGGCGAGGTCTCCTTCGCGCAGGCCCTGCACCGGCACCTCGACATCACGAAGATCACCTCTGGCCTGCTCCGCTTCGTCGCCGAACGCGTCCGCGACGACCGGGAGTTGCGTCGACTGCTGCGTCCCGACAACAAGGACGGTCTGGCGCAGTGGAGTTGGGGACGGCAGGCGGTGGACGTCATCGCCGAACACCCCGTGCGGGCGGGCGCCGAGGAGTGGGCCGGGGTACTCAGGAAGCTCCAGCCGCGCCTGTACTCCATATCGTCCAGCCCCCTCGTCGACCCGCACAGCGTCTCGCTGACGGTCTCCGTCGTGCGGTACGAGAACCTGCACGGCCGGCCGCGCGGCGGGGTCTGCTCGCCCTTCCTCGCCGACGCCGAGCCGGACACCGAGGTGCCGGTCTTCGTGCAGCGCTCCCCGCACTTCCGGCCGCCCGCGGACGCCGCCACGCCGATGGTCATGGTCGGCCCCGGCACGGGTGTCGCGCCCTTCGTCGGCTTCCTGCAGGAACGGCACGCGCTCGGGCACAAGGCGCCCAACTGGCTGTTCTTCGGGGAACAGCACCGGGCCAGCGACTTCTACTACGAGGACGAGCTGACCGCGCTGCTCGATGAGGGCGCCCTCGCCCGGCTCGACACCGCGTTCTCCCGTGACCAGCGCAACAAGGTGTACGTCCAGGACCGGATGCGCGAACACGGCCCGGAGCTGTGGCGCTGGCTCCAGGACGGTGCCCACTTCTACGTCTGCGGCGATGCCTCGCGCATGGCCAAGGACGTGGACCAGGCGCTGCGGGACATCGCCGTCGCGCACGGCGGACTGGAGGAGGCCGAGGCGTCGGCGTACGTGAAGCAGCTGGCGGCGGCGAAGCGGTACGTCCGAGACGTCTACTGACCGACCGCCGCCCGGGACCTCCCCACCAGCCCCCGGGGATCTCACACCTGCCTCACACCGGACTCTTCACCTCCCTGGGCGCCTCGCTCACCCCAGTGGCGCCGCGTCCTGACCCTCCTCGAGGACATCAGCCTTTTCATCGGTGTCGCCGACGCGGAAGGCCACAGGTCCCGCGCCCAAAAGGGCGGATGCGACCTCGATGCCGCGGCCGGCGGCAGCCGTCGAGCACACAAGCTCGGCCGTTCACGGCCGAGAAGGTGACGTACGGCTATCCGCCCCGGCGACCATGGTGTGCCTCGGCTTCGGATTCCTGCCCTCGTACGGCCGCCTCGGCCATCCGGCGATCGTGGCGCTGGCCCTGCTGGTGCCGGTGGTGGTGCGGTGGCCGCGGATCGGGCTGGGCGGGCGGCTCGGGGCGGCCGGACTGGCTCGGGCGGCGTGTCTGGGAGCCGCGTGTGCGGCGCGGGGAGCTGGGCGCGCGGCCACTGTCCTGTCGTGGTGCGCGTTCGTTCTGGCGACCCGTCGCCCTTGGGCTCGAAAGCCTGTGGGGACTCGGTAGGACCGACCGAAATGGCAGCGCTGGTCGATGAAGCAGGAAGCCGTGGTCGTACTGCGTTGTGTGGTACGGGCCAGAATGTCCCGGCTTCAGCCGGGAGGGCGCGTCAATACCTGATGCTGACGCCGTTGTGGATGGCGTCGGCGGCGGAGTTCGTCGGCGCCTGGCAGCCCCGCCCGCTGGTACTGCCCTCAGGCGTGGCTCGCGGTGGCGACCGGGACGCCTCCCCTGGACATGCGGGTGGCGTCGGTGCGCCGGGCGACGCCAACTGCCGTGACCCGTCTGACCATTAAGGTCACCAACACCGGCGCCGCCGCCCTGACGCCCCACTTCACGCTCACCACGGGCCAGGGCATGAACCCAGCGCCGACGTCAGGCTGCCGTGGTGCGGGTGAAGCGGAGCGTGGCGGCGACCGTGGTCAGGCCGCGGATCATGCCGGCCTGGTTCCAGCCCATGCCGAACTGGTCGCGGTCCACGGTGAACTCGGCGTCCAGAGTGAGCGCGTCGGCGTCCGCGCCGACGAGGCGGGCGGTGAAGGACTTGGGGCGGCTGATGCCGCGGACGGTGAGCTGACCGACGACGTGCACGCTGTCGCCGTCACGGAGCTCGGCGCTGCGGACCGAGAAGGTGATCTCGGGGTGGTTGGCGGCGTCGAAGAAGTCGGCGGAGCGCAGGTGCTCGTCGCGCTTGGCGTTGCGGGTGTCCAGGGAGGCGACGTCCAGGGTGATCGTGCCGACGGCGGAGCCGTCGGGCCGGACCTCGCCGTTGCCGGTGACGGCGGCGAAGGCGCCCTTCACGGTGACCAGGCCCCAGAACGTCTTGTGCCGGAGAGCGACGGTGGTGGCGGGGTCGAGCTGCCAGGTTCCGGTTTCGACGGCAACGGTCATGATCTTTCACTCCTGAGCATCGGGGCAGATCCGGACACATCCGGGGGTGTAATCCAAATTTGGATGACCTCACGCTAGCCGATACTCCAATTTTGAACAACAGCTACACTCGAAATCATGGCCGACTTCTCCGACTGCCCCTCCGCCTCCGGCGGACTCCTGCCCGGCGAGCTGCACGCCTGGATGCTGATGCTGGCCGCGACCGGAGCCGTCGAGCAGGAGCTGCGCAGCGTCGTCAAGGAACGGCTGGACGTCTCGCACGACGAGTTCCTCGTCCTGTGCCTGCTCGCCGCGGACCCCGGCCAGGCTCTGCGCATGACGCGGATCGCCGAGCTCCTGGGCCGCCCCAAGACCCGCCTCACCTACCAGATCGCCTGCCTCCAGCACGCCGGCCTGGTCACCCGCAAGTCGGTGTGCGGCGACAAGCGGGGCGTCGAGGTCGCCCTCACCGAGAAGGCTCGAGGTCTGTTCAAGGACGCCTCCGGGGTTCTCGCCGAGACGGTCAAGGAGGCGCTGGCGCGGTTCATGGGTCCCACCCAGCGCGAGGCGATGTGCGCGCTGATGCCCGACTTCGCGGCGGAGGCGACGCCGGAGTAGTCGCGGGTGCGGTTGCGGGTACCCGGGCGGTGCCTGCACCGACCAACACCGAGGAGGGGTTCGTGACTCCTCCCCCCGGATAAATCCGGGGGGCTTCTCCTGTCGGTGGCTAGGCCACGTCGGGAAGGACCAGCCCGGCCCTGATAGCGATGTTGAGTGCGCCGACCTGATCGGCGTTGGCGGTGTGGCCGCACTGGGTGCACTCGAACTTCTCTTGTGTGGGGCGGTTCTCGCCGGACACGTGCCCGCAGGCGGGGCACGTGCGGGAGGTGTTGCGGGGGTCCACCGGGATCAATACACGACCGGCGCTTTCAGCCTTGTGCGCGAGGATGCCCAGGAACACCCCCCAACCCGCGTCGTGGATGCTCCTGTTCAGCCCGGCCTTCGCGGCAGCTCCGTTCGGGAGGAACGCGCCGGGATTCTCGGTGTCGGGTTTGGGTTTGGGCGCGCGGACCATGTTCGCGATGCTCAGGCGCTCGTGCGCTATCACGTCGTAGTCGCGGACCATCGCCAGCGCGGTCTTGTGTGCGTGGTCGGTGCGCTGACGTCGCACCTTGCGGTGCAGAGCGGCAACCTTCTCGACCGCCCGGCGGTGCTTTTCGGTGCGGTTCTCCCGCTTGCGGCGCGGGAACGCCTTGAGTGCTCGCTGAGCGTCGGCGAGGGCTTCGGCATTGCGCCGTCCGTGCCTCGGGTTGGGCTGGTGCTCGCCCTCGGAGGTGGTGAGAAAGTGGGCTACGCCCATGTCGCTGCCGGTCACGGTGCCGGTCGCGGTGTCGGTCGCGGGGAGCGGTTCGGCGGGTACTTCGTCGCAGGCGAGGATGACGTACCACTGCCGTCCCTCGCGCTTGATGCTGACGGTCTTGACCCGGCCGCGCACCGGGCGGTGCTGATGCACGCGGATGTGTCCGACGCCTTGCAGCCGGACGCGGGTGACCGGGTCATGCGGGGCGGAGTCCCAGCGGCAGCCGTCCCCGTCCTTGGGGAAGTCCACCGTGTCGAACCAGTTCACCCCACGAAAACACGGATAGCCGGGCTTCTCCCCGGCCTTGACTCGCCGGAAGAAGGCCTGCATCGCCTTGTCCAGGCGGCGTAGGGTGGCCTGCTGCGAGGAGAACGACCAGCGGCCCTGACGCTCCGGATCGAACGCCCGGATCTCCTTGAGCTGTGCGGACTGGTCGCCGTACTTGATGCTCGTCTTCGAGCTGTGCCGGTAGGCGTCGCGGCGTTCCCGTAAGGCCCCGTTGTAGAGAGAGCAGTGATCCCGCAGCATCTCGGACAGGGCTTGCGTCTGACGGACGGTGGGGCGCAGGAGGAACTTATACGCGCGGTGCACGCTCGGCGTCCTCCTTCTGCTTCTTCGTCCAGGGGCGTTCCCACTGGGTGTTGATGTACTTCTCCACCGTGTCCGCGCTGACCGCGCCGACTGAGGCGACGAAGAACGACGACGACCACAGGGTGGGCATCTGCGACTTCAGGTGCGGGAACTCCTGACGGAGCACGCGCGAGGTGAAGCCCTTGAACTGGTTCGCGACGTAGGACGCGGACGCCTTGGGCCCGTGCTTGACGAACAGGTGCACGTGGTCGGGCATCACCTCAAGGGCGATGATCTCCCAGCCCTTCTCTGCCGCCTTGGCCTCGATCAGCTCGCGCAGCCGGACCGCGACCCGGCCACCGAGAACCCGGCGGCGGTACTTGGGGCACCACACCACATGCAGCCCCAAGTCGTACACGCCACCGGAATACCGGCGAACCTTCCGCGTCACAGTCACAACGATCACTATACACGTGGCGGGCATCTAGTCGGCGAGGGTCAACAGTGCAGATCCGTGCGCACAGTTGAGGTCAGAGCAGCCCAGAGAAGCGATCCCCCCCCCACGCCTAAAGGCGCGGGTCCCCTCGCTAGATAGCTGGTGGTCCTCGCGGACGGCTTCAGCTGCCGTACGCAGATCCACGAGCTCGACAGCGGCGGCCACGAGGCGGTCCACCTGGCGGAACTGCTGGCGTCGGCGCTGCCCGCGTCCGAGGTGGCGGCGAGTGCGTACGGGGTCGCCCCGGGCGCCCGCCCGGCACCTCCGGGGCGCCGGGCGCGGGCTCTGGCGCTCGCTTCGGCGGGGGTGGCGGTGGGCGGGGTGGCTGCAGGGATGGCTCGTATGGTGCGGGGGGGGTGAGCGGGAGTCCAGCCGTGGGCGCGCGGACCGCGACTGATGACCGGCCGCCCCCAACAGCGCCCGGTCATCCCCCGCGTCAGTCGGAAGGCCTCCCGGAGAGAACCTCCACCCGGCCGGTGTCGAGCGAGTAGTAGGCGCTGACAACGGCGAGGTCGCCCTTCTTCACGAGCGGAGCGAGACTGGCGTTGCTGCGCAGACCGGCGGCGGTCTGCTGGGCGTGGACCCGGATCATGGCGTCGACGGGGTCGGTGTGCTTCCCCTTGGATATCGCCTCGTACGCCGGGCGAAGGGCTTCAACGATCGACTGCAGGTTGCCCCCAAGTGACTTGCCCTCCTTCAGCGCCTTGTACGCCGCCTTGACCGCACCGCAGCGCTGGTGCCCGAGGACGATGATCAGCGGGCTCCCCGCGGTCAGAGGCCCGTACTCGACGGAGCCGGTGACCACCGGGGCGACCACCTGCCCACCGGTGCGTATCACGAACAGGTCGCCGATCCCGGTGTCGAAGGCCAGCTCCGGGTCCACCCGCGAGTCGATACAGGAGACGATGACGCCGTACGGGTCCTGCTCCTCGGCGACGGACTTGCGCCGGGCACGGTCCTGGTTGGGGCGCTGAAGCGTTTCGGCAACCCAACGCTTGTTGCCCTCGATGAGCCGGTCGAACGCCGCCCGAGGTGTGTCGGGGGGTGCGCTCGCGGACGACGAGGCAGTCGCCGCAGCTGCTGCGGGCGCAGGCTTCGGAGCCGCTGTGCCGGCGTCCGCCTTCGACGAACACCCGGTGATCACGGCCGCGGTGGCTACGAGCCCTCCGGTGAGAATGGCTCTGCGCTGCGGTTGCGAGACACTGCCCATGACACGCTTCCCTTCTGCTGTTTCCCCTGGTGGGGCGGGTGATGCCACTGTTTCGAAGCAGCGGTTAACGCCCGTACAGGGGAGATGCAGGGGAGGGGAAGCGCGCATCCAAATCGCGGAGAGTGGTGGCCTGTTCGGCGGCCTCCGGCGGCGTGACGCCCAGCGTCCTGGCGTGCAGTTCGACACCACGTACATCCCGCCGCCGATCCCCGAACGTTCCCGAGGCGACCGGCGTCATAGCGGTAACCGTCTTCGAGGGGGCAGGGATGCTCTGCGCGGTCGCCGCCTGCGACACCGAGACGTCGACGGCACCGGCGTCCGCCCGGGCCACGTGGCAGGAGCCCGCCTCGTACACGTACACGCTCCGCTCGAGCGAAGGGGAGCGCAGCCTGCTCGGCAGCTTCCGGATCACCGTGCGCGACGGTGCCGTGGCCGAGGCGGAGTACGCCGCCGACGGGCATCCCGTGCGGATCTCCCTGGACTGGGAGGAGAGCGCGATCGACGACGAGGCCCTCTACGTCATCAGCGCCTACGAGCCGACCGACGGCCGACGCGCCGGCGGCTGAACGCGTCAGCCGTCGAAGCGCCGCCGCGATTCCTCGATGTGGCCCAGGTACGTGTGGGTCCAGTCGCACATGCCGTCGATCGTCACGCGCAGGGCCTGACCGGATTCGGTGAGGGTGTACTCGACCTTCGGCGGCACGGTGGCATGAACGGTGCGGTCGACGAGGCCGTTGCGCTCCAGCATGCGCAGGTTCTGGGTGAGCATCTTGTGGCTGATGCCCTCGATCCCGGCCCGCACCTCGCTGAAGCGCAGGGTGCGCTCACCGAGGGATTCGATGATCAGCAACGCCCACTTGTTGGCGATGTCGGAGAAGATCTCCCGCGCCAGGGAGTCCGCGCGCGTCAGGTCCGCTTCGTCCAGCGAGCCGTTGAACTGCTTGGTCACCATCTGGTTCCCCAGTCACCGAAAAGTGCGTTCTTCCACGTCAGCGCACACTCTCCTACAGTTCCTGAGTAACCACAAGAGACCAGGAGCAGCCTGGTCCGAAGAAGGAGAACGAGCAGCATGGCCATCACCCTGGTGAATCCCAACGGACTGCCGAAGATCGACGCCTACCGGCAGGTGTCGGTCGCGTCCGGTTCGAAGCTGGTCTTCCTGGCCGGACAGGTCGCCTGGGACGCCGACGGCGTCACGGTCGGCGAAGGGGATCTCGCCGCTCAGGTCGAGCAGTGCTACGTCAACGTCGCCACCGCTCTGGCCGGGGTCGGCGCCTCCTTCGCCGACGTGGCGAAGCTGACCCTCTACGTCGTCGACTGGGCCCCCGCCAAGATGCCCCTGCTCATGGACGGCATCGCCCGCGCGGGCAAGCGACTGGGAGACACGCCGGTACCGCCCGCCACACTGATCGGCGTCGCGGCACTGGACGTACCGGAGCATCTGGTCGAGGTGGAGGCCACTGCGGTCCTGGACTGACGGCGTCCGACTGCTCCGCATGCGTTGCGTTCATTTCGCCGGCCCCGATCGGGTCAGGCCCGCGTAGCGGTGAGCGACTCCGCCGGGAAGCAGGTACTCGGCCAGCAGGTTGCCGGCGCGGCGGGACGGCAGCCCCATGTCGTGCAGGAGTTCGTCCGCGCAGTGGATGTCGTAGGGGCCGAAGTCGTAGCCACCGGAGCCCGGCAGCACCTGCTCCTGCCACGCCAGGCGAGCGTCGACGGCCTCCCGCATCTCCTGCTCGCTCGGGGTGGAGCGCAGGGTCGCCCGGAAATGGCAGGTCAGCCAGTGCGCGGTGAGTTCCACGCCCATGATGTTGTTGAAGACCTGCCGGAAACCGACGAACCCCAGCCGGTCGGCGCCGGGCGGCACGATGCCTCGGTAGAGCCGCAGCCGCCCGGCGGAATCGTGCACGCGCACGCTCGGATCCAGGAACGGGAAGACTTTGCGGTGCCCCGTGGCGAACACGATGACATCGGCCGCCACTTCCTCGCCGGTCGCCAGTCGCAGCCCCTTGTCGGTGTACGCCTCGACAGAGCTGACCCTGGGGGTGATCAGGCCGCGGCGGACGGCCCGTACGTAGCCGCGTGGCATCACTCCCGCGTGGGCCAGGTGGAAGGGGAGCGGGTGCGTGGGCCGCAGCTGCCTCGGCAGCCGGTGCAGCCCGGTGGAGAACAGCATGTCGCGGGTGACGAGCCACCACAGGGCCCGCTTGACCCGCTCGTCGATGCGGTCGATCGGACGGACGCAGGCCGGATCGTGGTAGCGGGGCAGGAGCGCCTCACCGAACCGGCTGAACAGGATCCACTTATAGCCGACCAGACCGAGCAGGAGCCGCTCGGGGATCATCCAGTTCACCTTGCGCTGCACGAGGGTGGCCGAGGCCGCCTCGCGTGCGGCGCGGGTGACCAGGTCCAACGCGGACTTGCCGCCCCCCACGACGACCACGCGCCGGCCGGCGAACGTCCCGGCCCGCACTTCGTTGGAGTGCAGCACGGTCCCGCCGAACAACTCACGCCCGGGCAGCTCGGGCAGGTGGGCATGATGATGAGCCCCGCTGGCGACGACGACGTAGTCGAATCTTTCGCGCTGAACCTCCGCCGCCTTGTCGCCGACCGGCCGGGAGTCGATCACCCAGCCGGCGGCGCCCGACCGCCCGGGCCCGTCCACTGCCCGGATGGAGACCACCTCGGTGCCGGGTCGGACGCGGTCCAGCACACCGAAGGTCCCGGCGTACTCCTCCAGGTAGCGCTGCGTGTCCGCCGCGCCGGCGAAGTGCAGACGGTTGGGCAGGTCCGCGAATTCGAAGAGGCGGAGCGCGGCCTGGTTGGCCAGCCCGTCGTAGCAGCCTTCCGGCGACCAGATCCCGCCGACCTGCTGGTACTTGTCGAAGACCGTGACGTCGAAGCCGTTCTCCAGCAGCACCTTGGCGGTGACGATTCCCCCGGGGCCGGCCCCCACCACACACGCTCTCATCCGCTGTCACTCTCCTTGGCTGATCGGTGTCAACTTCCCAGTGGCGGTACCAGAGTTGCGGAGGCCGGGCCGTCGGGGCGGACGGTGATGCCGTACTTCGCCTTCGTGGGCGTGCAGGAGAAGGCCGGCGTGTGGACCGGCAGCAGGTGTTCGAGCAGGACGGTCGATTCGCGGAGCGCGAATTGCAGGCCGAGGCAGGCGCGAGGGCCGATGCCGAAGGGGAAGTAGGCACCCGGGTGGGCAGGTCGGCCGTCCGGGGTGGTGAAGCGCCGGGGGTCGAAGTGCTCCGGGTCCGGCCACAGTTCGGGGTCGCGGTGGGTGAGGTACGGGCAGACGAGGATGTCGGTGCCCGCCTCTACGGTGTGGCCGGCAAGGGTGTCGGCCTCGGCGGCGTGGCGGGGCAGGAGCCAGGCGGAGGGGTAGAGCCGTAGCGTCTCGTGGACCAGGGCCTGGATGGCCTGACGGCGCTGCGGTGAGCCTTCGCCGCCGGCCGCAAGAGCTTCTTCGCGGGCGGCGGGGTGCTGGTCGAGGAGCAGGTAGAGCCAGGTCAGGGTCGTCGCGGTGGTCTCGTGCCCGGCGGCAAGCAGCGTGACCAGCTCGTCGCGGATCAGCCGGTCGGTGTACTCCGGGCGCTCGGTGGCGGCGTCGGTCAGGACGTGCACAAGGCCCGGGCCGTCGGGACCGGCCGCACCGCTGCGGGCGGCCTCGATGGCGTGCCGGGCGACCGCGTCGACCCGGGCGAGGTCGGCGGCGACGGCGTCCTGGGCCTCGGTGATGTCGGCGGGCAGGGTCGGAATGGCGCTCGCCACGGCCTCCACGGCGGTCAGTTCGCGCTCGGTCCCGTCGTCGAGGGGGTGCCCGGTGAGGGAGCGCCAGATGGCGTCGAGGGCGAAGCGGTGCATCTCCCGGCCGACGTCGAAGGTCTCCTTGGTACGGGCGTATCCGTCCCAGCGCTCGGCGGTGGTCCGGGCGGCCGCGGTGATCCGCTGCTCGTAGCGGCGCATCCCGGTGCCGGTGAACTGGGACTGCAGCAGGCGGCGTTGCCGCTTCCACGCCTCACCGGTGGCGGCCATGACGCCGTCGCCGATCAGCAGGCGGGCGCGGTGGGAGCGCTTGACGTACCGCTCCGGGTGCCGGGCGAGCACGTGCTGGACAGCCTGCGGATCGGTGACGAGAACGGTGGGGGTCGGACCGAGGCGGAACGCGGCGATGCCGCCGATCCGCTCGCGCACCTGGGACAGCAGCTCGACCAGTTCACCTCTCCCCGAGTGCCACCGCTCCACGAGCGCCGGCTCGACTTCGGGGACCGGCCGCCCCGTTCCGGGAACGTCGGGAAGGGAGGCGGGACCGGCTTCGGCTTCCATGTTTCTTCTCCTGGTCAACCGCTGGGCTCGGCCGTGCACTTGGCCGCACCGGAGTACTGGCACCACGGACTGTACGGGAGTGGACACCCCCGGTGACAGCCCGCGTCAACGCGCCCGCCGCGGGCTCCACCGATGATGTCCCGTCAAGCTGGCAGGCTGCGGACACTGACCCCGGCAGGGAGTGCCCCGACGAGGTGAAAGCGGCGCTCATCGAATTCCTGCACTGATCGAATTCCTCCACTGACGGAAGGAGCCCCTCATACGAGGAGCGGTCATGCACGGCACAAGGGTGGTGCGATCGTGAGTCGGATCCTGGTGACCGGTTCCGCGGACGGCCTCGGACGTCCCGCGGCCGATGCGCTGTTGTCCGCGGGACACGACGTGGTGGTGCACGCCCGCAACCGGGAGCGCGCGACGGCCCTCGACGCGCTGGTCGAGCGTGGGGCACACCTCGTGGTGGGTGACTTCGCGGAGCGTGAGGCCGTACGGCACGTCGCCGCCGAACTGAACGACGCGGATCCGCTCGACGCGGTCATCCACAACGCATGGTCGCCGCCGGTTCCTCCCATCCCGGCCATCGCCGATGCCGGCAGGTTGGCCGACCCCTGTGCGAGGCCGGCCACGATCGTGACGGTGACCATCCCGCCCATCGCCCCGGCATCTCCGGCGCCATCCGAACCCACGTCGGGCAGGGCCAGTGCCGGCACGGACACGGCTGCCATGGCAACCACCGTGCACAGCACGGCTGCCGCCCCTCCCCCCAGCGAACGCACCCCTTCCACAGTCAGGCGAGGGGCGGCAGTTGCTCGCCCTGGACGGCCTGGTTGTGGTTCATGGCACCTCGATGACCGCCTCCACGCTCGACGACAGCGGCCCACGACCCGTGCCCTACAGCGGGCGGGTGTTGCGAACTGGGCGCCGCAGAAGGCCCGTTGCAGCCAGCCGATCGCTATCGCGTGGAATCCGCACCCGGGGGCCGGGCGAGCTGCTGGAGCGTGCGGTCGCGTCGAGGCGCTCGTAGGCGGTCACCGATCAGCGGAGCCGGCCTCAAAGCTTGAACACAAATTACACACATCCTCTCTACACACCGGCCCCCGATGGTCTAGATTGACCGTGCTTCAGCGGTTCGGACACGAACCGACCAGCAATGATCTACAGGTTCGGCGCCACAAACAGCCAGGAGCCGCTTCCCCGGCGCCGGACGTGAGTTGATCAGTTCTTGGAGCCCGAGAGGGGGCTTTGGGTGCGAGGAGCACCCGAGGTTTCGACGGGTTCCCGCGCACCTCGAGGGTCTCGTAGGACATGCGAGTCTGCTGCCGCCAGGGGTGGGTTGTTCAAGTAGCGCTGAAATAGCCGGAATGTCATGCGCGGGGGCGGGGGCCTGCCGCGGGGAGGAACAGTGCGGCGC
>NZ_LLZG01000064.1 GCF_001509475.1 Streptomyces regalis
CCGCCGCCCGCCGGACCGGTGTCACCGGCGGCGAGCGGTCCCGACGTGCCGTCGCCCCCCGGCCACCACACACAGCCCGGCCACCACTCACCGCCCGGCTTCCCCACCGTCCCGGCCCCGGCCGGCCACGGAGCGTCGGCCGGACCGCAGACGCCGCCCGCCGCCGCGGGTCCCCCCGCCCCGACCGGCTCCCCCGTCTCCCCGGCCTCCGGCGTCCGCTTCGACCGTCCCGAGCCCGAGGAGTACCCCTTGCAGGCGCCCGATCCGCGCGTCGTCACCGACCTGCCGACCCCGCCCGAGGGCACCAAGGTGTGCGTGGCCTGCCGTGCGGGCCGCGTGGACCACGACGGGTACTGCGAGAACTGCGGGCACGCCCAGCCGCGCGAACGCGACCACATGGAGCTGGACGCCGGCCCGGTGGCCGCCGTCAGCGACCGCGGTCTGCGCCACCACCGCAACGAGGACGCGTTCGCCGTCGCCGGCACCGCGCTGCCCGACGGCCGGCCCGCGGTCCTGGCGATCGTCTGTGACGGCGTGTCCTCGGCGACCCGCCCCGACGACGCCTCGATGGCCGCGTCCCGGGCGGCGAGCGAGTCGCTGCTGGCCGCCCTGCCGCGCGGCACGCACCCGCAGCAGGCCATGCACGACGCGATCATCGCCGCCGCGAACGCGGTCAACGCGCTGGCCGCCGAGCCGGCCACGGCCCGCGAGCAGGCCCCGCACCAGAACGCCCCGGCCTGCACGATCGTCGGCTCCGTGGTGACGCCCGAGCTGCTGATCGTCGGCTGGGTCGGCGACAGCCGCGCCTACTGGGTCCCGGTGGACCGCAGCACTCCCCCGGCCCGGCTCACCGAGGACGACTCCTGGGCCGCGCAGATGGTCGCCGCCGGCCTGATGAACGAGGCCGAGGCCTACGCCGACGAGCGCGCCCACGCCATCACGGGCTGGCTCGGCGCGGACGCCTACGAACTGGAGCCGCACACCGCTTCCTTCAAGCCGGACCGGCCGGGTGTGGTGGTGGTGTGCACGGACGGGCTGTGGAACTACGCCGAGGCGGCCGCCGACATGGCCGAGGTCGTGCCCCTCGACGCCGCCGCGCGCCCCCTGCACAGCGCCCAGGTGCTCGTCGGTCACGCCCTCGACGGCGGGGGCCACGACAACGTAACAGTGGCCGTCCTGCCGTTCCCCGCGCCGCCGATGGGGGCAGGATCGGCCTGAGGCCGCACATCGGGGACAGCCTCATCGGACCGGAGGGGACCGGTCCGTCGACAGCCATGGCCCCATCACGGGGTTCTTTAGGGGGATTTGAGAACACATGGCCAATTTCTCGAAATCGAACGTGCCGCAGTTCTCGGTGGACGTGTACCAGAACGAGTACCTGCCGGAGGGCGGTCGCGAGGTCAACGCGATCGTCACGGTGACCTCGACCGGCGGCGGCACGGTCGGAACGGCGGTCGCCGCGCCCCACCTCTACTCACCGGGGCAGGGCCCGTCCGCGGCCGCGGCGATCATGGTCGACTGCTCGGGCTCGATGGACTACCCGCCGACCAAGATGCGCAACGCCCGCGACGCCACGGCCGCCGCGATCGACACCCTGCGCGACGGCGTGCACTTCGCGGTGATCGGCGGCACGCACGTGGCCAAGGAGGTGTATCCGGGAGGCGGCCGCCTCGCGGTCGCCGACGCCACCACCCGCGACCAGGCCAAGCAGGCCCTGCGCAGGCTCAGCGCGGGCGGCGGCACGGCCATCGGCACCTGGCTGCGCCTCGCCGACCGCCTGCTGTCCTCGGCCGACGTCGCCATCCGGCACGGCATTCTGCTCACCGACGGCCGTAACGAGCACGAGTCGCCCCAGGACCTCAGGGCCGCGCTCGACGCCTGCGCCGGACGCTTCACCTGTGACGCGCGTGGCGTGGGTACGGACTGGGAAGTGAAAGAAGTCACAGGGATCGCCTCGGCCCTGCTCGGCAGCGCCGACATCGTCGCCGACCCGGCCGGTCTCGCCGCCGACTTCACGCAGATGATGGAGACGGCGATGGGCAAGGAGGTCGCGGACGTCGCCCTGCGGGTGTGGACGCCGGTGGGCACGACCATCAAGTTCGTCAAGCAAGTCGCGCCGACGGTCGAGGAGTTGACCGACCGCCGCACCGAAGCCGGCCCGCGCGCCGGGGACTACCCCACCGGCTCCTGGGGAGACGAGTCCCGTGACTACCACGTCTGCGTCGAGGTTCCGGCCGCCGACGTCGGCCGGGAGATGCTCGCCGCCCGGGTCTCCCTGGTCGTCCCGCAACCCGACGGCACCGCGCAGAACTTGGGTGCCCAGGGCCTCGTACGGGCCGTATGGACCGACGACATGGTCGCCTCGACGTCGATCAACCCACAGGTTGCCCACTACACGGGCCAAGCCGAACTGGCACAAGCCATCCAGCAAGGTCTGGATCTACGCAAAGCGGGGGATATGGATGGAGCAACGGCCAAATTGGGCCGGGCCGTTCAGCTCGCCAGCGCCTCCGGAAACGCGGATACGGCGAAACTCCTTGCGAAGGTGGTGGACGTGGTCGATGCCGCGGCAGGTACTGTGCGACTGAAGGCGAAGGTCGCGGAGGCCGATGAGATGACTCTCGAGACACGGTCGACAAAGACTGTTCGTGTAAAGAAGTGACCTAGAAGGAACGAAGGAGGGAAGCGCCGACATGCCGACCTGCCCGAACGGACACCAGTCGGGTTCCGACGACTGGTGCGAGGTCTGCGGTCACCGCATGGCCGGTGCCGTACCTCCGCCCCCTCCGCCGCCGCCCCCGCCCGGCGGTGGCTACGGCTTCCCGCCCCCCGGTGGGCCCGGCGGCCCTGGCGGCCCCGGCGGTCCGTTCGGCGGCCCGAACACCGGTCAGCCGGGCGGCCCGCCGCCCGCGTCCGCCGTACCGGAGCCGGAGCTCTGCCCGCAGTGCCGTACGCCGCGTGAGGGCGGTGCGCCGTTCTGCGAGGAGTGCCGGTGGAACTTCCTGACCAACACGGCGACGTCGTACACCCCCGCCGCCCCGCGCACCCAGGCGCCCGGCGGCCCGGGCCTTCCCTCCCACTTCCAGCAGCAGTCGGCGCCCCCGCCGTCGTTCGGCGGCGGTGACTCGTACGAGTACCAGGGCTCGCGCCCGTCCCAGGTGAACCGCCCGGCGGAACCGATTCCGCCGTTCGGCGCGGAGCCGCAGGGGCCGGGTGGCCATGGCGGTCCTCCCCCTGGTGGGCCCGGCGGCATGGGTGGCCCCGGCCCCGGCGGTTTCGGCGCGGGCCCCGGCGGTCCGGGCAACCCCGGCGGACCCGGTGGCCACGGCGGCTTCGGCCCCGGCCCCGGCGGTCCGGGCAACCCCAATCCTGGCGGGCCCGGCGGTCCTGGTGGCCCTGGTGGCCCGGGAGGCAACGGCCCCTCCGGCTTCGGCGGCGACCCGTCGCGGCCGGTTCCGCCTCCGCCCGGCCCCACCCCGCCGGGCGGTCCCGGCGCGACCAGCGGTGCTCCGCAGGCGTTCCAGCAGCCCGGACAGGCCGGTCCCGGCGCCCCGTCGGCCCCGCCCGGGTTCCCGCAGGAGACGCACCGTCCTCCGCAGCAGGGCGGCCCGTCCTTCGGCGGCGGTGACGACTGGGTGATCTCGCCTCCGTCGTCGGGCCCCGGCGGACCGGGGGGCCCTGGCGCTCCCGGTGGCCCCGGCCCCGCTCAGGGCGGATACGGCTACCCGCAGCCCGGCGCGAACCAGGCCCCGCCGCCCCCCGGTCAGGGCTACCCGCAGCAGCCGGCGACCTGGATGGCGACCATCGGTCCGGACCGCGAGTACTTCATGGCGATGATGCAGCGCTCCGGCCCCGAGGCCGCGGGCCTGAACCTGCCCGCGTACTCGCCCGAGCAGCAGCGCACCCTCACCGGCAACCAGGTCACCATCGGCCGCCGCCGCCACTCCACCGGCGACACCCCCGACATCGACCTGTCGGTGCCGCCGGAGGACCCGGGCGTCTCGCACCAGCACGCGGTCCTGGTCCAACAGCCGGACGGCACCTGGGCGGTCGTCGACCAGAACTCGACGAACGGCACCACGGTGAACGGCTCCGAGGACCCGATCCAGCCCTTCGTGCCGGTACCGCTGCAGGACGGCGACCGGGTGCACGTGGGCGCGTGGACGACGATCACCATCCGGCGCGGTTAGGTCTTCTCGATACCGGGAGCTCGATACGGGGAGCTCGATACCGGGAGGGGGCGGTCGTACGGCGAGAAAGTGCCGTACGACCGCCCCCTCCCGGCGTTTCAGCCGGGCAGCGACCAGGCGTACGGCCCCTCGGGGTCGTCCAGCCACGCCCACTCGTGCTCGCCGCTCACGGTGATCCCGTACCGCTCCCGCTGCGGCTGCCCCTCGCGCTCCCACAGCGCGTACGCCTCCTTCGGATCGAGGCTGCCGCGGGTCAGGGCCAGCAGGAAGCGGAACAGCTCGTGGTCCCGGGCCGGGCGGGGCACCCCGCCCACGTGAGCGGGCTCCGTTTCGGACAGACTCCCGCCGCGCAACGGCACGAAGTAGGCGGGCGTGTGCAGGAAGCGCCCTTCGGCGTGCTCGGCGTCGCGTACGGCGAGGGCGACGAGGCCGGTGGCGAGCGGTGTCAGGATGCGGGCGCCGGGGCGGCACTGGGCGAGCCAGGCACGGGGGATCGACCGCAGGGTGCAGGTCGCGATGATCCGGTCGAAGGGGGCGCGCTCGGGCACGCCGCGTGCGCCGTCGCCGGTGACGACGACGGGGTGGTGGCCGGCGGCGGCCAGGTGCTGCCGGGCCGACTCGGTGATGTCCGGCTCCAGGTCGACGGTGGTGACGAGGTCGTCGTCACCGAGCCGGTGGGCGAGGAGGGCGGCGTTGTAGCCCGTGCCCGCGCCGATCTCCAGGACTCTGTTGCCGTCCTCCACCTCCAGCGCGACCAGCATCATCGCCATCAGGGACGGCTGACTGCTGGAGGAGAGCAGCTCACCGTCGCGCAGCCGGGTGGCCAGCGGGGTGTCCATGTACGCACCGCGCATCCAGCGCTCGCGCGCGGCCGGGTCGGGGCTCTGGCCCCAGCGGCGCTCGTAGCCGCCGGCGACGCCCACGTAGTAGTACGGCACGAACAGATGCCGCGGAACGGCGGCGAAGGCCTCCCGCCACACCGGGTCGTCGGCCCATGCCCCGCTCGCCTCGATCTCGCCGACCAGCGCGGCCCGCGCCGAGGCGGCGAGGTCGGCGAGCTCCTCGGCGTCCCTGCCGAGATCCTGCGCGCTCATACGTCCACTGTGCTGCGGCGGGCGGCACGAGGCGAGTGCCGCGGCCGGAATCAGTGGCTCGGTGCCTGGTGGTCCTAGGCCTTGAGTCCTGGTCCGCCGGGTCTGAGACCATGGGTGACGTGAATGAGATTCGGCGCGGCACGCTTCAGGAGCAGACCTTCTACGAGCAGGTCGGCGGGGAAGAGACCTTCCGCCGGCTCGTCCACCGTTTCTACGAGGGGGTGGCCGAGGACCCGATCCTCAAGCCCATGTACCCCGAGGAGGACCTGGGCCCGGCAGAGGAGCGCCTCACCCTCTTCCTGATCCAGTACTGGGGCGGCCCGACGACGTACAGCGAGAACCGCGGCCACCCCCGTCTGCGGATGCGCCACGCCCCCTTCACCGTCGACCGCGCGGCCCACGACGCCTGGCTGAAGCACATGCGGGTCGCCGTCGACGAGCTCGGCCTCTCCGAGGAGCACGAGCGGACGCTGTGGAACTACCTGACGTATGCGGCGGCGTCGATGGTGAACACGGCGGGCTGAGCCTGCCGCACGCGCCTGCCCGCGCTCGTCCTCGCCTTCCTGATGGCGCCGACCCTGCGCGCCGCCCAGGGTGTGACGCCGTCAGCGCACGCTGACGTCCAACGCCCCAAGTCCCGCGCGCCGTACGGCAATCGACCCGTACGGCGTGCGCAGCCGTAGCCACGCACCCGACGAGAGCAGCGCCAGATCCTCGGTGGCCCGCAGGAAACCCAGGGACTGGGCGGCATGCACCGCCCGCACCGGAAGCCGGGTGTCCCCGACCGTCCGGGACCAGATCTCCCGCCCGATCCGGTCAAGTTCGGCACGCGTACGCCGCTCGGGCTCCAACTCCTGCGTACGGGAACGGAATTCGGTGACGCCTGCGCCGACCATCGCCAGCAGCTCATCCGGCGCGGGCAGCCCCGGCACCGGCAGCCAGCCTCCGCGCGGCGGAAGCACCCCGGCCCAGGGCGGACCTGTGACGGCCGCCGGAACGACAGCCGTGGCCGCCGCCTCGTCGACGGACTCCAGCAGTTCGCCCGCGGACACGGTCACGTCCAGCGTGACGTCGAGCCCGTTCTCGTACGGCTTCGCCAGCCGTACCGCGCGGATCGCCAGCACCTCGAAGGACGGCGGCCGCCCGAAGACGGCGAGCGCGGTGCCGGCCGCCTGCAGGCGCACCGCGGCCCCACGGTCGTAGTGGAGCAGCCGGGCGAGGAAGGCCGCGAGATCCGCTGCCTCCCCCTCGTCGGCCAGGTGGAGCACCGTCATGCGGCGACGGCCTCCTCCTCGTCGGCCGCGTCATCCATGTACTCCCGGAGGAACTCCTTCTCCTCCGCGGTGATCCGGCGCGGCCGTTCCGCCTCGAAGTCGAACGGCACGACCACCGTCGAGGCCCGGACGTAGACCACGTCGTCGTCCTTCACCTCACAGGTGATGGTGAAGGACGCGGCCCTGATCTCGGTGATCCACAGCTCTATGTCCACCGGGTGGTGCCGGTGGACGAGCTGCCGCTTGTAGTCGATCTCATGGCGCGCCACCACCGACCCCTGCCTGAAGTCCTTCTCCGGACGGAACAGGAAGTCGATACGGGCTTCCTCCAGGTAGCGGACGAAGACCGCGTTGTTGACGTGTCCGTACGCGTCCATGTCGGACCAGCGCAGGGGGCAGCGGTAGATGTGGCGCAAGATCGATCAGCCCCGGGTCAGCTTCTTGTAGGTGGCGCGGTGCGGACGCGTGGCGTCCGCTCCGAGCCGCTCGATCTTGTTCTTCTCGTACGACTCGAAGTTGCCCTCGAACCAGAACCACTTGGACTCGCCCTCGTAGGCGAGGATGTGGGTGGCGACCCGGTCGAGGAACCACCGGTCGTGGGAGACGACCACGGCGCAGCCCGGGAAGTCGAGCAGGGCGTTCTCCAGCGAGGACAGCGTCTCGACGTCGAGGTCGTTGGTCGGCTCGTCCAGGAGCAGCAGGTTGCCGCCCTGCTTGAGGGTCAGTGCCAGGTTCAGGCGGTTGCGCTCACCGCCGGAGAGGACGCCGGCCGGCTTCTGCTGGTCGGGGCCCTTGAACCCGAAGGCGGACACGTAGGCGCGGCTCGGCATCTCGACCTGGCCCACATTGATGTAGTCCAGCTCGTCGGAGACGACGGCCCACAGAGTCTTCTTCGGGTCGATGTTCTCGCGGCTCTGGTCGACGTACGAGATCTTGACGGTCTCGCCGACCTTGATGTCGCCGGAGTCGGGCGTCTCCAGCCCCTGGATCATCTTGAACAGGGTCGTCTTGCCGGCGCCGTTCGGGCCGATGACACCGACGATGCCGTTGCGCGGCAGCGTGAAGGAGAGGTCGTCGATGAGGACCTTCTCGCCGAAGGCCTTGCTGAGGTTGTTGACCTCCACGACGATGCTGCCCAGTCGCGGGCCCGGCGGGATCTGGATCTCCTCGAAGTCCAGCTTCCGCATCTTCTCCGCCTCGGCGGCCATCTCCTCGTAGCGAGCCAGACGCGCCTTGGACTTGGCCTGTCGCCCCTTGGCGTTCGACCGCACCCACTCGAGCTCTTCCTTGAGCCTCTTCGCCCGCTTGGCGTCCTTCTGCCCCTCGACCTTCAGACGGGTCTGCTTGGTCTCGAGGTACGTGGAGTAGTTGCCCTCGTACGGGTAGGCGCGGCCGCGGTCGAGCTCGAGGATCCACTCGGCGACGTTGTCCAGGAAGTACCGGTCGTGGGTGATGGCCACGACGGTGCCCGCGTACTTGGCGAGGTGCTGCTCCAGCCAGTTCACGGACTCGGCGTCGAGGTGGTTGGTGGGCTCGTCGAGGAGCAGCAGGTCGGGCGCCTCCAGCAGCAGCTTGCACAGCGCGACGCGGCGCTTCTCACCACCGGAGAGGTTGACGACGGGCCAGTCGCCGGGCGGGCACCCGAGCGCATCCATGGCCTGCTCGAGCTGGGCGTCGAGGTCCCACGCGTTGGCGTGGTCGAGGTCCTCCTGGAGCTTGCCCATCTCGTCGAGGAGCGCGTCGGAGTAGTCGGTGGCCATCAGCTCGGCGATCTCGTTGAACCGGTCGAGCTTGCCCTTGACCCCGGCGACACCCTCCTGGACGTTCTCCAGGACGGTCTTCTCGTCGTTCAGCTTGGGCTCCTGCATCAGGATGCCCACGCTGTACCCGGGCGACAGGAACGCGTCACCGTTCGACGGCTGCTCAAGGCCCGCCATGATCTTCAGAACGGTCGACTTACCGGCACCGTTCGGGCCGACGACGCCGATCTTCGCCCCGGGGAGGAAGTTCAGGGTGACGTCGTCGAGGATCACCTTGTCGCCGTGCGCTTTGCGCGCCTTGCGCATGGTGTAAATGAACTCAGCCAAGAGAAACCGTCCGGCAGCTTGAAATCTGGCAGTGGGCAGATACACCCCATCTTGCCCGACCGCTACCCCTGGGGGGAAACCCGTATAGTCAGGCTCCTCTGACCTGGGGCTTCACCGTCGGAGGCCGACCCGAGTCGCTCCGTCGGTCAGCTGACCCGGTCCGCGATGGTTCGTGCGCACACCAGGGACTCGGTGTGTGTGGTGTCCACCTCCAGGTCGTAGGCGACGCCCTCGTGCACCACCTCCGCCTGCAGCGCGGCCATTCCCGGGACCCGGTCTCCCCGTGCGATCTCACGGCCCGCGGCGACCGCGCTCTCGCACCTGACGCCGACCCACAGCACGGCCAGCCCGTCGAGGGCCTTCCGCCAGCGCTCCTGGGACTCCGCTCCGCCGAGGAAGACGTCGTCGACGATGATCCTGGCGCCTGCACGGGCCATCGCGACGATGCCCTCCGTCCAGGCCGCCTGCAGCGCCATGAAGTCCGCGCCGACGCTCACGCCGCCGTCGGCGGCGAACGTGATCCCCGCGTCCGACGCCTGCATCTTCGCGGGCAGAGCGTCGACGAACGAGTCGACCCCGAACGCCGGCCACGGATCCGGCAGTACGGCCTGCAGGCACCGTACGATCCCGGACTTCCCCGAGCTGGAGCCACCGTTGAGAATGATCACCTGAGTCGCCACCGCGCCACAGTAGGGGCTCCTGCCGCTCGGCACGAAGCGGTTTTCGGCAGGCGCTCGCTGCTGCGTCGGCGCTCAGCCCTGCGTCCGCGCTTCCTTCTTGCGTACGAGGACCAGGCCCGCGCCGCCGATCAGGACCAGGCCGATGGCGATGCCCGCGATCAGAGGGGTCATGGTGGAGCCGCCGGTCGCGGCGAGGTTGGTGTCGTCGGATGTGGTGCCGACCGTGGCGGGGCTCGGCTCGCTGACGGTCTGGGTGACGGTGCCCACCTGGTCGGCCTCGGTCGCCTGCGTCATGCAGTCCAGGACCCCGGTGAAGCGCTGCTCGAAGCCGCCCGGGCCCTGGATGGTGAAGTCGTAGGCCTGGTCCTCCTGGAGCGGGATCGTCACCGTCCGCGACTCGCCCGCCGGGATGCTGTACTCGATCCCGAGCAGCTCGAAGGTGAAGGGCGCGTCGCCCTCGTTGGCCGCGGTGATGTCGACGCCGCCCTTGTCGCAGTTCTCCGCCGCGGACAGTGCGGGTATCGCACCGGTCCCCGCCCAGGTCGCGCTCGCCGTCGCCGAGACGGTCGACTCGCTGGAGCCGGCCAGGATCTGCGTCTGGCTGCGGCTCTCGGCGGCGAAGGCCCGCCCCACCGGCACGGTCGTCGAGGCCTGCACGATCAGCTCGGCCTGGCCGTCGGCGGCCTTCTCGGGTACCTCGAAGAACACCTGACCGCCGTCGGCCGCGGAGGTGACGGCCTTGCCGTCCTTGTCCACGATCCGCACCCCGCTGGTGGCGGCGTCCGCGGGCGGCGTCACCGTCACGCTGCCGGCGTTGGTGTGCACCGTCACCGGACCGAGCCGCTCACCGGGGTGGCCGGAGACCGCGGGCGGGTCGAGCGTCAGCGACGCCTGGGGTTCGGCCACGGCGCGTGCGTTCTGCTCCAGGTACTCCGCGAGCTTCTCGGCCTGCGGGTCGACGGCGTCGACGTCCACGCCGTCCGAGTAGCGCCAGATGGCCACCTGGGTGCCGGCCGCCGCGTCCTGCTCGGTGAGGCCGCCCTTGACGCCCGCCTTGCCGGCGAGCGCCGCGAGGTCGTTCACCTGCGGGTAGGAGTTCTGCAGGATCCAGCGGATCTTGCCCGCGTCCTTGTTGGCGCCCAGCGAGGTGCCGCTCCAGGACGTCTCGTGGTACTTGGCGTCGCGCTGGGTGGGGTTGTGGATGTCGACGCAGTACGTCTGCAGGGTGCCGCCGCCGTCGACGGACATCTCGAACAGGCCCGCCGAGATCTCCTGGTCGCCGGAGTCGGCGTGGACGACCGCCGCGCCGTATGTCTTCAAGCCGCCTATGGTGGCGGTCGCCCCGCCCTGGCTCCGCGCCGTACCGTCGGCCGCGGCCGTGCCGGCGCCGGCCATCACCGAGGCGGCGACGAGCCCGGACACCAGGGTCGCCGTGGCGAGGCGGGCCGTCCCTCGTCCGCGCACCGACAGCGCAGAGAACGCAGAGAACGCAGAAAACACAGAATTCCCCTTCGAGCAGGACCCGTTGACGTGGGGGAGGAGGTCCCACCAGCAGAATCAGAAGCCCCGAGAGCTATGTCCGGCATCCTAGGGACGCGCCGCACCACGCTTCCCTGTGATCCCGTCGGAGGGCCGATCCGACTCGGAATCGTTATCGCCAAGATCCGTTGCGAGCAGGGCTTATCGACAAATCCACCGGGGTCGTTCGGAACGCATTCGTCGATAAGCCGTAGTTCGGTCAGCTTCGGCGTCGGCAGCCGCGAGTGACTGACGTCACGTCACCGCTGCTGGTTCCGGGGCCTGTTGGGATACGTCCTCCGCGGGTTGCGTCTCCCAGTTGGGCTCCGGTCGGTCCGACGCGGCGGCGGCTCCCGTCTCCGGCCTGGGGGTGCGCCGGAAGGCCGAGGTGCCACGGGCGAGGTCGTGACCGATCGCCAGCGCATCGATGTCGGCCGAGGTCCAGCTCTGCCCCTCGCGTACGTCCGAACGCACCTTCAGCCTGCCCTGCACCACGACGGGATCACCCACGTTCAGCGACCCGGCGGCGTTCGTCGCGAGCTGCCGATTGGCCCACACGGTGAAGAAGTTGGTGTGCCCGTCGGTCCACTCGTTCTTCCCGCGGTCCAGGTAGCGCGAGGTCACCGCCAGCCGGAACCGCGCCGACGGTCCCGTCGTCAGTTCCCGGTACACGGGCTGCGTCGCCACGTTCCCCACCGCGCAGATGATCGTCTCGTTCATCTCGAACCCCTCCCTCGCCCGCCGTTCCAGCCGGGCGGATACGCGTACGGGCCCGTCCCGTACGGCTGCGTCCGACATGACGGCCGCACGGCCCAGGCCCGTCCCGGTACGCCTCTCGTACGTCCCCGGTACGTCCCTGCCGCCGCCGTCCCGTCACCGCGGCCGACCACGTCCATCGCGATCGCCGCGAAGCCAGACTGCCTCCGCCGGGCCGAGCCCGCTGAGCCCTGTGGATCACCGCCGACCTGTGGATATCTCCATCACCGGAACGAGTGAGGCCACCTGCAAGGCCACCTGCCCCCCTTCCCCAAGCTCGCCCACAGGGCCCTCAGTTCACCTCGTCGCGACCCCCGCCCCCATCACTCGCCCGTACTGCTCCCGAACCTCCCGATAGCGCAACAGCTCCGCCGCCACCGGATCCAGCACCCGGGCCCGCCCGCACCCGGCCGCCGCCTCTCTGAGCCGCCGCTCCGCCTCCAAGCCGTACCGCCGTGCCGGTCCCCGTGCCGCGATGCGGCACCCCCACTCGACGAGCGGACCGCCGACGATGCCGGCCACCATCAACAGCACCGGCACGCCCAGGTTGGGCGCCATGACCCCGATGATCTGCCCCACCAGCCAGAGCCCGCCGACGACCTGAAGGATCGTCATGGCGGCCTGCACCAGGACCGCCGCCGGCCACCAGCCCGGCCGCGGCGGCCGCCCCGGCGGCAGTCCGGCCCGCGCGGCCAGGTCGTCCAGCGCCTCGGGCAGCCCCTGGGCCCCCCGTACGGCCGCCTCGCGCACCGCCTGTGCCCAGGCCGTGGGCAGCCCGGCCGACGCATGGTCGGCGACCGTCCGCACCGCCTGTTCGACGCGCTGGCGCGCGGTGGCCTCCTCGTCCGTCTGGCCGCGCAGAGTCAGGCGTCCCGTCGGGGGTTCGCCCCGGTCCTGGTACCAGCGCCACAGCCGCAGCCAGGGCGTCCCGCACGCGCGATTGGCGTTGCGCAGCCACGCCCGCTCGGCGGCCTCGCCCGCGGCCGTGGCGCCGATCGCGTCCGCGAGCCGGGCGGAGAACTCGTCCCGCGCGTCCTCGCTCAGCCCGCTCCGCCGGCGCGCGGCGTACACGGGCCGCAGCCGCCACCCGGCAGCGTCCACGTCGGCCGAGATCCGGCGCGCCGCGGCCCCGCGTTCCGCCACGAACTGGCCGAGCGCCTCGCGCAGATCACCGACGCCGTCCCCGGTGAGCGCGGACAGCGCAAGCACGGTCGCGCCCGGTTCGCCGTGCTCGCCCAGCGCGATGCCATCCTCGTCGAGCAGCCGCCGCAGGTCGTCGAGGACCTGGTCGGTGGCCTCCCCGGGCAGCCGGTCGATCTGGTTGAGGACGACGAACATGATCTCGGCATGCCCCGCCATGGGCCGCAGATAGCGCTCATGCAGCATGGCGTCGGCGTACTTCTCGGGGTCGACCACCCAGATGACCGCGTCGACGAGCGCCAGGACGCGGTCGACCTGCTCGCGGTGCTGTACGGCCGCCGAGTCGTGGTCGGGCAGGTCGACCAGGACGAGCCCGCGCAGCTGCCCGTCCGCGGTCGCGTTCTGCGCCGGGCGCCGCCGCAGCCGTGGCGGGATGCCGAGCCGGTCGATGAGGCCGGCCGCGCCGTCGCTCCAGCTGCACGCGAGGGGGGCGGCGGTCGTCGGACGTCGTACGCCCGTCTCCGAGATGGTCACTCCGGCGAGCGCGTTGAAGAGCTGCGACTTGCCGCTGCCGGTGGCGCCGGCGATCGCGACGACGGTGTGCTGACCGGAGAGCCTGCGCCGCGACGCCGCCTCGTCGAGCACCTTGCCCGCCTCGGCGAGCGTCTTGCTGTCGAGCCGGGCGCGGGAGAGCCCGACCAGTTCACGCAGCGCGTCGAGCCGCGACCGCAGCGCCCCGTCGTACGCGAGCGGCATCACGACCCGCGGGCCGGCGGCCCGGGGCTCCACGGCAGGGGGCTGCTGCTCCGAGGCCGCGGTCTCACTCACCCGCCGTGCGATGAGCCCGTCGTCCCAGGGGGTCGAGGATTCCGTACCGGAGGGGGAGTCCGTGGGGGTGGGCTCCGCACGGGAAGGGGACTCCGTACGCGATGGTGCCTCCGTGCGCGAGGCGGGCTCCGCACGAGACGGGGACTCCGCGCGCGAGGAGGACCCGGGGCGCGACGAGGACTCCGCACGAGACGAGGGAGGCTCCGGACGCGAGGAGGACGGCGTACGGGACGGGGACGGCGTACGGGACGAGGGCGGCGTACGACGTGAGGTGTCGCCGCTCTCACGGCCGCCGGCGTCGGAGCCGCCCTCGCGCGCGCCGGTGTCGCCGTCCCCCACGCGCGCGTGGTCGTCGTCCGGCCCGTCCTCCCGCTTCGCCGGCTTCCTCCAGAGCTTGCGCATCTCCGACTCCTCGGCCGCAGCGGGGCTCTCGCCGTCGCCGGGATCTCCCTCCGCGCGACCCTCTGCGGGGCGTCCGCTTTCGGAAGGAGTGTCTGCACCGCGAGGGTCCGCTGCACCGCGGGCGCCCGCCGCATCGGGAGCGCCCTCGGCAGAGACCCTTGCAGGGATGTCCACGGGGATGTCCCCAGGGATGTCGGTTTCCCGTGCGTCGTCCATCATGACGCCGTCCTCCCGCTGATCGGCGTGCTCCGTGTGGTCCTGGTCAGTGACGGCAGTCACCGGTCACCTCTCCTTCAGCAGTACGGACAGCGCGGCGATGAGTTCGGCCTGGGGGTCCGGATGGACTTCCAGAGCGTCGAGTGGGGCGAGCCGGCGCTCGCGTTCGTTGTGCATGACCCGGTCCAGGTGCTCGGCGAGCAGCCGCCCGGCCCGGTCGCGCAGCCGCAGCGCCCCGTGCGCCCCGATCCGCTCGGCGAGCCCCTCCCCCGCGGACCGCGCCCGGCGGGCGCCCAGCAGCGCGGTGGCGACGAGGGCGGTCACGACCTCGGAATCGGGGACGACGCTGCGGTCATGGACTCTCACCTCGTCCTCGGCGTACTCCTCGAGCTCCCGCCGCCATCGCCGTACGGCCAGGCCGATGCGGTGCTCGACACTCGCAGGCCTCGGGTCCCGGTCCGTCAGCTCGGGGGCGGCGGCGGCCGGTTCGCGCCGCCAGGCGTCGTCGACGCGCTCGTCGGCGGCGGTGACGGCGCACAGCAGGAGAGTGCTCAGGCTGTCCACCAGCGAGTCGAGGAGCTCCCCGGCGGAGCAGTCGAGCGGGAAGGCGCGCCAGCGCTTCAGTGCGTCGCCGGCGAGTACGGCGCCGGCCTGCAGCCGGCTCCGCACGCGCGCGTACTCGCTGTCGTACGCGCTGTCCACGGCGGCCGTGAGCCGCATCGCGGCCGCGTACTGGGCGGCGGCCGCACCGGCGAGCTCGGGCAGGCGGGCCTTGAGGGAGTCGAGGAGGCCGTAGGCCGTACGGGCCACGACGTGCTGCCGAGCCGCCGGATCCTGGGCCTGCTGGACGAGCCAGGTGCGCAGTGCCGCCACGGCGCTGGCCGGCAGCAGTCCGCCGCCCCAGGCCGACTCGGGCAGCTCCGGCACGGTGAAGCGGGGTACGTCGCCGAGGCCGGCCTTGGTGAGGAGTGCCCCGTACTGCCGCGACACCTCGGACACGACCTGATGGGGAACCCTGTCGAGCACGGTCACCAGGGTGGCGTCGTACTCCTTGGCGGTACGCAGCAGGTGCCAGGGGACGGCGTCGGCGTACCGCGCGGCCGTGGTGACCATGACCCAGATGTCGGCCGCGCAGATCAGTTCGGCCGCGAGGGCGCGGTTGTCGGCGAGCAGCGAGTCGATGTCGGGTGCGTCGAGGAGGGCGAGGCCGGCCGGCACCGTGTCGGCGGTCTCGACCCGCAGCACACGCGCGCCGTCCTCGCCCGGCAGCATCAGTTCGTCCGCCGGATCGTGCTCGGGCACCCACACACGTGTGAGATCAGGCAGTACGCGCATCCCGCTGAACCAGTGATGATCCTCGGGATGGCAGACCAGCACCGGGTTGCGCGTCGTCGGCCGCAGCACGCCCGCCTCGGTCACGCGTCTGCCCACGATGGAGTTGACGAGCGTCGATTTCCCGGCCCCGGTGGACCCTCCCACCACGGCCAACAAGGGCGCTTCGGGTTCTCTCAGGCGGGGCACCAAATAGTCGTCGAGCTGCGCGAGCAGTTCGTCGCGGTTGGCACGCGCGCGTGGGGCCCCCGCCAGGGGCAGCGGGAAGCGTGCGGCAGCGACACGGTCGCGCAGGGCGGAGAGTGCGTCGAGCAGCTGAGGCCGTACGTCCAAGGTCACCACATGCGAAGAATGCCCAATTTTAGGGGAATTCTGAAGCATATGAGCATGTCTGCGCGCCGACGGGACACAAGGGGCGGAAGGGGCGACTGGGACACAGGCACAGTCCAGGCATAACGAGTGCACAACACCCGGGGCGCAGGAGGCCAAAAGCGGTGCACGATTCGCACCTGCCTGCGATTATCAGGACCGCTTCACTGAACCTCCACATCGAGCCACGGAGGCGAAGCAACTGGGACATGGACGCGGGAGCCCTATCCTTGTCCCCGGCATCGTCACGGGTCTGCCCACACCCCGGGCACCAAGACCGAGGCCACCACAACCGGCCCCCGTAGCTCAGTGGATAGAGCAGGCGCCTTCTAAGCGCTTGGCCGCAGGTTCGAGTCCTGCCGGGGGCGCCACAACCCTTCTGAGCAGGCAGAACAGGCCAGAAGGATCTTTGAAAGCCGCGTGACTTACCTACCAGACTCGGTTAGGTAAGGCGCCTAGCAGACTGCACCGGTCACGTCCGCTGGAGTGGTGTATCGACGGCCATTCGGTGATCTCGTTTTGAGGTTATGCGGTGAGTTCGGTCGGCAGGACGGTCTCGTCCGTTTCT
>NZ_LLZG01000065.1 GCF_001509475.1 Streptomyces regalis
CCCCCACCGGCGTCCGCACCGCCGTCAGCACCCCCGCGAGCAGCATCATCAGCGCTGCCGCTACCCCCAGCAGCCACACCCGGCCGTCGAGGTCCGCCAGCCTGCCCAGCGTCACGGACTGGTCGGCGCCGCCGTTCAGCAGGTCGTCCAGGGGGTCCGGCAGCAGGCCCACCAGTGCCCCCGTCGCCCTGCCGTCGAACGGTACGAACAGGCCGATCGGGATGCCGAGCCACACGCCGTTCGGGGCGCCGAGCAGGGCGGCGCCGGCGATCCGCTTGGGGTGGGCGTCGCCGATCGCCGCGTACGCAGCCGCCGCGAGCCCGGCCGCGACCGCCACCAGCAGCACCGTGATGAGGGCGGACGTGGCCGGCCGTACGACGCGGTGCACGGCCTCCCAGCCGCGCGGCAGCGGGGTGTGGCGCGAGGCCAGCAGCGCGATCAGCAGGATGCCGGCGGACCAGCCCATGCCGCCGAGGAGCGTCGGCGCGGTGTCCACCGTGAAGCCCACGGCCGCGTTCGCGTCGATGAGGTCACCGATCTGGTCGGGCAGCAGCCCCCCGATGTCTCCGATATCCCCGATGTCACCCACTCCGGGGATCTCGATTCCGCCGCCGCTCCCGCCGGCGCCGGGCAGGTCGTCGAGCCCCAGCGAGCTCCCGTCGATCGTGATGACGTCGTGTCCCGCCCAGGCGAGTCCGCCCAGCATCGCCACGAACAGCGCGACCACCGCCCCCGCGCGCGCGAGGAGTTCGGCCGACGCGATCACAACTCCCGCCCCTCGCAAGGACCGTAAGAAGAACCACGACAACAGCACCGCGCCGACCAGGCTCACCCCCAGTGGCGTGATCTCGATGGCGGTCGCGGCCTCCGCGCCCGTCAGCCCGAAAGCAGACACATCACCGGACGGGGTGACGGAACCACCCGCCCCAAGGGCCACCACCGCCGCGGTCATCGGGCCCAAAGAGCCCGCCGTGTCCGCCTCCAGCAGATGCAGGCCGAGTGCCGCCGTGCCCGCCATTCCGATCAACGCCCAGCTCACGGAGGCGATGGCGGACAGCAGAATGTCTCCCCAAGGCAGCCGTGCTCCGCGCCTCGCGGTCTCGACGTTCGTGGACGCGCTCATGGCAGACCCCCCGATCCGCGTCGCGGCGACTGTTCGCCGCGCATGTCCCCCTCGCGTGGATTACCACTCTCCGGACTGATTTCAACCCCGTCAACGGAACCAGTCGAAGCGCGTACGCGTGCTCCTCACAAGGCCCGACTTTCGGTCAGGGGGCGGAGCCTGAAATAGTTCCCGACGATGTTCGACATCCCTAGACTCCCTGTGTTGGGGGTAACTCGGGGGACTACTCAGTGGGGCTGGAGTGCCGGAACTCGTACTGGAATTGAACGGACGGACCTGGACGCTCGATCCGTCCAGGTCCTACACCCTCGGACGCGATCCGCAGGGCGACATCGTCTTCGACGACGCCAGAGTGTCCTGGCGGCACGCCACGATCAGCTGGAGCGGCCGTAGTTGGGTCATCGAGGACAACGGCAGCACCAACGGCACGTTCGTGCAGGGCCAGCGGATACATCAGCTGGAGATCGGCCCCGGCTCGGCCGTGCACCTGGGCAACGCGACCGACGGCCCGCGCCTGAACCTCTCCGGCACCGCGGCCGCCGTCGCCTCGCCGCAGGCCCAGCCGCAGCAGCAGCCGTACGCCGCGCAGGGCGCGGGGGCCGGCTGGGCACAGCAGGCACCGGCCCAGCAGGTTCCGCCCCAGCAGGTCCCGCAGCAGCAGGCCCCGCAGGCCGGCTGGCAGCAGCCGCAGCAGGCGGCCGCGCACATCCCGCAGCAGCAGGGCCCCGGTGGTGGCGCGGGGGCGCCGCCGGTCTACGGCGACCGCAGCCCCACCACGTTCCACCAGTTCGCCGTCGGCCGTGTCATGCGCATCGGCCGTGCCCTGGAGAACGAGCTGGTCGTCTCCGACCTGCAGGTCTCCCGCCACCACGCCGAGTTCCACTCGACGCCCGACGGCCGCATGGAGATCCGCGACCTCGGCTCGCACAACGGCACGTACGTCAACGGCCAGCCGATCGCCAAGGGCGGCTCGCAGATGCTGGGCCCGGCCGACATCGTCGGTGTCGGCCACTCCACGTTCCGCATCGTCGGCGACCGCCTCGAGGAGTTCGTCGACACCGGTGAGGTCTCCTTCTCCGCCCGCCATCTGACCGTCACGGTCGACGGCGGCAAGCAGATCCTCAAGGACGTCTCCTTCGGCGTCCCGGAGAAGTCGCTGATCGCGGTCATCGGACCGTCCGGCTCCGGCAAGTCGACCCTGCTCAAGGCGCTCACCGGCTACCGGCCCGCCAACCAGGGCGACGTCCTCTACGACAACCGGAACCTGTACAAGCAGTTCGCCGAGCTGCGCCAGCGCATCGGTCTGGTCCCGCAGGACGACATCCTGCACAAGGAGCTGACCGTCAAGAAGGCCCTCAAGTACGCGGCCAAGCTCCGCTTCCCCGCCGACACCACGGGCAAGGAGCGCGAGGCCCGTATCGACGAGGTGCTGCGCGAGCTGAAGCTGGACATCCACAAGGAGAAGAAGGTCACCTCCCTCTCCGGCGGCCAGCGCAAGCGCGTCTCGGTGGCCCTGGAACTGCTCACCAAGCCGTCGCTGATCTTCCTCGACGAGCCCACCTCGGGCCTCGACCCGGGCATGGACCGCGACGTCATGCAGCTGCTGCGCGGCCTCGCCGACGACGGCCGTACGGTCCTCGTCGTCACCCACTCCGTGGCCGAGCTGGCGCTGTGCGACAAGCTCCTGGTGATGGCGCCGGGCGGTGCGGTCGCCTACTTCGGCCCGCCGGAGGAGGCGCTGAACTTCTTCGGCTACGACACCTGGGCCGACGTCTTCTCCGCCTTCGAGAACTACCGCGACTACGACTGGGCGGGACGCTGGAAGGGCTCGCAGCACTACCAGATCTACGCCGCGGACATCGACGCGATTGCTCCGCAGTCCGTACAGATGCCTCCGATGCAGGCGATGAAGCCGCCCAAGCCGCAGGGCTGGATGTCCCAGTTCCTGACCCTGGTGCGCCGCTACGTCTCGGTGATCGCCTCCGACAAGGGCTTCCTGGCCCTGATGGTGATCCTGCCGGGCGTCCTCGGCGCGGTGAGCCTGCTCATCGACTCGGGCAAGGACCTGCTGCCGAACCCGGCGAACCCGCAGACCGGCCGGATCATCCCGAACGGCACGGCCACCACCGTTCTGCTGATCCTCGCGGTCGGCGCCTGCTTCGCCGGCGCCGCGAACTCCGTGCGTGAGCTGATCAAGGAACGCGTGATCTACGAGCGGGAGCGCGCCACCGGCCTGTCCCGCTCGGCGTACCTGATGTCCAAGGTGTTCGTGCTCGGCATGATCACGGTGCTGCAGGGCCTGATGGTCGGCGTCATCGGCTTCGCCAGCCGGGAGATCCCCGAGGAGGGCCTGGTTCTCGGCAACCTCACGCTCCTGGAGCTCTCCCTGCCGATCATGGCGCTGGGGTTCACCTCGATGATGTTCGGCCTGATCATCTCGGCGCTGGTGAAGACGTCCGAGAAGACCATGCCGCTGCTGGTCATGTTCGCGATCATCCAGGTCGTGTTCACGGGCTGCCTGTTCGCTCTGAACGGCTCGATCGGCGTCAACCAGTTCTCGTACCTGATGCCGTCGCGCTGGGCAGTGGGCGCCGCGGGCGCCACGCTGGACTTCAACAAGATCAGCCCGCCCGGCGAGGGCGAGAGCAACGACCCGCTGTGGGAGCACACGGTCGGCGCCTGGACCCTGGACATGATCGCTCTGATCGCCCTCGGCGTGATCTGCGGCTTCTTCGTGGCCCGCTTCCTGCGTCGCCACGAGCCCGAGGTCATGCGCAAGTAGTCGCCGTCGTACGACGCCCGAAGGGCGGCACCCCCGTCAGGTCGGTGCCGCCCTTCGGCGTACGGATCAGAGGCCCGCGCCTACCTCGATCAGTACGCGCTGTTGACGTTGTCGATCGAGCCGTACCGGTCGGCCGCGTAGTTGGCGGCGGCGGTGAGGTTGGCGACCGGGTCGTACTGGCTGAAGGCCGTGCCCGAGACGTGGTACGCGTCGAAGGTCGGCTTGATGACCTGGAGCAGACCGATCGACGGAATGCCGTTCTGGGCGTTGATGTCCCAGTTGTTGATCGCGTTCGGGTTGCCCGAGGACTCCCGCATGATGTTGCGGTACAGACCGTTGTAGGTGCCCGGGATGTCGTGCTTCTTCATGATGTCCAGGGCCTCACGGATCCAGCCGTCGAGGTTGTTGGCGTAGGTCTTGGCCGCGACCGGCTTGACCTGTATGCGCTTCTCGGACCGGCTGGCGGCCTGCTTCGCCTTGCGCTCCGCCTCGGCCTTCTTCTTGGCAGCGGCGGCCTCGTGCTTGGCATGGGCAGCGGTGGCCTCGTGCTTGGCATGGGCCTCGGCGGCCTTGTGCTTGGCGTGCGCCTCGGCGGCCTTGTGCTTGGCGGCGATCTCCTCGGCCTTCACGCTGGCGCTGGCGAGCTGGTCGGTGACGCTGCCCTTGACGTCCTTGATCTGCTCATTGCTGTACGCCACCTGGCCCGTGGGGGCCTCAGCCGTGGTCGTCTGTGCGTTGCCGGGGACGGCGGAGAAGGCCAGGGCGGCGGCGCCGAGCGTGGCGGCACCGGCGACAGCGATCTTGTGCCGCTTGGTCAGCGCACGACTGAGGCGGTTGTTGGTGTTCTTGAGCATGACAGATGGACCTCTTCGAATAGCGCGGAGGTCGCTCGCTGTCCGGCGGGGGACACGGGTGCTTCCAGCACAAACGCCGCGGGCGGAACCCGCGGCGCTGAGCGACGAGAGCCATTCTTAGCGGCCGCAAAATTGCGTGGCAAAGGTGTGAGGTACTATCCTCGATAGTGGACCCGGGAAGGGCAAATTAGGACAGACGGGACTGTATGTCCCGCTCAAAAGGGGCGTCGTTACCTACTATGGACTTTCGTACGTGACGCGCGCCCTATGTGCGGGCTCACATCAGCCGGGTAACGGTCTCACCGGCAGTTGCTGGCGCAATGCTCTGCGTGAGGGCCCTCCGCCGGGAGGATGAGGTGCACGTCGCCGAACTCGTGCCACAGGTAGAGCCCGCGCAGCGCCGCCTCATAACTGCGGTCGATCGCCGCTCGCCCCGCGACCGCCTCCAGCATCAGCAGATGCGAGGCCTCCGGCTCGTGCAGCCCGGTCAGCAGCCCGTCCACCACCCGCACCCCGCGCTCCGGGGTGACGACGAGATCCGTCCACCCTTCACGCGCGCGTACGACCCCGTCGGCGCCCGCCGCCGACTCCACGGCCCGCACGGCCGTGGTCCCGACGGCGACGATCCGCCTTCCCCCCGCCTTCGCCGCGTTGATCAGCCGTGCCGACGCCTCCGGCACCGCGAACCGCTCCGGATACGGCGGCTCGTGCGCCTCCGCCGAGGCCACCCCGGTGTGCAGCGTGATCGGCGCGAACTGCACACCCCGGCTCACCAGCTCCGTCACCATCCGCAGCGTGAAGGGCCGCGCCGCGCTCGGCATCTCCGCGCTGCCCGTCCCGTCGGCCGACGGCAGCGCGAACACCGTCTGGTAGACGGACAGTGGCTGGTCCCGCTCCGTATAGGAGTAACGAATCGGCCGCCCGTGCTCCCGCATCAGCCCGAGGACTCCTGAGCCCCGGGGCCCGCCGACCCGCGCCCACCACAGCCGTTCGCTCCCCGCGCCCAGTGGCTCCTCAAGGACCATCCGCACACCCCCGGGAAGCCGCACCCCGGTCCCCGCAGGCCCGCCTGCACGCGCGCGCGTGGTGCCCCGCTCGTCGGGATCCCGCAGCTCGACGGCCCACCGCCCGTCGTCCCCGCGCGTCGAGAAGTGCACCACCACGTGCGCGTGCCCGATCCGCCCGTCCACCGCGGCGGCCAGCGTCTCCGACGTGTTGACGACCAGGAGATCCCCGGCCCGCAGCAGCCGCGGCAGCTCGCCGAACGCGTGGTGCGACACCTCCGTCCCACGCGACACCAGCAGCCGTACGGCATCCCGGTCCAGCCCCGGCCCACGCTGCTCGGCGGGGATCCGCGCCGACAGCTCCTCCGGCACCCGCACCGTCAGGGTCATCGCCCTCCCTCCAGCAGGGAGGGTGCCCCGTAGCGGCCGCTCGCGGGACGCTCGTCCAGCAACCGCAGGAAGGCCGGCACCACACTGGCCGGCGTCGGCCGCGGATCGTCGTCGTCCGGTACGGCCGCCGCATACAGGTCCGTGGCCATGTCCCCGGGGTCCACCGCCCAGACCCGCAGCCCCGGCTCCTCCTCGCCGAGCACCGCCGCGAGATGGTCCAGGGCGGCCTTCGACGCCCCGTACCCGCCCCATGTCTCGTACGCCTCGGCGGCCGCGTCCGAGCTGACGGTGATCACCGCGCCCGTCCCGGACGCCCGCAGCAGCGGCAGCGCCTCCTGGGCCAGGCCCAGAGCGGCCACCACGTTCACCTCCAGCGCCCGCCGCAGGCCCTCCAGGGGCAGCAGGTCCAGCCGTACCAGCGGCTCGGCGCCCAGCGCGCTGGCGTTGCTCACCAGCAGATCGACGCCGCCCAGCCGCCAGGCGGCCGCTACCAGCTCGGACCTGTGCCCGGCGTCCGTGACGTCCCCCGGCACCGCCGTCACGCGCGTGCCGTACGTCTGGAGCCCGGCCGCCGTCTCCCGGAGGACCTCGGGCGTCCTCGCGTCGAGCACCAGATCCCAGCCGCGCACGGCCAGCGCCTCGGCCAGCGCCCGCCCCAGCCCCTTCGAGGCCCCCGTGATGATCGCTACCGGCATGACAACCGTCCCCTCGTTCCAGGCCGCCTCCGTCGGCGGTGTCCTCAACGTAGGAACCGGCACACCCGCCCCGCCTCGGACGCGGGCCGCAAAGCCGCGGGGTCCTTCGTCCTACGCCGCGCACCCGGGGCCGTTCGCCCTACGCCGCTGAACCGGGGACCAGGGGACTAGGACCGCCGCCCTAGTCGGTAGCCGTCACAGGTCCGATCCGACTGTCACACCCCGCCGGTACCGTGAGGGCATGAGTCAAGGCCCGAGGTCCGGCCTCGCCGCGGTGAGCTCCGCGTTGCTGGCCATGAGCAGGCATCTCGAGGTGCGCGACGTCCTCAAGACGATCGTCGCCTCGGCCCGCGAGCTGCTCGACGCGCAGTACGCCGCGCTCGGCGTCCCGGACGACCACGGAGGCTTCGCCCAGTTCGTGGTCGACGGCGTCAGCGACGAGCAGTGGAAGGCCATCGGGCCCCTCCCACGCCAGCACGGCATCCTCGCCGCGATGCTCCAGGAGGCCGAGGTCGAGCGCCTCGCCGACGTGCGCAAGGACCCCCGCTTCGAGGGCTGGCCGTCCGCCCACCCCGACATGTCCGACTTCCTCGGCCTGCCCATCCGCGACGGCGACGAGGTCATCGGCGCGCTGTTCCTTGCAAACAAGCTGCGTCCTGTGGGGGGAAACCCCCCACTCCCGAATTCGGAGGGAAGCTGCGGCTTCACCGAGGAGGACGAGGACCTCCTCGGCATCCTCGCCCAGCACGCTGCGATCGCCCTCACCAACGCCCGCCTCTACGAACGCAGCCGCGAGCTGACGATCGCCGAGGAACGATCCCGCCTCGCCCACGAACTGCACGACGCGGTCAGCCAGAAGCTGTTCTCCCTGCGCCTGACGGCCCAGGCAGCCACCGCCCTGATCGACCGCGACCCGACCCGCGCCAAGGGCGAGATGCACCAGGTGGCCGCGCTCGCCGCCGAGGCCGCCGACGAACTGCGCGCCGCGGTCGTCGAGTTGCGCCCCGCCGCCCTCGACGAGGACGGCCTCGTCGCCACCCTGCGCACCCAGATCCACGTCCTCGACCGCGCCCACACCGCGCGCGTGTCCTTCGCCGGCCGGAGCGTGAAGGCCCTGCCCGCCGCCCAGGAGGAGGCCGTACTGCGCGTCGCCCAGGAGGCCCTGCACAACGCCCTGCGGCACTCCGGAGCCGAGCACGTCGACGTGACGCTGGACCGGCGCGGCAGCGGAGCCGTCCTGCGGGTCACGGACAACGGCAGCGGCTTCGACCCGAAGGCGATACGCCGAGCCGGACGCCACCTCGGCCTGGTCTCCATGCGGGACCGGACGAGCGGGGTCGGCGGCACGCTGACCGTGGAATCGGCGCCCGGCAAGGGCACCACGATCGAGATGGAGGTCCCCGGTGGCTGACGCAATCAGGGTGCTGCTCGTCGACGACCACCAAGTGGTCCGCCGCGGCCTGCGCACCTTCCTCGAAGTGCAGGACGACATCGAGGTCGTGGGCGAGGCCGCCGACGGCGCCGAGGGAGTGGCCCGCGCCGAGGAACTGAAGCCCGACGTCGTGCTGATGGACGTCAAGATGCCCGGAATGGACGGCGTCGACGCCCTGCGCAAGCTCCGCGAACTGGACAACCCCGCGCGCGTGCTGATCGTCACCAGCTTCACCGAACAGCGCACGGTGATCCCGGCCCTGCGCGCGGGCGCCGCCGGGTACGTCTACAAGGATGTGGACCCGGACGCCCTCGCCGGAGCCATCCGCTCGGTGCACGCCGGCCACATCCTGCTCCAACCCGAGGTGGCGGGCGCCCTGCTGTCCCAGGAGGAGGCCAACTCGGGGCAGGGGAGAGGCGGCTCGCTGACGGAGCGGGAGCGCGAGGTCCTCGGCCTGATCGCGGACGGCCGCTCCAACCGCGAGATAGCCAGAGCCCTGGTCCTGTCGGAGAAGACGGTCAAGACCCACGTCTCGAACATCCTGATGAAGCTCGACCTCGCGGACCGCACGCAGGCCGCCCTGTGGGCCGTACGCCATGGCGTGACCGGCTGAAACGCTCTCCGCAGGACGTGACGGACGGCAATACGGAGGGTTCCGCTCCGGACTGAGATTCATACCGTCGTGGGAATGTCCCCCAGATGGCGCATCCTCCGTGGAGCTCCGCCGTTCTCCAGTGCGTGCTGCGGCGACTGCCGCGGCAATCGCAAGGAGGGCTTAGAAGTGAAGAACCTGAAGAAGGCAGCGGCCGTGACGATGGTGGCGGGTGGCCTGCTGGCCGCCGGTGCCGGAATGGCCTCTGCCACCGGCGGCGCGCACGCCGACGGCGAGGCCGTGAGCTCCCCGGGCATCGCCTCGGGCAACCTGGTCCAGGCCCCGGTCAACATCGCGACCAACGTGTCGGGCAACACCACGAACGTCGTCGGCGTGCTGAACCCCGCCTTCGACAACCTGGCCGTCAACCGCTGACGACCACCCCGAAGCGAGCAGTGACCTCCGGCCTCCCGGGTTCCCCGGGAGGCCGGTCAGTTTGTCGAGGCTCGCTCAGCCTGCGGGCAGTCGTGCCGCTGAGGCGATGGGGGTCCCCCGCTCGAGCGAAGCCGGGAAGGGGGAGGGTGGGCGCAGGCGGCACCTCGTCGCGCCGAGTTGCGTGACCCAGCCCCAGCACCGCCCACCAGCACACCCGACGCTCAGCGCACGCCCCTCTCCCGCTCCTCCACATACGCGTTGTACGCCGCGACCTGCGCCCGCCGAGCCACCCGCTCCACCGGCCGCAACGCCTCGGCCCGCGCCCCCATCTCAGCGGAGCTGACCGCACCCCCGTGCCCGTTCTCGTACGCCAGGGAAACCAGCAACCCCACCCGCTGTGCAAGCTCCAGCACCCGCACCGCCCGCGGCGGATACCCCGGCGCCAACACCTCCCGCCCCCGCTCGGCCCGAGCCCGGTACGCCTCGATCGCCGCCTCGGCCACCGGCCCCGACCCGGCGACGTCCAGCCGCGACAACACCTCCGTCGCATCCCGCAAGGCCTCGGCCAGCTCCCGCTCGGCCTCACCCAGCGACGGCACATCCGCAGGCGGCGCCTCCCGCACGGGCAGCACATGCCAGACGACCTCGACATGTACATCACCGTCGGGCCCGGCCTCGTACACCTCGGGCACCAACCCCAACGCGGCGCCGTGACAGATCACCGCCTCCTCGGCATCCAACGCCCGCGCGTTGAAATCCGGCGGCCCGCTCAGCCCCAGCGGATGTCCCGGCGCGGGCAGCGCGACCCGCAGCCCGCTCACCCCGAGCGTCCGCAGTCGCCCCAGCGCCAGCGTGAGCCCGACGGGCGCCGACTCACCGGGCAACCCCTCCACCCGGTGCACGGCATCGTCACCGACGATCTCCAGCACAGCGTCATCCGGCGAGACAAATCCGGCCAAAAGGGCATTTCCCCAAGCCGCAAGGCGTCCTGAACGTGGTTCCGAGAGCATGCCCCCACCCTAAGGACAGGACCGATGGAATGAAGCGCCCGACCGGTGGCGTAGATTTCCTTGAGGGCTGCGCCCACAGGCGCACGCGACCACCGAGACGCCGAGACCGGTCACACTGCAAGGGGAGACAACGCGCTCATGAGCGATGTTCTGGAGCTTCAGGACGTATCCGTGGTCCGCGAGGGCCGGGCTCTGGTGGACCAGGTCTCCTGGTCGGTCAAGGAGGGCGAGCGCTGGGTCATCCTCGGTCCCAACGGCGCCGGCAAGACCACGCTCCTGAACCTCGCCTCCAGCTACCTCTACCCCACCCAGGGATCCGTCTCGATCCTCGGCGAAACCCTCGGCAAGCCCGGGACCGACGTCTTCGAGCTGCGCCCGCGGATCGGCATGGCCGGCATCGCCATGACCGAGAAGCTGCCCAAGCGCCAGACCGTCCTGCAGACCGTGCTGACCGCCGCGTACGGCATGACCGCCACCTGGAACGAGGACTACGAGGAGATCGACGAGCAGCGCGCCCGCGCCTTCCTCGACCGCCTCGGCATGAGCGAGTACCTCGACCGGAAGTTCGGCACCCTCTCCGAGGGCGAGCGCAAGCGCACCCTCATCAGCCGCGCCCTGATGGCCGACCCGGAGCTGCTCCTCCTCGACGAGCCCGCCGCCGGCCTCGACCTCGGCGGCCGCGAGGACCTCGTCCGCCGTCTCGGCCGACTCGCCCGCGACCCGATCGCCCCCTCGATGCTCATGGTCACCCACCACGTCGAGGAGATCCCCCCGGGCTTCACCCACGTCCTGATGATCCGCCAGGGCAAGGTCCTCGCCGCCGGCCCGATGGAACTCGAACTCACCTCCCGCAACCTCTCCCTGTGCTTCGGCCTCCCGCTCGTCGTCGAACAGGTCGGCGACCGCTGGACGGCACAGGGCCTCCCCCTGTCCTGACCCCGCCCTTCACCCCGCGAAACCCCGGTAAGAAGGCACTTCAAACTGATCGGCGCCCTGTCCGCGACAGGGCCCGCAGCCCTACCATGACCATGTGGAAATCGACGCGTGGGTTTGGTGGTTGATCGGCGCGGCAGCGCTCGGCATCGGGCTGGTGATCACCGCGATGCCCGAACTCGGCATGCTGGCGGTGGGCGCCGTCGCGGCCGCGGTGGTCGCCGGCATCCTCGGCGGTGACGCCGTCGTCCAGGTCGTGTCCTTCGTCGTCGTCTCGACCGCACTCATCGCCGTCGTACGGCCCATCGCGAACCGACATCGCGCACAGCGACCCCAACTCGCCACCGGCATCGAGGCATTGAAAGGCAAACAGGCCGTCGTGCTGGAGCGCGTCGACGCCTCCGGCGGCCGGATCAAGCTCGCCGGCGAGGTCTGGTCGGCACGCTCCCTCGACACCGACCGCGCCTACGAAGTAGGCCAGGAAGTGGACGTCGTGGACATCGAGGGGGCCACGGCGATCGTCATGTGACCTCGCACGACGTAAGTGGCGCGAACGCGCCACGGGCCACGCGACGGTCTGTCAGACTCGACCAGCAAGATCTTCAACAACCATAAGATCTGCCGAAGTTGCCGCAGCGGAGAAGGGATACGGGGAAACGACGATGGAACCGGTCATCATCGTCTTGATCATTCTGGTGGTGTTGGTCTTCATCGCCCTGATCAAGACGATTCAGGTCATCCCACAGGCGAGCGCGGCCATCGTCGAGCGCTTCGGCCGTTACACGCGGACACTCAACGCGGGCCTCAACATCGTGGTCCCGTTCATCGACACCATCCGCAACCGCATCGACCTGCGTGAACAGGTCGTACCGTTCCCGCCGCAGCCGGTCATCACCCAGGACAACCTGGTCGTGAACATCGACACGGTCATCTACTACCAGGTGACCGACGCCCGCGCCGCCACCTACGAAGTCGCCAGCTACATCCAGGCGATCGAGCAGCTGACGGTCACCACACTCCGCAACATCATCGGCGGCATGGACCTCGAACGGACCCTGACCTCCCGCGAGGAGATCAACGCGGCCCTGCGCGGCGTCCTCGACGAGGCAACCGGCAAGTGGGGCATCCGCGTCAACCGCGTCGAACTCAAGGCGATCGAACCCCCCACCTCCATCCAGGACTCGATGGAGAAGCAGATGCGCGCCGACCGCGACAAGCGCGCCGCGATCCTCACCGCCGAAGGTACGCGCCAGGCCGCCATCCTCACCGCCGAAGGCGAGAAGCAGTCCCAGATCCTCCGCGCCGAAGGTGAGGCCAAGGCCGCCGCCCTGCGCGCGGAAGGCGAAGCCCAGGCAGTCCGCACGGTCTTCGAAGCAATCCACGCAGGCGACCCCGACCAGAAGCTCCTCAGCTACCAGTACCTCCAGATGCTCCCCAAGATCGCCGAGGGCGACGCCAACAAGCTCTGGATCGTCCCCAGCGAAATCGGCGACGCCCTCAAGGGCTTGTCGGGCGCGATGGGCAACCTGGGCGGCCTGGGCGGCGGTTCGGGAGCATCGGGCAACGGCGGCGGCACGGGAGCGGAACGCCGAGAGAAGCCGTCAATCGACTGACGCCGAGACAGCCGTACGCCAAAGGGCCCGCCTTCTCAAGGAAGGCGGGCCCAAGTGCCGCCAGGGGCGCGGGGCTGTGTCGATATGCGGCTCCGCCGCGTGGGCGCGACAAGCCACGACCAACCCGCGGCCGAGCAACAACCTCAAGCCCTACGGCGATCAGTCACGCAGCGTCCAGTGCCAGCCAATCCGGCAGCGATGCAAACTCGTCGGCCCCCAGCGCCAGCAACATCGCATCGGCCGGAGTCGGCTCGAACGGCTCCCGAAGCAGCGGCATCCCCGCCTGCTCAGGCGTCCGGTCGGCCTTCCGATGATTGTCCTCCGCACACGAGGCGACCGTATTCAGCCACGTGTCCCGCCCACCCCGCGACCGAGGCACCACGTGGTCCACGGTCGTAGCCCTGCGCCCGCAGTACGCGCACCGGTGCCGGTCCCGCACCAGCACACCCCGCCTCGACCACGGCGCTTGTCTTCGGAACGGCACTCGTACGTACCTGCAGAGCCGAATCACCCGGGGCGCCGGTATGTCGACCGCGGCTCCCCGCATCCGCAGTTCGGGGTGGGCCTGCTCGACGACGGCCTTGTCCTGAAGCACCAGAACGACGGCTCGGTTCAACGTCACCGTCGACAGCGGCTCGAAGCTCGCGTTCAGTACCAGCGTGTCCCGCATGACCAGCCCACCTCCCGTGTGCACCTGCCCACCCCCTGGCGGGCTGGGATCAACTCTGGCCGGGCACGCCGAGATGGACAACGAAATAAAAAATGCCCGCCCCTGATCACTTCCATGACCAGGGGCGGGCAAACGTTCCATGAACGTCAGGCTTCGGCGGGCACCTCGTACTCGCCGATCACATGGGCGCGCGCGATCGCGTGGAACCGCAGATTGAAGCCGACAACGGCCGGGCTGGCATCCTCGTCCGGCCCGAGCTTCTCCTGGTCCACGGCGTACACCGTGAACACGTACCGGTGCGGTCCGTCCCCGGCCGGCGGCGCGGCACCGCCGAAGTCCTTCGACCCGTAGTCGTTACGAGCCTGGACCGCGCCCTCCGGCAGACCCTCGAACTTGCCGCTGCCCGCACCCGCCGGCAGCTCGGTCACCGAGGCCGGGATGTCGAACACGACCCAGTGCCAGAACCCGCTCCCCGTAGGGGCGTCGGGGTCGTAGCAGGTCACGGCGAAGCTCTTGGTCTCGGCCGGGAAGCCCTCCCAGCGCAGCTGGGGCGAGGTGTTGCCGGCGGCGTAGACCTGAGCGTCCTTGAGGGTCCCGCCTTGCTCGACGTCCTCGCTCGTGACCGTGAACGACGGCACGGGCGGATGGAAGTCGTGGGGCAGCGGCCGCCTCTTGAGCTCGGTCACTTCGATACCTCCTGACGGAAAGTGGAATCAGCAGTTCCGAGCCTAGAACCAGTTGCGCTTGCTGCCGACCTCGGACAGCCACTGGTTGAGGTACGCCGCCCAGTCGGTCCCCTGGAAGTCGTTCAGACCCACCTGGAACGACCGGAAGGTGTCGCTGCCCTCGCTGAACAGCCCCGGCTTCTTGTCCATTTCGAGGACGACGTCCATCGTGTGCTCGTCCGCGACGAAGCTCAACTCGACCTGGTTGATACCGCGGTACTGCTGCGGCGGGAAGAACTCGATCTCCTGGTAGAACGGCAGCTTCTGCCGCGTCCCCCGGATGTGGCCGCGCTCCATGTCCGCGTTCTTGAAGCGGAAGCCCAGCTGGATGAAGGCGTCGAGGATCGCCTTCTGCGCGGGCAGCGGGTGCACGTTGATCGGGTCCAGGTCGGTGGAGTCCACGGCCCGCGCGATCGCCAGCTCCGTCGTCACACCGATGTTCATCCCGCGCAGCGCCTGACCGTCGATCATCGTGATCGGCGTCTCCCACGGGATCTCCAGCCCGAAGGGCACTGCGTGCACGCCCCCGGCCTGCAGCTCGAAGGCACCACCGAGCTGCATCTTCGTGAACTCGATGTCCTGCTTGTACTCCGAGTCCTGGCCCTCGACCTCGACGCGCGCCTGCAGTCCCACGGACAGGCCCTCGATGGCCTGGTTCACGGACCCGCCCTGAATCCGCACCTCACCCTGGACGACACCGCCCGGAACGACGTTGACCTCAGTCAGCACCGTCTCGACCGAAGCCCCACCGGCCCCCAGGCTCGCGAGCAGCTTCTTGAACGCCATGACTCTCCTCTTTTCAGAGTGGATCCTTGATCCCTACAAACGCGATCCGGCCGTGGCCGGTTCCGCGCCCCACCCTGGCAAGGCGAACGCCCCCTGACCACCCCGTTGCGACCACCCGTCTGCACTACCCTCGGACGGCATGATCGTGACCCCCGACCGTACGCCCCTCCCCAGGAACTTCTTCGACCGGCCCGTCCTGGAAGTCGCCCCCGACCTCCTGGGCCGTGTCCTCGTGCGCACCACCCCGGACGGTCCGATCACCCTCCGCCTCACGGAGGTCGAGGCCTACGACGGCCCGAACGACCCTGGCTCCCACGCCTACCGCGGCCGCACGCCCCGCAATGACGTGATGTTCGGTCCCCCCGGACACGTCTACGTCTACTTCACCTACGGCATGTGGCACTGCATGAACCTGGTGTGCGGCCCCGACGGCCAGGCGAGCGCGGTCCTGCTGCGCGCCGGCGAGATCGTCGAGGGCGCCGAGCTCGCCCGCAAACGTCGGCTCTCGGCCCGTAACGACAAGGAACTGGCCAAAGGCCCGGCCCGTCTGGCCACCGCCCTGGGCGTGGACCGCGCCCTGGACGGCACGGACGCGTGCGCCACCGGGGAGACTCCGCTGAGGATCCTGGCCGGCACCCCGATCCCCTCCGACCAGGTACGCAGCGGCCCACGCACAGGCGTGGCAGGCGACGGCGGAAACGGGGACGTCCACCCCTGGCGCTACTGGATCGCCAACGACCCCACGGTGAGCCCCTATCGGGCCCATGTCCCGAGGCGCCGCCGAAGTTGACGCGCCTTGGGGAGGCGCGTAACGTAGCCCGAGCCGCTGAACCGGGTACTGCGTAGTCAGCAGCCGGAGCGGCCAACCCACTACCTACGAACACCCCTAAGCGGGGTCGAATTCGTCATGCCTGCATGCCTGAATTCGGATCCGCAGAACCCCGATTATGAATCGGGCGGGGGAATCGGCTAACGTAGTGAATGTCGAAAGGCCGACGGGCGAAAGCCCAGAGACCCATGACAATCCCGCCGACAGGGAATCGGATCGAGAAAAGATCTGATAGAGTCGGAAACGCAAGACCGAAGGGAAGCGCCCGGAGGAAAGCCTGAGAGGGTGAGTACAAAGGAAGCGTCCGTTCCTTGAGAACTCAACAGCGTGCCAAAAATCAACGCCAGATATGTTGATACCCCGTCTCCAGCATCTGCT
>NZ_LLZG01000066.1 GCF_001509475.1 Streptomyces regalis
GTGAAAGCGAACAAGCCCCACGGGGTTTCCCATGTTGTCTAGGCCCACCGTCAAGCATCACCTGGGACCAGAACGTCAGGCATCACCTGGGATCCGACATCGCTGGGTCACGCGTCGAAGTCGTACTCCAGGACGTACGAGGCAGCGTCGAGCGTCATCTCGTTGATCTCTACGGGGCGGCCCTCGTCCGCGAACGCGGTCCGGCAGATGAGGATGACCGGCGTACCTGCGGAGATGCTCAGCTGATCCGCCTCTGCCTTCGTGGGCATGCGTGAGCGGATCTCTTCGCGGAAGTGCACTGGCTTGTAGCCGAGTTCGGCAAGACGGGCGTACGTGCCGCCGGGGCCCGTGTCCTCCTGCGTGATCGCTGAACCTGCCACCACTGACGTGGGGAGATAACTCGTCGCGAGAAGAACGGGCTTCCCGTCCAAGACGAATCGTCGACGCCGTACACAGACGGTGTCCTCATCCCCCAGCCCAAGCACCTGCTCGATCTGATCCGGCGCTGCCTCTTCGGACACCGCTACTTGATCCACAACAAGCGTGCGGTTCTCGATGTCGGCGGACCAGATGGACCGGCCGCTGCCCCACTGCTCCTGCGCGAGTCGCTGGATGCCTCGACGCCTGAGAGGCCGGAAGGAACGTACGAAGACACCGGCGCCCTTGCGGGCCTCAGCAAGGCCCTCGTCCTTGAGTACACCGAGGGCTTGACGGGCCGTCATACGGGCCACGCCGTGCGCGGCCATCAGCTCGTTTTCTCCCGGAAGCCGATCACCGGGACCGTACTCGCCCGACTGGATCGCCTCGCGCAGAGAGTCCGCAATCCGCTGGTACTTCGGCCGACGGTCGTCGTCGGTGGTGGTCATTCGGGAGCCCTCCTCTCTTCTCTAGACAGCTTAGGCCATGGGTAGGTCGCCCGCTCTGTGCGTGTAGTCGCAATCCGGCTCCAGAAACATCTCTAGACATCTCTCTTGACGTCTCTAGACATGTGCGCTTTCCTGGAGATGTCTAGAGAGGTTGCATCAGGTGGCCTCCTGAACGAGGGATGTGCTCATGCCGTCTTTCAAGATCGACGTTTCGACCGCTGTGGTGTTCGTGGCGACCGCGCCGACGCCGAAGCTGGTGAACCAGAAGACCGGTGAGCGGGCGATGGACCGGGAGACCGGCGCGGGCCTGTCCACCGTGGGCCTGCTGGTCTCGGATGAGGGAGAGGGCAACCTCTACCAGGTCACCATCCCGGAGACCGGTCTCCCGGACGGGCTCACGCCGGGCATGCCGGTGGCCGTGACCGGGCTGAAGGCGCGCGACTGGGAGAACGAGTTCAACGGCCAGAAGCGGCACGGGATCTCGTTCCGCGCGGTCGCCGTCACCCCGCTGGGGGCCTGACCATGACCGACGTCGCGACCTGGCTGGAGCTGGGAGGCGCCGCGGCTGGTGCCGGTGGCGTCCGCCTCGCGAAGTACCGTGCTCCCCGCCTGTACTGGTCGCTGGTCGGCCTCCCGGCCACGTGGGGCCGGTTCACCTGGACCTACCGGTCCACCATGGACGTGTGCGGGCTGACGGTACAGCCGTCCGCCTTGCGCGCCTTCATGACCCGCAACGTGGCCCGCCGTGAGGTGCGGCCGGTGCCGCCGAAGGTCCGCCGGGTCCGCCCGACCTCGACCGGGCTGCGGGTCACGCTCCGCCTCCCGGCCGGTCTGGAACCCGCCGACGTGGCCGCGTCCGCCGTGCGCCTGAAGCACGCCTTCGGGGTGCACTCGGTGATCGTGGCCGAGACCAAGCCCGGCTACGTAGAGCTGCGGATGACCGGCTACGACGTGCTCAACCGGGTGCGGATACCGCGCAAGGCCGCACCCCGGGGCCTGGTCGTTCCGGTCGCGCTGCGGGAGGACGGCACGGTCTTCGAGCGGGACTACCGCAAGATCCCGCACGCCCTGACCCTGGGTGCGAACCAGTCTGGCAAGTCCATGTACCAGCGCAACCTGATCAAGGGCCTCGCACAGCTCCCGGTCGCCCTGGTCGGCATCGACTGCAAGCGCGGTGTTGAGCAGAGCCGGTACGCGCCCCGCCTGTCGGCGCTGGCCACCGACCGGGATAGTGCCGGTGATCTGGCCGACGCGCTGGTCGGGGAGATGGAAGACCGCTTCGACCTGCTCGCCCTCTACGGGGTCTCCGACGTGTGGGAGCTGCCCGAGGAGCTTCGGCCGGTGCCGCTGGTCGTGCTGATCGATGAGGTGGCGGAGCTGTTCCTGGTGATGTCCAAGAAGGACGAAGCCGCTCGCGATCACATGGTCATGCAGCTGGTTCGGCTCGGGCAGATGGCTCGCGCGGTCGGGATCTATCTGGAGGCGTGCGGGCAGCGCTTCGGCTCCGACCTGGGCAAGGGTGCGACCGCTCTGCGGGCCCAGCTCACCGGGCGTGTGGTGCACCGGGTCAACGACAAGCAGACCGCGGAGATGGGCCTGGGCGACATCGCCCCCGACGCCGTGGTCTCCGTGCTGGGAATCCGCGCCGACCGCCCCGGTGTGGCGGTGGCCGGTGACGCCTCCGGCTACTGGTCCCGCATCCGCACCCCCGAGGTCACCCCAGAGCAGGCGGCGGCCGTCTGCCGCGAATTCGCCTACCTCACCCCTGAGTTGCCGTTCCTGACCCCGTTCCGGCCGGTCAGCCGCGCGGCTATGCCGCCGATGCCTGCCGCGCCGCCGCTCGTGGCTCCGTAGCTCCTGCTTTCCCCGGTCGGCGCGACCGCCTCGCGCCAGGTCCCTACCCGAGCCATGCCGAAAACCGAACGGAGATCGCCCATGGCGCGCAAGACCGTCAAGCCCAAGGTCAAGCAGTGCTCGCCCTGCAAGGGCACCGGCGAGGTTTCCCGCCCCGTCCACGTCGGCCGTAAGCGCCGGTACGCCGGTGAGCAGTCCGGCATCTGCCTGGGCTGCCTGGGTGCGGGCGAGATCCCCGCCGACGACTGAACCCCTGCCGGGGCCGGGCGGCCGGACACATGATCCCCGCCCCGCCCCTGGCCCGATCCCTTCGCGAAGGAGGTGAAGACCATGCCCCGCTCGTTCCGGATTGACGCCGTGCTCGTTCAGGCCGTAATCGCTGGTGCGTTGTCCTTCGCCCACCTGCACGACCTCGCTGAAGCCGCCGGACAGACCGGCTGGAAGGCCTGGGCCTACCCGGTCTCGGTCGACCTGCTCCTAGTCGCCGTGTGGCGCCGACTCCGAACGGAGCGGTCCCGGATGGCCTGGTTCTGGTTCCTGGTCGCCCTGGTCGCCTCGCTCGGTGCCAACATCGCCACCGCCGGACTCCTCGACCTGGACCACGTCCCGGCCTGGCTACGCATCCTCGTCGCCGGATGGCCCGCACTCGCGTTCCTCGGCGGCACCCTGCTGGCTCACTCGCCGACTCCGGCCGGGGACCGGATGCCGGTTCCGCCGGCGCCCGCAGCCCCGGCCCCCGCACCCGACATCACGACCGAGCCCGAACCGGAGCCCGAGCCGATCGCCGCGCCGGAGCCTGCCCCCGCGCTGCCCCAAGCACCCACCCCGGCCGTGCCTCCGGCCCTGGTCGACCACGCCCGCAAGGTCGCCACCGAGCACCGCACCCGCACCGGCACGGACATCGACACCGCCACCCTGCGCGCCCGCCTCGGCATCCCGGAAGACCTCGCCGGAGCAATCGCCGCCCAGCTCGCCTGACATCCAAGGAGGTTCCACCGTGCGCCCGAACCGCTTCTACGACGTGATCCGCATCGGACCGGTCAAGGTCGGCACGTTCCACAACGGCCGTGGCCAGACCAAGCACACCGCCGCCTGCACCGCCCCCAAGTGCGGCTTCTCCACCGAGCACAACGACCGATCGGCCGCCGAACTCGCCGCCCGCACCCACCGCTGCACCGCCTGATGCGAGAGGAGACCTGGTCATGCACTTGCCCGAAGATCAGCTTCGCGCCGGGCACATCCCTGCCGACCTGTACCGGCAGATCCCGCCCGGCACGGACGTGCGTCAGGTCGTGATCGTCCAAGAAGCTCCGCGCTCCTACACCGGCCCGATCGTCCTCACCCTGCTGATCACCATGGGTTCCGTCGTGGTGCTGCTGGTGATCGCCTTCGTGGCTCAGGCCGTCGCCGCGTCGATCGTCTCCGTGCTGTCGGCCACCTGCGGGATCAGCTACACGATCAGCCGCACGTCCAAGCGCAAACGCCCTCCGCGCGCGCTGGGCAAGTAACGGCCCCCGGGGCGGCTCTCTCGCCAAAGATCCGCCGCCCCGGACGCCTCCACACCTTCCAGCTCCATCGATCCGAAAGGGCTCCACTCATCATGCCTTCCCGCGCTTTGAACCGTCCGGTCTGCGGTAACTGCGACGGCTTCCCCGCCGTGGCGATCACGACCGGGGACCGCCACCGCGACGGCTCCCGCGTCACCCTCACCGTCACCTGCCGGGCCTGCCAGGGCACCGGCCACACTGCCCCCGCCCCCGTTGCTCGGACGGGACGGTGATCGTCATGGCTCCTACGGTCTCCGATGCCCCGGGCCTGCGCACGTTCTCCTTCGGCGGTGGCTGGCAGTCCATGGCAGCTCTTGTTCTGGCAGCCCAGGGCCGTATCGACTTCCAGACCTTCCTGTTCGCCAACGTCGGCCAGGACTCCGAAAACCCCCACACCCTGACCTACTTCGAGCGCTACGCCGCCCCGTTCGCTGCCGCCCATGGCCTGAGGCTGATCGAGCTGGAACGCCGCATCGGCAAGGACCGCCAGCAGACCGAGACCATCCGCGGCCGCATCATCAACAGCAACGGCAGCCGCCAGACGATCCCGGTCTTCCTCACCAATGGCAAGCCCGGCAAGCGCAACTGCACCTACGACTTCAAGGTCCTGGTCACCGGGGCCTGGCTGAAGGCGCACGGCGCTACCGAGGACAACCCGGCCACGGTCGCCATGGGCATCAGCCTGGACGAGATCAGCCGCGCCAACACGGGCAAGGCCATGCCCTATGAGCGGCTCATCTACCCGCTGCTCGACCTGAAGATCCGCCGTGCGGACTGCCCGCGCATCATCCGCTCTGCGGGTCTGCCGGTGCCTCCGAAGTCGTCTTGTGACTTCTGCCCGATGCGCAAGATCCATGAATGGCAGGCCATGCGCGAGCAGGACCCGGCGCGCTTCGAGCGGGCCTGCAAGGTCGAGGACACCATCAACGCCCACCTGGCCGCCAAGGGCAAACGTCCCGTCTACCTGACCCGGATGGGACGTCCCTTGCGGGAGCTGTTCAAGGACGGGGAGCAACTGCCGCTGTTCGCCACCGACGATGCAGGCTGCGACAACGGGTGGTGCTGGACGTGACCGATGCCGCCACCCTGGCGGGCCTGGATGCGGCCACCCTCGCCGACGTGCTGAGGGTGGCCGGATCGGCCGACTTCGACCGCTGGCAAGAACAGATCAAGCGCACCGGCGGCTGCTCCGACCCGATCCACCTCGTCGGCCAGACCAAGACGATCGCCCCGTCCACCGGCACCGTCCTGCACGCCTACAGCACCGTCCAGGAGCCCGGCGGCATGCTCCGCGTCGCTTGCGGAAATCGCCGCGCCTCCCGCTGCCCCTCGTGCGCCTGGACCTACGCCGGAGACACCTACCACCTCATCCGCGCGGGCCTGGTCGGCGACCCGGACAAGGGCACCCCGCACACGATCCGGGATCACCCGCGCGTCTTCGCCACCCTCACCGCACCCTCGTTCGGCCCCGTCCACAACCGCCCCGGCACCCGGGCCTGCCGCTGCGGTGTACGGCACCCCGAGGATGCGCCCGAACTCGGCACCCCGCTCACCCCCGAGTCGTACGACTACGCGGGCGCGGTGCTGTGGAACAACCACGCCTCCGAGCTGTGGCGCTACTTCACGATCTACCTCCGCCGCGAGATCGCGAAGCGGGCCGGACTCACCCAGAAGGACGCCCGCGAACAGTCCCGCGTCTCCTTCGGCAAGGTCGCCGAGTACCAGAAGCGCGGGGCCGTGCACTTCCACGCCGTGATCCGCTTCGACGGACCCGACGGGCCGGACTCCCCGCCCCCGGCCTGGGCCACGCTCGATCTGCTCACCGACGCCATCCACGCCGCTGCCGCTCGCGTGGCCGTCGACGTGCCCCCGGCCGGTGACCAACCGGCCCGCACCCTGCGCTGGGGCACCCAGCTCGACGTACGCCCGGTGAAAGCTTTCGGCGACGGCTCCGAGATCACCGAACTGGCCGTCGCCTCCTACGTGGCCAAGTACGCCACCAAGGCAGCCGAGACCACCGGCGCCGCGGATGCCCCGGTCCACTGCCGGGCCTGCCGGGGAACCGGCCGCTCCCCGCGCTACGACCAACCCGGCTCAGCACTCGGCCAGTGCGTCACCTGCCAGGGCACCGGACTGGGGGAAGACCTCGCACGCCTGGAGATCCCCCAGCACGCCCGGCGCCTGATGGCCGCATGCGTCGACCTCCAGCCGCTCTACCCCGACCGCAACCTTGCGCGCTGGGCTCACATGCTCGGCTTCCGCGGCCACTTCTCCACCAAGTCCCGCCGCTACTCCACCACCCTCGGCGCCCTGCGCCAGGTCCGCGCCGACTACCGCGCCGCACAGCAACGCCAAGCCCTGGGCCTGCCCGACCCCGACGACAACCCGGAGGCAACCACGCTCACCGTCGCCCACTGGACCTACGCCGGACACGGCCACACCCCCGGCGAATCCTGGCTCGCAGCCAACATCCACCGCGACATCCAACACAACCGCGAAGCCGCCCGAGAAGAACTACCCGCCCTGCTCGACCTGGAAGGAGCCGCAGCATGACCGCCACGGTGATCGAACGGAAGTGGTACACCACACGCGAGGTCGCTGAAATGCTCGGCTACGGCCTCTCCAAGACCAAGATGCTGGTCCTGACGGGAGAGATCCGCTCCATCAAGGACGGCCGTAACCGCCGCATCTTGCCCCGATATGTGGATGAGTACGTCGAACGCCGTGCCCAGGAAGCCGAAGCGCGGTGGTCGGCATGAGCGGCAAGCGCGGCAACGGCGAAGGCTCGATCTACCCGTACAGGAACAGCTTCGCGGCGTACGTCTGGGTCGATACCCCGGACGGAAAGCGCAAGCGCAAGTACGTCTACGGCAAGACCCGCGATGAGGTCCACGACAAGTGGATCAAGCTGCACACCGAAGCCAAGAAGGGACCGGTGGCCACTCGGCATCGCACCCTTGCTGCCTTCCTCACGTACTGGCTCAACGAGATCGTTAAGCCGAACCTCGCGCCTCTGACGTACGTCTCGTACGAGGGGTCCGTGCGGCTCTACATCAATCCGCACCTTGGGGCGAAGCGGATCGACAAGCTCGCTGTCCGGGACGTGCGCGAGTGGATCAACAAGCTCGCGATCACGTGCCAGTGCTGTGCCCAGGGGAAGGACGCCAAGCGTCGGCGCGAGGCTCAGCGCTGCTGTGCCATCGGCGAATGCTGCGAGGCTCACCCCTCGCGGCGGGTTGTGCAAGCGGCTCGCGATGCCCTCCGGGCGGCACTCACCCATGCCGTGACTGAGGAGGAGATCAGCAAGAACGTGGCCTCCTTGGTCAAGGTTCCCAAGCCTCGGCGGAAGAGGATCAAGCCGTGGTCGGTCGCCGAAGCTGGCCGGTTCCTCGCCGACTGCGCCGCTCGCAGTGATCACCTGTTCGCGGCCTGGATGCTGGTGCTCTGCCTCGGCCTGCGCCGGGGTGAGGTCCTGGGCCTGACGTGGAAGTCGGTCGACTTCGAAACGGGTGAGCTCTACGTGGATCACCAGATCCAGCGGGCCGGGCGTCAGATCTTGCACCGCGAGACCAAGACCGAGGAATCCGACGACTTCCTTCCTCTGCCGGCGCTTTGCCTCAAGGCGCTTCGGATGCGACGCGCACAGCAGATCGGCGACCGGAAGGCGGCGGGGGAGCTCTGGCAGGACACCCGCGAACTGGTCTTCACCACGAAGTACGGCACCCCGATCGAGCCGGGCAACCTCACCCGCATGTTCGCCCTGCGGGCTCGCCGCGCCGGAGTCCGGGTCATCCCGCTGCGGAACACCCGTCACACGTGCAGCTCGCTCCTGGTCGCGCTCAAGGTGCACCCGAAGGTGGCGCAACGAATCCTGAGGCATTCTCAGATCGCCATGACGATGGAGGTCTACGCAGAAGCCAGCGAAGAGGAAGTGCGCGCCGCGATCGGCAAGCTGTCCGACGCCATGGGCGGTAGCGGCTGACACGGTTGCTGTACTTCGCTGCTGTACGGCACGAAAAAGCCCCCTCCGGGATGATCCCGAGGGGGCTTTGACCTGTGTGCACTCGGCAGGATTCGAACCTGCAACCTTCTGATCCGTAGTCAGATGCTCTATCCGTTAAGCTACGAGTGCTTGTTCTGTTTTCCCGCCGCTCCCAGCCCTTCCGGCCCGCTCGCGGCGACAGGAAGAACATTACATGACTGCCGCCGCCATGTGAAATCCGTTTGCCGCACCCCTTGTGACCTGCGGAAATGCCCCGAAGAGGCCCTCCTCGGCGGCATGGCGTCGCACCGTGGACGAACGAAGCCCCGGTCCAGTGACCGGGGCTTCGTGATCAGGCGCGGAGGCGGAGGGATTTGAACCCTCGATGGGCTTTAAGGCCCAAACCGCATTAGCAGTGCGGCGCCATAGACCGGACTAGGCGACGCCTCCAGCACAGCCGCTCGCGCGAGCGCGAGTGGTGCGTGCAGATGATGACACAGTCGAGCGGGGTGTCACCAATCGGCTCCCACGGTACTAGGCAGGGAGGCTGCAGGGCAAAGCCCTTTCCGGCGTGCGTCGCAACGTCCACAGGCGTGCGGCGTTGGTCAGGTCATGTTGCAGGTAAACCGTTCCGCCCCGGCCCGGCGCCTTCGCCGCCGCCTTCTCCTCGTCGCCGTCGGCTCCCTCGCGGCCGTCGGCTCCGCCTCCGTCGTGCCCGCCGCCGCGCACGTCCAGGCCGCGCCCCTTCCCCTCACACCCCCTTCCCTCAAGGACCTGGGGCGCTCCGGCGATCACCTCACCGTCACCATCCGCAACGCCGACGTCAGCGGCGGTGGCAGTGGCGGTGGCGGCCGGACCTATGAGCTGTCCTGCCACCCGGCGGGCGGCGATCACCCGGACGCCGACGGGGCCTGTGCCGCGCTCGAGCGCGGTACCCGATGGGGCAGGGACGTCTTCGCGCCCGCGCCGCAGGGCGGCCTCTGCACCATGCAGTACGGCGGGCCGGCCACCGCGCATGTCACCGGGACCTGGGCCGGGCGGCCCGTCGACGCGCGGTACGACCGCAGTGACGGGTGTCGGATCGCCCGATGGGACCGACTCGTGCCGCTCCTTCCCGACCTGCGGGCAGCGGGGCAGCGGTCGTAGGACTGTCGGCGTACGTGCGTTTCATCATCGGTCGCACAGGATTTCCATACCGGAAGCACCGACTCCGTAAAACTCCCGCGAAGGTCTCGCGAAGTCGGACGGAAACCGGAAGGAGGCCGGAAGCAGGCCGGAAGCAGGCCGGAAGGACGTCTGCACAGGCGGTCATACGTTCTGGGTCACTTCGTCGTGCGACCTCCCTCTCATCCGGCGTCGCGAGCGCAACCCCAGCCCTTAGACTCCCTCGCGTGACACGCTGCGGGCCGGTTGGCAAGATGGCTCGAGCGGTCGGCAAGGTGCGGTAACAGGGAGGAAGCGTCTCGTGAGCAGCAGGCCATCCCGAGGCGCTGCTCGCCTCGCAGCCATACTCGACGCGCTTCCCGATGCGTTGGTGCTGGTCAACGCCAATGGGACCGTCGTCAACGCCAACACCATCGCGCTCGAGGCCTTCGAGACGCCGGGGACCGCTCTGGTGGGGCGGGGGCTGCTCGATCTGCTGCCCCAGTTCGACTCGAAGCTGATTCCGGGGTCCATGCGGCGGCCCGATCACATGGATCCGCAGGGTCGGACCAAGCCGACCCGGATGATGGCCCGGCGGACCGACGGGAGCGAGTTCCCGGTCGAGGTCACGTCCGCGAATCTCGACAACGGCCAGGGGGCCTACGACGGCTACGGCTACAGCGGTGACGAGCTGCTCATGCTCGTCGTACGGGATCTGACCGGGACCGTCGACACCGAGGCCGAGCTGGCGCGTTCGCAGCGGCAGACCGAGATGATTCTGCGGGCCGCGTCGGAAGGTGTCGTGGGGACCGACACCGACGGGCGGATCGTTCTCGTCAACCCGGCCGCCGCTCAGATACTGGGTTATCGGGCCAGTGATCTCGGGGGGCGGGAGCTGCACACGCTCGTGGTGCACTCGCGTGCCGACGGCTCTCCCTTCCCGTACGAGGAGTCGCCGCTCGCCGACACCCTGCGCTCGGGGCGCAAGCACCGGGTGCGTGGGCAGGTGCTGTGGTCCAAGGGCGGGGACCAGGTGTCCGTCGACCTGACGACCGCGCCCGTACGCGACGGCGACCAGCTCGTCGGCGCCGTGATGACCTTCACCGACCGGCGGCCCTACGACGCCCTCGCCGACGAGAAGGCGGCGGACGACCAGCGGCACGCTCAGGAGCTGGAGCGGCTCGCCGAGGAACACGCCTCCGAGCTGACCGCCCTGCGGCAGAAGCACGTGAGCGAACTCGAGGAGCTCACGGAGCGGCACGAGGAGGAGCTCGCCGCGGGCGAGGAGCGGTATGCCGCGCTCGGGGAGCGGGAGAAGGACCGGTACGAGGCGCTGGCGGGTCGGCATGAGCAGTTGCTGACACTGCTCGCGCGTTCGCTGCGGGGTCCGCTCGACGAACTCCGTCGTGAGCTGGCCGCGCTCGCCGCGGACGACGCGGGGCAGTTGTGGCCCGAGGCCAACCAGGTGCTGCATCACCTCTCGGCCGGTTATTCGCGCATCACGACTCTGATCGACAACGTCCTCGGGTACCAGCGGCTCGACTCGGGTGGCGAGGGGGTCACCCGTACGAAGGTGATGCTCGACGCCGTCGTCGCCGCGGGGGTCGACGGGGCCGTCGAGCTCATCGGGCCGGGGCGGGTTCAGTTCGCCGTGCACGCGCCGCCCATCGAGGCCGAGGTCGACCCGCAGCGCCTCGCCACCGCGCTCGCGCATCTCGTCGCGGATGTCGCGGGGGTCGACGCGACCGGCAACTCGCCCATGTCCGTCGGCGGTTACATGGACAACACCGTCGTCGTCGCGGCGGCGCAGCGCGGTGAGGTCGTACGGATCGAGGTGCGCGGGCCGTATGCCGGGGGAGACCCGGTGCACGAGCCGATCGTGCGCGGCATCGTGCGGGCTCATGGGGGTGTGCTGCAGACGCACGAGGTGCCTGGCATGAGCGGCAGTGCGTACGTCCTCGAAGTGCCGATCGGCGGTGGGGCCGGGGCCGTTCCCGCCGCCCCTGTCGACGCCGCCGCGACTGAGGCCATTGACGGGAACGAGAGTGCCGCCGAGGGCGGCGAGCAGGGTGCCGGGGGCGGTCGGCGGCGGGCCCGTCGGTCCTCCGTCGACGCCTTCCTGGAGAGCGACACGCCCGGTGCCGATGCCGAGGCCACCGACGCCGAGGGAGCAGCTCCCACCGGGCGGCGGCGCAGGCGCGCGGCCGCGCCTGCGTTGGAGCTCCCGCAGGGTGCGGGAGACGGCGGCGGCGAGGCCTCCGGCGGTACCGGACGGCGGCGGGGGCGACCGGCCGAGGTCGGTGAGGGCGGCGACGAGGGCGGCCAGGACGGTGTCTCCGAGGGAGCCGTCGTCACGGCCGCCGAGCACGCGGCAGGGACCGCGGCCGTCGGGAACGGGCTCGGCGGGACCGTACCCCCGCAAGGAGTGCCCGCACCCAGTGGGCGACGTGCCCGGCGTGACGGCGGGGAGCAGCACGCGCTGCCGCCCGCGTTGCCGGCGGGCGGTGACGCCGCTCAGCCGGGTGCCGGGGGCGGTGCGGCCGGTACGGCCGGTGCGGGTGAGGGTCCTCAGCCGACCGGGCGTCGGCGGCGTGCCCTGGCCGCGGCGGCCGAGCGTAGTGCCGCGCAGCAGGCGCAGGAGGCGGGGCCCCGTCAGGTGTTCGCGCTGCCGCCTGCCGAGGCGGACCGGCCCGGCGCCGCCGGTGTGGAGGGGCAGGGCGGCACCGAGCCGACTTCGGCCCCGGCTTCAGCTCCGTCTCCGTCTCCCGTCATGACTCCGACCACGACCACGACCACGGCTGCGGCTGCGGCTGCGGCTGCGGCCATGGATCAGACTTCGCCTGTGGCTCCGGGGCAGACCCCGGGTGCGGGTCCGGTCCAGGTCCCGGTTCCGGGGCAGGCGCCCGCACCCGTGCAGGCTCAGGTCCCGGGTCAGGCCCAGGTTCCCGGGCAGGCCCAAGTTCCGGGTCCGGTCCAGGCCCCCGTGCAGGCCCAGGTCCCCGTCCAGGGCGCTCCCGGTGACGTTCTCGTCGACGAGGGTCGGCACGATGCCGTGCCGCACGACCAGTCCGAGGACCACACCCCGCCGCAGCCGCATCCGACCAGTGCGCCGACCGGGCGTCGCCGCCGGGCCGTGGGCCAGCCGGCGGAAGCGGCCGGGGCGCCTGTGCAGGGCGTGCCGACGCAGGCTGCCGCCGATCAGGGTGTGCCTGTGCCGGGCGCTGCGGGTCAGGGCGTTCCGGTGGCCGTGCCCGGGCAAGCGGCTCCGCCTGTTCCGGGCCAGCCGGTTCCGGTGCAGCAGGGTCAGCCCCAGCCGGTGCCTGGCCGACCCGCCCCCGCGCAGCCTGTGCCGGGTCAACCCCTTCCCGCCGAGGCGGCCCCTGGGCAGGGCACCCCCGCGCAGGGCACCCCGGCCCCGCAGCCGTGGCCCGCTGCCGACGACACCTCCGGCGCCGGGGCAGCCGTACCGGCGAACGCCGCCGTGACGACCCCCGCGCCTCCGCACGCGGCCGACGCTCCCGTGCCTCCGCAGGGCGCCGCCACACCCGTACCGCCGAATCCGAACGTCCCTCAGCAGGCGCAGCCCCAGCCCGCGCCCGGCACCCCGGCTCCGGGCACCGCCCTGCCCCCCGAGGCGGCGGCTGCCCAGCAGCAGCGTGCGGCGCAGCCTCTCCCTGCCGAAGCCGCCGCTCCCGGTGTCCCCGGCGCACCCGTCGACCCGAACTCGACGCAGGGTCGGGCGATCAGTGTGCGGACGTTGGGGCAGGGGGTGCCGTTCACGCGGCAGGCGGCGCAGGTGCAGCAGCCGTCGGCCACGCCTCCCCCGCATCAGACCAGCGGCGGACGGCGCCGCAAGCTGGGTACGCCGCCCGACCCCGCCACGCGGGGCGGCGCCTCGGTGGAGCAGGCGGCGCGGCCGCATCCGCCGGCCGAGCAGGCGGTGCCCGCGCAGCCGGTTTCCGCTCCGTCGCCGCAGCCGTCGCTCGGCGGACAGTCCCAGCCGTCGCAGGCCGGGCAGTCGCGGCTGGCGCCGATTACCGAGGGCGCCGGGCGGTCGTACGCCATAGGCGCGCCCGACGAGAATGCCGCCGAGGGGCCCGAACCGCTGGACGGGCCGGGCGGCGCCGTCGAGATCGCCGACACCCCGCGCCCGCAGCCGATGGACGACGAGCTGCCGCCGGAGCCGCTCGACAACCCGCGGCGGCTGCTGGTGTGGCCGGCACCGGATGTGACGACCCAGCAGGCGCTCAGCGACCGCGGCTACCGGCCCGTCATCGTGCACTCGCGCGAGGAGGTCGACGCGCAGATCGCGGCGTTCCCGGCCGCGCTGTTCGTCGACCCCCTGACCGGGCCGATCACGCGGACCGCGCTGCAGTCGCTGCGGCAGGCCGCCGTCGCGGCCGAGGTGCCGGTGATGGTGACGGCTGGGCTCGGACAGGCCTCGCGGGAGGCGGCGTACGGCGCCGATCCGGCCGTTCTGCTGAAGGCGCTCGCGCCGCGGGACACCGAGCAGCATCCGCCGCGCGTGCTGCTCATCGAGGAGCACGCGGAGATCGCGCTGGCCCTGACGGCGACGCTGGAGCGGCGCGGGATGCAGGTGGCGCGGGCCGCGAGTGACACGGACGCGGTGACGCTGGCGGGCGATTTCCGGCCGAACCTGGTGGTGATGGACCTGATGCAGGTGCACCGCCGCCGGGCCGGGATCGTCGACTGGCTGCGCGCCAACGGGCAGCTCAACCGCACCCCGCTCGTCGTCTACACCGCCGCCGTCGACCAGGCCGACCTGCCGAGGCTGGCCTCCGGCGAGACGGTGCTGTTCCTCGCCGAGCGGTCGACCAGCGGTGAGGTGCAGTCGCGGATCGTGGACCTGCTGTCGCGGATCGGGACCAACTGACGTACGTCGGCGCTTGGTTCTGACGTACGTCGGCGCCTGATTCCGATGTGCGTCAGCGCGCGATGATCCTGCGCGCCGCCTCCTTGACCGAGGCGCGCAGGCGGGCACGGTCGTCGTCCTCGCCGCCCACCAGGATGCGGCTCATCTGCGGCACGACGGTGGCCCAGTTGGCCATCGCGACCAGCAGGAACAGCAGGTCCTGGGCCGGGATCGCGTCGGTGATGACACCGCGGTCCTGGCCGTCCTGGACGGCGGCGACCTTGTGGGCGTAGTGGTCCTGGCGCTCGGTCTCGTCGGGCAGCTCGGTGGTGCCGTACTGGATGCCCTCCCAGTAGAGGAGGCGCAGCAGTTCGGGGTGGGCGGCGTGGTAGTCCATCAGCCGGTCGAGCCAGCCCTCGATGTCGTCCGGGTCGACGGGGACGGCTGCCGCGAGGTCGACCATGGAGCGGGCGAGGACCTTGGAGAACAGCTCCGCCTTGTTGCCGAAGTAGGCGTAGATCAGCTGCTTGTTGGCTTTGGCCTCGGCCGCGATGCGGTCGATGCGGGCGCCCGCGATGCCATACCGGGCGAACTCGGCGACCGCCGCGTCGAAGATCCGGGCTTTGGTGGCCTCGGGGTCCCTTACTCCCATGGGGCCAGGGTAGCGGGTAAGTAACCAACTGTTTGGTTGACGGGAAGGGATGTGCGGCGCAGACTGTTCGACAGACATCCAACCAACTGGTTAGTTGTTAGAGACCGCTCGAAGGACTCGCAGAACCCGAAGGACTCGAAGGAGTCACTCCGCTCATGCCGTCGACCACCACAGCTCACCGCCTGCGGATGCCCTCCCCGGAGACGAGGACGTCACGCCTCTTCCTCCCCCTCATCGCCCTGTGCTCCGCCGTCACGGCCGCCAACATCTACCTCGCGGCCCCGCTGCTCTCGGTCATCGCCCAGGACTTCGGGACCACACCCTCGGCCGTGGCCTGGATCGCCTCGGTCGCGCAGTTCGGCTACGCCGCCGGCCTGCTCTTCTTCGCCCCGCTCGGCGACCGCGTGAGCCGGCGTCCGCTGGTCGCCGTCCTCTCGCTCGCCACGACGGCGGCCCTGGCCGTGGGCGCCGCGGCGTCCGGGACCAGCGCGCTCGCGGCCGCCGTCCTCGTCGCCTCCGCCGCGACCGTCGTCCCGCAGCTGCTGGTCCCGCTCGTCGCCGAACGCGCCCCCGCCGAACGCCGCGCCCGCCATGTCGCCGCCGTCATCGCGGGCCTGTTCACCGGCATCGTCGCGGCCCGCGTCCTCGGCGGCCTGGCCGGGCAGGCCTTCGGCTGGCGATGGGTGTTCGTGGGTGCGGCCGTGCTCACCGCCGTACTCGGACTGCTGACGGCGGCCGTCCTGCCGGCCGAACGCCCCCGCCGCACCGGTGGCCTCGCCGGTCTCTTCTCCGGCCTCACCGAGATGCCGGGCCTGGTGCGCCGCTCCCCCGACCTGTGGCGCGCATGCGTACGGCAGGCCGGCATGTACGGCGCCTGGAGCGCCCTGTGGACCTCACTGGCCCTGCTGCTGACGGGGCAGCCGTACGCCCTCTCGACCGCGACCGCCGGGCTCTTCGGCCTCTTCGGGCTGGCGGCCAGCGTCGTGGCACCGCTCGCGGGCGGCCTGGTCGATCGTTTCGGTGCCGCCAAGGTCGTGCGGTCCGCGTATCTGCTCGCCGCCCTGTCCGTGCCGCTGTTCTGGCTGGGCGGGCACGTGATGGTCGCGCTGTTCGTGGCCGCCGTCGCCGTCCACGCCGCCTTGGTCGCGTCCCACGTCGCCAACCAGACCCTGGCCCTGACGACCACGACCTCCCCCGCCACCGCCAACAGCGCCTACGTCGTCGCCGGCTTCGCAGGCGGCGCCACCGCCTCGGCCCTGGCGGGCTTCGCCTTCGGGCAGTGGGGGTGGGGCGGGGTGTGCGCGGTGGCGG
>NZ_LLZG01000067.1 GCF_001509475.1 Streptomyces regalis
CTCCCCCTGCAAACCCCCCGCCGAACCTTCGCTGTCGCCCCCTCCCCTGGCCCACCCGGTGTCGAGCCCCGAGGCGTGGCGCTGCTGCTCCCCGGATTCACCGGCAGCAAGGAGGACTTCACGCTCATGCACGAGCCGCTCGCGGCGCGCGGCTACCGTACGGTCGCCGTCGACGGTCGCGGACAGCACGAGTCGGACGGTCCAGAGCACGACGAATCCGCTTACGCGCAAGGCGAGTTGGCCCGGGACGTCCTCGCCCAGGCAGCAGCCCTGGGCACCCTCGACACCCCACTCCACCTCTTCGGCCACTCCCTCGGCGGTCAGATCGCCCGCGCGGCCGTCCTCCTCGACCACTCCCCGTTCCGCTCGCTCACCCTCATGGCATCGGGCCCCGCCCAGATCTCCGACTCCCAGCAGCAGCGCGTGAAACTGCTGCGGGACGCGCTCGCGGTGATGAGCATGGCCGAGACCTGGGAGGCGATCCGCGCCATGGGGCCGCCCGAGGAGGTCGGCGGTCCGGCGCGCGGCATCGGGGGCCAGGAACTGCTGCGCCGCCGTTGGCTCGGCACGAAGCCCGCGCAACTCCTCGCGACGGGCCGTCAGTTGTGCACGGAACCGGACCGCGTCGACGAACTGGCCGCAGCACCGCTCCCGTTCCACGTCCTGTCGGGCGCCAGCGACGACACGTGGCCGGTCCCGGTCCTGGACGACATGGCCGCACGGCTGAACGCCCGCCGGACGATCATCCCCGGCGCCGAGCACTCCCCCAACGCCGACCAGCCCTTGCTCACCGCCCAGGCCGTAGCCGACTTCTGGGACACCGTCGACGGGACCGACGCCTAGTACCGACAGCTGGTACCGACAGCGCTCGACGGCACTGCCACCCGGCACCAGCAGCGCAGCCGCAGCTAGTACTGCGCCTGCAGGTGCTCCCAGAACCCGTCCCGCAGCGCCCTCCGCAGATCCGCCTGCCCGCGCAGCGAGTACTGCAGCAGCCCCTCCGCCTCCACCAGCAGGTCCTGGTCGACGGACCCGGGCAGATACGGATGCCCGGGCAGCAGTTCCACGAGCGACTCCCGCCCGCGCGCCGCGAGCCACTTCGCCGCGATCTGCGCGCCGACGAACCGGACGTCCTCCCGCGTCGGCCGGGCCCCCGCAGCCTCGTACGCGGCGGCCGTGCGCCGGGAGACGTACGGCTTGAAGAAGTCGAGGTCGAAGGTGCGTTGGCTGTCGACCTCCCAGAGCAGCGGCTCGGCCTGGTTGCGGCCTTCCGGCGCCTCGATGCCCCACAGGTGCACCCGCGCCCCGTATCCCTGCGCCGCCTCGACCGCCGACACCAGGTCCTCGTCCCCGCCGAGCAGTGCCGCATCGCTGATGGCGCGGTGTCTGGCCAGGGACTCCAGGTCGGTCCTGATCAGTGAATCGACACCCTTCTGCTGGTTGTTGGCGTTGAGGTTGCCCAGCCGCACCTTCACATCGGGAAGTTCGGCGATCGACTGCTGCTCCGCCGTGTGGATACGGCGCCGCGCACCGTCGTACCAGTAGACCCGCAGCAGCCTGCTGTCCGCGAAGATCGTGCGCGCCCTGTCGATGAGCGCCTCGATCAGCCCCTCGGCGTCCACGTCGAACGCCCGGCGGTCCTCCGTCCCGGCGACCAGCCGCCCCGCGGCCGCGTACAGGTACCCCGCGTCGACGAAGATCGCGTGGGTCGAGGGCGTCTTCGCCACCTCGGCGAGCATGCGTTGCAGCAGCTCGTTGGTGTGGTCGATGCGGGCGGCGAGCGCCGCGAGGTCGTCGTTCATCGCCCCCCATTGTCCCGGCGGTCACGCTGCGAACACAACCGGTCCCGGTCGGTCCCGCCTTGATCCCTCGACAACCGCTTACCGGTCAGTAGTTAGGTGTTCGAAAAATTTCCTTAGCGTAGGGAATGTTTGTAACACGCAGCCCGTTGCATACGTGTGTAACCAAGTAGTTCTCCTCAGGAGGATGACCAGACGAAGGGAGAAGCCATGCGCTTCGAAATCATGCGACTCGACGAGGTCGACGGCACGCCCGTGGACAGCACCGTCGTAGACGCCGCCTCCGTCAACCGGATCGTTCAGCAGGCCGCCGCAATCGGGCAGCGGCTGTGGATCCGACCGGCCGAGACCACGGCCTCATAACAGACGCGGACCACCACAGAAGCTTCGAAGCCCCCGTACGGCACAGGCCGTACGGGGGCTTCGCGCATACGTCAGCCTCAAGGACTCAAGGACTCAAGGGCTCAAGCGCCCTGGATCACCTGCGTCACGCCGTTGATGATCTGCTGCACCGCGATCGCCGACAGCATCATGCCCGCGAGCCGCGTCACCAGGACCACGCCGCCGTCCTTGATGACCCGGATGATCAGCAGCGAGTACCGCATCACGAGCCACAGCACGACATGGATGGCGAGGATCGCCGTCCACACCGACACCTGCATGCCGACGCCGTCGGCCTTCTGCACGGCGAGGATGACCGACACGATCGCACCCGGCCCGGCCAGCAGCGGCATGCCCAGCGGTACGAGGGCGACGTTGACGTCCTTGGTCTGCTTCGGCTCGTCGGTCTTGCCGGTGAGCAGGTCGAGCGCGATCAGCAGGAGCAGCAGCCCGCCCGCGATCATCAGCGCGGGAACGGAGACGTGCAGGTAGTTGAGGATCTGGTGGCCGAGGAGCCCGAAGACCGTGATCACACCGCCCGCCACACAGACGGCCTGGAAGGCCATCCGCTTCTGCACCTTGGCCGGACGGCCGGCGGTGAGCGCGAGGAAGATCGGGGTGATCCCGGGGGGATCCATGATGACGAAGAGGGTCAGGAAGAGGGAGCCGAAGACGGCGAGGTCGAACATGGGTGACAGGCCTTGCGGTGAGTGAACGCGCGGTGAGCAGGCAGCACCGGACTACAGCCGCTGTGCCGCTACCGCTGGGGGCAGTGTTCCGCTGGGGGTCCCCCAGGCCCTTAAGGCACTGGGGGAGGAACGGGTGGGCACAGCCGACAGCGCCGGGTGCCTCAAATACGGACGTGGAGTGCGACCGGCCTAGACCCCGCCGGCCCCCGGGACGGGAAACGCTCCGGTCGCCCGGCGCGTGATCTCGCCGTACACCTCGGGATCCGTCGTGTACTCGCCGAGCACGCACGTCTTGCGGCTGCCGTGGTAGTCGCTGGACCCGGTCGTCAGCAGCCCGAGCTCCTTGGCGAGCCCGCGCAGCCGTGCGCGCGTGTCGGGATCGTGGTCCATGTGGTCGACCTCGATGCCGTCGAGCCCGGCCGCGGCCAGGTCGGCGATCGCGGACTCCGGCACCGTACGGCCCCGCTTGCTCGCGGCCGGATGCGCGAAGACGGCGACGCCGCCCGCGGCCTTGATCAGCCGGATCGCCTCGAACGGGTCGGTCTCGTGCTTCTCCACGAAGGCCCGGCCACCGTCGGCCAGCCAGTCCTGGGTGAAGGCGTCGCCCACGGTCGGTACGACACCGAGCTCGACCAGCGCGGTGGCGACGTGCGGCCGGCCGACCGAGCCGTCACCGGCGATCCGCAGCACCTGCTCCCAGGTGACGGGCACGCCCAGCTCGTTGAGCTTGGCGACCATGCCCTGGGCCCGGGGCACCCGGTCGTCACGCACCAGCTCCCGCTCGGCGAGCAGCGCCGGCTCCTCCGGGTCGAAGAGATAGGCCAGCATGTGCATGCTGATGCCGTCGATACGACAGGACAGCTCGGCGCCGGTGACGAGGGTGAGGCCTGGCGGCAGCGCGGCGATCGCCTCGGCGTGCCCGCGAGTGGTGTCGTGATCGGTGAGCGCCACGACGTCCAGTCCGGCCGCGACGGCATGACGCACGAGCTCGGCCGGGGTGTCCGTGCCGTCGGAAGCGGTGGAGTGGGTGTGCAGATCGATGCGCACGACACGAACTCCAGTCAATGAGGGCACGGAAGAGGACGCTCAAGGATAACCAGATTTTCAACGCCCCCTGTCACACCCGCACAGCCAAGCGCCCCTTACATCGAGACACCCAGGGGGCGCGGGGCTGTATCGATGTGCGGCTCCGCCGCGTGGGCGCGAGCTACCCACGACTACCCGCACTCGCCCCTCAACAGCGCACCCCACCTCGGCAGGCGCTACGGCTCGAGCAAGCGCGGCGACAGCGCCCCGCAGGGCACCAGATCCAGCTCCGCCCCCGCGTCCCGCAGGTCCGTCAGCACCAGCTCGTCGTACATCAACAACCCCGACTGCTCCGGCCACATGACCGCCCACAGCCACATCCCGAGCGCCTCCCCCGCGAAGACGGCGCGGTCGTCCGGGGTGCGGAAGACATGCCACAGCGGAGTCGGGCGTCCGGCGGCGACGACCTTGGCCTGGGGTGGCTTCTCGACGTTCATGTACGGCCCCGGATCCGGTCCGTCGATGCCCGCGTAGCGCGCGCCGAGGCCGACGCCGAGCTCCTCGGCGACCAGGATCAGCTCGCCCATGCCGCCTAGCGGTCCGGGTCCGGAGCAGGCCACGGCGGTCGCGCGGCCGCCACTGCGGTCATCGCCCGCACTGGCCACACCCGTGAACAGCCACCCGATCGGCAGCGGCCACGGCATCCACACCGGCACCTGCGTGCGGTGCACGACGACGCCGAGGGCCTCGACGCTGGGCGGGATCACGGGCTGCACCGGATGCACGGTGCCGTGCACATCGCACTGCCAGGTGTCGGCGAAGAGTCCGGGAGCCCTGACCCGGCCACCACACTTCGGGCAACTGGGTTCGCCCCTCATAGGGCCCCACGGTCCTACCCCTTCCGCGTCACGTCAAGGACGATCACCCGTCCGGGCGGAACCCGCTCGCCGAAGCGGCCGGATGCCCTTTGCATTATTTAGCCCGCCTAACATAATATATGTATATGCCATCTACTTCTCTGCTGCGTCAGCCGAAGGCCGTGTGGGCGACCGCCGGCGCGTCCGTCGTCGCCTTCATGGGCATCGGACTCGTCGACCCGATCCTGCCGTCCATCGCGAGCGGCCTGAACGCCACGGCCGGTCAGGTCTCCCTGCTCTTCACCTCGTACTTCCTCATCACCGCCGTGGCGATGCTGGTCACCGGCTTCGTCTCCAGCCGGATCGGCGGCCGCAGGACCCTGCTGCTCGGCCTGGCCTTCGTGGTCGTCTTCGCCGGGCTCGCGGGGACCTCGGGATCGGTCGGCGAGCTGGTCGGATTCCGGGCGGGCTGGGGGCTCGGCAACGCGCTCTTCGTCTCCACGGCCCTCGCGGTCATCGTCGGCGCGGCGGCCGGCGGCAGCGCGGCGGCGATCCTGCTGTACGAGTCCGCCCTCGGGCTCGGCATGGCGTGCGGGCCGCTGCTGGGCGCGCTGCTCGGCGACGCCAGCTGGCGCTACCCGTTCTTCGGCACGGCCTTCCTGATGGCGGTCGGCTTCCTGTGCATCGCGGTGTTCCTGAAGGAGCAGCCGAAGCCGGCCCGCAAGACCTCGCTGCTGGACCCGCTCAAGGCGCTCGGTCACGGCGGCCTCGCGTCCGCGGCGATCTCGGCGTTCTTCTACAACTACACGTTCTTCACCGTGCTGGCCTTCACGCCGTTCGTGCTGGACATGAGCCCGTACCGGTCGGGTGCGGTGTTCTTCGCCTGGGGTGTACTGCTCGCCGTGTTCTCGGTGATCGTGGCGCCGCGCATACAGGAGCGGTTCGGTTCGCTGAAGGTGCTCGGCGGCTCGCTGGTGCTGCTCGCCGTGGACGTGCTGGTCCTCGGCTACGGCGACCACACCACCGCGGTCGTCTGCACGATCCTGTCCGGCGCGTTCATCGGCGTGAACAACACCGTCTACACGGAGCTGGCCCTCGGCGTCTCCGACGCGCCTCGCCCCGTGGCGAGCGCCGGCTACAACTTCGTGCGGTGGTTCGCGGCGGCGGCAGCGCCCTATTTCGCGCCGAGGATCGAGGAGTGGACCGGCAGCATCCACATCCCGTTCGTGGTGGCGGCGGTCACGGCTGTCGCGGGCGCGCTCGTGGTCGTCGTACGGCGCGGGGCGCTCGCGCGCGATGCCGAGGAACTGGAAACGAAGCACGCGGTCGAGGACAGCGTCACCGTGTTCGCCAACTGACGCTTTTCAGCCACCGGTTGGTGAGGTTGCTCACGCCACGGTCACTCCAGCGGGACGGACATGCGGGCGGGATCCCGAAGATCCGTCCCGTGCGTCAGCCAGCGCTCCTGGAGGGCCTGGGCGCCGTGCACGCGCTTCCAGGCGGCCTCGTTCGGGGTCATCGGGAGCAGGGGCAGGAAGTGCACGGGGTCGGCGGGCTCGTCGAGCTCCAGGTCCTCGATCAGGCCGCCCGGCTCGGCGACCAGGACCGAGCTGAACGGGGCGCCGGGCCACAGCGGTTCGCCGACGTCCAGGGAGGCGCCCGGGGCCACGATCACGCCCTCCACCTGCGGAGACGCGGCGAGTACGGCAAGCGGGCGGAGCACCTTGTCGGTGTCGGCGAGGCCGGAGCGGACGGAGAGGAGCAGCTCGGCGCGCGGGCCCTTGACCGGGTCGGCGAGCACCGCGGTGGGGTCGCTCATCGGCTGCGCGGACATGCCGAGCGTGGCGTAGCGGACGATGTCGCCCTCCTGGAAACGGAGCACCTCGATGCGGTCCGTACCGAGGAAGGTGACCGCCGCGCGCGCGTCCGGTTCGCCCAGCGCGGTGCGCAACCGGGCCTCGACCAGAGGAAGAACATCAGCCATGCGGCGAGCATAGAACTCGTCAGTACCGGGCAAAGCAGCGCCTTGACACTTCAGTCGGCTGATACTCTTGCCCGGTGTTCGGGACAGCATGCAGAAGCGTCGCGATCGAGTCCCGACACCAGGATTGACTCCCCTACGGGGAACCCCGAACGGGGTGTGGATCGTCCCTCACGAGGGACCGGCCGGAGGAGGTGGGGCTGCTATGGATCGAAGTCGACCGTGCAGTACCACACGCTCTTCCCGCCACTGATGTAGCTGATTCGGCTGTTCCGGCTCTCGCTGATCGCCGCCTTTCACGCTCGCGTCTTCACACGGAAGAGCACTTCGTTTCGCTTTGCCTGATCTGTCTGATCTGAATCAGCAACGAAGCCCGCCACCGCGACGGTGCGGTGCTCCCCGCTTTGTGGACGTGCCAAACATCCTGAGGTCAGGACGTCCCCATTCCGGGCAGTTCCACCCGTCCGGCGGCCCTCCGCGCTTCGTTGCCCGTTGCGAAGGAGCCTGCCCATGTCGATGATTCGCGACCTGCGTGCCGTGGTCCGCCCGTCCCGCATCTCGCTGCGCAAGGACAACGGCGTGTACGACACCACCCGCGACCCTGCGACGCCCTCCGCCGTCGTCGACTGCGCCGTCTACCGGGGCGGCGCCCGCGTCGAGAGCCCGAAGCCCCTGACCCCGCACGAGGCGATGCGCCAGGTGCGGCGTGACGGGGGCTTCGTGTGGATCGGGCTGCACGAGCCGACCGAGGCCGAATTCTCCGGCATCGCCAGTGAGTTCGGGCTGCACCCGCTGGCCGTCGAGGACGCCGTGCAGGCCCACCAGCGGCCCAAGCTGGAGCGGTACGACGACTCCCTGTTCACCGTCTTCAAGACCATCCACTACGTCGAGCACGACGAACTCACCGCCAACAGCGAGATCGTCGAGACGGGCGAGGTGATGTGCTTCACCGGGCGGGACTTCTTCATCACCGTCCGGCACGGCGGCCAGGGCTCGCTGCGGGCGCTGCGGCACCGGCTGCAGGACGACCCGGAGCTGCTCGCCAAGGGGCCGTCGGCCGTGCTGCACGCGATCGCCGACCATGTCGTCGACGGGTATGTCGCCGTCGCCGACGCGGTGCAGGACGACATCGACGAGGTGGAGACGGAGGTGTTCTCGCCGGGGCGGAAGGGCTCGCCGCGCGGCACGGACGCGGGGCGGATCTACCAACTCAAGCGTGAGGTGCTGGAGTTCAAGCGCGCGGTGTCGCCCCTGCTGCGTCCCATGCAGCTGCTGAGCGAGCGGCCGATGCGGCTGATCGACCCGGACATCCAGAAGTACTTCCGGGACGTCGCCGACCACCTCGCCCGCGTCCAGGAGCAGGTCATCGGCTTCGACGAACTCCTCAACTCGATCCTCCAGGCCAACCTCGCGCAGGCGTCCGTGGCGCAGAACGAGGACATGCGGAAGATCACGTCGTGGGCCGCGATCATCGCCGTGCCGACGATGGTGTGCGGTGTGTACGGGATGAACTTCAAGTACATGCCCGAGCTGCACTGGAAGTACGGCTACCCAGTGATCATGAGCATCACGGTGGCCATCTGTCTGGGCATCCACCGCACGCTGAAGCGGAACGGATGGCTCTGACCGGGTCGGCGACCGCTGGATAGGCTTGAGCCATGACAAGCGAGCTGCTCAACCAGGCCCTCGTCGAGGAGGCCACGAAGAAGTCCGGCCTCATCTGGGTCAAGGGCCCCGGTGTCCCCGCCCGGGCGCTGTGGCACGCGTGGCACGAGGGTGCGGCGTGTGTCGTGGGCGACGGGCCGGGTGAGCAGCCGCTGCCGGGGCTGGCCGACGGCGGCCTTGCCGAGGTCACCGTGCGCAGCAAGGACAAGGGGGGCCGGCTGGTCTCCTGGAGCGCGAAGGTCGTCGAACTCGTGTCGGGCTCCGAGGAGTGGGAGGCGACGGTCGCCGAGCTGAAGGGCAAGCGTCTCAACGCCCCCGACGGCGAGGCCATGCCGGCCCGCTGGGCCCGCGAGTGCCGGGTGCTGCGCCTGGAGCCGACGGGAACCACTGCTCCCCTGCCGGACGGCTCCCTGGCCGAAGCGCCGTTGCCGTCGCCGGCGACGACGCGTCAGCCGATCCCGGCAGGGCTTCCGCGGCTGCTGCTGAAGAAGAAGCGGCGGCAGCGGCGATAGGCGGTTACGACGTCGGCAGCTGCCTGCCGTAGTCCACCGTCTCGTCCTTCGCCGGCTTCTCCAGGGTGAAGTCCTTGCCCCAGGACGAGAAGGTCAGCGTGCCCCCGCCGCCGGCCCGGGTCAGGCGCAGGGGGTACGGGGTGCCCTCCAGGGAGACGTCGAGGGTGCCGCCGGAGCCCTTGTCGCCGGTGATGCGGATGGTGCGGGTGCCGTCCTGCTCGTGGTGGCCGTCCGTCGCCAGCGTGCCGTGGAGGGTCAACAGGCCGTCGAGGAGGACGTCCTTGTCGGTGAAGCCGCTGAACTTCTTGTACGAGGGGTCGCCCTGCGGCACCTTCACGAACTTGCCGTTCAGCTTGTCCGCGGCCGCGGCGTCCCCCTTGCCCTCGCCGCTCTCGCCGCCCGCATCGCTCCAGAATCCGGCGTCGGCCTTCAGATACAGCTGCTCACCGATCCGCAGCAGCTCGAACGTCGCCCCCTGCGCGGTGACCGAACCCGTCGCACCGTCGGAATTCAGCCGCATATCGAGTTTGTAAGTGCGCCCACTGGTCACCACGTTCCCGGAGAGGCGCACCGCGTCGGTGGAGTCGGCGGCCGCACGGGTCTTGCGCTGGATCTCGGCGGCGGGCAGCTTGCCGACCCCGTTGGTGCCCTCGTCGGGATCCTCGCTGCATCCCGTCAGTGCCGTTCCCGACACGACCAGGGCGCACATGGCGCTCACCAGCGCGGCACGGCGAGCACGGCCCTGGGGAATCGCAGTCACAGGTGGGGCTGCCTTTCTGTCGTGGGACCCGAGCGGCGTACGGCAGCGTACCGGGCGGTCAGGTCCCTGGCGGAGCCAGTCCGTCCGGACCGCTCACCAGGGCGTATCGGATCAGGACGGGCTAGCCTGAAGCCCACTCGAGCGGGCAATTCGGAAAACCGGCACAGCACGCGAAACAGCGAACAAACAGCGACAGCAACACGGCACACCCCGCACGCAAAGGAGCCGCAGCCATGGCAGCCGGCGCCCCCCGGATCTTCGTCTCGCACCTCGCCGGAGTCGCCGCCTTCGACCCGAACGGCGACCAGGTGGGCCGCGTCCGCGATCTGGTCGTCATGCTGCGCGTCGGCCGGCGCCCCCCAAGGCTGCTCGGCCTCGTCGTCGAACTCTCCACCCGGCGCCGCATCTTCCTGCCCATGACCCGCGTCACCAGCATCGAGTCCGGCCAGGTCCTCACCACCGGCGTGCTCAACGTCCGCCGCTTCGAGCAGCGCCCCACCGAGCGCCTCGTCTTCGGCGAGCTGCTCGACCGGCGCGTCACCCTCGTCGAGACCGGCGAAGAGGTCACCGTCCTCGATCTGTCGGTGCACCAGCTGCCGGCCCGCCGGGAGTGGGAGATCGACAAGGTGTTCGTACGCAAGGGCGGCAAGAGCGGCACCTTCCGCCGCGCCAAGGGCGAGTCGCTGACCGTCGAGTGGTCCGCCGTGACCGGCTTCACGCTGGAGGAGAAGGGACAGGGCGCCGAGAGCCTCCTCGCCACCTTCGAGCAGCTGCGCCCCGCCGACCTCGCCAACGTCCTGCACCACCTCTCCCCCAAGCGCCGCGCCGAGGTCGCCGCCGCCCTCGACGACGACCGCCTCGCGGACGTACTCGAAGAGCTTCCGGAGGACGACCAGATCGAGATCCTCGGCAAGCTGAAGGAGGAGCGTGCCGCGGACGTCCTGGAGGCCATGGACCCGGACGACGCGGCCGACCTGCTCGGTGAGCTCCCGGAGGACGACCAGGAGCGGCTGCTGAGCCTGATGCAGCCCGCCGACGCGGCCGACATGCGCCGTCTGATGGCGTACGAGGAGCACACGGCGGGCGGTCTGATGACGACGGAGCCGATCATCCTGCGCCCGGACGCCACGGTCGCCGACGCCCTCGCCCGGGTCCGCAACCCCGACCTGTCCCCCGCCCTCGCCGCCCAGGTCTACGTCTGCCGCCCGCCCGACGAGACGCCCACCGGCAAGTACCTCGGCACGGTCCACTTCCAGCGCCTGCTGCGCGACCCGCCGTACACCCTGGTGAGCGCGCTGGTCGACGATGCCCTGGAGGCTCTGGCGCCGGGCGCCGCGCTGCCGGTCGTCGCCGGGTTCTTCGCGACGTACGACATGGTCGCGGCGCCCGTCGTCGACGAGTCCGGGTCGCTGCTGGGCGCGGTGACCGTGGACGACGTGCTGGACCACATGCTGCCCGAGGACTGGCGGGAGACGGAGTTCCACCTGGACGAGGACACGGGCGAGGAGGTGGCGGCCCATGGCTCCTGAGCGGGAGGGCACGCGCGAGCGCGTGGCGTCGGGCGCCACCGCGGCCACCCGGCCACCCCGCGCCCGCCTCGACCAGCCCCGCCCGCCGCGCCGCCGCATCCTGCCCGAGTGGGACCCGGAGGCCTTCGGACGGCTGTCGGAGCGCATCGCCCGCTTCATCGGCACCGGGCGGTTCCTCGTCTGGATGACGGTCGTGATCATCCTGTGGGTGCTGTGGAACATCGCAGCGCCGAGCGCCTTGCGCTGGGACGAGTACCCGTTCATCTTCCTCACCCTGGCCCTGTCCCTGCAGGCCTCCTACGCCGCCCCGCTGATCCTGCTCGCACAGAACCGGCAGGACGACCGTTCCCGGGTCGAGCTCGAACAGGACCGCAGGCAGAACGAACGGTCCATCGCCGACACCGAGTACCTGACCCGCGAGATCGCCGCCCTGCGTATCGGACTCGGGGAGGTCGCCACCCGCGACTGGATGCGCTCGGAGCTGCAGGACCTCACGAAAGGGCTGGAGGAACGGCAGAACGGCCACCGCGAGCACGGGGTATTCCCGGCAGATCGGTCGCACGGACGTGACGTAGACGACCGCTGACGGGCTTTCCGGGGGATGGCTACCGCGCCGTACCATCGTCCTTATGGCTACGGAAGACGCGGTGCGCGAAGCACTGGCGACGGTGAACGACCCGGAGATCAACCGACCCATCACGGAGCTCGGGATGGTCAAGTCGGTGGAGATCGGCGCGGACGGAGCGGTCGCGGTCACCGTGTACCTGACGGTCTCCGGCTGCCCGATGCGCGAGACGATCACGCAGCGTGTGACGGACGCGGTCTCCCAGGTCGAGGGCGTCACCCGCGTCGACGTCACGCTCGACGTGATGAGCGACGAGCAGCGCAAGGAGCTGGCGAACGCCCTGCGCGGCGGCACCGCCGAGCGCGAGGTCCCCTTCGCCAAGCCGGGCTCGCTGACCCGCGTGTACGCGGTCGCGTCCGGCAAGGGCGGCGTCGGCAAGTCCTCGGTGACCGTGAACCTGGCGGCGGCCATGGCGGCCGATGGCCTGAAGGTGGGCGTCGTCGACGCCGACATCTACGGCCACAGCGTGCCGCGCATGCTGGGCGCCGACGGCCGTCCGACCCAGGTCGAGAACATGATCATGCCGCCGTCCGCGAACGGCGTGAAGGTCATCTCCATCGGCATGTTCACGCCGGGCAACGCCCCGGTGGTCTGGCGCGGCCCGATGCTGCACCGCGCGCTGCAGCAGTTCCTGGCGGACGTGTACTGGGGCGACCTGGACGTCCTGCTCCTCGACCTCCCGCCCGGCACCGGCGACATCGCGATCTCCGTGGCCCAGCTGGTCCCGAACGCCGAGATCCTGGTCGTGACGACGCCTCAGCAGGCGGCCGCGGAAGTGGCCGAGCGGGCGGGCTCCATCGCCGTCCAGACCCACCAGAAGATCGTCGGCGTGGTCGAGAACATGTCCGGCCTGCCCTGCCCGCACTGCGACGAGATGGTCGACGTGTTCGGCACGGGCGGCGGCCAGGTCGTCGCGGACGGCCTCACGCGCACGACGGGCACGAACGTCCCGGTCCTCGGCAGCATCCCCATCGACGTCCGCCTCCGCGAGGGCGGCGACGAGGGCAAGCCGGTGGTCCTGACCGACCCGGACTCCCCGGCGGGGTCCGCGCTGCGCGCGATCGCCGGGAAGCTGGGGGGACGGCAGCGGGGCCTGTCGGGCATGTCGCTGGGCATCACGCCGCGCAACAAGTTCTGATTCCTGTACGACGATGGGGGCGCCGTCCGGTGAGACGGCGCCCCCATCGTCGTAACTCTGTCCTTGCGCGGGACGATGCCTAGGCGTACGCGGAGATGTCCTTGATCATCGCGAAGCCCAGCCCGTATGCGCTCAGGCCCCTCCCGTACGCCCCCACGTGCACCCCTTCCTGGGTCGAGCCGGCCAGTACCCAGCCGAACTCGGACTCGCGGTAGTGGAAGTGCGTCGGGACGCCGTCCACCGGCAGGGAGAGCGTCGACCAGTCCGGACCGGCCAGGTCGTCCGCGAGGGCCCACGCCGTCTCCGTCTGCTGTTCCAGCCAGTCGTCGCGCAGCGAGTGGTCCATCTGCCCCGGCCAGGTGAAGGACAGCAGCCCCACCCCCGCGAGCCATGCCGCCGAGGACACCGACGTGGCCTCCAGGAGCCCCGTGCCGTCGGCGCTCCTGCGGGACGGATTCGCCGCGATGGTCACCACCACCGCGAACTTCTCCCGGTCCTCCGCCGTGGCCTCGTTGCGTACGGAAGGCTCGTCACCGTGCCCGATCGATCCGTGTTCCACGGCCCCGTCGGCCGCCATCCCGACCTGCATCAACCAGCGCGGCCCCGTGAAGGCCTCGTCGAGGCCGTACCACGGGAAGGGCGCCAACAGGTAGCCGTCGACCGTGCGCCGGGCGGAGGGGACCTGCTGTCCGCTCTCCGCGGCCGGTGCCTGCGCGACTGCCCGACTCGTCGTGTGACTCGTCGTCTCCATGTGCCCGGACGCCTCCTAGCTCTCGCCGGACCAGCCCGGCCCGCCCCCCTTCGGGCGTACTCGTCCGGTCCGCACAACAACTCGGCAGCATAGCCACACCGCTCCGAGCAGCAGGGAAGCCGCCCGGCGCGTGGGGCGCACAGGGGGCGGGTTCAGGCCGCGCGCGACCCGGGCGGAGTATGAGAAGCGTCACGTACGAGGGGTCGTCCGCCCGGTGAGCGCACGGCTCAGGTGGCGTCCGCGTCGAAGGGCGGGCGCTCGTCGCGGGGGCTCTCGGGCTTCTTCGTCATGTCGACGCTGCCGCCGGAAGAAGCCGAGGTGGACGACGAGGAGGTGGACGACGACGAGGAGGAGGACCCGGACGACTCCGCGTCACGGCCGTGGACCGCGTCGGTGACCTCGGCCATTTCCTTCTTCAGGTCGAAGCCGTTGCGGATCTCCTTCAGCCCCAGTTCGTCGTTGTCCAGCTGCTTGCGGATGAACGTCTTGGGGTTGAGGTCCTCGAACTCGAAGTCCTTGAACTCCGGGCCCAGTTCCTGACGGATGTCCTCCTTGGCGCTCTCCGAGAACTCGCGGATCTTACGGACCGTCCGCGTGATGTCCTGGATGACCTTCGGGAGCTTTTCCGGACCGAAGACGAGCACGGCGAGGACGATGATCGCCACCAGCTCGAACGTTCCTATGTCATTGAACACCTGAAGCTCCTTGCGATGTCCTCGGTCCTCGGCCCTCGGCGGTCTGTGTGGGTCTTCCGTGGTCCGGGCCGGATCCACGGTACCCGGCGATCCGCTACGACCGGTACTGTCCCGAGGCCTCCGATGCGAGTGGGCGTGCGGTTTTCCGGGTTGTTTGCCTTGTCAGGGCCCGTCTGGGGTGGTCGTGCGGGACGCACTGTGACGTTTCTGTGAGTCTCAGTCCCCGCTCGACGAGCCGAGTGTCAGCGAGATCCTGATCTCCTTGCCGCCGCGCTCCAAGGTCAGCTCCAGCCGGTCACCGGGGCGGTGGGCACGGGTCTTGACGATGAGTTCCTCGCCGGAGTGGACGCGCTGGCCGTCGACCGCGGTGATGACGTCGCCCGACTTGATGCCTGCCTTGTCGCCGGGGCCGCCCGCGGTGACCGCGGAGCCCCCGTCGCTGCCCTTCGCGCCTACACGGGCGCCGTCGCCGCTGTAGTCCATGTCGAGGGTGACGCCGATGACCGGGTGGGTCGCCCTGCCGGTGTTGATCAGCTCCTCGGCGACGCGCTTGGCCTGGTTGACCGGTATGGCGAAGCCGAGGCCGATGGATCCGGACTGGCCGCTGTCCAGGTCGGAGCCGGTGTCGGCGGAGCGGATGGCCGAGTTGATGCCGATGACACGGGCGCGGGCGTCGAGGAGGGGACCACCGGAGTTGCCGGGGTTGATGGGCGCGTCGGTCTGAAGGGCGTCGACGTACGACACGTCGCTGCCGTCCTCGCTCTCGCCGCCGGCCGTGATGGGCCGCTCCTTGGCGCTGATGATGCCGGACGTGACGGTGCCGGCCAGGTCGAACGGGGCGCCGATGGCGACGACGGGGTCGCCGACCTCGACGTTGTCCGAGTTGCCGAGGGGCAGGGGCTGCAGGCCACTGACGCCGCTGACCTTGACGACGGCGAGGTCATAGCCGCTGTCCCGTCCGACGACGGTGGCCTCGGCGGTGTCACCACTGTGGAAGGTCACGGATATGTCGCCACTGTCGCCCGCAGGTTCGACGACGTGGTTGTTGGTGAGGATGTGACCGCGGGCGTCGAGGACGAATCCGGTGCCGGTGCCCTGCTCGTCGCTGCCGCTCACGTGCAGCGTCACCACACTGGGCAGGGCGCGCGCGGCGATCCCGGCAACGCTGTCCGGCGCCCGCCCGCCGGCCTCGGTCCCGGCCTGCGGCAGCTCCACGTCCCCCACACCGCCGTTGCGCTCGAGATACGCCCCGACCACGCCGCCCACGCCACCGGACACGAGCGCGATCAGCAGGGCCCCGACGAGGAGCACCTTCTTGGCACGCTTGCGCCGCTGCGCGTCGGTGACGACGGCGGCGCCGTTCTGCTGAAGGGGAGCGGAGGGATGGGTCGGGTTGGCGGGGTGCGCGGGGTGGGCCCAGGGGTCGTAGTTCTGCCAGGGGTTGGTGGGGGGTGGGGCGTCGGCGTAGGCG
>NZ_LLZG01000068.1 GCF_001509475.1 Streptomyces regalis
CGCCTCAAGGGCGAACAGGTCGACGCGGTGATCGCCGACGCGGGCCTGGTCCCGGTCACGGTCGAGGGCTGGGGCAAGCCGGCCTGGGCCGACCCCGCGCCCCACCACCGACCTCTCGGCAGACGAAGCCCGCCGCATCGCCCTGAGAGCCCAAGGCTTCCTCGGCACCCCCAACCGCAGGTCCGGCGTCCGCGGCATACTCCGTCACCTCGGCGCGGTCCAACTCGACACCATCTCGGTCCTGGCCCGCTCCCACGAGCTCATCCCGTACGCCCGCCTGGGCGCGGTAGGCCGCAAGACGGTCGAGAACGCCTATTGGACGACCGCATCCACCAACACGCCGCCACAACCACACACCTTCGAGTACTGGTCCCACGCCGCCTGCATCCTCCCCATCGAGGAATGGCCCCACTTCGCCTTCCGCCGCCGCGCCTACCGAAACCGCCCGCACTGGAACCATGAACTCCCCGACGGCGCCTACGACCAGGTCATCAAGCAGCTCCGCACCGAAGGCCCCCTCACCGCGACCGAACTGGGCGGCGCGAAGAGAACCAGTGAGTGGTGGGACTGGTCGGGCTCGAAGGTCGCCGCCGAACGCGCCCTGATGTACGGCGAGGTGGTCTGCGTCGAGCGCCGCGGCTGGAAGCGCGTCTACGACCTCGCCGAACGCGCCATCCCACAGGAACTGCTGCACGACGACCTGGACGACACCGAATGCCTGCGCCGCCTGGTCCGCCTGGCCGGCCAGTCCCTCGGCGTCGGCACACGCGCGGACATCGCCGACTACCACCGCCTCAAGGGCGAACAGGTCGACGCGGTGATCGCCGACGCGGGCCTGGTCCCGGTCACGGTCGAGGGCTGGGGCAAGCCGGCCTGGGCCGACCCCGCGCCCTGGAGACACCCCCGCGCAGCCGCCACCGCACGACGCTCCTGTCCCCGTTCGACTCCCTGATCTGGGAACGGGCACGCACGGAGCGGATCTTCGGCTTCACCCACCGCCTGGAGGCCTACGTCCCCAAGCAGAAGCGGGTCTACGGCTATTTCGCGATGCCGGTCCTGGCCGGCGGCCGCCTCGTCGGCCGCGTGGACCCGGCCCGCGAGGGCCGCACGCTGGTGGCCAAGCAGGTCACCTTGGACGGCCCGAAGGCGGTCCCTGCGGTGGCCCAGGCACTGGCCGAGGCGGCGAGCTGGGTGGACTGCACGGACGTACGCGTGGAACGCGTGGACGCACCCGCCCTGCGCCAGCCGCTCGCCGACGCGCTGACCCGCATAGTGGCGTGACCCTCAGGAACCCTCAGCAGCCCTCAAGGACCACACAAAGACCTCACAAAGCCCCTGAGGGCCCGTCAGAACCGCGCAGACCCCTCAACGGATCTCGAGGATCTTCTCCCGCATCGCATACACCACGGCCTCCATCCTGGAGTGCAGCTGCAGCTTCTCCAGGATGTTGCGCACATGGTTCTTCACGGTGTTCTCGGAGATGAACAACTCCTTGGCGATATCGCGGTTGTTCATCCCCGTGGCGACGAGCTTCAGAACCTCCAGCTCACGGTCCGTCAGCCGCGGCGCGGGCACAAGCCGACGCTCGTCCGTCCGCTGGATCATCGACTTGAATTCGGTGAGGAGTTTCGACGCCATGGACGGACTGATCTGCGACTGCCCGTCGGCCACCGCACGAATGGCGGTGGCCACCTCGTCCGTGGAGATCTCCTTGAGGAGATAACCGGTCGCCCCGGCCTTGATCGCGTCGTAGAGGTCGGCCTCCTCGTCGCTGATCGTCAGCATGATGATCTTCGCGCTGGGGGCCACCTCCTTGATGGAGGTGCAGGCCTCGATCCCGCCCCGCTTGGGCATCCGTACGTCCATCAGGACGATGTCCGGCAGCAGGTCCGCGGCCTTGTCGACGGCCTCCGCGCCGTCTCCCGCCTCCCCTACGACCTGGATGTCCTCCTCGGCCGCCAGCACGATCTCCAGTCCACGGCGGAACAGGGCGTGGTCGTCCACGACGAGGACTCTGATCGGCTCCTTGCGTGGAGAGCCCCCTCCCGGGCCCATGCCGACAACGTCGCCGTCGGCATCCTCGTCCCGCATCGGTCCGAAGCTGTCCGCCATCGTTCCTCCCCCTGAAGGCTGCGGCTGGTCGTTTGCCATCGCCAACCCAAGGCACCGGCCCACCGGTTGGGCCGGTAGCGGCCATGATTTCATGCCCGGCCGACACTGCGGTGACGAGCGGGGCGCGAAGTGGTCGCACTCCGGTGCCCCTGGGGGCGCACACGCGCTCCAGGGGCACCGGCTCAGCTGTCAGCCGGGTTGGTCAACCGCCCAGCGTGCCCCCGGCCGCGGGAGACTGCGCCTGGGTGACCATCGGGTCCGTGTTGAGGTGGATGACCCCGTAGTCGTAGGCGTGCCGCCGGTAGACGACACTTGGTTCCTTCGTCTCGGAATCGACGAAGAGGTAGAAGTCGTGCCCGACCAGCTCCATCTCGTAGAGGGCCTGGTCGAGGGTCATCGGGGAGGCGACGTGCGTCTTCTCGCGCACGATGAGGGGGCCTTCGCCCTTCACTTCCAGCGAGCCGATCTTCTTGGTGGGAACTCCGTCCGGCTCTTCTTCCTGGAAGGTGTGGCCGTTGCCGTTGAGCGTCGCCGCGCCCGGAACGTGGTCGGGGACCTCGGCCGCCGTGAGTCGGCGTGCGCCTCGGCGCGAGAAACGCTTGTCGTGCTGCTTGCGCAGCCGGGCATCCAGCTTCTCCGCCGCCAGGTCGAGCGCCGCGTACGGATCGCTGGCCGCTGCCTCCGCCCGGATCACCGGACCGCGGGAGCGGAGCGTGATCTCCACTCGATCACTGCGGTCGGCCTGTCGGGGGTTGGGCTCCTTGGACACCTCGACGTCGAGGCTGATCACCTTGGCATCGAGCCTCTGGATCTTCTCCAGCTTCAGCTTCTCGGCCACGTGCTTGCGGAACCGCTCGGGCACCTCGGTCTTGCGGCCCTTGACGACGATGTCCACGCAGAACTCCGTTCCCGGATCACTCCGCTCCATCCGCGGAGCATCTCCCTTTTGCACCCGGCTCCGGTGAACCCCGGAACCTCGGACTCGGTGACTTCCACCTCCTCCTCCCCCATGGGCAAGATCTCCACCCCATCGCCGCAGCTGATTGCGCAAAACCCGCAGCACGGCATTCGGATATGGCAGGGATGGCCTGCGCCTTTCCCTCACAACCGAACATATCTCGCCCGGACGGATGTCGTCACCCTCTACCGCGGCGTACCTCCGTTCAGGTGAATAGACCCTCTCGTTACCTGCAACGATGCAAGTTCGCAGTCAGTTCCGGTTTATTTCGAAAGAATCCGGCGACGCAGCGACCACGGCCGCGCAGATCACGTCACCGGCTCGTCCGGCGCCCATGATTCCCGGCACCTCACGCGTCCGCCACACGGCGCCCTCCATCGATCCAGTCCTCCGTTCCCCAGTGCTTTCCCGAGTTCCCGCCCCGTACACAGCGGTTGTCCCGTCACCACTCGCACCGAACTCCGCAGTCACCCATCCATACGCGCCCGCCTCCTCCGCCGTTCTGCCGTATGCGCTCGCTTCCTCATCCGTGCCCCCGCCGGCTCCGGTGCCTGCCACCCTGCCGTACGCGACCGACCGCACCGCGTTGCCGCCAGCTGCTGACTCCGCCGTACGACTGCGCGAGTCGGCTCCGTCCGGGCCGCGCGGGTCCGCCCCTTCCGGGCAGGGCCCCGCTTCCTCCGCCAAGGCCGCCCGCACAGCGCGCGCCGCCTCCGCCAGGGACGCGCCCGTCGTCATCAGATCGTCGACGAGCACGACCGGACCACCGGCGAGCAGCCGCCCACCCCCGGGAGCCACGGTCAGCGCGCCCGCGAGATTGTCCAGCCGCTGCCGGGAGTTGAGCCCCGACTGATCGGCCACCGCACGCCTCTGCCGCAGCACGGCGAGCACCCGCGCCGGTGTCCCGGCCCGCCTCAGCTCACCCGCAGCCGCGAGCGCGATCCGCCGCGCCGGATCGTGCCCCCTTGCCCGGACCGCCCCACGCGCGGACGGAACGGGTACCAGCAGCAGAGGCGCACCGGCGCCTCCGAACCGGCCCGGCCCGTCGGCCCGCACCTGCGACCCCCGGGACCGCACACCCCGCACAGCCCGCACGGACGCCCCGTCGCCGTGCGCACAGATCTCCCGAAGCCCCGCCCGCACGGCTCCCGCCAGAGCCGTCCCGAGCGGTGCCGCGAGCGCCAGCGCCCCGCGTTCCTTGTGGGCCAGCAGCACGGCCCGCACCTCGTCCGCGTACCGGGCCGCTGCGTGCACGACCGGCAGTCCGGACGGTTCCGGCACCGGTCGCACCCGGCTCGGTACGGTCCCGCTCAGGACGGCACGGCACTCCGGGCAGAGCACCGTGCGAGGCCTTGCACAGCCTCCGCACTGAGCCGGCAGCACCAGGTCGGTGAGGTCCTGCCACCACCCGCGCATGCCCACCACTGTGCCAACACCCGCCCCGACCGACCACCCCTGTGGATAACCCCCTGTGGAAAACGCCGGGCCCGACGCAGACGTCCATTTCCGTCCCGTTAGCCGCGCCGGAGCCCCCCCGGCCGGATTCCCCCGTCAAAAGGGAAGCGGCCGCTTCCAGCCGGAGTCCCACCCCGGCCGGAAGCGGCCGCCACACTCACCGTCCTCGAACCTCAACGGCTCGGGCCGGGCAAAACCTCACCCCGGATAAACCGGAGCCGTCCCGTCCGTCATAACCTTCTCCCACTGCGTCCCGGACGGCAGCCGTACGATCCCGTCCTCCGAGTACCCGACCAGCGGCAGCCGCGCGTCCTCGGACGCGGTGATCTCCTTCACCCCGCTGAGGGCCGCGGGCGCAGGCCCCTCCGGCGTGGAGCCGTCGACCTGGACGTACCGCATCGTCTGTACGCCGCCGTGCTCACGTCCGACCACCACGAGCCGACTGTCACCGGCCCACGATATGGCGGTGACCTCCTCCAACTGTGGCGTCGCGGAACGCAGTTCGTGAACGGAGACGGTCGAACGCTCCTCCGCCTTGCCGTCCTCGCTCCGTTCGATCCGCCCGATGAGCAGCGAGGACTTGTCGCTCTGCTCCACCACGAGCGCGATCCGCACCCCGTCGGCGGCCACCCGCACGGACTCGATGCGCCCCTCCAGCCCCGGCGGCGTCTTGACCACCAGCGGATCACCCACGCCCTCCTTCAGCAGGAGCAGCCGAGGGTTGTCGGGGTCACGGTCGGCCACCCACAGGTCGCCCTGGGCGTCCCAGCTGGGCGCCGACAGCCGCTCGTCCGCCGTCGGGCCCGAGCTGGTCAGCTCCGGCTCCCCGAGCGGACCGCCCGACACCAGCGCGCCGACGTACAACTCCTTGCCGTCGAGGCCGACCCCTGCAGCCATGTCCTCGTCACGCGACACCGCCACTGATCCCAGCTGCTTGTCCCCCTCGCCCAGGGCGCCCGGCACGGGGTCAGGCTTCGTGCCATTGGTTGCGGCAGCCAGCCGTACAAGCCGGTGCTTGGCATCGAGGAAGTACAGGTAGTCGGCGCGCTCCACCGACCCGCGCGTGGCAACGGTCTCAGCCCCGCCGTCGGTGAGCTCACACAGCTGCCTGCCGCCCGCCTTGAGCTCGACCTCGTCAACCGTGGGGGTGAGGTTCTGCAGGGTGAACAGGAGCTGGGCCGCCATCTCGTTGCACTGGGCCAGGCCGACCCGGGCCGCCTTGTCGTTCAACAGCACCGTCAGGATGTTCTGGTCGTTGGGCGTCAGCGAGGTGACGCTGTCCTTGAGCGCCGTACCGGTGGGGAAGCTCGACCTGACCACCGGGTCGAGCCAGCTGGTGGGCCCTGTGAGCAGGGAGCGCACCATCTGCGTCATGGGGTCCACGTTCCTGCGCACGTAGACGGGATCGGCGACGGTCGCCGTGTGCGGTGAGGTCCCGAGCGGGGTGTTCGTGGCGAAGTAGTACTTGTCGACGGACATGTAATTGCGCTGGAAGTCCGACTTGCCCATGACGACGCCGCGCGGCGGGACGTCGATGCGCCACTGCTCCGTCTTCTTGTCCCGGGTGAGGTGCATCGGCTCGTTGTAGTCGCCACTGGCGGGCACGTACGACTGCTGCGCGTCGACCGTGGCGACCTTGGTGCCGGTCAGCGTGTACGAGAGGTTGTCGGTCTCCTCCCGGCCTCCGACACGTTCGGCTTCGGCGCCCGGTCCGTCGGCCAGCACCGTCGTGGACAGCAAGGGCCGCCACTTGTCCGACGCTTCCTTGGTCAGGTACTTGCGCGCTATCTCATAGTCCGGATCATCGCTGGTCAGTGCTTCCAGGAACCCCGACACGATCTCCGACGACGAAGCGTCCTCGTGCGGCGGATTGGCGAAGACCCGCACCTGCGTGTCCTGGCGCGGCGTGGACTCGACACCACGTAGATCGCCGCTGTCGGGCATCGAGGCGCACCCCGCCAGCAGTACGGCTCCACAGGCGGCGTACGCCACCGCGCGCCCCGGCGTGCGCCGGGCTCCCCCCTCGCGGTCAGCGCCCACGAGATGCCTCCCCATGCCTGCTCGACTCCTCGTCCTGCCCGGCCTCCTCGCTCGGGGGCCCATCCCCAGCGGGTGTGTCGTCCTGTCTCCGCGCGCCCGATGCGGGCCGGGGGACCACGCGCGCGCCGTTGCCGGGCAGCGCCGTCGGATCGGCTTTGGGGACCGAGGCGGCGCCCAAACGCGGTGCGATCGGGTCCCGCGGCGGGATCGCGGGCACCTGGCCCCCCGTGGGCTGCGCCGGCACCGTCACGGCCTTCTCACCGCCGCCGCACGGCAGACCGGCGTCATTAAGTCCACGATTGCGGCGCGAGTCCTTGGGCTCCAGGGGTATCGGCGAGCCCCGCAGCGGCTCGTCCGCGGTCCGCGGCAGCGTCAGCCGGAACTGCGAACCGCCTCCCGGCTCGCCCCACGCCTGCAGCCAGCCACCGTGCAACCGCGCGTCCTCCAGCGCGATGGACAGCCCCAGCCCCGTACCTCCCGTCGTACGCGCGCGTGCCGGGTCCGCCCGCCAGAAGCGGCTGAAGACACGGGTCGCCTCACCGGGCTTGAGCCCGACGCCGTAGTCGCGCACGGCGACCGCGACCGCCCCACCCGCCGCAGCGAGCTTGACGACGACGTCCCTGCCCTCGCCGTGCTCGACGGCGTTGACCACGAGGTTGCGCAGCACGCGCTCGACGCGCCGCGCGTCGGCCTCGGCGACGATGGGCTGCTGGTCGCCGACGATGCGTATCTGTGTGCCCTTGCGCTCGGCGAGCGGCTCGGCCCCACTGACGACGCGTCGTACGACCTCCCTGAGGTCGATCGGCTCCGCCTCCAGCGCCGCCGCGCCCGCGTCGAAGCGGCTGATCTCCAGCAGGTCGGCGAGCAGCGACTCGAACCGGTCCAGCTGGTCGGCGAGCAGCTCCGCCGACCGCGCGGTCACCGGATCGAAGTCCTCCCGCGCCTCATGTATGACGTCGGCGGCCATCCGTACAGTCGTCAGCGGCGTCCGCAGCTCGTGCGACACGTCGGACACGAACCGTCGCTGCATCCGCGACAGGTCCTCCAGCTGCTGGATCTTCAGCTGCAGGTTCTGCGCCATCTTGTTGAAGGCCTCGCCGAGCCGCGCGATGTCGTCCTCGCCGGTGACCTTCATCCGTTCCTGCAGCCGCCCGGCGGACAGCCGCTCGGCGATCCCGGCCGCCATCCGCACGGGCGTGACGACCTGGCGCACCACGAGCCAGGCGATGGCCCCGAGGAGTACGACGACGAAGAGCCCGGCGGTCGCGAGCGTCCCCTTGACCAGGCTCAGCGACTTCTCTTCCTGAGTGAGCGGGAAGAGGTAGTAGAGCTGATACGGGTCGCTGTTGGGGTCGTTGACCTGCTTGCCGATGACCAGAGCCGGCTGCGACTCCTTGTCGGCGGTGGGGTTGTAGATGATGCGGGTGTAGCTCTGGAACGCCCCCGTATTGCTGTCGATCCGCTCGCGCAGGTCCTCGGGCACGCTCGCCGTCGGGTCGACGTCACCGGAGGCACGCCGCCCGCGCCCGCCGGTGTCCCCTCCCGTGGAGGCCGGGAGCGTCACCACGTCGAAGGCGCCCTGGCCGCCGCTGGAAAGGGAGGAGACGAGGTCAGTCATCCATGCCGTCATCTGGATGATGTTCTGCTCGGAACGCTCGTTCCCCGTCGCGCCATCGTCGCCGTTCACCGCCGCCGCCTCGTCGGCCCTCTGCTTGGCCGCCGCGAACCCGCCGGTGGCCTGGCTCTGCGAGGCCTTCACCTTGGCGTCCAGCAGGCCGTTGCGCACCTGCCCGATGACGACGAAGCCCAGCAGCAGAACCACGCCGAGCGACATCAGCAGGGTCGTGACGACGACCTTGAGCTGGATATTGCGCCGCCACAACCGCATGACGGGCAGCAGCGGCCGGCGCACCCAGCGCAGCACCAGACGAAGGACCGGGCTGCCCTGGACTCCGCCCTGCAGCAGCCCGCCCTCCAGGAACCGTCCCCAGCGGGAGCCCGGCGCCTTCCGGCCGACAGGCCGCTCCGGACGGGCCCCGGTCCGACCGGGGGCCGCAGCGGCACTGTCCCGGGACATGTCAGCTCGGCCCTGCCTTGTAGCCGACACCACGAACGGTCACCACGATCTCCGGCCGCTCCGGATCCTTCTCGACTTTGGAACGCAGCCGCTGCACATGCACGTTGACCAGACGGGTGTCGGCCGCGTGCCGGTAGCCCCACACCTGCTCGAGGAGCACCTCACGTGTGAACACCTGCCACGGCTTACGGGCCAGCGCGACCAGCAGATCGAACTCCAACGGCGTCAGCGCGATCGACTGCCCGTCCCGCTTCACGGAGTGCCCGGCCACGTCGATGACGAGATCACCGATGGCGAGCTGCTCCGGCGCCGGCTCCTCCGACCTCCGCAGCCGCGCCCGGATCCGGGCGACAAGCTCCTTCGGCTTGAACGGCTTCACGATGTAGTCGTCGGCGCCGGACTCCAGGCCCACCACGACATCGACGGTGTCGCTCTTGGCCGTCAGCATCACGATCGGCACACCGGACTCCGCCCTGATCAGACGGCACACCTCGATGCCGTCCCGCCCGGGCAGCATCAGGTCGAGCAGCACCAGGTCGGGCTTGCTCTCCCGGAATGCGGCCAACGCCTTGTCGCCGTCGGCTACGAAAGACGGCTCAAAACCTTCACCACGCAGCACAATGCCGAGCATCTCGGCCAGTGCGGTGTCGTCGTCGACGACAAGGACTCGTCCCTTCATGAATGCCATCATCCCATTCTCATAACAGTGGCGAAGGCAGTGGTGAGATAGGTCACCGGCCAGTGACCTTAGTCGTACGCAGTCCCTACTGTCTGCCCTCGTCCACATCACAGGGCGTGACCTTCAGGCGGGTTTGCCCCGCCTTGCCCGCCCGACTGGTTCCGACCGCTACGTCACAGGATCTGCGTCACCTGCCGCGACCTGGCACACAGCTCGGCCAGCGCCTCGGTCGTCACGGGCGACACGGCTCCCTCTTCGGTGACGATCGCCGTCACCAGCTCGGGCGGCGTCACATCGAACGCCGGGTTGTACGCCTGGGTCCCCAGCGGCGCCACCGGAATCCCACCGCCCGGTTCCGCTCCCGCCACCGGCACCTGGGGAGCCATGACCTCGGTCACCTCGAATCCAGGGCGCTGCTCGACCTCGATGGACGCCCCGTCCGGCGTCTGCGGATCCACCGTCGTCAGCGGTGCCACCACGATGAACGGCACATGGTGGTAGCGGGCGAGCACGGCGAGCGGATAGCTCCCCACCTTGTTCGCCACCGAACCGTCGGCCGCGATGCGGTCCGCGCCGATCAGCACCGCGTCCACCTCTCCGGCGGCGAACAGGGACCCCGCCGCGTTGTCCGTCAGCAAGGTGTACGCCATGCCGCTGCGCGCCGCCTCGTACGCCGTCAGGCGAGCCCCTTGCAGCAACGGCCGCGTCTCGTCCACCCACAGCCGCCTGAGCCGCCCGGCCCGGTGTGCCGCCAGCGCCACCGCGAACGCCGTGCCCTCCCCGCCCGACACCAGCGACCCGGTGTTGCAGTGCGTGAGGATGCGGTGCCCACCACCTGGCAGCAGCTCGTCCAGCAGCGCCAGCCCCCGCTCGGCCATCCGGGAGCTGGCCTCGGCGTCCTCCTTGTGCAACGCCCGCGCCGCGCCCAGCGCCGCAGCAGCGGCCTGCTCGACATCCCCGCTCCTCGCCAGCTCGGCCCGGTACGCGGCCTGGGCCCTGCGCACGCCGACGGAGAGGTTCACCGCAGTGGGCCGAGCGCCCGCCAGCGACTCCGCAGCGTCGTCGACATCGAAACCGCGCGCGGCGGCGAGCGCGACACCGTACGCCCCGGCGATCCCGAGCAGCGGCGCCCCGCGCACGGCGAGCGAACGGATCGCCTCCACCAGCGCGGGCGCGTCCGTACAGACCAGCTCGACCTCCTCGGCCGGCAGCCTCGTCTGGTCGAGAAGGACCACAACGGGACCTTCAGGTGGTTCGTCCCACCGGATCGCCGGTATCTCGTTCGGCCTGCTGTCCTCGCCGGATTGCGCGTACTGATCAGCCATGCGGCCAGTCTGCCCCTTATCCGGCGGACAATTGAAGGTACGCAGCCCATACCGCGGCCGGTACCTCGCCGACCACCCCATGGCACGATGGCTGCCAACCTGCCACCGCGACCGCGGACGGGCACCGTGAAGGAGCGACGATGAACGACACTCCGGGCTGGGCCTCGCCCGGATCCGCCCCGTCCGACGGGCAGGAACCCGGCACGTCCGACCCTGCCGAGCCCGCAGGCCGTCCCGACCCCGTGCAGCAGCCGGGAACGGACCCACAGGACTCCGGCCCGAAGTGGTCCAAGGAACAGCCGCCACCCGCCCAGTGGTCCGCCCCGACGGGGCCCCAGGCTCCGGGCCAGACCCCGCCACCCCCACCGCCCGGCCCGGGCTGGGGCGCTCGCCCTCCTGCCGGTCCCGGCGGATACGGCGGACACAGCGGTGGACACCACGGCTACGGTGCCCCGGCCGGATACGGCGGTTGGGGCGGCCCTCCGCCCGCGGCCAAGCCCGGGGTGATCCCGCTGCGCCCCCTCGGCGTCGGTGAGATCCTCGACGGCGCGGTCTCCACCATGCGCACCTACTGGCGCACGGTCCTGGGCATCTCGCTGACCGTCGCGATCGTGACGGAGATCCTCGTCATCCTCGTCCAGGGCTTCGTCCTGAACGACCGCCTCAGCACCGAGGCCCTCAACGACCCGAACGCCACCCTCAGCGAACTGACTCGCGCCACCGGCGATGCCCTGATCAGCTCCAGCGTGATTCTCCTGATCTCGGTGATCGGCGCAATTGCCGCGACCGCCCTGCTGACGACGGTCACCAGCCGCGCGGTGCTCGGCAAGTCGGTGACCACCGGCGAGGCCTGGCGCGACGCCCGCCCTCAGGTGCTGCGCCTCTTCGGTCTGCTCTTCCTGCTGCTGCTCATGACCTTCGGCCTGCTGCTCGCGGGCGCCGTGCCCGGCATCCTCGTGGCCGCCTCGGGCTCCGGTGACGGCGGCGCGGCGCTCGCCGTCCTGGGCATCTTCGGCGGCGGCATCGTCGCACTGTGGCTGTGGTTCCGCTTCTCCCTCGCCTCGCCTGCGCTGATGCTGGAGAAGCAGGGCATCTTGAAGGCTCTGAGCCGCTCTGCGAGGCTGGTGCGGGGCTCCTGGTGGCGCGTCTTCGGCATCCAGCTGCTCGCCGCGATCATCGCGAACATCGTCGCGGCGATCGTCGTCATCCCCTTCACCTTCCTCGCCGGCGCGCTCAGCGGCGACGGTGCCACCAACTTCCTCAACGGCACCACCGAGTTCGGCTGGACGTTCCTCATCATCAGCGGCGTCGGTTCGGTGATCGGCTCCATGATCACCTTCCCGATCACGGCCGGCGTCACCGTCCTGCTCTACATCGACCAGCGCATCCGCCGCGAGGCCCTCGACCTCGAACTGGCCCGAGCCGCAGGCGTCCAGGGCTACGGCGCCGACACCCCGGGGAGCTGAACCGGTGAGCCTGGCGGGGGGAGTTCTCACAGCAGCGTCAGCACCACCGGACGCGGCCGAACGCGCATTGCTGCGCGCCGGCGACACGTCCCTACTGTCGCTTGCGGCACGCTCCGACGACGAGCCACCGCTGACGATCCCTCGTGATCCCGCGCGGGAAGCGGCCCGGCGTGAACTGTCGAAGCACATGTACCACGAGAACGAACCCAGCTGGTTCCAGCGCGCCCTGGACACCTTCTGGGACTGGGTCGAGGACTTGTTCAGCAGCGCCTCGACCGTGACGCCCGGAGGGCCGCTCGGCCTGGTCGTAGTCATCCTGGTCGTCCTCGCAGTCCTCGGCGCCCTGTGGTGGCGCCTTGGCACCCCACGCCACCAACCCACCTCCTCCGCCGCCCTGTTCGACGACCGCCCCCGCAGCGCCGCCGAGCACCGAGCCGCCGCCGAAGCACATGCCGCCCAGGGCCACTGGAACCAGGCCGTCCAGGAACGCATGCGCGCCATCGTCCGCTCCCTCGAGGAACGCGCACTTCTCGACGTCCGGCCCGGCCGCACGGCGGACGAGGCCGCCGCCGAAGCAGGCCGCTCCCTGCCCTCCCACACCGACGGCCTGCGCGCCGCCGCCCGGGACTTCGACGACGTCACATACGGCGGACGGACCGCGACCCAGCAGGCATACCAGCGCATCGCCGAACTCGACCGCGACCTGGAGAGCACCAAGCCACAACTCGCGAGCAATGCCCCCAGCACGGCCCACAACGCCCGCCAGGGAGCCGCCGAATGACCACCCAGGCCACGCTCCCGTCCACCTCGGCCTCGCCCACTGCACGTCAGGTGTGGACCCGCACGCGAGGCGTCGTCCTCGCCATCGTGCTCCTGCTGGTGGCCGCCGTAGCCATCGCCACGATCCGCTCCGACGCCCGGCACGGCGCCCTCGACCCACGCTCCGCCGACCCCAAAGGCAGCCGGGCGGTCGCCGAACTCCTCTCCGACCGCGGCGTGGACACGCGCGTCGTCACCACCCTGGACGAGGCACGCACCGCGTCCGCCGCGGACACCACCCTCCTGGTCGCCGCTCCCAACCTGCTGACGCATCGTCAACAGACCTCGCTGCGCTCGGCAACCGCCGACTCCGGCGGCCGCACCGTCCTCGTCGCCCCAGGCAGCTGGTCCGTCGAAAGACTCGTCCCCGGAGTCACCGCGGACCCCGCCACCAGCCTCGACTCGGAGCTCTCCCCTGACTGCTCCCTGCCCGCCGCCCAGCGCGCGGGCATCGCCGACCTGGGCGGCGTCCGCTACACCACCACCCACCTCGGCGCCGACCAGTGCTACCCCAGCGAGCGCCTGGCCACCCTGCTGCGTGTCCCGGAGATCACCAGGAACGGCGATTCCATCGTCCTCGGCGCGCCCGACATCCTCTACAACGACCGCCTCGACGAGCAGGGCAACGCCTCGCTCGCCCTCCAACTCCTCGGCTCCCGCCCCCACTTGGTCTGGTACCTCCCCTCGCTCTCCGACACGTCGGCCGCAGACGCGGACGACGAGCGCAGCTTCTTCGACCTGCTCCCCTCGGGCTGGCTCTGGGGCACGCTGCAGCTCTTCATCGCCGCAGCCCTGGCCGCCCTCTGGCGGGCACGCCGACTCGGCCCCCTGGTGCCCGAAAAACTCCCCGTGGCGATCCGAGCCTCCGAAACCGTCGAAGGCCGTGCCCGCCTCTACCGCAAGGCGAACGCCCGCGACCGCGCGGCCGCCGCTCTTCGCTCCACCACCCGCACGCGCCTCGCCCCCCTCGTAGGTGTCCCCGTCTCCCAGGCGCATGCACCCGAGGCCCTGCTCCCCGCTCTGTCCACCCACCTCCACAACCACGGAGACGGACAGACCCTGCACACTCTCCTCTTCGGCCCGCCGCCCAGCGACGACACGGCCCTCATCGCCCTCGCCGACCAACTCGACGCCCTCGAAAGAGAGGTACGCCGTCCATGATGGACCCGACCACTGACAACGCCGGGAACACCGGGGACGCGGGCACCGCCCGCGCCTCCCTGGAAGCCCTGCGCGCCGAGATCGCCAAAGCCGTGGTCGGCCAGGACCCCGCCGTGACCGGCCTCGTCGTCGCCCTCCTCTGCCGCGGGCACGTTCTCCTAGAAGGAGTCCCTGGGGTAGCCAAAACGTTGCTCGTCCGCGCCCTCGCATCCGCGCTCGAACTCGACACCAAGCGCGTCCAGTTCACCCCCGACCTCATGCCGAGCGACGTGACGGGCTCGCTCGTCTACGACACCCGCACCGCCGAGTTCTCCTTCCAGCCCGGCCCGGTCTTCACCAACCTGCTCCTCGCCGACGAAATCAACCGCACCCCACCGAAGACCCAGTCGTCCCTGCTGGAGGCCATGGAGGAACGCCAGGTCACAGTCGACGGCACACCGCGCCCCCTCCCCGACCCGTTCCTCGTCGCAGCAACCCAGAACCCGGTCGAGTACGAGGGCACCTACCCCCTCCCCGAAGCCCAGCTGGACCGTTTCCTCCTCAAGCTCACCATCCCGCTGCCCTCCCGCCAGGACGAGATCGACGTCCTCACCCGCCACGCCGAGGGTTTCAACCCACGCGACCTGCGCGCCGCCGGCGTACGCCCCGTAGCCGGCCCGGCAGACCTGGAAGCGGCACGCGCGGCGGTGGCCAAGACGACGGTCTCCCTGGAGATCACGGCCTACGTTGTCGACATCTGCCGAGCCACCCGAGAATCGCCGTCCCTGAACCTGGGCGTCTCCCCACGCGGCGCCACGGCCCTCCTGGCCACCGCCCGCGCGTGGGCCTGGCTGACAGGCCGCGACTACGTCATCCCCGACGACGTCAAGGCACTCGCCCTCCCCACCCTCCGCCACCGCGTGCAGCTCCGCCCGGAAGCCGAGATGGAAGGCGTCACGGCCGACTCCGTCATCAACGCGATCCTCGCCCACGTCCCCGTCCCCCGCTGATGGCACTCACCGGACGCGCCGCACTCCTCGCGGCCCTAGGCTCCCTCCCCGTAGGCATCTGGGACCCCAGCTGGACGGGCATCCTCGCGGTGAACGCACCTTTGGCTGCGGCCTGCGCCTGCGACTTCGCACTGGCAGCGCCGGTACGACGGCTGGGCCTGAGCCGCTCCGGCGACACCTCCGTACGCCTGGGCGAGACAGCAGACGTCACTCTCACAATCACCAACCCATCCCCGCGCCCGCTCCGCGCCCACCTCCGCGACGCCTGGCCACCCAGCAGCTGGCAGCCGGGCACGGAGGTGGCGTCATCCCGCCACACGGTGACGGTCCCCGCCGGCGAACGCCGGCGCATCACCACCCGCCTACGCCCCACCCGCCGCGGCGACCGCCAGGCCGACCGCGTGACGATTCGCTCGTACGGCCCTCTGCGCCTCTTCTCCCGCCAGGGCACCCACAAAGTCCCCTGGACGGTACGCGTCCTGCCCCCCTTCACAAGCCGCAAGCACCTGCCGTCCAAACTGGCCCGCCTGCGCGAACTCGACGGCCGCACCAGCGTGCTCATTCGCGGCCAAGGCACAGAATTCGACAGCCTGCGCGAATACGTTCCCGGCGACGACACCCGCTCCATCGACTGGCGCGCTACGGCCCGACAGTCCGCGGTAGCCGTACGCACCTGGCGCCCCGAACGCGACCGCCACATCCTGCTCGTCCTGGACACCGGCCGCACCTCAGCAGGCCGCGTCGGCGACGCTCCACGCCTTGACGCCTCCATGGACGCGGCACTACTTCTGGCCGCCCTCGCTTCCCGAGCCGGCGACCGCGTGGACCTTCTCGCCTACGACCGTCGAGTACGCGCCCTCGTCCAGGGCCGCACAGCAGGCGACGTCCTCCCTTCCCTGGTCAACGCGATGGCCACGCTCGAACCGGAGCTGATCGAAACGGACGCACGAGGCCTGACGGCCGTAGCGCGCCGTACGGCGCCCCGCCACTCCCTGATCGTGCTGCTGACGACCCTCGATGCCGCCCCGATCGAGGAGGGCCTGCTCCCCGTCCTGGCCCAGCTCACCCAGCGCCACACCGTTCTCCTCGCATCAGTAGCGGATCCCCACATCGCAGGCATGGCCACCGCGCGCGGAAACACAGACTCTGTGTACGAGGCCGCAGCCGCCGCACAGGCCCAAAACGAACGCCACCGCACAGCGGAACAACTCCGCCGTCACGGCGTCACGGTCGTCGACGCGACGCCGGAGGAACTCGCACCGGCACTGGCGGACGCATATCTGGCCCTCAAGGCGGCGGGACGCCTTTAACAAAGGGAATGAAGGGGCCCTCCTACGCTCTCCTACGGAGGGCCCCTAATCGATGGGCCAACCGTAAACGCAGAAAGCCCCCGTGCCGGTATCCCCGGCCGGGGGCTTTCTCAAAATTTGTTCGGCGGCGTCCTACTCTCCCACAGGGTCCCCCCTGCAGTACC
>NZ_LLZG01000069.1 GCF_001509475.1 Streptomyces regalis
CGTCCTGCGAGCGGTTCTCGGGGCGGAGCGGCGGCGGAGTGGCTTCGCGCACGGCATCCGCGCTGCCGGACTTCGAGTCGGCCGCGAGCCCATGTGCCAGTGAACGACCCGCAGGGCCGCTCCCCCTGTTCTCGCCCGCGCCCTCACCGCCTGCATCACCCGGGTCGGCCGCGCCCCGTGAGGGACGTGGGGCCCCGTCCTGCGAGTGGTTCTCGGGGTTGAGCGGCGGCGGGGTGGCTTCGCGCGCGGTGTCGTTCCGGTCGGGGTGCAATGACGGTGCGGCCGTGGGCTGTTCGGCGGTCGGGGCCGGGTCGGGGCGTGTGGGGTCGGTGGCCGGGGTCATACGGTCCGCTCGGCGCTCGGTCGACTCGTCGGTGCCGGACCGCGGCTGCCCGCTCCCGCCGCTCTCGTCCACGGTGTCCCCTCGTTCGAAGCGTCTTCCGCGCCTGCCGGGCGGATGGGTCTGGGGTCGATGGTATGCGGCCGTGGTGACGCGTTTCGCCCCGGCACCCCCTCAGTTTCCCCTGCCGACGCAGGTGTCACGGCGGCGGCTGGGTCACTGTCAGTGGCGGGCCGTAAGGTCTGTGGTCATGGAGACGACGAGCACGGAGGGTGCCGGGGCGGGCTGCGGCAGTGACGCCGCGCCGGTGACGGGGCCGGTGACGGACGGGTACCCGGCGGCGGGGGCAGACAGTGCGGTGGTGACCGGTGAGGCGGGTGAGGGTGCGGCCACGGCGGTCGGCGCGGTCGCCCGGCCGGCCATACCGCCGGCCTCGCTGTCGCCGTCGCGTGCCAGTGACTTCATGCAGTGCCCGCTGCTCTACCGGTTCCGGGTGATCGACCGGCTGCCCGAGAAGCCGAGCGCGGCGGCGACCAAGGGGACCCTTGTGCACGCGGTGCTGGAGCGGCTCTTCGACGCCCCGGCTGCCGAGCGGACCGCTCCGCGCGCGAAGTCCCTCGTCCCCGGCCAGTGGGACCGGCTGCGCGAGAGCAGGCCGGAGGTCGTGGAGCTGTTCGAGGACGATCCCGAGGGCGAGCGGCTGGCGACGTGGCTCGGTGAGGCGGAGCAGCTCGTGGAGCGCTGGTTCAGTCTCGAGGATCCGACCCGGCTGGAGCCTGCCGAGCGTGAGCTGTTCGTCGAGGCCGAGTTGGATTCGGGGCTGCGGTTGCGGGGGATCATCGACCGCGTCGACGTGGCGGCCACGGGCGAGGTGCGGATCGTCGACTACAAGACCGGTAAGGCGCCCCGGCCCGAGTACGCCGAGGGTGCGCTGTTCCAGATGAAGTTCTACGCGCTGGTCGTGTGGCGGCTGAAGCAGGTGATCCCCCGCCGGCTCCAGCTCGTCTATCTCGGCAGCGGTGACGTGCTGACGTACGACCCGGTCCTCGCCGACCTGGAGCGGGTGGAGCGCAAGCTGCTCGCGCTGTGGGAGGCGATCCGGCAGGCGACGGAGACGGGCGAGTGGCGTCCCCGGCCGACCAAGCTGTGCGGCTGGTGCGACCACCAGGCCCACTGCCCGGAATTCGGCGGCACTCCCCCGCCGTATCCGTTGCCGGTGAGGGTGACTGACCCAGGTTCGGCCGGGGGTCCGGGGGTTGGCCCCCGGGAGATGCAGTCGCTGCCGGTCAGGGCGGGCGAGTCCGGTGGCGGCCCGCAGGGCAGAATGGGGCCGGACTAGCGAAGGAGACTTACGTGGCCATCCGTGTCCTACTGGTCGACGACCAGCCGCTGCTGCGTACCGGCTTCCGGATGATCCTGGAAGCGGAGCAGGACATCGCGGTCGTGGGCGAGGCCGGTGACGGCCTGCAAGCTCTCGACCAGGTGCGGGCCCTGCAGCCCGACGTGGTTCTGATGGACATCCGCATGCCTCGGATGGACGGGGTCGAGGCGACCCGGCAGATCACCGGGCCCGGGCGGGACGGCCCGGCGAAGGTGTTGGTGCTGACCACCTTCGACCTCGACGAGTACGTGGTGGAGGCGCTGAGGGCGGGTGCCAGCGGCTTCCTGCTGAAGGATGCCCCGGCCAATGAGCTGGTGCAGGCGATCCGTGTGGTCGCCGCCGGTGAGGCGATGCTCGCGCCGAGCATCACGCGCCGGCTGCTCGACAAGTACGCCACGCATCTGCCCTCCGGCGACGAGCCCGTCCCGGACACCTTGCACACGCTCACCGATCGCGAGGTGGAGGTGCTGAAGCTGGTGGCGCGGGGCCTGTCGAACGCGGAGATCGCCGCGGATCTGTTCGTCAGCGAGACCACCGTGAAGACGCATGTCGGCCATGTGCTCACCAAGCTGGGACTGCGGGACCGGGTGCAGGCCGCGGTGTACGCGTACGAGAGTGGGCTGGTGCGCCCCGGCGCACAGTAGGAGCCCGTTTTTTCGGCGAAGAGCCCGCGTCACGGCGAAGAGGGCGCCCCTTCTCGAGAAGGGGCGCCCTCTTGCGTATGCGCGGCGGGTACGGCCGTCCCGTCAGCCCTTGCTGAGCTCCCAGAAGCGGAAGACGGTGGAGGCGTCGAGGCAGTACTCCAGGCCGTAGACGTTGTCGCGGACGACCGCGTACTGCTTGGCCTGCCAGACCGGGAGGACGGGGAGTTCCCTGGCCACGATGTCCTGGAGCCGGCCGAACTCGTCGTCCGTCGCGGAGCGGTCGCTCTCGGCGGCGGTGCGCGGGATGAGCGTGCCGGTGATCGAGCGGTTGCTGTAGTTGTTGCTCAGCACGTTGCCCTCGCCGAAGAAGGGGGCCGTGAAGTTGTCGGCGTCCGGGTAGTCCGGGATCCAGCCCTTCACGTACACGCCGTACTTGCCGGCGGCCACGTCCTTCTCGTACTGGTCGAACGCGACGGACTGCACGTCGGCGTCGAACAGGCCGCTGTCGTTGAGCTGCTGCGCGATCGCCTTCAACTCCTGGTCGGTGGCGGGGCCGTAGCGCGACGGGGTGGACCACAGGGTCAGCTTGACCTTGCCGGTGATGCCGTCGTCCTGCAGCGCGGCGGCGGCCTTGGCCTTGGAGGGGCGGGCGCCGTAGGTGTCGAAGAAGGCCGTGTTGTGGCCGCTGATACCGGCCGGGATGATCGAGTACAGCGGGCTCGCGGTGCCCTGGTAGACGTCCTTGATTAGGGCGTCGCGGTCGATGAGGTAGGCGATGGCCTTGCGCACGCCGAGCTTTCCGGCGACCGGGTCGTCCATGTTGAAGACCAGGTGCTGGACCTCGGCGCTGCTGCCCTCGACGACCTCGACACCGGAGTCTCCGCCGGACTTCTCGATGTCGGCGATGTCGCCGGCGGTGAGGCCTCGGTAGGCGATGTCGACCTCGTCGGCGAGCAGGGCCTGCTTCAGGGCGCCCTGGTCGCCGTGGAAGAACTTCAGCGTCACGCCGGAGTTCTGCACCTCGGCGGCGCCCTTGTAGTTCTCGTTGACTGAGAAGACGGCCTCGTTGTCGTCGAAGGTGTCCAGCTTGTACGGGCCGGAGCCGACCGCCTCGCCGTCCTTGCGCAGGCCCTCCGCGTCGTACTGCTCCTCGTCGACGATGGAGCCGGCGCCGGAGGCGATCTTGCTCGGGAAGGTGGCGTCGGGTGTGTTGAGCCGGAAGACGACGGTCTTGTCGTCGGGTGTCTCGACCTTGTCGAGCGTGGGGAACATGACCGCGGGACCGTCGGGGTCGTTGATCTTCAGCATGCGGTCGAAGGAGAACTTGACGTCGTCCGAGGTGAGCACGTCACCGTTGCTGAACTTCAGTCCGTCCCGCAGCGTGCACTTGTAGACCGTGGCCTCCGTGCCGGAGAAGGTGCACTGCTCGGCGGCCTCGGGCTGCGGTTCGGTGGCGCCCTTGGGGAAACTGAGCAGCGACTGGAAGACGTTGTTGAACAACAGCCAGGAGCCGGGGTCGTAGCCGGAGGCGGGGTCGGTGGCCAGGACGTCGTCCGACATCCCCATGACCACCGAGGTGCCGGTCCCCCCGGAGTCCCCCGTCTCGGTTCCGCAGCCGGTCAGCAGGCCGGAGGCCAGCCCTGCCACGACGGGCAGGACCGGCCACTGGTTGCGCATATTCACTTACGAGTGCCTTGTCGTCGGTTGTGAGGTACCCGGGCCTCGTCCTGGATCCCGGGTCAGGCCCGGCGCCCTGGTCCTGGGCGCCGGGCACGGAGAGACGTCAGCCGCTCACGCCGCGGCCGAGCTCCCACAGCTGAAGGGTCGAGGAGGAGTTGAGCGCGTACGCCGTACCGGTGACGTCGTCGCCCGCGGCGACGTACTGCTTGCCCTGCCACAGCGGCAGCACGGGCACGTCATTGGCGACGATGTCCTGGATGTCCGTCAGGCTGTTGGAGGCGGACAGCCGGTCGGCGGCGCGGCGGGACTCCGGGATCAGGGTGTTGCGGATCGTGCTGTTGGCGTACGGCGAGCCGAGGAAGTTGTCCTTGTCGAGGAACGGCGCGAGGTAGTTGTCGGCGTCCGGGAAGTCCGGGAACCAGCCCATGCCGTAGACCTCGTACTCGCCCTTCTGCTCGGCGGGGCGGAACGTCGCCCAGGGAGTGCCCTTGATGTCGACGTCGAACAGGCCGCTGTCATTGAGCTGCTTCTGCAGCAGCTCGAACTCCTTCTTGGTGGCCGAGCCGTAGTGGTCGGTGGTGTAGTGCAGGGTCAGCTTCACCGGGGTGGTGATGCCCGCCTTTTCCAGCAGCGACTTGGCCTTGGTCACGCTCGGGTCGCCGTACTTGTTGAAGAACGCGTTGGAATGGCCCGTGATGCTGGCGGGGACCAGCGAGTAGAGCGGTTCGGCCTGGGAGCCGTAGACCTTGGAGACGAGTTCACCGCGGTCGATGACCTGGGCCATCGCCTGGCGGACGGCCTCGCTGCGTACGGCCGGGTCGTTGGTGTTGAAGGCCAGGTAGCGGATTTCCAGGCCGGACTTGTCGACGAGGTCGACGCTTTCGTCGGAGTCGGCCGACAGCTTCTGGATCTGCTCGGGCGACATGGTGCGGGTCATCAGGTCGATGTCGCCCTTGTCGAGGGCGGTGCCCATTTCGTCGGCGTCCGCGAAGTTGCGCAGTTCGACCTTGTTGTTGTTCACCTTCAGGCTCCCCTTGTAGTCGGGGTTCTTGGTGAACACGGCAGAGACCAGCTGGTCGTTCTTGACCTCGGCCTGGAGGGTGTACGGGCCGGAGCCGTCGACCTCGAAGCCGTCGCGCAGCTTGTCCTTGGCGTAGATGTCCGGGTCGACGATGCCGGCGACCGGGGTGGACAGCTTGAACGGGAAGGTGGCGTCGGCGGTCTTGAGGTGGAAGATGACCTCGCGGTCGCCCTGGGTCTCGACGGTGTCGATGGTGGACAGCAGCGCGAAGACGCCGCTGTCGGCCTTGAGGGAGCGGGCGCGGTCGATGGAGTACTTCACGTCGGCCGCGGTGACGGGGTCGCCGTTCGCGAACTTCAGGCCTTCGCGCAGGGTGCAGGCGTAGCGTTCGTTGCCGCTGTCGGTGAAGCCGCAGCTCTGGGCGGCCTCGGGGACCGGGTCGCCCTCGCCGCGCGGCTGGACCATCAGGGTCTGCACGGTCTGGCGCAGGATGTTCCAGGTGCCGACGTCGTAGGCGTAGGCCGGGTCGAGGGGGGCGGGAGCGTCCTTCGAGGCAGTGAACGCGTCCGTGGTGCCGACAACGATCGCGTCGCCGCTGTCACTGCCGCTGTCGGTTCCGCCACAGGCGGCGAGAACCGGCGCGAGCAGACCGATGACGGCCGGCAGCACCAAAGTCTTGCGGTTCATGCTCGGGTTTCTCCAGCTGTCGACTCCGTGTACCCGGCATGCAGGGGTGTTGCGGCGGATCACGGGGTTGGGGCGATGTTCTCGCGACGAGATTAGTCCGCACCTGCAGGAGGGTTCGAAGCCACCGGAGTTGAGGCCCCATCACGGAGTGAAACCGGGTGCGGACGCAACGAAAACCTGACAGTGGAAGGATTCGTGCACCATCCCATCAATTGGGACACAAGGACTCGCGCAGAGTCACCGAAAGAGGCCGAGGATCATGGCCAAACCCGCCTGTCGACCCCATGTTGCGTGGCGAACGTCACAAACTGAACAGTCTTGGCGGGCGTCGGAATTCAGCCGTCGGGCACGTGCGAATTTCGTTGCGGAATTCTTCCCGCTATCGATGTTGCACGCTGCGTGAACGCCGGGCGCATTTCTGTTGTCACGCCGCCATCAGCCCGCGCAGAAATGCCAGATCGACCTCTTCGAGCGAGGTCACCACGGTGCGCCGGGTGGCCGGGGTGATGGGTGACACGGACGGCACGGCCACCACATGGCAGCCCGCTGCCTCGGCCGCGGCGACGCCGGTCGCCGTGTCCTCGACGACCGCGCACCTGACCGGGTCGACGCCGAGTCCGGCCGCCGCGAACAGGTACGGGTCCGGGTACGGCTTGGTGCGCGGCACCTCGTCGCCGGCGACCGTCAGCGCGAAGTGCTGGGGGCCGAGCGAGGTGAGCACCCGGTCGATGATGCGCCGGTGCGAGGCGGAGACCAGGGCGGTGGGGATCTCGTACGCGGCCAGCTCGGCCAGCAGCCGGGCGGCTCCCGGCATCAGCGGCAGGGCGCGGTCGATGCGGTCCTCGAAGCCCTGGTTGAGCAGCACCGTGAGCTCGGCGAGGGTAATGTCGGCGCCGGTGGCCTCGATCAGGAATCCGGCGCTGCGGCTCATGGGGCCGCCGACCACGACATGGCGCCAGGTGTCGTCGAGCGTGTGGCCGAGGCCGGCGAAGATCTCGACCTCGACGTCCCACCAGAAGCCCTCCGTGTCCACCAGGGTTCCGTCCATGTCGAGCAGCACGGCCTGCAGGGCTGAGCCCTCGGCCGTACGGGTTTTTGGTGCGGGGACCGTGCTGGTCATCCACGTACCTCCTTGAAGGGGCGATCAGGCCGGTTCCCACGAAGGGAACCGGCCTGCGGTGGACCGACCAGTGTACGACTCCCGCGGCCGAAACGCCTGGTTTGATCGACGGGCCCGTGTCAGCGGGCGTTGAAGTACTTCGCCTCGGGGTGGTGGATGACGATTGCGTCCGTGGACTGTTCGGGGTGCAGCTGGAACTCCTCGGACAGGTGGACGCCGATGCGCTCCGGCTGGAGCAGGTCGGCGATCTTGGACCGGTCCTCCAGGTTCGGGCAGGCGCCGTAGCCCAGCGAGAAGCGGGCGCCGCGGTACTTCAGCGCGAACATGTCCTCGATGTCGGCCGGGTCCTCACCGGCGAAGCCCAGCTCGGAGCGCACGCGCGCGTGCCAGTACTCGGCGAGTGCCTCGGCCAACTGCACGGACAGGCCGTGCAGTTCGAGGTAGTCGCGGTAGGCGTTCGCCTCGAACATCCGGGCCGTCTCCTCGCCGATCCGCGAGCCCACGGTGACCACTTGCAGGCCCACGACGTCCGTCTCGCCCGACTCCTGCGGGCGGAAGAAGTCCGCGAGGCACAGGCGGCGGCCGCGGCGCTGGCGCGGGAAGGTGAAGCGGGTGCGTTCGTTGCCGTGCTCGTCCAGGAGGATCAGGTCGTCGTCCTTGGAGACGCAGGGGAAGTAGCCGTAGACCACGGCCGCTTCGAGGAGGTTGTCCGTCTGGAGCCGGTCGAGCAGGCCGCGCAGCCGCGGGCGGCCCTCGGTCTCGACGAGTTCCTGGTACGACGGGCCGTCTCCGGTGCGGGTCTCCTTCAGGCCCCACTGGCCCTTGAAGAGGGCGCCCTCGTCGAGCCAGGACGCGTACTCCTTGAGCTGGATGCCCTTGATGACGCGGGTGCCCCAGAACGGCGGCTCGGGCAGCGGGTTGTCGGTGGCGACGTCGGAGCGGACGTGGCCTTCCTCGGGACGCTCGTCGAGGACGGCCGTGGTGGCCGCGGCCTTGACCCGACGCTGCTTGAGGTCGGGCAGCTTCACGCCGGGCACGCCCCGCTTGACGCCGATCAGGGCGTCCATCAGGCGCAGGCCCTCGAACGCGTCGCGGGCGTAGCGGACTTCGCCCTCGTAGATCTCGTGCAGGTCCTGCTCGACGTACGCGCGCGTGAGGGCGGCGCCGCCGAGGATGACCGGGTAGTTCGCCGACAGGCCGCGCTGGTTGAGCTCCTCCAGGTTCTCCTTCATGATCACCGTGGACTTCACCAGCAGACCGGACATGCCGATGACGTCGGCCCGGTGCTCCTCGGCGGCCTCCAGGATCGCCGAGACGGGCTGCTTGATACCCAGGTTGACCACGTTGTAGCCGTTGTTGGACAGGATGATGTCCACCAGGTTCTTGCCGATGTCGTGCACGTCGCCGCGGACCGTGGCCAGCACGATGGTGCCCTTGCCGTCGGCGTCCGTCTTCTCCATGTGCGGTTCGAGGTAGGCGACGGCGGCCTTCATCACCTCGGCGGACTGGAGCACGAACGGCAGCTGCATCTGGCCGGAGCCGAACAGCTCGCCGACGACCTTCATGCCGTCCAGGAGGGTCTCGTTGACGATGTCCAGGGCGGGGCGGTCCTGGAGGGCCGCGTCGAGGTCGGCCTCCAGGCCGTTGCGCTCGCCGTCGATGATGCGGCGCCCCAGGCGCTCCTCCAGCGGGAGGGCGGCGAGTTCCTCGGCCTTTCCGGCCTTGAGGGACTTGGCAGTGGCGCCCTCGAACAGGGCCATCAGTTTCTGCAGCGGGTCGTAGCCCTCGCCACGCCGGTCGTAGATGAGGTCGAGGGCGGTCTGCACCTCCTCCTCGTTGAAGCGGGCGATCGGCAGGATCTTCGAGGCGTGGACGATGGCCGAGTCCAGGCCCGCCTTGACGCACTCGTCGAGGAAGACGGAGTTGAGCAGGATGCGGGCGGCCGGGTTGAGGCCGAAGGAGATGTTGGACAGGCCGAGCGTGGTCTGGACGTCCGGGTGGCGGCGCTTGAGTTCGCGGATCGCCTCGATGGTGGCGATGCCGTCGCCCCGGGACTCCTCCTGGCCGGTACAGATGGTGAAGGTCAGGGTGTCGATGAGGATGTCCGACTCGAGGATGCCCCAGTTCGTCGTCAGGTCCTCGATGAGCCGCTCGGCGATCTCGACCTTCTTCTCGGGGGTGCGGGCCTGGCCCTCCTCGTCGATGGTCAGCGCGATCAGGGCGGCGCCGTGCTCCTGGGCCAGCTTGGTGACCTTGGCGAAGCGGGACTCGGGGCCGTCGCCGTCCTCGTAGTTGACGGAGTTGATGACCGCGCGGCCGCCCAGCTTCTCCAGGCCGGCCCGGATGACGTCGACCTCGGTGGAGTCCAGCACGATCGGCAGCGTGGAGGCGGTGGCGAAGCGGCCGGCCAGCTCCTCCATGTCGGCGACGCCGTCGCGGCCGACGTAGTCCACGCACAGGTCGAGCATGTGCGCGCCCTCGCGGATCTGCTCGCGGGCCATCTCGACGCAGTCGTCCCAGCGAGCGGCCAGCATGGCCTCGCGGAACTTCTTCGAGCCGTTGGCGTTGGTTCGCTCGCCGATGGCCAGGTAGGAGGTGTCCTGGCGGAACGGGACCGTCTGGTAGAGGGAGGCGGCGCCGGGCTCGGGCTGCGGCCGGCGCTCCACGGGCGTGGCTTCCCGGACCCGCTCCACGAGCTGCCTCAGGTGCTCGGGGGTCGTGCCGCAGCAGCCGCCGATGAGGTTCAGCCCGTAGTCGCGTACGAAGGTCTCCTGGGCGTCGGCCAGGCCCTTGGGGTCGAGCGGGAAGTGGGCGCCGTCCTTGGTGAGGATCGGCAGGCCGGCGTTGGGCATGCACAGCAGCGGGGTGCGGGAGTGCCGGGCCAGGTAGCGCAGGTGCTCGCTCATCTCGGCGGGGCCGGTCGAGCAGTTCAGGCCGATCATGTCGATGCCGAGGGGCTCGAGCGCGGTCAGCGCGGCGCCGATCTCGGAGCCCAGCAGCATGGTGCCGGTCGTCTCGAAGGCCATCGAGACCAGCAGCGGGACCTCGGTGCCGGTCGCCTCCATGGCGCGCCGGGCACCCAGGATCGACGACTTCGTCTGCAGGAGGTCCTGGGTGGTCTCCACGATCAGGGCGTCCGCGCCGCCGGCGAGCAGTCCCTCGGCGTTCGCCTGGAAGCCGTCGCGCAGGGTGCCGTAGCCGATGTGGCCGAGGGTCGGCAGCTTCGTACCGGGTCCGATCGATCCGAGCACCCAACGCTGGCGGCCGTCGCGGGCGCCGAACGCGTCGGCCGTCTCCCGGGCGATGCGGGCACCGGCCTCGGACAGCTCGTAGACCCGGTCGGCGATGTCGTACTCGGCCATGGCCGAGTGGTTGGCGCCGAAGGTGTTGGTCTCGACGCAGTCCACGCCGGCCGCGAAGTACTCCTCGTGGACGGAGCGGACGATGTCGGGCCGGGTCAGGTTGAGGATTTCGTTGCAGCCTTCGAGGTTCTCGAAGTCCTCGAGGGTGGGCTCCTGGGCCTGCAACATGGTGCCCATCGCTCCGTCGGCGACCACCACACGGGTGGCGAGCGCCTCACGGAGAGCGGACACACGGGTCCGGCTGTCGGCGGAAGGGGTCGGTGGCAACGAGGCCATGAAGGGGCTCCCTGGAGTGCGACGGCTGTCGGCTTTGCGCCCTACGCGGAACGGTCCGCAGCAGGCGCACGCCGCAAGGGTAGCCGGGACCGCGACGGAATGGTCAGGGCGTCCACGGGGCGGGACGGGGATGACGGCCGGGTCGATTCCCGGATACGGGTGACGCAACAGAACCGTACGGATGCCGACGGACCATTAGCGGGAGGTCGGCATCGACTAGTAGTGTTCGACATTGCCGAACAGCGGCAGCGACGTCGCATGGTCGACGCTCGAAGGGGACGGAGGCAGTACGGCGATGGCACGGAACATCCAGTCGCTCGAGCGGGCGGCCGCGATGCTGCGGCTCCTCGCAGGTGGTGAGCGACGGCTCGGCCTGTCGGACATCGCCTCGTCACTGGGCCTCGCCAAGGGCACCGCCCACGGGATTCTGCGCACCCTCCAGCAGGAGGGCTTCGTCGAGCAGGACGATGCCTCCGGGCGCTACCAGCTGGGCGCCGAGCTGCTGCGCCTGGGCACCACCTATCTGGATGTGCACGAGCTGCGGGCGCGCGCCCTGGTGTGGACGGACGACCTGGCCCGCTCCAGCGGGGAGAGCGTCTACCTGGGCGTTCTGCACCAGCAGGGCGTGCTGATCGTCCACCACGTCTTCCGGCCCGACGACAGCAGGCAAGTGCTGGAGATCGGGGCCATGCAGCCGCTGCACTCCACGGCTCTGGGCAAGGTCCTGTCGGCGTACGACCCGGTCGCGCACAGCGAGGCGATCGAGGCCGACCGCAAGGCCTTCACGGACCGGACCGTGTGCGAGCTGGACGCCTTCGAGCACATCCTCGACATGACACGCGCGCGTGGGTACGCCGCCGACGTCGAGGAGACCTGGGAGGGCGTCGCCTCCGTCGCCGCCGCCATCCACGACCGGCGCCGCATGCCCGTCGGATCGGTCGGCATCACGGGCGCCGTGGAGCGGCTGTGCCGGGACGGCGAGCTGCGTCCCGAGCTGATCGCGGCGGTACGGGACTGTGCCCGCGCGGTGTCGCGGGACCTGGGCGCCGGGCGGTTCTGAGAGCCCGTACGGGGTGAGAGTGGCTGCCGGGACGTCGTAGGACGTTCCGGCCTTTGTCGCGCTCCGAGTCAGCCGTCTCCATGTCGATAAATCAACACAACCGACAACGATCGCGCATTCGACGACACAGCTCTTGACGCACACGTAACGCCGGGGCAAGACTCCCGTCCATCGGTCGGCATTGTCGAACACCTACCGGCAATACGCGCTAGAGTGTGGCAACGCCAAGGGCCGGCATCGCTCTCACCCCCGAGGGCAACGCGAACCACCGGAGGGACCCGGGGTTCGGCTTCCCCTGGACGAAGGACAAAGGAGTCGCGGGTGTCCAGCTCCGACATCTTCATCGGCGAGACCATCGGTACCGCCATACTCATCCTGCTCGGCGGCGGCGTCTGCGCCGCTGTCACGCTGAAGGCCTCCAAGGCTCGTAACGCCGGCTGGCTCGCCATCACCTTCGGGTGGGGCTTCGCAGTACTCACGGCGGTCTACACCTCGGCGCCGCTGTCCGGCGCCCACCTGAACCCGGCCGTGACCGTCGCACTTGCGATCAAGGACAACGACTGGAGCAACGTTCCGACGTACTTCGCCGGACAGCTGCTCGGCGCCATGATCGGTGCGGCCCTGGTCTGGGTCGCCTACTACGGCCAGTTCCACGCCCACCTCACCGACAGGGAAATCGTCGGTGGTCCGGGCGCGCAGGCCACCTCGGCCAAGGCCGTCGAGGCCCAGGAGAAGGGCGCCGGCCCGGTCCTGGGCATCTTCTCCACCGGCCCCGAGATCCGGAACGCGGTGCAGAACCTCCTCACGGAGATCATCGGCACCGTCGTGCTGGTGCTCGCGGTCCTGACCCAGGGCCTGAACGACAGCGGCAAGGGCCTGGGCACCCTGGGCGCCCTGATCACCGCGCTCGTGGTCGTCTCCATCGGCCTGTCCCTCGGCGGCCCGACCGGTTACGCGATCAACCCGGCCCGTGACCTCGGTCCGCGTATCGTCCACGCCCTTCTGCCGCTGCCCAACAAGGGCGGTTCCGACTGGGGCTACGCCTGGATCCCGGTGGTCGGCCCGCTCATCGGCGGCGCCATCGCGGCAGGCATCTACAACGTCGCCTTCGCTTAGGAGCACCGCTCTTCACCCGTTCGGGTGAAGAGCACCGAAACTCTCAGCGCGCGCCGTACGTAAAGCCCCATAACCACGGAACTTCCAGGAGCACACTGTGACCGACGCCCACACCGCCGGCCCGTTCATCGCCGCCATCGACCAGGGCACTACCTCCAGCCGCTGCATCGTCTTCGACCGCGACGGCCGTATCGTCTCCGTCGACCAGAAGGAGCACGAGCAGATCTTCCCGAAGCCGGGCTGGGTCGAGCACAACGCCAACGAGATCTGGACCAACGTCCAGGAAGTCGTCGCCGGAGCCATCCAGAAGGCCGGCATCACCCGTGACGACATCAAGGCCATCGGCATCACCAACCAGCGCGAGACCACCGTGCTGTGGGACAAGAACACCGGTGAGCCCGTCCACAACGCCATCGTCTGGCAGGACACCCGCACCGACGCGCTCTGCAAGGAGCTCGGCCGCAATGTCGGCCAGGACCGCTTCCGCCGTGAGACCGGCCTTCCCCTTGCCTCCTACTTCGCCGGTCCCAAGGCCCGCTGGCTGCTGGACAACGTCGAGGGCCTCAAGGAGCGCGCCGAGGCCGGCGACATCCTCTTCGGCACCATGGACACCTGGGTCATCTGGAACCTGACCGGCGGTGTCGACGGCGGCAAGCACGTCACGGACGTCACCAACGCGTCCCGCACCATGCTGATGAACCTGCACACCATGGAGTGGGACGACAAGATCGCCGAGTCGATCGGCGTGCCGCTGCAGATCCTGCCCGAGATCCGCTCCTCCGCGGAGGTCTACGGCGAGGTCACCGGTGGCAAGCTGGGCGACCTGCTCGGCGGCATCCCGGTCGCCTCCGCGCTCGGTGACCAGCAGGCGGCCCTGTTCGGCCAGACCTGCTTCTCCGAGGGCGAGGTCAAGTCGACGTACGGCACCGGCACCTTCATGGTGATGAACACCGGTGAAAAGATCATCAACTCGTACGCCGGCCTGCTGACCACGGTCGGCTACAAGATCGGCGACCAGCCGACGATCTACGCCCTCGAAGGCTCGATCGCCGTCACCGGCTCCCTGGTGCAGTGGATGCGCGACCAGATGGGCCTGATCTCCACCGCCGCCGAGATCGAGACGCTCGCGCTCTCGGTCGAGGACAACGGCGGCGCCTACTTCGTGCCGGCCTTCTCCGGCCTGTTCGCCCCGCACTGGCGCTCCGACGCCCGCGGTGTGATCGCCGGCCTGACCCGGTACGTCACCAAGGCGCACCTCGCGCGTGCCGTTCTGGAGGCCACCGCCTGGCAGACGCGGGAGATCGCCGACGCCATGGTCAAGGACTCCGGCGACGAGCTGGTGGCGCTCAAGGTCGACGGTGGCATGACCGCCAACAACCTGCTGATGCAGACGCTCTCCGACGTCCTGGACGCGCCGGTGGTGCGCCCGATGGTCGCCGAGACCACCTGCCTCGGCGCCGCCTACGCCGCCGGTCTCGCCGTCGGCTTCTGGAACAACACCGACGACCTGCGCGCCAACTGGCGCCGGGCCGCCGAGTGGACCCCCCGCATGGACGCGGAGACCCGCGACCGTGAGTACAAGAACTGGCTCAAGGCCGTCGAGCGGACCATGGGCTGGCTCGAGGACGACGAGAGCTGACGAGAGCCGAGAAAAGCTCTGCCGCGAGCTCTGATGAGGAGTAAGTACCCGAAATGACCAGTCAGTCCACCCTGCAGTCCGTGCCTGCCCTCGGTACTCGCCCGGCCTCCGGCTCCAACCCGAGCCGCGCCGAGACCCGGGAGCAACTCGCCAAGGCGTCGTACGACCTTCTCGTGATCGGCGGCGGCATCCTGGGCATCTCCACCGCCTGGCACGCCGCGCAGTCCGGCCTGCGGGTGGCTCTGGTCGACGCCGGTGACTTCGCCGGCGCCACCTCCTCCGCCTCCTCCAAGCTGCTCCACGGCGGTCTGCGCTACCTGCAGACCGGCGCGGTGAAGCTGGTGGCGGAGAACCACTTCGAGCGCCGTGCGGTCTCCCGCCAGGTGGCACCTCACCTGGCGAACCCGCTCACGTTCTACCTCCCCGTGTACAAGGGCGGGCCGCACGGCGCCGCGAAGCTCGGGGCGGGCGTCTTCGCCTACTCCGCGCTCTCCGCGTTCGGTGACGGAGTGGGTCACCTGCTCTCGCCGGCCAAGGCGGCGCAGGACGTGCCCGAGCTGCGCACCGAGAACCTCAAGGCCGTGGCCGTGTACGGCGACGACCAGATGAACGACGCGCGCATGGCGCTGATGACGGTCCGCGGGGCCGTCGAGGCGGGTGCCGTGGTGCTGAACCACGCCGAGGTCACCGGCCTGCGCTTCACCAAGGGCCGGGTGACGGGCGCGGACCTGAAGGACCGCCTGTCCGGTGACGAGTTCGGCGTGAACGCCCGCCTCGTACTGAACGCGACCGGCCCGTGGGTCGACCACCTGCGCAAGTTGGAGGACCCGAATGCCGCACCGTCGATCCGTCTGTCGAAGGGCGCGCATCTGGTCCTGAAGCGGACCTCGCCCTGGAAGGCGGCGCTCGCCACCCCGATCGACAAGTACCGCATCACCTTCGCCCTGCCCTGGGAGGACATGCTCCTGCTGGGCACCACGGACGAGGCGTTCGAGGGCGACCCGGCGGACGTCGCGGTCAATGACAAGGACATAGCCCAGATCCTGGACGAGGCCGCGTTCTCCATCCGGGACCAGCAGCTCGACCGAGACCTCATCACCTACGCCTTCGCGGGCCTGCGGGTGCTGCCCGGTGGCCCCGGTGACACGGCGAAGGCCAAGCGCGAGACCGTCGTGACCGAGGGCAAGGGCGGCATGCTGTCCGTCGCGGGCGGCAAGTGGACCACCTTCCGGCACATCGGCCGTACGATCATGAAGAAGCTGGAGGCGCTGCCGGGCGCCCCGCTGGGCGACGACTTCGAGCCGATCGCCTCGCTGCCGAAGAAGCTGCCGCTGCCGGGCATCGCCAACCCGCGCGCGGTCGCCCACCGTCTGCTGACCGACCGCCCGGCGCCCGGCCCGCGCATGGCGGCCGACACGGCCAAGCACCTGGCCACGCACTACGGTTCGCTGGCCTTCGACATCGCTCGCATCGCCAACGAGAACCCGGAGCTGGGCGAGCGCGTCCACCCGGACGCCCCGGAGATCTGGGCCCAGGTCGTCTACGCCCGCGACAACGAGTGGGCCGAGACGCAGGACGACGTGCTGCGCCGCCGTACGACGCTGACGATCCGGGGTCTGGCCACCGACGACGTCCGCGCCAAGGTGCAGGACCTGCTCGACAAGAAGTGACCTCGCACGGCGCCGCGGGAGGTTTTCGCCGGATGAGACTCCCCCGGCGCCGGGTCCGGCCACTCCCCTGACCGGCCGGACCGCACGAGGGCGGCCCCTTCCGCACCGGGGCCGGCCACCATCGGAAGGGGCGGCTCCATGCCGACGGAGCCGCCCCTTTCGCACGCCCTGCCGTCCGTACCGGGCACGCACCTGACGTGCGCTCAGGCCGGCGACTTCACGACCGCCTCCACGACCGCCCGTACGGCGACGATTTCCGTGCCGGCGTGACCGAGGGACTCGGTCCACACCCGGCGCGGGAAGCGGTCGAGGTAGGCGTCGTCGAAGAACGTGTCGAGGCGGGTGGCCCACAGCCGACGGAACTCCGCCTCGAAGGCCTCCCAGGACAGGCGGAGTTGGTCGCCGTGGTCGGACAGGGTGCCGAGCGTACGCGCCCGCTCCTCCGACACGAGCGAGCGACAGGACGACGTCCTCGGTGATCTTGCACAGTGCCGGGTTGACCGAGGCCGGACCCGGAGATGCTCAAGGGCGTCGGCCGGCCTGCCCACGAGAGAGGTGACCCTGCCGGTCATCGCCAACAGCCAGGACATGAAGGTCCTCGGCGACCGCCTGGAGGCCGCACGCGACCCCCGCAGCGGTAGCCAGCGGGTAGCAAGGCGGAGCGGCAAGCAGGTGTACGGCGGTCAGGACGCCGTCGGGGGCAGCAGCGCCTCGCCGAGCCGCCGCCAGTGCGGCATCGCGGTGCCGCCCGGTTCGGTGCCGATCACTTGGACAGCGACGTGGTCGGCACCCGCTGTGACGTGGGTGCGGAGTTTGTCCACCACCGTGTCCACGTCGCCCCAGAACACGAGGTCGTCCACGATGCGGTCGCTGCCGCCGTGCGCGATCTCCTCGTCCGAGTAGCCGAGGCGGCGGAACTTGGCGATGTTGTAAGGGGTGTTGAGATAGACGTCCAGGTGCGCGCGCGCCGCCGCCCGGGCCTTGTCGGGGTCCGGCTCCAGGAGCACCGCGTGCTCGACGCCGAGGAACGCGTCGGGGCCGAGGATCTGCCTGGCCTGGGCGGTGTGTTCCGTGTTGACGTGGTAGGTGTGCGCGCCGGCGGACCGGTCCCGGGCCAGGGCGATCATCTTGGGACCGTACGCGGCCAGGATGCGGCGTACCGGGGTCTGTGGCGCGGGGTTGGGTGACTCCTTCGCGAGCGCGTCCAGTTCGTCGACGAACTCGGCCATCGCCGCCAGGGGCTTGACGCCCGGCCGTGCGCCGCCGAACCCCAGGCCGAGCACATGCCGTCCCGGGTAGGCGTCGGCCAGCAGGACGCTCCCGGCGTGGGTCGCGCCTGCGTCGCGGGACCCGATCCGTGCGATGCCGTTGACCACGTGCAGCCGTTCGGTGCAGGAGAGCAGATAGCCGGCCTGCGTGAGCGCTTCACGCCCGCCCACCTCGGGGAACCACACCGCCCGCCATCCCCGATCCTCCAACTCCTGTACGGAGTCGCGAAGTTGTGTGGCCGACTGGTGCTCGAAGTCGAAGGTGTACACGCCGAACGTGCCGAGGTCCGTGCCGAGATTCTCCATGCATCGAAATATCGCAGATTCTCGATATGAAATGCAACAGGCGGGCACGCAGGGAAACGCCCAACCGCTAGAGGGTCCGCCCGAGTTGGGCGACCAGCTCGGCTATGCGCTCCTCGTCCCGCTTGTAGTGGGTCCACTTGCCCACCCGCGTCGCCCGCACCAGACCCGCCCGCTGGAGTTCGGCCATGTACGCCGACACCGTCGACTGGGCCAGCCCGGCCTTGGCCTGGATGTGGCTCACACAGACCCCCACCTCGGCCGGGTCCGCGATCGCCTCGTACTGGGCGAAGTGCCGCTCCGGCTCGCGCAGCCACCACAGCAGCTGCAGCCGCACCGGGTTGGCCAGCGCCTTCAAGGCGCCGACCAGGTCGGCATCCGGGGAGGTCGGAGCAGCAGCATCGGACATGGATCCGGAGTATAGGTCGGTGCCGAAGTCGGCGGACCTCAGCACAGCCGCTCCCCCGCCGACACCTCCAGCACCTCGCCCTCACCTCGAAGTTCGATGGGGATGTCGTCGCCGGTCTTCGTGGCGAGGTCGACGGTCGTCGTGGGTGCCGCAACCAGGCACGGGATCCGGCGTCCGTGCAGGCCAGGGCGACGCCCACGGTGCCGACCTCGTTCGCGGTGTCGCCGTTCGCGGCGATGCGGTCGGCGCCGACGATCGCCGCGTCGACCTCGCCGCGCAGGATGGTGCCCGCCGCGGCGCCGTCTGCCCGGACGTAGTGCGGGATGCCCTCCTGGACCAACTCCCAGGCGGTCAGGCGGGATCCCTGGAGCAGCGGGCGCGTCTCGTCGGCGTACACGACCTCCAGCCGGCCACGCGCGTGCAGTTCGCGGATGACGCCGAGTGCCGTTCCCCAGCCGGCCGTGGCGAGCGCGCCGGTGTTGCAGTGGGTGAGGATGCGCAACGGCCGCTCGCGGGCGGCGTTACCTCCCGGTGCGGGGTGTACCCGCCGGTGGTCTCCTCGTCGACGAGTTCGTCGGCGTTGGCGCCGTCGACGACCAGCACACCTCCGGCGACCAGCCCGCGCAGCGAGGCCGTCACGAGCAGCGCCGAGAGCTCCATCTCGATCGCCGCGAGTCCGGCACCGTCCTGCTGCTCGCGGAGGAGTACGCGGCCGACCGCACGGAGGGGAGCTCGGCATGAGCGGGGGCGCGTGCTGATGCGGGACCGGGCGCTGACGACGCTCGACGAGGAGGCGGTGATCGCCGATCTGGAGGCACTCGCCTGAACAGGCCCCATAATGTGCCTGAGACGTCGGATGTCTCGCACGACATCCTGAACGACAGGGAGGCGGCCATGGCAGTCACCGACGAGGCGATCGAGAAGATCAAGGGCATGATCGTCTCCGGCGCGCTGCGCCCCGGCGACCGGCTCCCCAAGGAGAGCGAGCTGGCCGCCGACCTCGGGCTCTCCCGCAACTCCCTGCGGGAGGCCGTGCGGGCCCTGTCGCTGATCCGGATCCTGGACGTACGGCAGGGCGACGGCACGTACGTCACGAGCCTGGATCCGCAGCTGCTGCTGGAGGCGCTGAGCTTCGTCGTCGACTTCCACCGCGACGACACGGTGCTGGAGTTCCTCGCCGTGCGCCGCATCCTGGAGCCCGCCGCCACGGCGATGGCGGCGTCACGGATCAGCGAGCAGCAACTGGACGCGCTGGCCAACCAGTTGGACAAGCTCGGCAACGCTCCGTCGGTGGAGGAGCTCGTCGCCTGCGACCTGGAGTTCCACCGGGGCATCGTGCAGAGCTCGGGGAACTCGGTGCTGTGCTCCCTCCTCGACGGCCTGTCGGGGCCGACCACGCGGGCCCGTATCTGGCGCGGGCTGACCCAGGAGGACGCGGTCAGCCGGACCCTGCACGAGCACCGGGCGATCCTGGCAGCCCTGCGGGACCGCGACGCGGAGGCGGCGCGGTCGTGGGCGACGGTGCACATCGCGAGCGTGGAGCAGTGGTTGCGGTCGACGCTGTGACCTAACGGTCCGCTTCGGCCAGGCGGTGCTGCAGTTCGATGTGACGGAACTGGTGGACGGCGCCCACGCGGCGCAGGACGCCCCGGTGTTCGTGGGCGTCGCCGAGGAAGGTCATGAGGTCGAAGGGCACCTTGGCGCGCAGGACCAGGTAGCAGCGGGCCACCGCGTACCGGGTCCAGGCCGACTGGCGGATCCCGATGGCCAGCCCGGTCAGCAGCGCGGGGACCAGCCCGACCGCGTAGACCCAGTGCCGGCTCTCGATGGGGGCCGCGCCCCATACGCCTGTCGATCCCCAGACGGCGGCGCACCAGCCCTGGGTGCCGATCACCAAGGCGCCGACCAGAGCCGCCGTCAGGACGCAGGTGCCGAGGGTGCGCCGGTCGTTGGCGAGGAGGGCGTGGCCGTCGACCGAGGCGCCGAGGTCGACGGGGACCGTCCGCAGACCGTTCAGGAGCAGGCAGGCCACCGCGAACACGGCGCCCACCTGGAGTGCCTCCCAGCCCGCCGCGACGGGATCGGCGCTCGCGATGTACCGCCGGGTGGAGCCGCCCGAGAGCACATCCGCGAGCAGGCCCTCCAGCAGGATGCTGCCGCCGAGCAGCAGCCCGCCCAGCAGCCCGCCCAGCAGCCCCTGGCAGACGCCCCGTGGGCTCCAGTGCCAGCGCACCCGGGCCACGGGGCAGGCGGGGTCCGTGTCCATGCCGTCCCTGCCGACGGCGGCGGCCGTCACGCCGTAGAGCAGGGCACTGACGGTTCCGCAGGCGTTGTCGAAGGCGAGTCCGTAACAGATCGCGGCCGCGAATCCCGTCGCCGGAAGCCGCCAGTCCCAGTCGGCCGGCAGTCGTACGCCGGTCCGGGCACCGCAGGCGAACCCGGAGATGATCACTCCGACGAGCGCGAGCGAACCACCGTCGGCCAGGCGGTGCAGCACGAGGTCGGCAGGGACGTCGGGAGCGACGGCCGCCCCACAGAGCAGGGTGATCGCCAGGGTTGCCGCAAGGCCGCCCGCCAGCCCGCCGCAGATCCCCGCGGCGACGACCCCCAGCCCGCCCCGCTCCTCCCACGGCGTCGGCGCCTGCGGCTCCTGCGCGAAGTAGTGGGTCAGCTCCATGGTCCCGCCCTCGACCAGCCACCCCAGGACGCCCAGCAGTACGCCGGCCAGCACCTGAGGCAGCACCGCCGACACCGCATGCCCCAGCCTCCACCACGCCACCTCGGCCGCTCCGTCCACGCCGCGCTCCATGCGACGCGCCAGAAACCGCAACGCGTGCCGTGCCTCGCCCGCCGTCCACGGACACGGGCGCTGCGGATGCGGCCGGTATGCGGCATCGACGAACGCGTCGAGCAGATGGCGCTCCACGGCGGTTCGCGTCGGCCACCGCAACAGCCCGGCAGGGTCCGGAAGCTCACCCTCCGCCTCGCCCGGCCGCGGGTTGTACACAGACCGCGCCAGGGACACCATCAGCGGGCTCCTGAGCGCCCCCGCCACCGGCGCCTCCGTACGCAGCACGGCCACCACCGGCTCCCACCGCGCCGCGGCCGGTGTGTCGCCCCCGCCCGCGTCCCGCAGCAGATACGCGGCGACGTCGTCGGCGCCGAGCGGCTCCAGCCGGATCCCCGCCATCGCTGTCAGCCGCGCCGGCACCCCCGTCGGGGGCCGCAGCGCCGCCCGGTACTCCGCGGGCCTGCTGGACAGCACCAGCCCGCAGCCGTACGGCAACGCCTCACCGATCCGGTGCAGCGCCAACCCGCTCAGCTCGGCGGGCAGTTCGTCGAACCCGTCGAGCACCGGCAGCACCAGACGCCGGTCCAGCAGCATCCCGGCGAGGGTCGTCTCCCCGTACTCCGCCGGAGCCGCCGCCCCCAACTCGGCGTGGTCCTGCACCAGCTTGCGCTCCATCCAGCCCCGCAGATCCACGGCCGACGGATCCCATGAGGCCAGAGGGAAGAGGACGGGCACCGGATCGCCCGCCGCCCGGTCCTCGATCAGTGCGAGCAGCAACCGCACGAGCAACAGGGTCTTCCCCGACCCCGGAGCCCCCAGCACCAGCAGCCGCCGATCGGGCACGCTCCCGGCGAAGACCGCGCCGATCTCCCCGTCCCGGCCCGCCAGGCCCTGCGTCACCTCGGCCAGGTCGGCATCGGCGCCCCGCCAGGACACCGGCAGGGGATACGGATCCGCCAGCCACCGCACCACCGCCTCCGCCTCCCACTGCCGCCGTACGGCGACGGCGAGGCGGTCGGCGACGACGCCGGGGGCCGCCGCCCCGGCCGCCTCGACGCGGTCCGTCCGATAGGCGCTCCACGCCAGATAGGCGCCCGCCCCGGTCGGCAGCAACGCCGCCACCACGGCAGCCGGGTCCTCCACGTGCGGGGCGGACAGCAGCGCCCCCAGCGTGCCCGTGGCGAACAGGGTCAGGTACACGATCCCGACCCGCCTGACCCGTGACCTGGGGGCAACTCCGCTCACCCGACGAACAGTTCCGCACAGTCAGGGCACCGGGCGGCCGATCGCCCGGCCTCCACACGAGTGGGTGATACCGCCCGAACTGCCCCGCCGCTCGCCATTCGTCGGACATCGGATCTCTGGCGGGTGTTCCGGGGTGGCGAACGGGGCAGTGATCCGTTCACTCCCCCGTGCAAGGGGGCTGCGGGCGCCCCCGCCGCACGCCGTAAGGTTGGGTGGTCAAGCGAGGGCACGTCGGAAGGAGGCGCTGGGTGATCGAGCTCGAGGGGGTTCCCGAGCTGATCGACCCGGTCATGGTGGCCGCGTTCGAGGGCTGGAACGATGCCGGCGACGCCGCCTCCACCGCGGTCGCGCATCTGGACAGGGAGTGGAAGGGCGAGGTGTTCGCGGCGCTGGACGCCGAGGACTACTACGACTTCCAGGTCAACCGCCCCACGGTATGGATGGACGCCGGGGTGAGGAAGATCACGTGGCCGACGACAAGGTTGTCGGTCGTCCGCGTCGGCGGCGAGAAGCCACGTGATCTCGTACTCGTCCGAGGTATCGAACCGTCCATGCGGTGGCGCTCGTTCTGCAACGAGCTGCTCGGCTTCGCGCACGAGCTGGGCGTGGAGCTGGTGGTCATCCTGGGCGCCCTGCTCGGCGACACCCCGCACACGCGTCCGGTCCCGATCAGCGGGACCACGTCCGACCCGGACCTGGCGCAGCGGATGGACCTGGAGGAGACCAAGTACGAGGGCCCGACGGGCATCGTCGGCGTCCTGCAGGAGGCGTGCACGCACGCCGGTGTCCCGGCGGTCAGTCTCTGGGCCGCCGTACCGCACTACGTCTCGCAGCCGCCCAACCCCAAGGCCACGCTGGCCCTGCTGAACCGGCTCGAGGACCTGATCGACGTACGCATCCCGCTGGGCGACCTGCCCGAGGACGCGCGCGCCTGGCAGGTCGGCGTGGACCAGCTGGCCGCCGAGGACAGCGAGGTCGCCGAGTACGTGCAGTCGCTGGAGGAAGCCCGGGACACCGCGGAGCTGCCGGAGGCGTCGGGTGAGGCGATCGCCCGCGAGTTCGAGCGGTATCTGCGCAGACGGGACGGCGGCAGCCCCTCCGCCGGGGGGCACGCCACCGACGGCGGCGAGGCCGGCCCCTTCCTGAGGGACAACCCGAGCGGCCGTGCGAAGCCGCCCAAGCCGCCGAAGCCGAGCGGCACGGACGACGACGAGTCGTCGGAGGAGTGAGGACGAGGGCGAGAGCGGTGCGCCGGGCGCACCGCCCTCGTCCGTCCCGCGGGGACGGGGCTCGTCAGGCCGGCACGGAGATCACGTCGTACGTCGTCTCAGGCGTCGGTGTCGTGGTGAAGCGCGCGTTGGGCAGGTAGAGGCGGCCCTGGTGGGCGGCCACTGTGGTCGGCACGTCGAAGAGCGGGTCGGTGATGCGGCGCTGGAAGACGCCGCTGCGGCCGTCGGCGGCCAGCTGGAACACGTCGATCGCGTTCTGGCGGTTCTGCACGACGTACAGCGTCCGCCCGGTCAGCAGCAGGCCGTCGCCGTTGGTGAGCGGGGCCGCGTCGCCGAGGTCGACGAGTTCGGTGACGCCGGTGCGCGGGTTCACGCGGTGCAGGCCGCCGACCCCGGACTGCACGACGAGGAGGGCTGAGCCGTCGGGGGTACGGGTGATGCCGTTGGCGTTCACGACCTCGCCGGCGACCTGGCTCCAGTCGCCGCTCAGCGTGATCGTCACCACGTCGTCCGCGTCCGGCAGTTCGCCGTGCCGGCCGAGGGGCAGGGCGTACAGCGCGGGCTGGTAGGAGTCGGTGAACCAGGCCGTGCGCGGGGTCAGGAACACGTCGTTGGCGAAGGTCGGGGTCGCCGTGGTGAGGACGTAGGAGGCGAGGATCGCGCCGGTGCGGGCGTCCACGACGCGGGCGCCCTGGCCGCGTCCTGCGACGAACAGGCGTCCCCGGTCGTCGAGTTTGAGGCCGACCGAGGGCGTGCCCGGGCCGGTGGAGATGATGCCGCCCTCTCCGGTGCGCAGGTCGGCGCGGTAGATCGAGCCGTCGCCGAGCGAGCCGAGGTAGGCATACGGTCCGCAGCCGATGGTGATGCCCTCCGGGCGGAAGCCGTCCGGGAGGTGGATCACGGAGGGCTGTGTCTTTGCGGCTGTTCCGGCCGCCGCGGCGGGGGTGCCGGCGGACCCGACGAGTACGGCACCGGCGGTGGCGGCGCCGGCCGTGAGGAGTCTGCGGCGGGTGGGATGAGGTGCGAAGGAGCGGTGTTCGGGGGCCACTGTGCGTCCTTCCGCGGACAGGACCGGCCAACAGCTGGTCCAACGGTCAACTGACTCCTCCACCCCACCACACGCCGAGCACCTCCGCAGCCGTAGACAGCCTCTCGACAGCGACTGGACACATCTGGCCCGTATATGGCGTGACACCTCTTTCAGGCCGGATTGCACACGTTGCCCAATTCAACTTGTTCCAAAACCGACTTGGCGAAATAAGTCTGGACGGACCGGTCCGGGCGTGCTTGGTTGTTCCACCGAAGGCGCGCCGCACCACCCGCACTTGGTACCCGCAGGAACCGAAGGGAGCGGCAGACGATGACCGACCAGGCACAGCCGGCGCAGGGCCCGGGAGCGTCCGGGCCGGGGCCCGACGGAGCGGGATTCACCTATCGAGGAGCCGAGCAGGAACTGATCGTCGTCGCCCGTCCCGAGGCCCGGCTGCGGGCCCAGGCCGAGGGCGTCCGGTCGGCGGCGGGCGCCGATGTGTCGGCCCTGAACATGTTCCTCAGTGACGAACAACTCGCGCTGGAGCCGCTGTTCGGCAGCGAGGAGCGACTCCAGCAGGCCACCGGCGCCGAGGACGTGCCCGACCTCGCGCTGTTCTACCGGGCGCGCGGCGGGGAGAGCCGCGCCGAGGAGCTGCGGGCCCGCATCGCCGCGCTGCCCGGGATCGACACGGCGTATGTGAAGCCGGGCGCGGTACCGGCCTCGATCGGGCAGGTCGGCGAGGACGGCAGGCGTCTGAAGGAGGGCGCGCCGGTCACGCCCGACTACAGCGGCCGGCAGGGCTATCTGCGGCCCGCGCCCGAGGGCATCGACGCCCACTGGGCCTGGCAGCGTCCCGGCGGCACCGGTCAGGGCGTGACCGTGATCGACGTGGAGGGCTCCTGGCAGCTGGGCCACGAGGACCTGGCGGCCAAGCTGGCCGGCGTCGTCGTCGGGACCCCGCTGGCCGACCTCGCCTGGCGCAACCACGGCACCGCCGTGATCGGGGTGATCGGCGGTGACCGGGGCGAGTACGGCATCACCGGCATCGTGCCGGACACGGTGACCGCGGCCGCGTCCTTCCAGGGCATCGGCACGGCGGCCGCGATCCACGCGGCGGCGGACCGGCTCGGCCCCGGCGACATCGTGCTGATCGAACTGCACCGCCCCGGGCCCCGGTTCGAGTACGCCGACCGCGACGACCAGCGCGGCTACATCGCGCTCGAGTGGTGGCCGGACGACCTCGCCGCCGTCCGCTACGCCACCGCCAAGGGCATCCTCGTGGTGGCCGCGGCGGGCAACGGCGCCGAGTCCCTCGACGACGCGCTCTACGAGCGCCGCCCCGACGACTTCCCGGAGTCGTGGCGCAACCCGTTCAACCCGTCCAACCCGTCCTCCGGCGCCGTCCTGGTCGGCGCGGGCGCCCCGCCGCCCGGCACGCACGGCCGCGACCACGGCCCGGACCGCTCACGGCTCGCGTTCTCCAACTACGGCGCCCGCGTGGACGCGCAGGGCTGGGGACGCGAGGTGACGACCACCGGCGGCTTCTGGGACAAACCCGGCGACCTGCAGGGCGGGCCCGAGGAGATCGCCTGGTACACCGACACGTTCTCGGGGACGTCGTCCGCCTCCCCAGTCGTGGTCGGCGCGCTGGCCGCGCTGCAGGGGATGCTCAAGACAGCCGGCCAGCAGCCGATGTCCCCGGAACGTGCCCGCGCGGTCCTGCGGGCCACCGGATCCCCGCAGCAGGACGCCCCGGGCCGGCCCGCCTCCCAGCGGATCGGCAACCGGCCCGACATCAAGGCGGCGGTCACCCATCTGGTGCCGCAGGCGGTCGGCTCGGGCAAGGCCGAGCGGTACTGGGACGAGCTGCTGCCGTATCCGCGTGAACTTCCGCCCAGGCTCCGGCTGTTCGTGGCCGGCGAGTGGCGCAACCTCAATCATCCGTCCCCGGAGATCCGCCAGGCGGTCCACACCGCCTTCGCGGGGGGACGGCCCGATGTCCGAGTGTGGTTCTCGGACGACGAGATCGTCGGCCTGGTGATCACCGGCTGACGCAGCCCATCACATCAAGGGAAGGTGACACCCGCATGAGCACCACCCCGCAGATGAGTCACATGGGACAACAGCAGGGCCAGCAGTTCCCGAGCACGTCGCCGTACCAGCAGCAGCCGTTCGGTCAGCAGGGCTACGGCCAGCTGCAGGGCCTCGGCCGGCAGCAGCCGTACGGCATGAGCGGCTCCCTGGAGCAGCTCCAGCAGCTCGGGCAGCAGCAGCCGTTCCAGCAGCTGCTGCAGCAGCTCGGACAGCAGCAGGGCTACGGCCAACCGCTCCAGGGCGACCAGCAGCAACAGCAGGCCGAGCAGCAGGTGCTCCAGCTGATGCAGCAGGTCACGCAGGCCGCGGTCCAGCAGGTCCAGACGGAGGTCCTGCAGGCCGGTATCGCGAACGGCTACATCGACATCGTCCAGCCCCTGCCGGGGCAGCCCTCGCAGATCTTCCTGCGCATCGACAACGTGTTCCGGGTCTTCAACAACCCGAACCCGCAGACCCACGACCAGGTCCAGGAGGCCTTCGCGTTCGGTCACCAGGTCATCGGCGTGTGGGACAGCAGCCGGCCGCTGGTCCTGCGGAGCATCCAGATCCGCAGGATCTGACCGGCGCAGCAGCCATCTGACCGGCACATGAACCAAAGGGGCGCTTCCTCCGTGGGGGAGGAAGCGCCCCTCTCTCGTTCTCAGGCGCCTACAGGGCCACGCCCATCAGCGCGTCCACGGCCCGCGACACGACACCGGGGGCGCCGGTGTCCGTGCCGCCCTGCTCGTGCTGGAGCTCGACCCAGCGGTCGACCGCGGCGAGCGCGGCCGGGGCGTCCAGGTCGTTCGCGAGCGCCTCGCGGATCTCCTCGACGAGCGCTTCGGCGTCCGGCCCATCGGGGCGGGACACGGCGGCACGCCACCGGTCGAGCCGGGCGAGGGCGTCCTCGAGCACCTGGTCGGTCCACTCCCAGTCGGCCCGGTAGTGGTGGGCGAGGAGGGCGAGCCGTATGGCGGCGGGGTCGACGCCCTCGCGCCGCAGCTGCGACACGAAGACCAGATTCCCCTTGGACTTGGACATCTTCTCGCCGTGCAGGGCGACCATGCCGGCGTGGACGTACGCCTTGGCCATGGGGAACTCGCCGGTCAGCACCTGGGCGTGCGAGGCACCCATCTCGTGGTGCGGGAAGGCGAGGTCGGAGCCGCCGCCCTGGACGTCGAAGGTCATGCCGAGGTGGTCGAGGGCGATGGCGACGCACTCGATGTGCCAGCCGGGCCGGCCGCGTCCGAGCGAACCGCCGTCCCAGCTGGGCTCGCCCTCGCGGGCGGCCATCCACAGCATCGGGTCGAGCGGGTTCTTCTTGCCCGCACGGTCCGGGTCGCCGCCGCGCTCGGCGGACAGCAGTCGCATCGCGGCGGCGTCGAGGCCCGACACCTTGCCGAAGTCGGGGTCGGACTCGACGGAGAAGTAGATGTCCCCTTCGAGCTCGTACGCGGCGCCGGCGTCCCGCAGGCGCTCGACGAGCGGCACGATGCCGGGTATGGCCTCGACGGCGCCGATGTAGTGCTGCGGGGGCAGCATGCGCAGGGCGGTCATGTCCTCGCGGAAGAGGGCGGTCTCCTTCTCGGCGAGGGCGACCCAGTCGATGTTGTCGCGCTCGGCCCGCTCCAGCAGCGGATCGTCGACGTCGGTGACGTTCTGGACGTAGTGAACCTGCCGCTTGGTGTCGAGCCACACGCGCTGCACGAGGTCGAACGCGTTGTAGGTCGCCGCGTGACCCAGGTGGGTCGCGTCGTACGGGGTGATGCCGCAGACGTAGATACGGGCGACGGGACCGGGGTCGAGGGTGACCAGACCGCCGGTCGCGGTGTCGTGGATCCTCAGGTCGCGGCCCTGACCAGGCAGGGCGGGGACCTCAGAAGCGGGCCAGGCATACATGTCATGAGCCTAACCGGACGGATGTTCCGGATACGAACCGGACCGGGCCGGGTGGCCGGGAATGCGGTCTTGCGCAGCACTTACCAGTGTGCTTGCACAGCAAGCGCGGGCGAGGGACCCCACCCGACGCCGACCCCCGCGCCCGGCGCCCTCACACTGGCGGCCAGGGAATCGCCGGCCACTCCCCGCTCGGTTCCGGATGCTTCCCGGACGCCAGCAGCGCCTCGACACGCGCGCGTGTGGCCTCCACCTCGGCGGCGGTGATCAGCCCGGCCAGGCGTCCGGCCAGCTCACCGCCCTCCTTCAGCCCTGTCCGCAGGGAGCCGAGCACCTCGACCGCCTCCGCCGTCAGCGGCTCCCCCGCCCACCCCCACAGCAGCGTCCGCAGTTTGTTCTCGACGTTGAACGCGACCCCGTGGTCGATGCCGTACAGCCGGCCACCCTCGGTGGGCAGCAGGTGCCCGCCCTTGCGGTCGGCGTTGTTGATCACGGCGTCCAGGACCGCGAGCCGCCGCAGCCGCTCGTCGTCGGCGTGCACCAGCAGCGCGGTCTTCCCCTCGCCCACCTCGGCGAAGCCGATCGCCTTCCAGCCCGGCTCGGGCTCCTCGCCGTCGACCAGGGCGAGCAGTTCGGCCTCGGGCGTCACGTCGATCCACAGCTGGACCATGCCCTCGCCGTACGGACCGTCCCGCAGCACGGTGGGCGGTACGAGCCCCCAGCCGGTCGCCTCGGAGACCTCGTACGCGGCGACCTCGCGCTGCGCGAGCGTCCCGTCGGGGAAGTCCCACAGCGGCCGCTCACCGGCGACCGGCTTGTAGACGCAGGACGCCTCCCGCCCCTCATACGCGACCGTGCAGAACAGCGCCGCGTTGGACGCCTCGCGGATCCGTCCGCGCACGGTCAGCTCGCCCTCGGCGAGCAGGTCCACCGGCGTCACGCTCCGCGGCGGTATCCGTTCTGGCGCGGACATACGTGTCCTTCCGGGTCGAGGGGGAGGCTGCACAGCGGGCACGGCGGCCGTCCGGCGTTGACGACGTCCAGGGCGCGCTTGGCGAAGGCCCTCGCCTGGGCGCCGGTGAGCCGGACCCGCAGCATCGGGGGCCCGTTCTCCTCGTCCTGCAGCAGCCGCTCCTCGGCCTCCGCGAGGTCCTCCTCGGAGTCGGCGTCGAGCTCGACGAGGGCCTGCGCCTCGACGATCATGCGCTGCTCCTCGCCGTCCCAGGCGAGCGCCATGGTGCCGACGCGGAACTCCTCCTCGACGGGGGTCTCCAGCGGGGCGGTGTCGGAAATCTCGGTGGGCGCCACGGCGGGGACGGCGGCGCTGCCGCCACTACGCCGTACGACCTCGTCGAGCAACTCGTCCATGCGCTCGGCGAGGGCAGCGACCTGGGTCTTCTCCAGGGCCACGCTGGTCACCCGGGAGCCTGCGGTGGCCTGGAGGAAGAACGTACGGCGTCCGGGAAGCCCGACCGTACCGGCCACGAAGCGGTCCGGGGGGTCGTAGAGGAACACCTGACGGGACACGTCCTGTCTCCATGGGAATCGTGAGTACGGCGAATCTGAGTACGACGAAATCGTGTGTACGGCGCTGCTTCGACCGCTTCACCCTACTGCGCCGGACGATCACGGTGCGCCCGCGCCGCCCCCGACCGTCGCGTCGTCGGCGGGCGGTTCCTCTCGGGGCGCGAGGGAGGCGAAATCACCGGTGTCCCCGAGGCGTACGAGGAACGGCCTCAGGCGTGTGTAGCGGATCGCGGTGATGGAACACGGTTCAACGGAAATCCTCTGGAAGAGGTCGAGATGAAGACCGAGTGCGTCCGCGACGAGGGACTTGATGATGTCGCCGTGCGAGCACATCAGATACACGGCGTCGGCGCCGTGATCGCGCTCCACGCGCGCGTTCCACTCGCGTACGGCCTCGGCGGCGCGGGTCTGCATCGCCCGCATCGACTCACCGCCGGGGAACGCGGCCGCCGAGGGATGCGCCTGGACGACCTGCATCAGCGGTTCGTCCCCCAGCTCGGCGAGCTTGCGGCCGGACCAGTCGCCGTAGTGGCACTCCCCGATCCGCTCGTCGGTGTGGGCGCGCAGGCCGGGGCGGGCCTCGAGCAGCGGGGCGAGCGTCTCCTGACAGCGCTGCAGGGGGCTGCTGACGACCTCGGAGATCGGCAGCTCGGCGAGCCGCCCGGGCAGTGCGGCGGCCTGCGCGGCGCCGCGCTCGTCGAGGGCGACGCCGGGCGTCCACCCGGCGAGCACCCCCTCGGTGTTGGCGGTGGAACGTCCGTGCCGGACCAGGATCAGCGTGGGCATGCCGCCCAGCGTAGGCGCACGACGGGGTGCGTTTGCCTCTGGACGGCGGGAGAATACGCTCCGTGATCGTCGACTGCGCCATCTACCGCGAAGGGCGCCGGACCGAGGGGCCGGACGACTTCTCCGACGCCCTGGGTCTGTGCCGTCTGCAGGACGACGCGTTCGTCTGGATCGGCCTGTACGAGCCCACGGAGAACGAGTTCGACCGGGTCACGCAGGAGTTCGGGCTGCATCCGCTGGCCGTCGAGGACGCCCTCAAGGCGCATCAGCGGCCGAAGCTCGAGGTGTACGACGACTCGCTGTTCATGGTCCTCAAGCCGGTCGGGTACGAGCCGAGGAGCGACATCGTCTCCTCCGGCGAGGTCATGGTCTTCATCGGCGACTCGTTCGTGGTGACGGTCCGGCACGGCGTGGAGTCGCCCCTCGGGGCGGTCCGGCGCCGTCTGGAGCATGAGCCCGAGATGCTCCGGCACGGTCCCACGGCGGTGCTCTACACGATCGCCGACGCCGTGGTCGACCACTATGTGGAGGTGGCGCGCGAGCTGGGCACCGACCTGGAGGAGCTGGAGGCGGAGGTGTTCTCGCCGGTCGGCGGCGGCTCCCGGCACTCGGCGTCCCGTATCTACGCCTTCAAGCGGCAGATCCTGGAGTTCCGCCGGGCCACCGGCCCCCTGGCGCAGCCTCTGTCCCGGCTCGCGGGCACGGGCATGTTCGGCGCACGCGTGCCCTTCGTGCACGAGAAGGCGCAGCCGTTCTTCCGCGACGTGAGCGACCACCTCACGCGCGTGAACGAGTCCGTGGAGGGCCTGGACCGGCTCGTCTCCGACGTCCTGTCGGCGCATCTGGCGCAGATGAGCGTCCGGCAGAACGACGACATGCGGAAGATCTCCGCGTGGGCGGCCATGGCCGCGATCCCCACGATGGTCGCGGGGATCTACGGCATGAATTTCGACCACATGCCGGAGACGGGATGGCTGTGGTCGTATCCGGCGCTGCTCGCGGGTCTGGCCGCCCTGGAGGTGCTGCTGTACCGGCTGTTCAAGAGCCGGGGCTGGTTGTAGAGCCGGGCTGGGGCCGGGGCCGGTCGCAGGGACCGGTGCGGGACCGGTGCGTCAGGCGAACTCGGGCGCCGAGGTGGCGGGTCCGCCGAGCGCGTCGCGTCGTTCCGGCATCTTCAGGGACACCATGCGCCGCCAGCCCGCGAGGCGCTCCCAGGCGTACACCGCGTGGATGCCCGCGGCGAGCACGGCCGCCTTCGCCCACGGCCAGCCGAGGATGCGCCCCATGTGGTCCATGACCGCGAGGCTGACGTCCCGGTAGATCCGGATCTCCGCGAGCGCGCACTCGCGCAGCGTGCGCTGGATGGCCCGGCCGTGCCCCTGGGCGGCGAAGCGCAGCAACTCCTCGTGGCAGTAGGCGAGGTGGTTGTCCTCGTCGTGGGAGATCATCCTGACCGCGCGGCCGAGGTCGGGGTGGTCGGCGAAGTGCTTGCGCAGCAACTCCATCTGCTCCGAGGCGCGCTGCTCGGTGACCCTGCTGTGCGACAGGTAGACGACGATGTCCTGGACGGTGAGCGGCTCGTCGCTCTTGAGCTTGTCGTGGGCCAGACCGATGCCGCGCTTCTCCAGGAGCATCGTGTAGTCGGTCTCGGGCGGGACGGGCACGGGTTCGACGCCCCGCTTCTTCATCAGGGCGTTGAAGATCCGCCCGTGCTTGTCCTCGTCGGCGCCGTGCCGGGTGATCTTGGGTGCGAGGCCCCGTTCGCTCTCCGGGACGAGCGCGGCGATGCGGGCGTTCTCCCAGCCGCCCTGGGACTCCCCGCCGGCCGCGATGGAGCAGAACAGGCGGAAGGACTCGTCGTTGTCGAGGATCTCCTGGAACAGACTCTTGGCCGAAAGCATCTGAGGCACCTCTCTGCAGGATTCCGCAAAGAACGAGTCAAATGCTGCGAGAGAGGTGCTGCAACAGCTGTGTCGGACAACTCCGCCGAAAGAATGACCACCGGGGTCACGACGGAGGCGTAACCGTGCGGGCACGCGCGCGTTGTTCTGCGTGACGGCCGTGGCGGGGAAGACCCCCGAGCCCCCACCACGGCCGCAGAAAATCCCTCTCGGGTGCTGCTCCCCTCGTCACGCCAGTCCGGCGCGCTCCAGGGCCTCGGTGCCGGCGCGGAGCGAGGCGAGCCGCTCGTCGAGCGTGAAGCCCGCGGGAGCGAGGCTGAGGGTGGTGACTCCGGCCGCCGCGTACTCCTTCATCCGGTCCGCGATGCGGTCCACGGAACCCAGCAGCGTCGTCTGGTCGATCAGCTCGTGCGGGACGGCGGCCGCGGCGCCCTGCTTGTCGCCGGACAGGTACTTCTCCTGGACCTCGGCGGCCGCGGCCTCGAAGCCCATGCGCTGCGCGAGCTGGTTGTAGAAGTTCTGCTTGGCGCTGCCCATGCCGCCGACGTACAGCGCGGTGTAGGGACGGAAGGTGTCGGCGAGCGTGGCCACGTCCTTGTCCTCGCCGACGGCCAGCGGGAGCGTCGGGCAGACGTCGAACCCGTCGAGGGTCTTGCCGGCCTTCTCGCGCCCGGCGCGCAGGTGCTTGATCGTGGTCTCCTCGAGGTGCTCGGCGGAGGGGAAGATCACGAGGGCGCCGTCGGCGATCTCACCGGTCTGCTCGAGGTTCTTGGGACCGATGGCGGCGATGTACAGCGGGATGTGCTCGCGCTGCGGGTGCACGGTCAGCTTGATCGGCTTGCCGGGACCGCCGGGCAGGGGCAGCGTCCAGTGCCGGCCCTCGTACGTGAGCCGTTCACGCGTCATGGCCTTGCGCACGATCTCGACGTACTCACGCGTGCGTGCCAGCGGCTTGTCGAACTTGACGCCGTACCAGCCTTCGGAGACCTGCGGTCCGGAGACGCCGAGGCCGAGCCGGAAGCGGCCGCCGGAGAGCGAGTCCAGAGTCGCGGCCGTCATCGCGGTCATCGCCGGCTGGCGGGCCGGGATCTGAAAGATGGCGGAGCCGACGTCGATGCGCTCGGTCTGGGCGGCGACCCAGGAGAGCACGGTGGCCGCGTCCGAGCCGTACGCCTCGGCGGCCCAGCACACGGCGTATCCCAGCCGGTCGGCCTCCTGGGCGACGGCGAGATTGTCCGCGTCCATTCCGGCACCCCAGTAGCCGAGGTTGATCCCGAGCTGCATGGCGGATTCCCCTTACCGATCAGTAACGTCCCTTGTGGGGCCGACCCTAGCGCGGCGCGCCTCTCGCGGGGAGGCCGGTGTGGCGGGCATCGCCCCGACGGCCGCGGTTTCCCTGGTAACCGTCCGGAAAACTGGTTATCCACAGGCCCCCACATGGCAGGTTCTGGCCAGTAATCTCGGCGTTCATGGAGCAGAGGCATCTCGGCCGCACCGGCCTGCGCGTGTCCCGGATCGGACTCGGCACCCTCACCTGGGGCAGGGACACCGACGAGCACGACGCCGCGGACGTCCTGAAGACGTTCTGGGAAGCGGGCGGCACCCTCGTCGACACGGCCGACGTGTACGGCGACGGAGAGGCCGAGTACCTGCTCGGCCGGCTCATAGAAGGACTGGTCCCGCGCCGGGACCTGGTCATCTCGACGAAGGCGGGCAGCGTGCCCGACCCCGACCGCCGCTTCGACGGCTCGCGCGGCCATCTGCTCTCCGCGCTGGACGCCTCGCTGACCCGGCTCGGCACGGACTACGTCGACGTCTGGCACATCCACGCCTTCGACCCGTACACCCCGCTGGAGGAAACCCTCCAGGCCCTCGACCTGGCGGTCAGCAGCGGCCGCGCCCGCTACGCCGGGGTCTCCAACTTCTGCGGCTGGCAGATCGCCAAGGCGGCGACCTGGCAGCTCGCGGCGCCGGGGATACGGACCCGGCTGGCGAGCACGCAGCTGGAGTACTCGCTGCTCCAGCGCGGCGTGGAACGCGAGGTGCTGCCGGCCGCGCTCGACCTCGGCATCGGCCTGCTGCCCTCCTCCCCCCTCGGCCGTGGCGTCCTGACGGGCAAGTACCGCAACGCCACTCCCTCCGACTCACGCGGCGCCTCGGAACATATGGCGCCCTTCGTCGCGCCGTACCTCGACGACACCGCGAGCCGCATCGTGGACGCCGTGCAGACCGCGGCCGACGGGCTGGCGGTGACCCCGCTCCAGGTCGCCCTCGCCTGGGTCCGCGACCGGCCCGGTGTGACCGCCCCCGTCATCGGCGCGCGCAACGCACAGCAGCTCACGGCGGCATTGTCAGTGGAGGCCCTTAGTCTTCCTGACGAGATCTGCCGGGCGCTCGACGACGTGTCGGCGCCCGTGCACCGCTATCCCGATCACGACTGGAGCACGCTGTGAGCACGGAGCCGCCCGAGACCACGGAGGACACCGAGCCGGGGACGCCGGGGGCCGCGCCGGAGGGCGGGACGCCGGGGGCCGGGGGCACCGAGGGTGCCGGGGGCAAGGCTGCGGCTTCGCGGCCGACGGGCAGGGACAGCGAGAGCCCTGCGGCCGAGCCGAGCGAGTCCGGCGACGACAACGGCGACACCACGGCCCGGAGTTCTGCGGCCGAGGACGGCGACGGTGACAGCGGGGCCCAGTCGTCGGAGGGCCAGGAGGGCGAAGGCGGCTCCCCGACGGAGTCGTCCGCGGCGCAGTTGTCCGAGGCCGAGGCCGAGCTTGCCGCTCAGCGGGTCGAGCGGGAGCGGATCGAGCGGCGCAAGGCCGAGAAGGGGCGCGTCGAGAGCGGGACCAAGCTCAGCGGGACGGCCGCCGATCTGCTCGCCGCCGTACGAGCCGTGGAGAGCGGCGCGAAGCCGCCGGCCACCGTGTTCAGCGAGCCGGAGCCACCGCGTCGGCCCGCCCCGGAGCCGGTACACCGGCCGCAGCCCGTTACGCCGGGCGCGCCCGCGGCTCCCGCGCCGGAGACCGTCGAGTCCGTGCGGCGCGCGCTGGCCGACGGCGGCGCCCCCGAGGCTCTCGCCCCGCAGGCCGCCGCGGTCCTCGGCGAAAGCGCGGGCGACCAACTGCGGGCGGATCCCTGGCAGTTGCTGCGCGTCGGCGGCGTACGGCCGGAGCAGGCCGACGGGTTCGCGCGGGCGCTGCTCGGCGCGGAGTGCGGACCGGACGACGAGCGGCGTGGCCGGGCGGTCACCGTCTGGCTCCTGGAGCAGGCGGCGCTGGCCGGGCACACGGCCCTGGAGATGCCGACGCTCACCGCCGCCCTGGCCCAGCGGGGTGTGCCGGACGTCGATACGGCCGTGCAGAACACCCTGGCCGAGGGCGAGGCCCTGGTCTTCCAGGACGCCCTGGACGAGCCCGGCGCCCCGGCCCGGCGAGACGACGAGGCGGAGGAGGGCGAGGAACGGCCCGTCCGTGTCCTCGTCGGCCTGGAGCGGTACGCCCTGGCGGAGGAGAGCCTCGCCGACGGACTGGCCCGCCTGATCAACTCGGTGCCGAAGCAGGACGGTTCGGCCGAGGAGTGGGAGCAGGCCGCGGCCGCCGCGGGCTCCGCCGCCGACCTGATCCGCACGGTCGCCGCGCACGGCCTGGTCCTCCACACCGGCGGGGAGGCGTCCCTGGCCGCACCGGCGGCACTGCTGCACACGGCGCAGGCTCTCGGACTGCGGTCCTGGGCGGCCGCACACGGCCCGGTCGGCAGGGGGCGCTTCTCGGCGTTGCTGAGCGGCTCCGGCCGGCCGGACAGCCCCACGCAGGCGGGGTCCGCGCCCGGCGTCGCCACGGTGGCCGGTCTGCTCTCCGGTGCCGAAGGGCCGGGTCGGGACGCGGACGGTGCGTTCGACCTCGATCTGCTCGTCGTGCTGGACGCGCCGCAGCTGGACGTCGAGACGGCCGCTCTGCTCACGGAGTCGTTGCCGGACGGGGCCCGGCTGGTCCTGGCCGGGGATCCGGCGGTGCTGTGGTCGGCGGGCCCCGGGCGGGTGTTCGCCGATCTGCTGGCGGCTCGGATCTGCCCGCAGATCGCCTCGCGGCGACCGGATCCCGGCCCGCTGGGCGAGCTGGTGTCCGGTATCGGCATCGGCGAGCTGAACCAGGTCGAGGCGCCCGGCAAGGAGGTCGTGATCGTGCCGGTGCGCGACGCGGGGGAGGCCGTGCACCGTACCGTGCAGCTCGTCGCGGACTCAGTGCCCCGCGCGATCGGCGTCCCGACCGAGGAGACCCAGGTGATCACGCCGGGCCACGGCGGGGCGGCCGGCACCCGCGCCCTCAACGCCGCGCTCAAGGCACGGCTCAACCCCGGTCCCGGCCGCTTCGGCGGCTTCGACCCCGGTGACCGCATCGCCTACTCCCCCGCGCCGGGCCGGACGGTGCCGGGCCAGGTGGTGAAGGCCGACGCCGAGGGGCTGCACCTGACCTGCGCGGGCGAGCCCGTCGTCGTACCGAAGGAGCGGGTGGAGCAGTCCGTGCGGCACGGCTGGGCCCTGACCGCACACCAGGCGGCGGGCATCCGCTGGCCGGCGGTGGTCGTGGTCCTCCCGGGCGACGCGGCCCAGGCCCTGAGCCGCCCCTGGATCTACACGGCGTTCAGCCGCGCCGACCGCCACCTCTCCGTGGTCCACGGCGTGGAGCAGGCCCTCCCCCGAGCGGTCGCCGAAATCCCGGCCAAGCCGCGCACGACCCGCCTGCCGGCGTTGCTGGCACCACAGCTGACGACGGCCGGCTGACCCCGGCCGGCCACCGACCACCAACGCCCCCGCCCCGGTCGAACAACGGCGGCGGTCACGGAAGCCTCAGCTCCCATGACCGCCGCCCGCCGACAGCCGCCGCCTCCGCTCAGCGGTCCGAGTCCAGCGACTCCAGGTCCTCGTCCTCGTCCAGCTCCGTGTCGAGGTCGTCCTCGATGTCGTCGGCGTCCTCGTCGTCCTCGTCCGCCTCGTCGACGTCGTCCAGCTCGTCGTCGAACACCGTGCTGACGTCGAAGCGGCAGACCACCCGCTGGGGGTCGACCCCCTCGAAGGGCGCTTCCAGCCATTCGCCGGGGTCGGGCTGCTCGTCCGAGGCGGTGACCCAGAGCGTGGAGTCGCCCTCCTCCAGGCCGAACTCCTTGTGCCGGGAGGCGATCTCGTCCGGCTCGAACTCGCCGAACAGGATGCCCAACGCCCCGTGCACCGTGCCTGAGGCATCCGCGTCCGCGCCGTCGTCGTAGTCCGCCGCCTCGACCCGCTGGGCCTGCGCCAGCAGCCGCTGCGGCTCCGCCACAGAGTAGTCGCGGCGGATCAGCACGCTCACCGAGTTCGGTTCCTCGGGGCCCGTGTACGGCGGCAGCGCGTCCTCCGTACCGGGGATCTCGAAGGGTGTGACCTCGTCATAGCGGTCGTAGAGCAGCTCGTCGTAGGTCTCGGCGGCCGCGGCCAGCTGGTTGAACGCCTCGTAGACGGCCGGGTCGTCCTCACCCGACCGGCGTTCGACCGCGGCCAGGTGGCGGTCCAGCGCGGTCTTGACCGCCTCGGCGGCGGCGCGTACCTCGGCAGCGGTGGGCTGCACAGCATCAGACATAGTGCAGACGCTATCCGTACCGGGCCCCAGCCCGCACAATAGATGCGATGCCGGAATACGAATTTGTCGACGTGTACGTACCGCGCGGGGTCTCCCGCAAGGACGCCACACGCCTGCTGACGGACCATGCCGAGTACGGACACTGGGAGTTGGACCGCCTGAGTCTGCTGCGCGACGGCAGCCGCCGGGTACGGCTGCGCCGCCGGATCATCCGCCAGGTGCGGGCCACGTGGTGAGCTGAGGCGCCAGGAAGACAGCAAGACAGAGACAGCAGGAGAAGAAACAACGGAGCGGACCCCGCCGAGGCGGGGCCCGCTCCGTTCACGCCGGAGGGCTTCGCCCTACGCGTGCCGGACGGCTACGGCCTACGCCGAGGTGCGTGCCTTGCGGTACAGCACCGAGCCCGCCAGCAGCGCCCCCGCGCCGACCGGCAGGACGAGACCCACCGGCAGGTCGCTGCCGGTCTGGGCGAGCTCAGCGACACCCTGGGGCTGGGTGAGGGACTGGGCGCCCGGCTGGTTCCCGTGCGACGAACCACCGTCCGGCGTTTCGCCGCCCGTGCTGGGCGGCGAGCTCGGAGTGCCGGGGTGGGTGGGCTCGTCCGGGTTCTGCGGGCTCCCGGGGTTTCCGGGGTTGCCCGGGTTTCCGGGGTTGCCCGGCTGCTCGGGGTTGCCGGGATTACCGGGGTTGCCCGGCTGCTCCGGCGATCCGGGCGGGTTCTCGTGGCCGCCGCCCGGCGGGGTGTGGCCTGCGCCACCGCCTCCGTTGGTGCAGTCGTTGCCCTCGACGGAGTTGCCGATGCCGATGACGTCGACGCTGTTGCCGCACACGTTGACCGGCACATCGATCGGCGCCTCGACGTGGTTGCCGGAGCCGACGCCGGGCGAGTCGCTGGCGTGCCCACCCGTCGACGCCCCCGAGCCGCCACCGGAGTCCCCGTGGCCGGCGGACGCGCCGCCGCCCTGGTTGCTGCAGCTGTTGCCGCTCGCCGGGTTGAGCACCCCGACGACGTTGACCGTGTTGCCGCACACGTTGACCGGCACGTTCACCGGCGCCTGCACCGTGTTGCCCGACAGCACGCCGGGCGAGTTCACGGTGGAGCCGGCCGCACCCGAGCCGGTTGCGTGGGCGGCGCCGCCCGCGGCGGCGATGACGCCGGTCGCGGCCGCCATGGTCATCAGGCCCTTGCGGGTGACCTGTCGCATTTACTGATTACCTGCCTTCGACCTTGTTCCGAAAGGACGACGTCGGAAATTCGACCGACGTTCCGAAAGGCCGGTCGGCCCCGGAGCGCATGGCGCGCGCTCCGGGGCCGACGGGCTCAGCCCCTTTTACGGGGCGAGGCACAACGTCACTTGTTGATGCAGGTGTTGCCGAAGGCAGGGTTCAACAGACCGACCACGGAGATCGTGTTACCGCAGACGTTCGTGGCGACCTCGACAGGCGCCTGAACAACGTTGCCCGACAGGATGCCCGGGGAGTGCACAGCGGCACCCTGAGCACCGGAGCTGGCGGCAGCGAGGCCCGCGCCCGCGAGAACCAGCCCACCAGTGGCAGCCGCAGCAGCGACGACCTTCTTGATCATTATTCCTCCTTGTTGGCAATGCGATCACAAGTAGCTGATCGCATCACCTGTAACGAGGAGGAACTAATAGGGCTACGACCTTATGAGCGTCTTCACTCCCCCCAGTCATATCCCGTACGCCTGGCCGAATACTGAAGTGTCGTTTCAGTGGGCCAATTCAGGACGCATCGATGAACCGGTCGAGCACCCGCACCCCGAACTTCAGCCCGTCCACCGGTACCCGCTCGTCGACGCCGTGGAACATGCCCGCGAAGTCCAGCTCCGGCGGCAGCTTCAGCGGCGCGAAGCCGAAGCCCCGGATGCCCAGGTCGTCGAAGGACTTGGCGTCGGTCCCGCCGGAGAGCATGTAGGGGATCGCCTTGGCCGCCGGGTCCTCGGCCACCAGCGCGGACTGCATCGCCGCCACGAGCGCCCCGTCGAAGCCCGTCTCGACGGCCTTGTCGGCGTGCACGTCCTCACGGCGGACGTTCGGCCCGAGGATCCGGTCGATGTCGGCCAGGAACTCCTCCTCGAACCCGGGCAGGAACCGGCCGTCGACGTGCGCGGTGGCCTCGCCCGGGATGACATTGACCTTGTAGCCCGCGCCGAGCTGCGTGGGGTTGGCCGTGTTGCTGAGGGTCGCGCCGATGAGCTTGGCGATGCCGCCGAGCTTGGCGAGGGTGCCCTCCATGTTCTCCGGGTCGAGCTCGGTGCCGAGCGCGTCGCCGAGTTCGTCGAGGAAGGCCCGGGTGGTCTTGGTGACCCGCACCGGGAACTTGTGCCGGCCCAGCCGCGCGACCGCCTCCGACAGCTCGGTGATGGCGTTGTCCCGGTGGATCATGGACCCGTGTCCGGCCGTTCCGGCCACGGTCAGCTTCATCCAGTGAATGCCCTTCTCGGCCGTCTGGATCAGATAGAGCCGCCGCTCCTCGCTCACGGTGAACGAGAACCCGCCCACCTCGCTGATCGCCTCGGTCACGCCCTCGAAGAGATCGGGGTGCTTGTCGACGAGGAACCGGGCGCCGAACTTGCCGCCGGCCTCCTCGTCGGCGAGGAACGCGAGCACGATGTCCCGCGGCGGCCTGCGCCCGCTGCGCAGCCGGTCGCGGACGACCGCCAGGGTCATCGCGTCCATGTCCTTCATGTCGACGGCCCCGCGCCCCCACACACACCCGTCCGCGACCTCACCGGAGAAGGGGTGGTGGGTCCAGTCGTCCGCGTTGGCCGGTACGACATCGGTGTGGCCGTGGATGAGCAGCGCGGGCCTGGAGGGGTCCTCGCCCTCGATGCGGGCCACGGTGGAGGCGCGCCCGGGGTGCGACTCGAAGATCTTCGGCTCGAGGCCCACCTCGGCGAGCTTCTCGGCGACGTACTCGGCCGCCTTGCGCTCACCCGGGCCCGAGTGGTCGCCGTAGTTGCTGGTGTCGATCTGGATCAGCTCGCGGCAGAGGTCCACGACCTCGTCCTCGCCGGTGACGCCCCTGGCCGTGTCCGTCTCGCTCACGCTGCTTCCTCCCGCGGTGTTGCTGCTGGTGGTCCCCCTCATGGTCCCCTCATCCTCCCCCTCCCTGCGGCTGCGCCCAAGACCGGACGCGACCCGTCACACGCCGTTCACGGCGCGACGGGGGGTGATCGGGGCACCCTCCGAAGCCTGGTAATGTTTCCTTCGTCGCCGCGAGGGAAACCCCGCACGACAGACACCTTGTCCGGGTGGCGGAATGGCAGACGCGCTAGCTTGAGGTGCTAGTGCCCTTTATCGGGCGTGGGGGTTCAAGTCCCCCCTCGGACACGCGAAATGGCGAGGGCCGTGACCACGAGGTCACGGCCCTCGGCCGTTGTGTGGGGGAAGTCTCGTCGGGGCGAAGATCACCAGGTCAGCGCCTGTTCCGCCGGCGCCCTGCGGCCCCGAACGGCCGCTCCGAGTGGCGTATCGAAAGGCCCGAACCTAGCGTCGTACTAAAATTTCCGGCTTGTTACGGAGCTGGAGCCGGACAACCCCAGGCAGACCTGCGGGCCCGCCAGCGCCCCGGAGGCTTCCGGGTTCGAGACGCGAGGACCGGATGGCAGCCATACAGGAGAGCAACGCTCTCGGCCTGCTCGGCGAGGAGCTCGGTGCAGAGCTCAGCTCGGAGATCCAGCAGCGGTTCGGTGACACGGCACGTTTCTCCGGGGGTCCGGCGGCCTCCCCGCGCACCCTCGTCGACGTCTTCGAGGCGTCCGTACGGTCCCATCCGGACGAGCCGGCCCTCGACGACGGCACGACCAGCCTCACCTACCGCGCGCTGGCCGTGGAGGTGCAGCGGCTGCGGCGCAGGCTCGCGGCCGCCGGGGTCGGGCTCGGCGATCGGGTCGGGGTCCGTGTCCCGTCCGGGACCAATGACCTCTACGTCGCGATCCTCGCCGTGCTCGCGGCCGGTGCCGCCTATGTCCCCGTGGACGCCGAGGACCCGGACGAGCGGGCGGAGTTGGTGTTCGGGGAGGCGGACGTCCGGGCCGTCGTGGGAGCCGGGCTCGAACTGACCGTGCACTCCCGGAGCGAGGTTGCCGCCGCCCGTCCCGGTGTCGAGCACGACGCGTGGATCATCTTCACCTCCGGCTCGACCGGTAAGCCCAAGGGCGTCGCCGTCAGCCACCGCAGTGCCGCCGCGTTCGTGGACGCCGAGGCCGCACTGTTCCTCACCGAGGAGCCGATCGGGCCCGGGGACCGGGTCATGGCGGGGCTGTCGGTCGCGTTCGACGCGTCCTGCGAGGAGATGTGGCTGGCCTGGCGGTACGGGGCCTGTCTGGTGCCGGTGCCGCGCTCGCAGGTCAGGAGCGGTGCCGATCTCGGGCCCTGGCTGGTCGAGCAGGAGATCACGATCGTCTCGACGGTGCCGACGCTGGCCGCGCTCTGGGAGCCCGAGACCCTCAACGACGTACGCCTGTTGATCTTCGGTGGTGAGGCCTGTCCGCCCGAGCTGGCGCAGCGGCTGGTGACCGAGGGGCGCGAGGTGTGGAACACCTACGGGCCGACCGAGGCCACCGTCGTCGCCTGTGCCTCGCTGATGAGCGGGGCGGAGCCGATCCGGATCGGGCTGCCGCTGGACGGCTGGGAGCTGGCCGTCGTGGACGAGGCCGGGGAGCCTGTGCCGATGGGTGGCAGCGGGCAGCTGGTGATCGGCGGGGTCGGGCTGGCCCGGTATCTCGACGCCGAGAAGGACGCGGAGAAGTACGCGCCTCTGGAGTCCCTGGGGTGGGAGCGGGCCTACCGCAGTGGTGACCTCGTCAAGGCGGAGCCCGAGGGGCTGGTCTTCCTCGGGCGGGCCGACGAGCAGATCAAGCTCGGCGGGCGGCGGATCGAGCTGGGCGAGGTGGATGCCGCGTTGCAGGCGCTGCCGGGGGTGGCCGGTGCGGCCGCCGCCGTGCGGACCGCTCGCAGCGGTAATCAGCTGCTCGTCGGGTACGTCGTCACCCAGGACGGCTGGGATCACGCGGCGGCGGTGGAGAAGCTGCGGGCCGAACTGCCCGCCGCGCTCGTGCCGCTGCTCGCGCCGGTCGAGGATTTGCCGACCCGTACCTCGGGCAAGGTGGACCGTAACGCGCTGCCCTGGCCGCTGGAGGAGCTGGACAGCGGTGGCCCGGCCGAGCAGTTGTACGGCACCGAGGCCTGGCTGGCCGAGCAGTGGGCCGAGGTGCTCGGCATCCCGGTCTCCGGCGCCCGCGACGACTTCTTCGCGATCGGCGGCGGCAGTCTGGCCGCCGCGCAGCTGACGACACGGCTGCGGACCCGCTATCCGAGCGCGGCCGTCCTGGACATCTACCAGCAGCCGGTGCTGCGGAAGCTGGCCCGGCACCTGGAGGAGTCCGCGCAGGACGACGGGGCGGAGCGGATCGTCGCGCCGGTGCCGAGGCGCGCGCAGGTGGTCCAACTTCTGCTTCTCGTTCCGTTGTTCACGCTGCTCGGCCTGCGCTGGACGGTCGCGCTGGCCGTGCTCGGGAACCTGTTGCCCGCCTACGCGTGGCTGCCGACGGCGCCCTGGTGGCTGGTGGCGGTCGGGGCCGTCGTGCTGTTCAGCCCGCCGGGGCGGCTGGCGCTGGCCGCCGGGGGCGCGCGGCTGCTGCTCAGGGACGTGAAGCCCGGGCGGTACGCGCGCGGGGGCAGCGTGCATCTGCGGTTGTGGGCCGCCGAGCGGCTGGCCGAGTTCAGCGGGGCGACCTCGCTGACCGGGGCGTGGCTGGAGCGGTACGCGCGGGCGCTGGGCGCCAAGGTCGGGCCCGACGTCGACCTGCACTCGCTGCCGCCGGTCACCGGGCTGCTGAAGCTGGGGCGGGGCGCGGCCGTCGAGTCCGAGGTTGATCTGTCCGGGTGGTGGCTGGACGGGGACCGGCTGGAGATCGGCGCGGTGAAGGTGGGCGCGCATGCCGTCGTCGGCACGCGCAGCATGCTCTTCCCCGGTGCGCGGGTGGGCAAGCGGGCCGAGGTGGCGCCCGGTTCGGCGGTCACCGGGCAGGTTCCGACCGGACAGCGGTGGGCGGGCGCGCCGGCGGTCAAGCTGGGCAAGGCCAAGCGCAACTGGCCCAAGGATCGGCCGCGGCGCGGGACGTACTGGCGTGTGATGTACGGCCTCACCGGCTTCGCGCTGACCGCGCTTCCCGTGCTGGCGGGCGGGGCCGCGTTCCTGGTGGCCCGCGTGTTCTTCACGCCGGACGCGCCCCTGACGGGCGCGGCGCTGGCCCTCGTACCGGCGACGCTCGCCTTCGGGCTGGCGTACGCCGTGCTGCTCCTGATCGCCGTACGGCTGCTGAGCCTCGGGCTGCGCGAGGGGACGCATCCCACGCACAGCCGTGTCGGCTGGCAGGCCTGGACGGTCACGCAGCTGATGGACCGCTCGCGCGAGACGCTGTTCCCGCTGTACGCCGGGCTGGTCACGCCGGTGTGGCTGCGGCTGCTCGGGATGCGGATCGGGCGGGGTGCCGAGGTGTCGACGGTGCTGGCTCTGCCGAGTCTGACGACGGTCGGTGAGGGCGCGTTCCTGGCCGACGACACGCTGACCGCGCCGTATGAGCTGGGTGGCGGCTGGATGCGGATCGGGCGGGCGGAGATCGGGCGGCGGGCCTTCCTCGGGAACTCGGGGATGACCGCGCCGGGGCGGACCGTGCCGGACGGCGGGCTGGTCGGCGTGCTGTCGGCGACGCCGAAGAAGGCCAAGAAGGGCACGTCGTATCTGGGGCTGCCGCCGGTCAAGCTGCCGCGTGCCGTGGCCGGCGGCGACCAGAGCCGGACGTACGAGCCGCCTTTGCGCTTGTTGTGGGCGCGCGGTCTGGTGGAGCTGTGCCGGATCGTGCCGGTGTTCTGCTCGGCGTGGCTGGCGGTGCTGACGGTGGCCGCGCTGTGTGCGCTGGGGGTCTGGGCTCCGCTGTTGTCGGGGCTGGTGCTGCTCGGCGCCGGGGCCGTGGCGGGGCTCGTGTCCATCGTCGCGAAGTGGCTGCTCGTGGGGCGGCATCACAGCGGGGAGCATCCGCTGTGGTCCTCCTTCGTGTGGCGCAACGAGCTGGCGGACACCTTCGTCGAGGTGCTCGCGGTGCCGTGGCTGGCGGGCTCGGTGCCGGGTACGCCGGTGATGACGGCGTGGCTGCGCGGGCTCGGCGCGCAGATCGGCAAGGGCGTGTGGATGGAGAGCTACTGGCTGCCGGAGACGGATCTGGTGACGTTGGAGGACGCGGCCACCGTGAACCGGGGCTGTGTGCTGCAGACGCACCTCTTCCACGACCGGATCTTGCGGACGGATACTGTGGTCCTCCGTGAGGGCGCGACGCTGGGCCCTGGCGGGATCGTCCTGCCCGGCAGCGCGATCGGGGCCCGTACGACGCTGGGTCCCGCGTCGCTCGTCATGGCCGGGGAGTCCGTCCCCGACGACACCCGTTGGCTCGGCAATCCGATCGAGGCATGGCGTCCCTGAGCGCGGCCCACTCGGAGCCGGAGGGCGGTGGGCCGGCACCAAGTGGCAGCAGTACGGCGCAGGGAGCACAGACAGCAGTGGCAGTTCAGCAGACGGCGGGCGCGGACCCGTACTTCCCGGAGCACGGCGACCCCCGGTACCGGGTGCACCGGTATGAGCTCGCGCTGGACTACCGCCCCGGCCCGAACCGGCTGTCGGGGACTGCCCGGATCAATGCCATCGCGGGCCGGGCACCGCTCACCGAGTTCGTGCTGAACCTGGCCGACTTCAGGATCGGGCGGGTCCGGGTCGACGGCCGGCAGCCGCACTACACGCACCGCGGCGGACGGCTGCGCGTGCGCCCCGCCAAGCCGGTCCGCGCCGGGGCGGCCTTCACGGTCGAGGTGCACTGGTCGGGCAACCCCAAGCCGGTGAACAGCCCGTGGGGCGGGCTCGGCTGGGAGGAGCTGGAGGACGGGGCGCTGGTGGCGAGCCAGCCGATCGGGGCGCCGTCGTGGTACCCGTGCAACGACCGGCCGGCCGACAAGGCGTCGTACCAGATCTCGATCACCACGCCGTCGGCGTACGCGGTGGTGGCGGGCGGGCGCCTGCTGACCCGGACGACGAAGGCGTCCACGACCACCTGGGTGTACGAGCAGTCGGCGCCGACGTCCAGCTATCTGGTGGGACTGGCGATCGGCAAGTACCAGGCCGTGGTGCTGGCCGACCCGGGCCTGGGCGGGGTGCCGCAGCACGCGCACATTCCGGCGCACCTGCTGCCGGAGTTCTCGCGGGACTTCGCGCGGCAGCCCCAGATGATGCACCTCTTCCAGCAGTTGTTCGGGCCGTACCCCTTCGACGAGTACGGCGTCGTGGTGACCGAGGAGGAGCTCGATGTCCCCGTCGAGGCACAGGGGTTGTCGCTGTTCGGCGCCAACCACGTGGACGGGGCGCGGGGTTCGGAGCGACTCGTCGCGCATGAGCTCGCCCACCAGTGGTTCGGTAACAGCGTCTCCATCGCCGACTGGCGGCACATCTGGCTGAACGAGGGGTTCGCGAAGTACGCGGAGTGGCTGTGGTCGGAGCGGTCGGGCGGGCGTACGGCGCAGCAACTCGCCGCCGCCGCACACCGGTTGCTGTCGACGCTGCCGCAGGATCTGCGGCTCGCCGATCCCGGGCGCAAGTCGATGTTCGACGACCGGCTGTACGAGCGAGGCGGACTCACGGTGCACGCGTTGCGCTGCACGCTCGGCGACGACGCCTTCTTCCGCATGCTGCGGGCCTGGGCGGGCCTGCACCGGAACGGGACGGTGACGACGTCGGCGTTCGTCTCGCATGTGGCGCGGTTCGCGGCTGAGCCCGTGGACGAGCTGTTCGAGGCGTGGGTGTACGGGGCCGCGCTGCCGCCGCTGCCCGGCGGCCAGACACGGGCGGCGGGCTAGCACAATGGCGGGCATGACGACGCGTTCCTGCCCGTGCGGGCTGCCCGAGGCCTACGACCAGTGTTGCGGCCGTTTTCACGCCGGTGCGGCGGCCGCGCCGACCGCCGAAGCCCTCATGCGGTCGCGGTACAGCGCGTTCGTCAAGGGTGATGTGGCGTACCTGCTGCGGACCTGGCATCCGCGGACGCGGCCGGCGCGGCTGGACCTCGATCCGGGGATGCGGTGGACCGGGCTGGAGATCCTGGAGGCGACGGACGGCTCGGCGTTCCACTCCAAGGGGACGGTGACCTTTCGCGCCTCGTTCCGGGGCGGGTCGCTGCATGAGCGGAGCCGGTTCGAGCGGGTCGACGGGGCTTGGGTGTACGTGGACGGGGAGTTCCTGGACTGACCGAACGGGCGTCGGCCCGCTTCGCTCACGGCGCCAGTATGTCCAGCTCCTGGAGCGCGCCGACCGTGATCTCGCGGGTCAGGTGTTCCGCCCTGGCCGCGTCGCCGGCGCGGACCGCCTCCGCGACCTGGACGTGCAGGGTGACCGCGGCCGGGTCGGGGTCCTCGAACATGACCTCGTGGTGAGTGCGGCCCGCGAGGACCTCGGCGACGACGTCGCCCAGGCGGGCGAACATCTCGTTGCCGGAGGCGTTGAGGATGACGCGGTGGAAGGCGACGTCGTGGATGAGGTAGCCCTCCAGCTGGTGGCCCCGTGAGTGGGCGACCATACCGAGGGCGCACTCGGTCAGTTCGGCACATTGGCCGGCGGTGGCGTACTTGGCCGCCAGGCCTGCCGCGACCGGCTCGATCGCCGAGCGCAGCACGGTGAGTGAGCGCAGCTGCTGGGGGCGGTCGGCGCCGGCCAGGCGCCAGCGGATGACCTGCGGGTCGTAGACGTTCCACTCGGCCTTGGGACGGACCGTCACGCCGACGCGGCGGCGGGACTCCACCAGGTGCATGGACTCCAGGACGCGGACGGCCTCCCGCATCACCGAGCGCGACACGTCGAAGCGCTGGGCCAGTTCGTCCGTGCGCAGGACACTGCCCGGCGGGTACTCGCCCGCGGCGATCGCGGGGCCGAGGGTTTCCAGTACATGGCCGTGCAGCCCCCGGCCCGGTGTGCTCATGCACTCAGCGTACGGGGCAGATCACGGGATCAAAAAGTCAGACTTATTTGTCACAGGGTCTTGAATTCGTCGTACCTAATGGGTTTCAGTGTGGCCGACGTCGGATGTCGACGTCGGATGTCGAGGAAGACAGCGAGGCAGTGATGCGTACCCCCCACGTCGTCGTGGTGATGGGCGTCGCCGGCACGGGCAAGACCACGATCGGTCCTCTGCTCGCCGCACGGCTCGGCGTCCCGTATGCCGAGGGTGACGACTTCCACCCGCAGGCCAACATCGCCAAGATGTCGGCCGGCACTCCGCTCGACGACGCGGACCGGTGGCCGTGGCTGGACGCCATCGGTTCCTGGGCGCACGGGCGGGCCGGGCTCGGCGGGGTCGTCAGCTGCTCGGCACTGAAGCGGTCGTACCGTGACCGGCTCAGGGCCGCGGCACCCGGGGTGGTGTTCGTGCACCTCACGGGCGACCGGGAGGTCATCGAGGACCGGATGGCGCATCGGCAGGGTCACTTCATGCCGACCGCGCTGCTCGACTCCCAGTTCGCCACGCTCCAGCCGCTCCAGGCCGACGAGGCCGGAGTCGCCGTGGACGTCGCCGGGAGCCCCGAGGAGATCACCGAACGGGCCGTCAAGGCGCTCGACGAACTTCCCGACTGACACCGGCAACGCCGGCACCACCCACCGGTACACGCCGGTAGCGCGCCCCGGCAAGCGCCGGTACCACCCCCCACGCGTCCCCCATCCCCCGTACCTGCAAGGGAACTCCCGTGACCAGACTCAGCGTTGAGATGCTGGCAGCGGACACCGTCGAGCCCATCACCTCGGCCGGCCACGCTCAGCTGGGCCTCGCCGTCCTGGCGGGCATCGCCGTCATCGTCCTGCTCATCACCAAGTTCAAACTCCACGCGTTCCTGTCGCTGACCCTCGGAACGCTCGTGCTCGGCGCGATCGCCGGGGCACCGCTCGACAAGGCCATCGCCAGCTTCACCACCGGCCTCGGCACCACGGTCGCCGGCGTGGGCGTACTGATCGCCCTCGGCGCGATCCTCGGCAAGATGCTCGCCGACTCCGGTGGCGCCGACCAGATCGTCGACACGATCCTCGCCAAGGCGGGCGGCCGTTCGATGCCGTGGGCGATGGTGCTGATCGCCTCGGTGATCGGTCTGCCGCTGTTCTTCGAGGTCGGCGTCGTGCTGCTGATCCCGGTCGTGCTGATGGTCGCCAAGCGCGGCAACTACTCGCTGATGCGCATCGGCATCCCGGCCCTGGCCGGTCTGTCCGTGATGCACGGCCTGGTCCCGCCGCACCCCGGCCCGCTGGTCGCGATCGACGCGGTCGGCGCCGACCTGGGTGTCACGCTGGCGCTCGGCGTCCTCGTCGCCATACCGACGGTGGTCATCGCCGGCCCGCTGTTCTCGCGCTACGCCGCCCGCTGGGTGGACGTCCCGGCCCCGGACCGGATGATCCCCCAGCGTCCCTCCGAGGAATCCGGTGAAGTGGGGAAGCGCAAGCTCCCCGGCTTCGGGCCCACGCTGATCACGATCCTCCTCCCGGTCGTCCTGATGCTCTCCAAAGCGCTGGTCGACATCGTCATCGACGACCCCGAGAACACCGTCCAGCGCGTCTTCGACGTCGTCGGCTCCCCGATGATCGCGCTGCTCGCCGCCGTGCTCCTGGGCATCTTCACGCTGCTCGCGCCCGCCGGGTTCGGCAAGGAACGCCTCTCGCCGCTGGTCGAGAAGGGCCTCGCACCCATCGCGGGCATCCTGCTCATCGTCGGTGCGGGCGGCGGCTTCAAGCAGACGCTGATCGACACCGGCGTGGGCCAGATGGTCCTGGACATCTCCGAGGACTGGTCGATCCCGGCGCTGCTGCTGGCCTGGCTGATCGCGGTGGCCATCCGCCTCGCGACGGGTTCGGCGACGGTGGCGACGGTCTCCGCGGCCGGTCTGGTCGCCCCGCTCGCGGCCGACATGTCGACGACGCACGCGGCCCTGCTGGTCCTCGCCATCGGCGCCGGTTCGCTCTTCTTCAGCCATGTCAACGACGCCGGTTTCTGGCTGGTGAAGGAGTACTTCGGCCTGAACGTCGGGCAGACCATCAAGACCTGGTCCGTCATGGAGACGATCATCTCGGTGGTCGCCGGTGGTGTGGTCCTGCTGTTGTCCTTGGTCATCTAGCGCCCTTTCAAGAGCACGACTACAAGAGCACGACTGCAGGAGCACGACTTCAGGAGTATGACGATGACGGCTCACCCTCTCTTCGACATCGGCGGCCGCACGGCCCTGGTCACCGGCTCCAGCCGGGGCATCGGCCTCGCGCTCGCCCGCGGTCTGGCGGAGGCCGGCTGCACGGTGGTCCTCAACGGACGGGACGGCGAACGCCTCGCCAAGGCCGCCGGGGAACTGCCCGGCGACGTCCGCACGGCCGTGTTCGACGTGACCGACGGTCCGTCGGTGGCCGCCGGGATCGCGGATGTCGAGGAGCGGGTGGGCCCGCTCGACATCCTGGTCAACAACGCGGGCATACAACTGCGCGCACCCTTGCTGGAGTTCACGGACTCCGACTGGCACCGGATCCTGAACACCAACCTCACCAGCGCGTTCCTGGTCGGCCGGGAGGCCGCCCGGCGGATGACGGAACGCGGCCACGGAAAGATCATCAACATCTGCTCGCTGCAGAGCGAGGTCGTCCGCCCCGGCATCGCCCCCTACGCCGCCACCAAGGGCGCGCTGAAGATGCTCACCAAGGGCATGTGCGCGGACTGGGGCCCGTACGGCGTCCAGGTCAACGGCCTCGGCCCCGGCTACATCGAGACCGAGCTCACCCAACCCCTCGTCGAGGACGAGGAGTTCAGCGCATGGGTGCGGCGACGCACTCCGGCCGGGCGCTGGGGGCGTACCGAGGACCTGGTGGGCGGGGTGCTGTTCCTCGCCTCCCCAGCCGCGGACTTCGTCAGCGGGCAGGTGCTGTACGTCGACGGCGGCATGACGAGCGTGTTGTGAAGGAGGCTCCGGGGATGCTCGGTTGCGTGATCCACGGTCAGGACGACCTGCGGGTCGAGGAACTGCCGGTGCCGGTGCCCGGGCCGGGACAGGCGCTGGTGGCCGTGCGGTACGGCGGGGTCTGCGGCTCCGACCTGCACTACTGGCGGCACGGCGGGGTCGGCGACTTCCGGCTCAAGGAGCCGATGGTGCTCGGGCACGAGGTGGTCGGGACGGTCGTCTCGTACGGTGCCGGGGCATCGGGTTCGGTCGCCGGTACGGCTGTCGCGGTCCACCCGGCCACTCCCTGCTCGGTCTGCCCCGAGTGCGCGGACGGCCGGCGCAACGTCTGCCGGGACACCCGCTACCTCGGCAGCGCGGCGCGCTTCCCGCATGTGCAGGGCGGGTTCGCGGCCCAAGTGGTCGTACCCGCAAACCAGTTGAGGCCGCTCCCGGCCGGGCTCGGCCTGCAGCGGGCGGCGCTCGCCGAGCCGCTGTCCGTCGCGCTGCACGCGGTGCGGCGGGCCGGAGATGTGGCCGGGAGGCATGTCCTCGTCACCGGTGCCGGGCCCATCGGGTGTCTGGTGGTCGCGGCGGCGAAGGCGGCCGGGGCGGGGCGGGTCACCGTGACGGACCTGCTGCCGGCGGCGCTGGAGTACGCGCGGATCGCCGGCGCCGACAGCCTCGTACGGGCCGATGATCCGGACGACGCCGGGTGGCCTTCCGAGGTGGACGTGGCGATCGAGGCGTCGGGGGTCGCCGCGGGGCTGGACACGTGTCTGCGGCTGGTGCGGCGCGGGGGCGTTGTGGTGCAGCTCGGGATGCTGCCGCCGGGGCGGAGTCCCTTCGCGGGGAACCTCGTCGTGAGCCGGGAGATCGAGCTGCGTGGGGCGTTCCGGTTCGACGCGGAGTTCGACGACGCGCTGGAACTGCTCGCCACCGAGGCCTCGTTCGACGGGCTGGTCAGCGCGGTGGTGCCGGTGCGGGAGGCCGAGTCGGCGTTCGCGCTGGCCGCCGACCGGAGCACCTCCTGCAAGGTGCTGCTCGACTTCGGAGACTGAGCTTCCGCGCTGCCCGACGCCTGAACTCGCGCCGACGATCACATGAAGCGGCTTCCCCAGGGGCGCCTTCGGCCCGATGATGAGGTGATCTCTGGCGGCTGCCGCAGCCGCCGGGGGCGAGAACATCGGGGGGCGTCATGGCGGTTTCCCTCGGGATGCGTATCTCGGGGCTGCTCGTCGCAGGGGCGGTGGCGGTTGCTGCCGCGGCCTTCACGAGTGACGGGGGTGTCACTGCGGACGGCAGAGGCGGCGGGGGCACGATCGTCACCGCCGGGCCCTCCGACGGCACGCGGAGGCTGCCGGCCGGTCCGCCGAGCAGTTCCCCTCCTCCGGTACGGCAGTCGCCGGACGGCCACTTCGGTGTGCCCGCGGTCACCAGCACGCCCCGCGCTCCCCAGGGCGGAACGGTGAGCGAGAGTCCGAGCCCCTCCTCCCCCAGCCCCTCCATGAGCAAGAAACTCCTCGAAGCCCCCGCCTGGCTCCCGCCCGGCCCCGACTCACCGAACGTCGACGGCACGCCGGACCCGGCGAGCGTGTACGACCTGCTCCGCTCCCCCACCGAGTGCCGGGCCGCACTGCATGCGATCCCCCGGACGCAGGCCGACTCGGAGTGGACGCTGCTGCGCGGGCTGGCCACCGCCTGCCTGGCCGTGCAGGGCGAGGGCGGCAGCTGGGGGCAGGCGGTCCGGGACCACGCCGCGCCGGCGGACAAGGCCGACACCTGCAAGGGCCGCGCCGCGTACGCCGTCCTAGGCTCTCTGCTCGACTTTCATCGGCGCCACCCCGGCGACATCGTGCGGTTGAAGCCCTCACCGAGCGGTACTCCCGCGGCGTGCGGCTACCGGATCGCCGGGGTGGACACGGGCGGCGACGGCGAGGCACGGCCCGGCGAGGCGATCGGGATCGAGCTGGCGGACACGTACGTCGACCACGCCGAGCTGCTGCGGGACGTGAGCGTGAGCGTCGGTGGACAGCAGGTGCCCGGGGTTCCCGTACTGACGTCGGAGTCGGGCGACCGGCTGGTGCTCTCCGTCGTCGTACCGGTGCTGGAGCCGGGCCAGGTCGACGTGACCGTACGGCACGCCGGCATCGAGATCCGTATGCCGACCGCGTTCACCGTCGCCGCGCCGGACATCGTGCAGGACCCGAACCCGGCGCCGAGCGACCCTGGCGCGGCTACCGCCGCGTGGGCGCGACCAGCCACAACGAACCCGCAGACGCTCGACGACCCATCGCGGCACTCTCCGCGGCCCTTGACGGCGCTTCCCGCGGAGCGCACTTCACGGCCTCCACAGCGAATGCTCCCGCTCAGCCCACTCCCGGCTGACGGACCCCGTCCGCATCCCACGCCGCGCCTCCGGATCCCCCAGCGCCATGCCGATGTGCCCGGCGAGGACGATCCCGATGGTGAGGGCCAGCCAGTCGTGGACGAAGGTCGCACTCGTGCGCCACACCAGCGGCGCGAGATGGGTGAACCACATCATGAGACCGGTGCCCAGCATCACCAGCGTCGCCCCGGCGATCCAGGCCGCATAGATCTTCTGCCCGGCGTTGAACTTCCCCGCCGGACGGGACGCGGCCCGCTTGTCGCGGCGGAAGGCGGCGCGCAGCCACACCCGGTCGTGCGAGCCGACGCGGTTGAGGAAGCGCAGGTCGGCGCGGAACGCGCGGGAGGCCAGGCCGGCCAGGACCGGCACGGGCAGGGCGAGGCCGGCCCACTCGTGGATGTGGACCACCAGCTCGCGGCGCCCGACGAGTTCGGCGAGCTGCGGGACGTACAGGCAGGCCGCGGTCACCACGCACACGCCCATCAGTGCGGCCGTCGTGCGGTGCACCCAGCGCTCGGCCCGGCTGAAGCGCCGGACGCCGGTGGACCGGCCGGGTGCGTCAACTCGTAGGCTCATCGTCACGTCCGTTCGAGCGGCCGACCCAGGCGTCGACGTCGTAGCCCCGTTCCTCCCAGTAGCCGGGCCGTACGTCCTTGGTGACGGTGATGCCGGAGAGCCACTTGGCGGACTTGTAGAAGTACATGGGGGCCACATAGAGGCGTACCGGGCCGCCGTGGCTGTGGCCCAGGTCTTTGTCCTGCATGCGCAGGGCGACCAGGACGTCCGCGCGGCGGGCCTGGTCGAGGGTGAGGCTCTCGGTGTAGGTGCCGTCGAAGCAGGTGAAGCGCACCGCCCCGGCCCCCTCGCGCACTCCCGCGGCGTCGAGCAGCCGGGACAGGCGCACGCCTTCGAACGGTGTGTCGGGGACCCGCCAGCCGGTGACGCACTGGACGTCGCGCACCATCCGGGTCTGCGGCAGGGCGCGCAGGTCGGCGAGCGTGTAGGTGCGGGGGCGGTCGACCAGGCCGTCGACCGTGAGGCGGTAGGTGGTGGCGTTCTTGTGGGGTACGGAGGTGGCGACCGAGTAGTAGCGGAAGCCGCCGCCATTGGGGAGCAGGCCCGTCAGGCCGGTGGGGTCCTTGTCGGAGGCGCTCGCGAGGAACGACTCCAGGCCGCGCTGCAGCGTCGGCGCGGTGACCACGCCGAGGGCGCCCAGGCCCAGGGTGCCGAGGAAGACGCGGCGGCCGATGGGCTTGCCCTTTTCCTCGGCCTTCTCCTCGCCCTTCGCTTCGGAGGCTTCGGGCTGTTCGGGATTCACCTGTCCATTCGAACACCCGCGACCCGGGCGGGACCAGGAATCGCGGGTGCTCGTCAGGGTTCCGTAATCACTTCTTACGTCTGCCAGGTCGCCTCCGTCGCCGCCTTCTCCAGCTGGAACGCCTCGTTGCCGAGCCCGATGCGGGCGTGCTTCTCGGGGGCGCGGGAGCGCAGGAGCAGGCCCTGGATCAGGCCGACGGCCAGGGCGAGGGCGATGACGGCGGGAAGGGCCCAGCTCAGGGTCGAGCCCGGGCCCGCCCCGATGAGGACGTCGAAGTCCTTGACGGTGTAGACGACGATGAAGGCCAGCGCGAGGACGGCGAGCGCGGAGGCGGCCAGCCGCCAGAACTGGGCGGCGACGGCGCCACGGCGCACGAAGAAGACGATGACCGAGACCGAGGCCGCGGCCATGAGGGCGGCGACGCCCAGCGCGCCGAGGCTGCCCATCCAGGTGAACAGGTGCAGGACCGGCGCGGTCGGGTCGCCGGCGGGCTTGTCGTCGGTGAGCGCGAAGGCGGCGACGATCACGAGCGAGATCACGGTCTGCAGCAGCGAACCCGTGCCGGGGGCGCCGCTCGCGCCGCTGGTGCGGCCGAAGGTGGCGGGCAGCAGTCCCTCGCGGCCCATGGCGAAGGCGTAGCGGGCGACGACGTTGTGGAAGCTGAGCATCGCCGCGAACATGCCGGTGACGAACAGCACGTGCAGGACGTCGGTGAACCCGGAGCCGAGCAGGTCCTCGGTGAGGAAGAACAGCAGCCCGGCGCTCTGCTCCTGCGCGGTGCCGACGATCGCCGAGGGTCCGGCGGCGACGGTGTACGCCCAGCAGCTGATCGTGTAGAAGACGGCGATGCCGCCGACGGCCAGGAACATCACGCGGGGCACGAGGACGTGCGGGCGGCTGGTCTCCTCGGCGTAGACGGGGGCCTGCTCGAAACCGAGGAAGGCGGCGACGCAGAAGCACAGGGCGGTGCCGATGCCCGCGCCGGTGAGCGTGTCCGGGTTGAAGGCGTGCAGCGACAGGCCTTCCTTGCCAGGGTCGGCGAGCGCGGCGACGTCGAAGACGACCACGAGGGCGACCTCGATGATCAGCAGAACGCCGAGCACGCGCGCGTTGAGGTCGATCTTCAGCCAGCCGAGGGCGCCGACGACGAGCACGGCCAGGAGTGCGGGTATCCACCAGGCGATTTCGGTGTCGAGGTAGGTGGCGAACAGCCCGGAGACCTCGAAGCCAAAGATGCCGTAGATGCCGACCTGGAGCGCGTTGTAGGCGACGAGCGCGACCATCGCGGCGCCGGCGCCGGCCGTGCCGCCGAGGCCACGGGAGATGTACGCGTAGAAGGCGCCGGCGTTGTGGACGTGGCGGCTCATCTCGGCATACCCGACGCTGAAGAGCGCGAGGACGAGGCCGAGGATCACAAAGAGCAGCGGCTGCCCGAGGACACCCATCACTCCGAAAGTCGTGGGCATGACACCCGCGACCACCATGAGGGGTGCCGTGGCCGCGAGCACGGACAGCAGCAGGCCCGTCGTGCCCAGCCGGTCGGCGCGCAGGGCGCGGTCCTGCCCCTTGAACGTACTGATGCCGCCGCTGTCGGCGGTGGCGCTGCTCGTGCGGGAACTGCCCGTGGTCATCGGGGACCGTCCTTGGGTCGACTGCGGTTGGGGGCGTTACGCCGTGCCGAGCGCGGTGGCGCGTGCGGCACGGAAGGCGGGATACGGATCGAGGTCCGGGTACGACCAGGGCGACGGCGTGGCGTGCTCACCGATGCGGTGGAACAGGGCGGCCGCCTCGGCACTGCGGCCCTCGCAGACCTTGGCGTGGGCGAGGAAGTTCAGGTCGATGAGGCGGCGCGGGTGCCCTTCCTGCTCCCACTCCAGCCACCAGTCGAAGGCGGCCCGCATCACCTGCCGGGCCCGGCGGCCGGTCCAGTGCCCGGAGGCGGCCGTGTCGTGGGGCTCATGTCCGGCCGCAGCGAGGACGCGGTAGCGCTCGGTGTGGGCGATGACCGGGAGGATGGCGAGCGGGGAGTCGGCGGGGGCCTGCTCGGCGGCCTCGTTGGCGAAGTCGTACACCTCGTGGAGCGGGTCGGGACCGGCGCCGGGGCGGCGCTCGGCGAGCCGGGCGACCATCAGGTGATGGGCGTGGTGGTGGTCGGCGTACCGGGCGCGGACCTCGGCGAAGAGGCGGCGCACCTCGTCCTCGGCGCCCAGGGTGCTCTCCAGCATGAGCAGACCGAGCCAGGGGGTGGGGTCGGCGGGGACGAGCGCGGCGGCGGCGTGGCAGGACTCGCGGGCGCGGACCGGTTTCTCCTTGCCGCGTAACGCGCGCCGGACCAGAGCGAGGGCGAGCAGGACGGCGGCGTCGGCGGAGTCGGGTTCGGCGAGCAGCCAGTCGCGGGCCCAGGGGGCGCAGTGCGGCTCCTGGGCGAGGACGGTGACGCGGTGCCCTCTGCGGTCCCAGTCGTCGCCGGTCCGGGCGAGCAGCGAGCGGGCCGTCTGCCATCTGCCCTGGGCCAATGCCGTGCGGGCCGTGGCGAGCTCGGCGTCGTCGAGGGCCGCGTCGAAGGCGTGGGTTGCGCGCTTTCGGCCGCGGCCGAGGGGTGGCGGGGGTGGGGGCACCGTTTTGGGTTCTGTTGGGGGGAGAGTGTGGACAGTCATCAACCGATCACTCACAGCAAATCCGCAGCCAACGGTTCGCGTCAAGGGCTGCTGACGCGTTACACGCGTCAAGTGCCGTTACTCGTGGGACAGTTGCGACACCGCCATGGCCCGTAATGCCCGATTTGTTCGAAGGATGTGGCGTGCGTCATGGCGTCGCCGCCGTCCGCATCGGAGGATTGCGGGACGCGCATGCCGGGCTCTGGGCCGCGACAGTCGGCCCTCACGCACCCCGTCCGCCCGGCAGGATTCGAGGTACGCAGCGTGTCGCTTCAGATTCTGATACTTGCCGTGAGCGCTGCATGCTGCCTGGGCTTCGGCTTCGTACTGCAGCAGAACGCGGCCCAGAAGGCGCCACTGAGCGACTTTCTCTCGCCCCGGATCCTCCTCGACCTGATGAAGGTGCCGCGCTGGCTGGGCGGCATCGGGCTCATGGTGGTCGGCATGGCGCTGGGCGCGATGGCACTGGGCCAGGGCGAGATCTCCCTGGTGGAGCCGCTGCTGGCGACGAACCTGCTGTTCGCGCTCATGCTCTCCCGCCGCCAGACCAAGCGGCCACTGGGCCGCCAGGGCTGGTCGGGCCTCGCCCTGCTCGCGGGCGGAGTGACGGCGTTCATCGTCGCCGGACAGCCACAGGGCGGAACGGCGACCAGCGACCCGCTCCGGCACTGGCTGATCATCGGCGTCATGATCGGGCTGGCCCTGCTGCTCACGGCCTACGCCAAGCGCTCGCGGCTCAGCTCGGGTCCGGCGCTGCTGGCGACGGCCGCCGGTCTGCTGTACGGCGTGCAGGACGCGCTGACGCGGGTGACCGGTCAGCGTTTCGCCGAGGGCGGCATGGCGGAGGTCCTGACCGGCTGGCAGCCGTACGCCGTGGTGGCGCTCGGCCTCACCGGCCTGATCCTGGTCCAGAGCGCGTTCGAGACGGCATCCCTGCGCATGTCCCTGCCCGCCCTGACCGCGGCCCAGCCCCTCGCCGGCATCGCCTGCGGCGTCGGCTTCCTCGGCGACCGGCTCCGCACCGACGCGGGGGCACTGGCCTGGGAGGCAGCCGGACTCGCCGGCATCGTGGTGGGCATCATCCTGCTCGGCATGCACCCGGCGATGCCCTGCGGAACGAAGCAGCCGGAACGCACACCGGCACTGCAGACGGCGGGCTGACGGGGCCGGTCGGGCGGAAGCGCCGGACGGGGACGCGACAGGCACGGGCCGGTAAGACGGAGACGCCGGACGGGGACGCGACAGGCACGGGCCGGTAAGACGGAGACGCCGGACGGGGAGTAAGACGGAGACGCCGGACGGGGACGCGACAGGCACGGGCCGGTAAGACGGAAGCGCCGGACGGGGACGCGACAGGCACGGGCCGGTAAGGCGAAGGCGCCGGACGGGGACGCGACAGGCACGGGCCGGTAAGACGGAAGCGCCGGACGGGGACGAGCCGGTGTGGACGGGAAGCAGCCGCAGGGGGACCAGCCGACGCGGGCCGGAAACAGCCGCACGCGAACCAACCTACGCAGGCCGGAAACAGCCGGCCCGGACAAATACCGACCGGCTTGGAAGGGCGCGGCTGATTCGAGCAGTCACCCCTCCAGAGACGTACCGGCCGCCCCCCGGCCTGAAGCAGCCGGCCTGGACCGGCAGCAGATCACGCGCATCACGGCCGACCAGGGGCGGATACGGGCCGCGCATGGACGGGCCGACGCGGAGAGGCGCGCGCCGAGGCGGGAAAGCAGCGTCGGCTCGGACAATACGGCCCCTCGGCGCACCCGCTGCGGGCATGCGGGGAGCGGACGGCGCGCGAGCAGTGGTGTGGATCAGCGTCGGCGGGGGCAGCGACTTGTCCGGGCAGTCGCACGTCGGCGCGGGCGCGGACCCGGGGTTGACCGGACGGAAAGCAGACCCGCGCGGGCAGAGATCTCCGCGCCGCGACACACGGACCGGCCGACGCGGACACGCTCAGGCCGGCACGGCAGGCACCGACGGCTCGGACAGATGCCTCTCCCTACCCCCAGCAAGCACACCATCGAGGCAGGCGGTAGCGACAGTCGGCGGGTGCGCGCAGGGGTGGCTGGGCGGGGGGGGCGGACCGGTCCGGCGCGGGCGGAGCGCTGCGGGGTGCGTCGGGCCCGTTTGGGTGGGCCCCTGCTTGGATGGGCCCATGAGCGCTGCTGACGAGATTCTCGACATCGTCGACGAACACGACCAGGTCATCGGGCAGTCCCCCCGCGGCGAGGCCTACGCCAAGGGGCTGCGTCATCGTGCGGTCTTCATCGAGGCCCGGGATGCCCAGGGCCGCCTCTTCGTGCACCGCCGTACGCCCACCAAGCTGGTGTTCCCCTCGCGGTACGACATGTTCGTCGGCGGCGTGGTCGGCGCGGGTGAGTCCTACGAAGAAGCCGCGCTGCGTGAGGCCGAGGAGGAGCTCGGCGTGAGCGGCCTGCCCCGACCGTCGTTCCTGTTCAAGTTCCTTTACGACGACGGCGCCGGGCAGACCTGGTGGTCGGCGGTGTACGAGGTGCGCTGCGAGCTGCCCGTGAGCCCGCAGGTGGAGGAGGTCGCCTGGCACGACTTCCTGCCCGAGACCGAGGTGGAGCGGCGGCTGACGGAGTGGGCGTGGGTGCCGGACGGGCTGGCGGCCTACGAGCGGCTCAGGGCCTACCGGGCGAACGGCGGGGCGGCCGGCTGATCCACCCGTTGAGCGACCGGCAGTGCCGGCGGCACTGGCAACGCCCCCCGGCAGCCGCCCGGATATGGTCGTGCATGTGATCGAGTTCGTACGGAACGTCCGGCTGTGGTTCGCGCCGCAGCAGATCCGGCAGGAGGGCAGCACCCCCGACTACCGGTTCTCGCTGGCGAACGAGCGCACCTTCCTGGCCTGGCTGCGTACCGCGCTCGCGCTGATCGGCGGCGGCTTCGCGGTGGACCAGTTCCTGCCGGACCTGCGGTGGGGCTGGCGCGTGGGGCTGGCGCTGGCGTTGCTCGCGGCCGGTGTGCTGTGTTCGCTGCGCGCGGTCAATCACTGGGTGCGCTGCGAGCGGGCGATGCGCAGGGGCGAGGACCTGCCGGTGTCGCGGTTCCCGGCGGTGCTGAGCATCGTGGTCGCGGTCGTGGCCGTCGCCATGGTCGTTGTCGTGCTCGTGGGGTGGGAAGGGTGAGCCCGGGGGCAGTCACGGAACCGGTGCGGGATCCGGGGCTGCAGCCCGAGCGGACGCGCCTGGCGTGGCGCCGTACGACACTGTCCGGCACCGTGGCCGCCGTACTCGCCGTGAAGACCGCGCTGCACGGCCAGGTCTCGGTGGTCGGCATCGTCGTATGCGCCCTGTGTTTCGGGCTGTGGCTGGGCTTCCTGGCCCTCGCACACCGCCGCATCCGCGTCCTCGCCGCCTCGGCCGAACCCGGAGCACTCGCCCCCCGGCATGCCACGGCCACGGTCCTGCTCACCGTGGCCCTGGCCGTGTGCGGTGCCGCCCTCGTCCTCTGAGGCCGGCCGGCCCTGGACTGCCTCATTGCCCCTACCGCCTGGTCACTCCTCTCCCTGCCACAGCCCCTCCGGCGCCACCACCACCTCCGCCTCCCAGTCCACCGTCACCACGATCTTGCCCCGCGTACGGCCCTCCTGGCTGAGCCGGTGTGCGTCCGCCGTCTGCTCCAGCGGGAACGTCTCCGAGACATGCACGGACACCACCCCTTCCTCCGCCAGCTCGGACAGCCGCAGCAGGTCCTCCGCGTCAGGGCGGACGAAGTAGTAGCGGCCGCCGTAGTCGAAGACGTCCGGGTCGGCGATCGACACCAGGCGGCCCTCCGGGGCGAGGAGGTTGGCCGAGGCCCTCAGTGCCTCGCCGCCGACCGTGTCGAAGGCCGCGTCCACGCCTTCGGGCGCCAGCCCCCGCACCCGTTCGGTCAGGCCGTCGCCGTACTCGACCGGTTCGCCGCCGAGGCCGCGTACGAAGTCGTGGTTGTGCCCGCTCGCCGTACCGATGACCCGGGCGCCCAGATGGCGGGCGAGCTGGACGGCGATGGAGCCCACCCCGCCGGCCGCGGCATGCACGAGGACGGTCTCGCCGCGCCTGACCTGGAGCACCTTGATCAGCACCTGATACGCCGTCAGCCCCACCAGGGGCAGACCGGCGGCCTCCTCCCAGGTGAGGTTGCGGGGCTTGCGCGCGAGGGTGCGGAGCGGGGCCGCGACGTACTCGGCGAAGGTGCCGCGGGAGAGGAGGTCCTCGCGTACGTAGCCGATGACCTCGTCACCGACGCCGAACTCCGTGACGGACACACCCGGTTGGACCACGACACCCGACACGTCCCATCCCGGGACCACCGGGAAGGCCGGCTCGAGCATCCGGTCCATATGGCCCTCGCGGCACTTCCAGTCGACCGGGTTGACCGCCGCCGCCCGCACCTTGACCAGCACCGAGTCGGGGCCGACCTTCGGGTCGCGCACCTCTCCGTATGCGAGCACCTCGGGGCCGCCGTAGCTTGTGTAGCTGATGCCCTTCATGGGTCCGACCCTCTGCGGTCACAGGACGCCACGCAAGCCGAATAACCCGATATGCGCCGTTCGCGTGGCAGCCTGTGCGTCGTCACCACCTGCACCTCCGAAGGCGAGCACCATGACCACCCTTCACATGGAACACCCCTCCCACACGCACACCCACGGCGCCGACTGCGGGCACACCGCCGTCCCGCACGGCGACCACACCGACTACGCGCACGACGGTCACCTCCACCGCGAGCACAGTGGCCACTGGGACGAGTGCGAGGCGGACGGGCACGTGGCACACGAGGGCCACCCCCATCAGCACGGCGCCGAATGCGGGCACGAGAGCGTCCTGCACGGCGACCACGTCGACTACCTCCACGACAGCCACCGGCACGCCGCCCACGCCGGCCACTGGGACGACCACTGAGCGCGGCCGTACTGGCCGAGAAGGCACCACGACAGCTCCCCGGCGGACCGCGCGGGGAGCTGTCGGCCTATCGTGGCCCCGATCACGTTCGGCTTCCGCACTGGACTACATACCGACTGGTCGGCATCATGAGTCAGGTCCCGTTCACCTGCCTGTAGGAGCGACGTATGAGCCCCGACCATCCGCCCGGTCTCAATCTCGACCGGCTGCACGGCCTGCTCGAGCGCGAGCGGCCCGGTCTGGCGCAGGGTCCACTGACCGGCCGACTGATCGAGGGCGGACGGTCGAACCTCACCTACATGATGTCCGACGGCACGTCGAAGTGGGTCGTACGGCGCCCCCCGCTCGGCCATGTCCTCGCCACCGCGCACGACATGAAGCGCGAGCACCGGGTCATCAGCGCGCTGTACCCGACGAACGTACCGGTGCCGCGACCAGTGCTGCTGTGCGAGGACGAGGAGGTGCTCGGGGCGCCGTTCTACGTCATGGAGTTCGTCGAGGGCACCCCGTACCGCACCGCCGACCAGCTGGCCCCGCTCGGCCCTGAGCGCACCCGGGGCGCGGTGCTGTCCCTGGTGGACACACTCGTCGAGCTGCACGCGGTGGATCCGGCAGAGGTGGGGCTCGCGGACTTCGGCCGGCCCGAGGGTTTCCTGGACCGGCAACTGCGCCGCTGGGGCAAGCAGTTGGACGCCTCCCGCAACCGCGACCTGGCCGGCATCGACGAGCTGCACGCGAACCTCGGACGGCGGCTGCCCGCCTCCCCCGCCCCGGCGGTCGTGCACGGCGACTACCGGCTCGACAACGTGCTCATCGGCGAGGACGACCGGATCAAGGCGATCCTGGACTGGGAGATGTCCACGCTCGGCGATCCGCTGACCGACCTGGGTCTGCTGGTGATGTACAGCATCCCGCTGAGCATGGCGAACTCCCCGGTCTCCACGACCGCCGAGGCTCCCGGCCATCCCGCGCCCGGCGAGCTGATCGAGCGGTACGCCGCGCGCTCGGGGCGCGACGTCTCCGCGGTGTCCTGGTACACGGCGTTCGCCTGGTTCAAGCTCGCCGTGATCCTGGAGGGCATCCACTACCGCTACACGCTGGGTCAGACGGTGGGCCGCGGCTTCGACCGCATCGGCGACCTGGTCCCCGTCTTCATCGAGCACGGTCTGACCACCCTTCAGGAAGGCTGACGGCACATGGACTTCGCGTTCGACGCACGCACCGAGGAGCTGCGCGGCAAGCTGCTGGCCTTCATGGACGAGTACGTCTATCCGGCCGAGGCCGTGGCGGAGGAGCAGCGCGCACAGCTGGCCTCGCCGTGGGACACGCCGGCAGTGGTCGAGGAGCTCAAGGCCGAGGCGCGCCGGCAGGGGCTGTGGAACCTCTTCCTCCCCGACGCCGAGTACGGCGCCGGGCTGACCAACCTCCAGTACGCCCCGCTCGCCGAGATCACCGGGCGCTCCCCGCAGCTGGCGCCCACCGCGCTGAACTGCGCGGCGCCGGACACCGGGAACATGGAGGTGCTGACCCAGTTCGGCGACGAGCAGCACAAGAAGCAGTGGCTGGAGCCTCTGCTGGCCGGCGAGATCCGCTCGGCGTTCGCGATGACCGAGCCGGAGGTGGCCTCCTCGGACGCCACCAACATCACCACGCACATCGAGCGGGACGGCGACGAGTACGTCATCACGGGCCGCAAGTGGTACATCTCCGGGGCGATGAACCCGGACTGCAAGATCTTCATCGTGATGGGCAAGACGGACCCGGACGGGGCCGACATCCGCCGCCAGCAGTCCATGGTCCTGGTGCCCCGCGACACCCCGGGCGTCACCGTCAAGCGGGCGATGCAGGTCTTCGGCTACGAGGACCACTACCACGGCGGCCACGCCGAGGTGATCTTCGACCACGCGCGCGTGCCGGTGTCGAACCTGATCGGCGAGGAGGGCGGCGGCTTCGCCATCGCCCAGGCGCGGCTCGGTCCCGGCCGCATTCACCACTGCATGCGGCTGATCGGCATGGCCGAGCGGGCGATCGAGCTGATGTGCAAGCGGGCCGTGTCCCGTACGGCCTTCGGCAAGGCGCTGGCCCAGCAGGGCGTGGTGCACAACTGGATCGCCGACGCGCGCGTGACGGTCGAGCAGCTGCGGCTGCTGGTGCTGAAGACGGCCTGGCTGATGGACACCGTCGGCAACCGGGGCGCCCACACGGAGATCCAGTCCATCAAGATCGCTACCCCGCGTGCGGTCGTCGACATCATCGACCGCGCGATCCAGCTGCACGGTGCGGGTGGCGTCAGCCAGGACTTCCCGCTGGCCGAGCTGTACGCCGCGGCGCGGACGCTGATGATCGCCGACGGTCCGGACGAGGTGCACCAGCGGTCGCTGGCGCGGCGGGAGTTGAAGAAGTACATGTGACGCGGCGCGGCGGGAGTTCTTCGCCCCCGCCGCCCCTACCCGTCCCATCCCCAGAGGGCTCCGCCCCCTGGACCCCCGCTCCTCAAACGCCGGAGGGGCTGAGTTTTTCAGCCCGTCCGGCGTTTGAGGACGAGGCCCGTTCAGGCCCGAAGCGGGGGTCTGGGGGCGGCAGCCCCCAGAGATGGGACGGGTAGGGGCGGCGGGGGCGAGGACTATCGCGGCATCACGGTCGCAGCGCGCGCAGCAGCAGGTCGGCCAGGTGGTCGGCGACCTCCTGGGGGCTCATCGGGCCGTCGGGGCGGTACCAGGTCGACAGATGGTGGACGGACCCGAAGTGGTAGTCGACCACGAGGTCGGCCGGGGTCGCCTTCGAGAAGACGCCCGACTCCTGCCCCTCCTCGACGAGCGCGCGGAAGCGTTCGTGGTAGCGCCGGCGCTCGGCGCGCACCTGCTTGTTCTTCTCCGGGCTCAGATGGTGCATCGAGCGGAAGAAGATCATCGCGTCGTCGAGGTTCTCGATCGTCGTGACGACGACATCGGCCGCCGCGCCTCTGAGCCGCTTCTCGATGGGCTCGTCGGCGTTCGCGAACGCGTCCAGCCGCTCCTGCTGAACGCGCAGGACGCGCGCGTACACCTCGTGCAGGAGGTCGTCCTTGGAGCCGAAGTAGTGGTACAGCGCCCCCTTGGTGACGCCGGCCGCCTCGACGATCTCCTGCACCGAGGTGCGGTCGTAGCCCTGCTCGGCGAAGAGCCGGGTGGCGGCGGCGAGCAGCCGCTGCGGGACGGGCGTACCGTCACCGTCCGTCGTCCTGGCCACTGTGCCGCCACCTGCCTTCCGAGATGTCTGCCTGCTGTCTAGCCGTCGTTCGCGCGTGAACGAAGTTCCCGCCGGAGGATCTTCCCACTTGCCGTCTTGGGCAAGTCGGGCAGGATCTCCACCTGACGCGGATATTTGTAGGCGGCCAGTCTCTCCCTGCAGTACGCGGCGAGTGCGTCGGGGTCGGTTTCCGCACCCGGACGGAGGCTGATGTACGCCTTGACGGTCTCCCCGCGGTACCCGTCGGCCACCCCGACGACGGCCGCCTCGCGCACCGCCGGGTGGGTGTAGAGCACGTCCTCGACCTCGCGCGGCCAGACCTTGAAGCCGGACGCGTTGATCATGTCCTTCTTGCGGTCGACGACGTACAGCCAGCCCTGCTCATCCATGAAGCCGATGTCACCCGTGCGCAGCTCGCCGTCGGGGAAGGTCTCGGCGGTGGCGTCGGGGCGCCGCCAGTAGCCGGGCACGACCTGCGGCCCGCGCACCACGATCTCGCCCTGCTCGCCGAACGGCACCTCCTCGCCCGCGTCGTCGACGATCCGCACGACCGTCTCGGGCCCCGGCAGCCCCACGGCGAGCGTCCCGGAGACCGGGTCGACGGGGGCCTCCAGGCCGGGCGGGACGGAGGCGCAGGGGGCGGTGCACTCGGTGAGGCCGTAGCCGTTGCGGATGTACGGCCCCAGGCCGGCCCGGAACTTCTCCACCAGGGCGGGCGGCAGCGGGGCGCCGCCGGAGGAGATCATCCGGAAGGAGGCGAAGTGGTCCCGGGTGACCGTCGGGTGCGCGGCCAGCGCCATGAACGCGGTCGACGGGCCGACCGTGTAGTGCGGCCCGTGCTCAGCGAACGCGTCGAGTACGACACCCGCCTCGAAGCGGTACGCCAGCACGAGTGTGCCGGCGCTGTCGAGACAGGCGCCGAGCTGACAGACCATCCCGGTGATGTGGAAGAGGGGCGCCATCGCGAAGTAGACGGGCGCCTCGGGCAGCTCAAGGCCGGTCCGCTGCCGCTCGGCGTTGTACATGATGTTGTCGTGCGTGTTGGTGGCGCCCTTGGGGGTGCCGCTGGTGCCCGAGGTGTAGCTGATCAGCGCGATGTCGGACGGGCCGAGGTCACGGCCCTGCGGCGGCTTGTGCCCGGCGCGTGCGACAGCCGCCAGGTCCTCGGCGTCGTCGGCCTGCGGGAGCCGCTCGAAGGTGAGCACGCGCGCGTCGTTGCGCGTCTGGAAATCCAACTCACAGCCGGTGAGTGCGATCCGCACCGGCGACTCGGCCGCCGCCTCGCGCAGATACGACTCCCAGGCCCGGTCGGAACAGATCAGCGCGGCCACCTCACCGTCCCGCAGGACGTGGCCGACTTCCCCCGACTTGTACATCGGGTTGACGGGCACGACGATCGCCCCCGCCTTCCAGGCGCCGAGCAGCGCGAGCACGAAGTGCGGCGAGTTCTGCAGGAGGATCGCCACCCGGTCGCCGCGCTCCAGACCACGGGCGGCGAGGTGCCCGGCGACGGAGTCGCTGAGCTCGTCGACCTCGCGGTAGCTCAGGCGGCCGTCGAAGTAGGCGAGGAAGGTGCGCTCCGGGGTCTCGGCGACCACCCGGCGCAGGGCGTGCACGAGGGTGTCGGCCGGGTCTATCGGGCCGCGCTGGGCGTCGCTGAGCAGGGCCAGCCAGGGCTTGGCCGAGTAACAGGAGGAGGCATCGGTCACCGGCTCGCCTCCCACTTCTGCTGGATGTGGTTCATGTTGGTCAGCCAGCGGTCCGGTTCGGTGGCCCGCGCCTGGTAGAACCCGGCGACCTCGGGGTGCGGAAGGATCAGGAAGCGATCCTCCTCCATGCCCTTGAACAGGGCGTCCGCGACGTCGTCCGGTTCGATCGCCGTCGGGTGGAGCACCAGGTCGCCCGCGCTGCCGGTGGCGGCGAGCATGTCGGTGCGCACGCCCTGCGGGCAGATGGCGTGGACCTTCAGCCCACGGTGGCGGTACGTCAGCGACAGATACTCGGCGAAGGCGTAGGCACCGTGCTTGGTGACGGCGTAGGGCGCCGCGCCGATCATGGTGAGCAGCCCGGCGGCGGAGACGGTGGAGACGAAACGCCCGCTGCCCCGCTCCAGCCAGTCCGGGAGCAGCTCGCCCGCGGCACGCACGTGTGCCATGACGTTGACGTCCCAGGACACCGTCCAGGCCTTCTCGTCGAGAGGCTGCGCCGGGCGCTCGTCTCCGAAGGCGACACCGGCGTTGGCGCAGTAGACGTCGACGGTGCCATCGAGCGCCTCGCGGGCCTCGGACACGATCGAGGAGGCATCGCCCGGCACCGCGACACCGCCGATCTCGTCGGCGACCGCCTGGGCTTTCCCGGCATCCAGATCGTTGACGACGACGCGGGCTCCCTCGGCGGCGAAGCGCCGGGCAAGGGCCGCGCCGATGCCACCTCCAGCCCCGGTAACGACGACTCCGGCATCCTGAACGGCTTCCACCATCGGTCTCCTTCGACTGCGGCTCTCCTGCGACGGCCAGACTAACCGGTCGGTATGTATCAAGGAAGGGGTGTGATGACGCCCTCAGGGGCGCGGGGTGTGTCGACATGCGCCTCCGCCGCGATGGGGGTCCCCCCGCTCGAACGAAGCCGAGAGTGGGGGAGCGACAAGCCACGGCATACCGGCACCTTCCACACAACCTGCCGGAGCAATACCGTGCACAACATGCGCCTATCCAGACGAGCCCTACTCGCAGCGACAACGGCAGCAGCATCCCTACCTTCAGCACAGGCCACGGCGGCGGAGCATCGCAGGCCCCTGCGGACCGGCTTCGAGCGGCTCGCAGCCGACGGTTATTCGGTCCTCGAAGGCCGGCACGTCGGAATCGTCACCAACCCCACCGGCGTGACCCGAGATGTCCGCCACATCGTAGACGTCATGCACGCCGACAAGAGGGTGAACCTGGGAGCCGTCTTCGGCCCCGAACACGGCTTCCGCGGCACTGCCCAGGCAGGCGGCTCCGAAGGCCGCTACGACGACCCGGCGACCGGCCTCCCGGTCTACGACACGTACCTCAAGAGCGGCCGCCCCCTCGCCGACATCTTCACCGCGTCCGGCGTCGACACGATCGTCTTCGACATCCAGGACGTGGGCGCCCGCTTCTACACCTACATCTGGACCCTGTACGACTGCATGGAGGCGGCCCAGCTCGCCGGCAAGCGCTTCGTCGTACTCGACCGCCCGAACCCCGTGACCGGACGCGCGGCCCAAGGCCCGGTCCTCCACAAGGAGTTCGCCACCTTCGTCGGCCGCCAACCCATCTCCCAGGCGCACGGCATGACGGTCGCGGAGCTGGCGCGGCTGTTCAACGGGGAGTTCCTCACCACCCCCGTACCTCTGGAGATCGTACGGATGACGGGCTGGCGGCGGTCCGAGTTCTTCGACGCCTGGGGCCTGCCCTGGGTCCCGCCGAGCCCGAACATGCCGACTCCGGACACCGCGCTGGTGTACTCGGGGACCTGCCTCTTCGAGGGCACGAACCTGTCGGAGGGACGCGGCACCACCCGCCCCTTCGAACTGCTCGGCGCGGAAGGCATCGACGGACGCTGGGCGGCCGCCGTGAACGAACTCGGCCTGCCCGGCGTGCACTTCAGGGAGGCGTACTTCGCGCCCACGTTCTCGAAGTTCCAGGGCAAGACCATCGGCGGCGTACAGATCCATGTGCACGACCGGGCCGCGTACGACCCCATCCGCACCGGGATCGCCCTGCTCGTGACCGCCAAGAAGGTCTGGAGCGGCTTCGGTTGGCGTCCCGACAACTGGATCGACAAGCTCACCGGTTCCACCCAGGTGCGCACGATGATCGACGCGGGCGCGAGTGCCGACGAGGTGGTGGCGGGCTGGCAGCAGGAGCTGGCGGCGTTCCGGCGGATGCGCAGGGAGTACCTGCTGTACAAATGAGCGCCCCGATTGTGCGCCCCGGATGAGTGACGACGTATGGCCATTTCCGCCTGGTAGCAGGACGATGCGCCCGTATCGCACCACCACGGGGGACGAGGGGGCCTGTCATGGCGAATCCGGCAGTGAGCGTGACTCCTTACTGGGAGCTGACCTTCGACGCGGACGGGGACCCGGACGCCAGGACGCGGGACCGGCTGCCGGCCGGGGTGGCGCAGCACCACGTGCGTGATCTGATCGTCTTCGCGCACGGCTGGAACAGCGACCGCTCGGGGGCGACCCGGCTGTACGACCGCTTCTTCGCGCCGATCCCGCAGCTCGCTCCGGCGGCGAAGATCGGGTACGTGGGGGTGGTCTGGCCGTCGATGCGGTTCTCGGACGAGCCAATCCCCGACTTCCCAGCCTTTCCGCGGGCCGCGGCGGCCGAGATGCCGCGTCGGCCGGTGCTGGACAAGGACACGCGGCACGCGCTGCTGGAGACGTTCCCGGGGCGGGCGACCGTGATCGACCAGATCGCGCGGATGCTGGACCAGCAGCCGCGCGAGGAGGGCGAGTTGGAGGAGTTCGGGCGGCTGGTGCGGATGCTGGTGGACATCGTGCCGCCGGGGCCGCAGGTGCTGTTCGCGGCCGACATGCTGGCGGAGGGGGTGCCGCAGAACTCGCCGGACATGCTCTCGGAGTCCACGGCCGCCGTGTGCGAGGAGTTCGCACAGGCGCTGACATATCTGGAGGCGCCGGACGGAGCGCCGGAGGGTGCGGCCTCGTTCTCGTTGCCGAACCCTTGGGAGGGCGCGCACGAGTTGCTTCGGCAGGCGACGTACTACGCCATGAAGCGACGCGCGGGAACCGTCGGTGAGCGCGGGCTCGGCCCGGTGATCGGGCAGCTGGCCGCGCGGGAGCCCGAGGTGCGGGTGCATCTCGTCGGGCACAGCTTCGGTGCGCGGCTGGTGTCGTTCGCGTTGCGGGGACTGCCGAAGGGCGTGCGGACGGTGAAGTCCGTGACGCTGCTCCAAGGGGCCTTCTCGCACTACGCGTTCGCGTCGCGGCTCCCGCACGACGCCCGGGCGGGTGGGGTGCTGGAGGGCCAGCACAACCGTATCGACGGACCGCTGGTGTGCTGCTACTCGCGGCACGACCAGGCCCTGTCCACGATGTATCCGCTGGCCTCCCGTATGGCGGGGGACGCACGAGGGGTCGCGGCCCTGGACATCGGCCGGATGCTGGGCGCCAAGTGGGGTGCGATGGGGCACGACGGGGTGCAGGCGGTGCCCGGGACGCGGTCGCTGAAGCTGGCCGACGCGCTCAAGGCGACGCTTCCGACTGCCGGGTGCGTGAACATCGACGCGGCGGCGGTCGTACGGCGTGGCGGGCCCCCGGCGGGAGCGCACAGCGACATCCTGCACCGGGAGCTGGCACAGGTGGTGCTGGCGGCGGGCCGCATCGAGTGACCCGCCGCCACTGACCCGTCACCGATGTGACGTGAACTCCACGACCTGCTGATACGTGGGCCGGTTCTGCCAGCTGATCTTGCCGTGCTTGATGCCGCCCAGCGTCCGCTGGACGATCGAGTCGGCGCACCACTGGTCGCCCGCCGAGCACTGGTCGTCGCCGGGGTAGACCTGGGCCGCGGTCTTGCCGGCCGCCTCCTTCAGGGTGCTGATCAGGATGTCCCGGCAGGCGCTGAGGCTGCCCCCGCCGCAGTACTTCCGGTCGAGCGGGCCCTGCACCGACTCCCCGAGCACGGCCCGGATGTCCTTGTCGACGTAGCTCCACCAGCCGTACTGGAAGGAGCTTCCGGCGTGCGAGCCGGTCGGGCCGTGCCCGGCGGACGGGGACTCGTCGATGGGCAGGCTGTTCGTCATCGCGGCGTACAGCTCGCTGCCGAGGCCCGGTTCGAACTCGGCCTTCACCAGCAGCGGCCACCACGCGTCCAGGATGCGGATCGCGTCGGCGTCGGCGTACGTCTTCGAACCGGCCGACGTCTCGGTGCGCTTGCCGCCCGCGGAGATCCACGCCTGGAGCTTGCTCACCGCCGCCGCGGCCGTGGAGTCGGTCACCGTGGAGCTGTTGACGACCTTGAGCAGATCCGGGAGTACGTCCTCGGCCCGCAGGTCGGCCAGCCCCGCATCCGCCATGGCCTTCACCAGCGAAGCCCGGGTCACGCCGCCCGCGTCGACGAGCTTCTTCACCCGGTTCTCGAGCAGGTTGCCGCGGTGGACGGAGCCGTCACCCCAGGGTGCGGTCGTGTAGTCCTTGGCCTGCTTGTTGTTCCAGGAGATGTAGTAGTCCTGGTCCATGGAGTTGGGGTGGGCGGAGGGCGGGGTGTACTGCGCGGTGTTCGTCGTCGGGTTCCAGCCCCGCCACTCGTACGCCGACTGCGCCCACACCGGGAACTCCGCGTCGACGCCGGTCGCCCGGACCGGGTTGTCGCCGCTGTTGTAGTAGGCGGTGTGCTCGGAGTCGGCGTAGAACCAGTTGAAGGTGTAGTTGATGTGCTGCACCGCCTTCTGGAAGTCCTCCGGGCCCTTGACGTAGTCCGGGTCGTTCAGCATCTGGAAGCCGATGATCGAGTCGGCCTCGTGCAGATAGGACGAGCGCAGGGTGGTGTAGGCGACCTTCTTGCCGCCGACGGTCGCGCGGTGCGTGACGGGACCGTACTTCGTGCGCCAGACCCGCATCGTGTACGACCCCTCGGCGGTCCCGTCGGCGGTCGTCGGCTTCCAGGCGTTCTTCTGCTCGACCTTGTCCATGGCCGTGCAGGTGCCGCGGTAGAGGTAGTGGTGGTCGTCCTGGCACAGCTCGACGGCGTAGGTGTCGATGATGTCCTGGCCGGAGGTGGTGGCGCTCCACGAGTAGTCCTGGCCGCGGCCCAGCTCCACGTACATGCTCAGGCCGGCGAAGGAGGCGCCGCGGGCGCTGATGCCCGGGCCCTGGATCTCCTGGAGCAGGAGGAGCTGGGGTGCAAAGTAGCCGGTCTGCGGGCCGAAGACGGCGACCGGGTGGCCGCTGGCGGTGTGCTCGCCGCTCACCACCAGGGCGTTGGACATGCCCCGCTTGGCCGAGGTCATGGCGGTCGCGGCGGCCGTGGTGGAGGCGCCGTTCGCGGCGGAGCCGGACGCGCTGCCCGTACGGTCGTACACGAGCTGTTCCTCGGTCACCGAGCCGGCGTCGGGCAGGGCCTCGCCCTGCGGGTCGGCGGGCTTGGTGGCGTACGGGAAGCTCTTGTCGTGGACGGTGACGACCGCCTCGGGGTCGTTGCGCTCGCGGAACGACTCCCAGAGCTTGGTGCCCTCGGCCACGCCGTACTTCTCCTGCGCGGCGAGCAGGGAGATCGCGTTGTTGACCTCGCCGCCGCCGCCGGAGCCGAACAGGGCGCCGATGACGGAGCCCAGCGCGACCAGGTCGGTCTGCTTGAAGTGCTCGATCGTGCCGGCGTTGGTGACAGAGTCCTTGTGGCCGGTCAGGACGTACTCGCCGGGGAAGTAGCGGCCGCTGTCGGAGGCGTCGATGTAGGCGTTGATGCCGTCGAGGTAGGCGTTGGCGTCGGCGAGGGCCTGCTGCCCGCGTTCGCCGTTATTGGCGACGGCGTTGTCGATCTGGGCCTGAAGATCGGCTTCCGTGTACGGGGCGTTGCGCCAGAACTGCTGCTCCAGGCCCTGGTTGGAGGGCGCCCCGCCCGCGAACGAGGTCAGCTGGCCGCGTCCGACGTGCCGGAAAACGTCCATCAGCCACAGCCGGTCCTGGGCGGCCGCATAGCCGGCGCCGAACTCCGTGCCGTATCTGGTGGTGCCGGTGATGTGCGGCACACCCGTCTTCTTGTCACGGACGATCGTCACGTCGCTGCGCCCGGCGGGATTCACGGTGGAGGCGACTTGATCGGACGGGACGCCGAACGACGCGTCGTTGAAGAAGGTGTTGATCGTCGCGTTGGTGAGGCCGGAGTAGCCCTTGGCCAGGTTGGCGTAGGGGCCCAGCTGGTCCGAGGCGTGTTCGGGCATGCTGCCGAAGGCCTGGTTGAGCAGGATCTGGGCGAGGGTGGCGTTGCCGTTCTGGCCCGGCGGAAGGATGTCGGAACACTGGTTCCCGCAGTGGTCGGCGGCGGCCGCAGCCTCGGCCGCCGCGGCTTCGGGCGCGGTCGCGGCTTGGGAAAGTGGCGACAGAAGACCGGCAATCAGGGCGCATATGGATGCCGTCTTCAGGAACCCGGGGAATCTGCCGGGAGTTCTCAGACTGTCTGGGGCGTTGCGTGGGGTACGCCGTGGCATGGCAGCTCCTACCGACGAGGGTGGGCCGGATGTTACCGGCGGTATCCCCGGGATTGAAGATGAACATGCGTCACTTTTTGGAGTCACCAGGGCTCGCTATGGAGGTCATCGGAAATCAGATGGAGCCGAATCGCTTGTCGATACGTCTATTCGTCAACGTCGCGCGAAGTCCGTGCGGCGACGCCGAAGTGACCGAAGTACAGGTGCAGATGTGACGGAGGTGCAGGGCGATGGCCGGTTTTCGGAGTCTGGCGAGACAGGTGCGAGATCCGCGGTGCGATCTGGCGCTGCGGCGCTACTCGCTGCGTAAGTGCCTTGAGCGGTTCGCTCCTTACGGGCACAGGGCGACCTGGGACCACTTGTGCTCCCGGGCAGGGTTCGGTCCGGAGGACCGGTCTCCCGATCCGGCGCGGCTCGTGGCCGCGTTGGACGAGCTGGAGGAGGCCCGTTCGGTCTGGCTGGCCTATGAGGTCGAGTTCGCCGAGCGACGCAGGAAGGAAAAGCACGACGGACTGCGCAGGCCGGGCAGCGTGGACGACTGGCACCGGCTGACCTGGGGCGGTTTCGGAGTCGCCTGGTGCGACAACCCCCGGGTCCACCCGCACGAACCACTGGCCGAGGTGCTGCGCCGACTGATCTCCGCGCTGGAGCGCGAACCGGGCTCGGAGTGCCCGGCGTGCGGCGGGGAGCGGCTGATCTGGAGTTACGACCTGGCCCATGAACCGTCGTCGGGCCCGGTCTGCACGGACTGCGGAATCGTGGTGCCGCGTCCGGTCCTCACGCCCGAGGCGCTGGCGGCGTCGCGGCGCGAACGGCGGCTGCTGGTGTCCGCCTAGTACGACGGGGGTGCGCCGGGGATGCCGCACCCCCTTTTGCCACCGTGGGTTCACCGCCTTGGCTTCCCACTCCCGTTGTCAGTGGTGGCTGGCACCATCGAGACATGATCCAGGTGTGTCTGAACGGGCCCCGGGGGGCGGGCGACGGTGCGGTGGTGCCTCTCTCGCCGGAGGCCATGGCCGAGTCCGCCGCGGCTGCCGTCGCGGCCGGGGCCACGGACATCCATGTCCACCCCAAGACTTCCTGCGGGCAGGACAGTCTGTCTCCGCGTGTACTCGCGCCGGTGCTCGAGGCGATACGGGCCCGGGTGTCGGTGCCGGTCGGCGTGACCACGGGCGCGTGGGCGGAACCGGATGCGGCGGCCCGGGTGGAGCGGATACGGAGCTGGTCGGCGCTCCCGGTTCTCCCCGACCACGCCTCGGTCAACTGGCATGAGCCGGGCGCCGAGGAGGTGGCGGCGGCGCTGATGGAGCGAGGCGTGGGCGTCGAGGCCGGCATCTGGCCCGGCACGGACGGGGCGGCACGGTTCGCCGCCTCGCCGCTGGGGCCGAGGGTGCTGCGGGTGCTGGCGGAGGTGACGGACAGGTCGGCGGCGACGGCCGAGGAGAGCGCGCGGGCGCTCCTGGCCGAGCTGGGCTCGGCGTTCGGCCGTCCGGTGCTGCTGCACGGGGAGGACGCAGGGGCGTGGCCCGTGCTCCGGCTGGCGGGGCGGCTGAGGCTGGCGACGCGCATCGGCCTGGAGGACACGTTGGTCCTGCCGGACGGGGAACGGGCGGCTTCCAACGCTCAGTTGGTGGCGGAGGGGCTGGTCCAGTACGGGTGGGCCCAACGGTCGTCGTAGGGCAGGGCGAGGAGTTCGGTGCGTGTGGCGAGGTCGGGCTCGCCCTGGGCGCGGAGGCGGGCGGGGGCGTGTGCGACCAGCCAGGACTGGAGTTCCGCGATCAAGGGGGCCTCATCGTCGCGGTCCCACCAGTCGAATGGTGAGGCGTCGAAGTCCAACTGGTACAGCCACGTCGCCGCGCAAGTCGCGAGATGTGCGTCCGCCACAGCATGACTGTGCCAACGGTCGAGCAGCGGAGTCATGGTGCCGAGGATCATGGCGCAGGTCTCGAACACATCGGCAACGGGGTACGGCGGCTCGGGCGTTGTGAGGACGTCCTGCCACCAGGCGTACACGAACGTCTCGACGGCAGCGGCCTGCTCCGCGGGCCAGGCCCGCCAGTCGACCCGGCTCAGTCCGTGGTGCCCCCAGCCGATGCGGTCCAGCGTGCCCTCGGCCATCGCATGCGCGGCCTGGGGCAGCAGGCGCCGCATCACGGCGGCGTGGTTTTCGAAGTGATCGGGGACCTTGAAGACGAACCTGCGGACCAGGTCGGCGGGCACGCGCGTGTACGGCGTGCGCAGATACGCCGTCTCCTCCGGCTGGAAGCACCGCTCGCAGCCGATCTCCGTAGGGCTGGCGAACCCGTTGAAGACCGTGTCGATGTCCGCGAGGGCGGCGTCAAGGGCAGGTGAGGGCATGGGAATGCGTCCCGTCAGGACTCCATGCGCGGCGGAGTACCGCAGCCGCCGGCCGAAGATCGCGACGATACCAACCGCTAATCCGCTCGCTCCAGCCCTTTCCCGTCCGGACAGTTGGGGGCGATGAAACACACCTGAGGAAGACCGAGGAGTCCCCGATGTCGACGCTGCGCGTCACCGCCGAAGTGCTGACCGTCCACGAGCATCCCAACGCCGACGCGCTGGAGCTGGCCCAGGTGGGCCTGTACCGGGCCGTCGTCGCCAAGGGCACGTACCGCACCGGTGAGGCCGCCGTGTACATCCCCGAGCAGTCCGTGCTGCCGGCCGAACTGATCGAGGAACTGGGGCTGACCGGACGGCTGGCGGGGAGCAGGGCCGACCGAGTCAAGGCGGTGCGGTTGCGCGGCGAGCTGTCGCAGGGGATCGTGTGCCGGCCGAAGTCGCTGGCCGACGTCGATCTGGCCCGGGCGGCTGCGGAGGGGACCGACTTCGCCGGGGTGCTCGGGGTCACCAAGTGGGTACCGCCGATCCCGCCCACGATGTCCGGTGAGGTGGAGTCGGCGCCGGATCTGCTGCCCTGGGTCGACATCGAGAACATCCAGCGGTATCCGGACATCTTCGTGCCCGGTGAGCCCGTGGTGCTGACCGAGAAGCTGCACGGCTCGGCGTGCCTGCTGACGTATGTCGCCGACGAGGAGCGGGTGTACGTGTCCTCCAAGGGGTTCGGGGGGAAGTCGCTGGCGCTGAAGGAGGACCCGCGGAATCTGTACTGGCGGGCTGTGCGGGGGCACGGCGTCGCGGAGGTCGCGGCTCGGGTGGCCGAGCGGCTGGGGGCTCGGCGGGTCGGGATCTTCGGGGAGGTTTTCGGGGCTGGGGTGCAGGACCTGACGTACGGGGCGGACGGCCGGCGGGACACGCTGGGGTACGCCGCGTTCGACGTGTCCGCGGAGATCGACGGTCGTGTGGAGTGGCTGGACGCGGCGGAGGTGCTGCGGGGGGAACTGCCTTTGGTGCCACGGCTGTTCGAGGGGCCGTACGACATCGAGCGGGTGCTGGAGGTCGCCAGTGGGCGGGAGACGGTGTCCGGGCGGGAGCTGCATCTGCGGGAGGGCGTGGTGATACGGCCGGTCGGTGAGCGGTACAGCACGGTGACCGGAGGGCGGGCGATCGCGAAGGCGGTGAGTCCGGCGTATCTGACACGGAAGGGTGGCACCGAGTACGAGTGAGCGGAGCTCACCCAGGGGCGCGGGGCTGTATCGATGTGCGGCTCCGCCGCGTGGGCGCGATCAACCACACACAACCCGCACCCGCCGTACGAGCCAAAGCCCCGAGTTCATAGGCGCCCCTGACGGTCTCCCCCTCGCTCCACCAGCAGCCGCGACCCGGTCAGCCGCTCACCGAAGACGTCGTCCGGGTTGGACAGGACGCACGTGTCGAGGGAGAGGCAGCCGCAGCCGATGCAGTCGGTCAAGTGGTCGCGGAGGCGGTTCAGTTGCTTGATGCGTTCGTCCAGTTCCGAGCGCCAGGCCTCGGACAGGCGGGCCCAGTCCTCGTGGGTGGGGGTGCGCTCCTCGGGGAGTTCGGCGAGGGCCTCGCGGATCGTGGCCAGGGGGATGCCGACGCGTTGCGCGGCCCGGACGAAGGCGACCCGGCGGAGGGTGTCACGGCTGTAGCGGCGCTGGTTGCCGGAGGTACGGCGGCTGCTGATCAGACCCTTGGACTCGTAGAAGTGCAGGGCGGAGACGGCGGCGCCGCTGCGCGCCGACAGTTGGCCGACGGTCAGCTCGTGGATCTTCTCGGGGATCTGGGGCACTCCTCAGAGCCTACCGACCGCGTCGCACGCCCGTGCCGTTGACATAGACCTCGCGCCCGACCATGCTAAGCAGTCGCTTAGACATTGTGGGACTGCGACGCGAGAGGCCGGGAACATGGCAGAGCCGAGGATCTTCACGTCCGTCGACGACCTGAAGGCGGCGGTGGGCGAGCAGCTGGGGTACACCGACTGGCTGGAGATCGACCAGAAGCGGATCGACCTGTTCGCCGAGGCCACCGGCGACCATCAGTGGATCCACGTCGACCCGGAGAAGGCGGCCGCCGGACCCTTCGGGACCACCATCGCCCACGGGTACCTGACCCTGTCGCTGCTGCCCCTCTTCGGACCCCAGCTGATCAAGGTCGAGGGCATGAAGATGGGCGTCAACTACGGCACCAACAAGGTCCGTTTCCCCTCCCCCGTGCCGGTCGGCTCGCGGTTGCGCGCGACCGCGAGGATCAGCAACGTCGAGGACGTGCCCGGCGGCGCCCAGCTGACCGTCGCCTACACCGTGGAGCGCGACGGCGGGGACAAGCCGGTCTGCGTGGCCGAGTCGGTGGCCCGCTTCTACGTCTGACCCGCTTCTTCGCCTGAGGGAGCCGCTGGCTACTTGACCCCCACCATCCGCAGCACGAGGTCGGCGTAGAGCGCGCCGACCTCGTCGGGTGCCCAGGGGCCGTCGACGCTGAACCAGCGGGCCACGTCGATGCAGAGCGAGAGGACGGCGAGGGTCGTGCCCTTCACGTCCAGGACGTCGAAGTCGCCGGCCGCCACGCCGTCCTCGATGATCCCGCGCACCTCGGCGTCACACTGCCGGCGCAGCGCGAGGATCTCGGCGCGGGCGTCCGGGCCGAGCGAGTCCAGCTCGTACTGCACGACCCGGGCAGTGGTGCGCCCGCCGGCGTGCCAACGGACGAAGGAGCTCACCGCGTCGGCGAGCCGCTCGGCCGCCGTGCCCTCGCGGCGGGAAGCCGTACGCAGGATCTCGAGCGCCTTCTCGTGGCCGATCCTGCTGATGCGGTGGAGCAGCTCTTCCTTGGTCTTGTAGTGGATGTAGAGCGCGGCCGGGCTCATGCCGGCGCGGCCCGCGATGTCACGGGTCGTCGTGGCGTGGTAGCCGCGCTCGGCGAAGGCCTCCACGGCGGCGATCAGCAGCCGCCGGGCCGCGTCGGGCGTGACCTCACCCCACGCCGACGTGTCGCCGCCGGCCGTCTCCTCCGCCGTACTCATCGCTCACTCGCCCCTCTCGCTGACAGGGGAACCACCATACCGCTGAAGGTGAGCGGGCGCTTAGCGTGGCCGTTCGGAGCTTTTCGAAGGGTCGGAGCTTTCGAAGGGGCGGATCTTTGGGTCAGATCTTTTCGAAGGGGTCGTGTTCCGCGAGGAGCTTCTCCAGTCGCGCCTGGTCCACCCGGCTCACGATCTGCCCGGCCTCCTGACGGTCCCGGATCACCTTCGCGAGGGTGAACGCCGAGGTCACCAGGTACAGAACCGCGATCGCGAGGAAGCCGCGCACCCAGGCGTCGGCGTTCAGCTGGTAGATACCGACGCCCGTGGCGGCCATGGCGACCGCGAAGGAGGCCACGGCCTGCCCGTAGAACGCCGCCGTGCTCTGCTGCTTGACCGGTGTGTCACTCATGGACAACAGGGTCGGCGGTTGTGGCGCCGGACACATCCGCCGAGATACTCAGCCACGTACTCAGAACGCCGAAACCCCGGTCAGCGCCCGCCCGATGACCAGCTTCTGGATCTGGCTGGTGCCCTCGTAGAGGGTCATCACGCGGGCATCGCGCAGCAGCTTGCCCGCCGGGTACTCGTCGATGTAGCCGTAGCCGCCGAAGACCTGGAGGGCATTGTTGGCGGCGCGGACGGCGGCCTCCGAGGCGAAGAGTTTGGCCTTGGAGGACTCGACGGCGAAGGGCTGCCCGCGGTCGATCAGGTCGGCGACCCGCCAGGTCAGCAGCCGTGCCGCGTCCACATCGACGGCGATGTCGCTGATCAGCTCCTGGACCAGCTGGTGACGGGCGATGGGCTTGCCGAACTGCTCGCGTTCACCGGCGTACCGGACGGCCGCGTCCAGCGCGGCCTGGGCTAGGCCCACGCAGCCCGCCGCGACCGACATCCGGCCCTTCGCCAGGGCCGACATGGCGACCGAGAAGCCCTTGCCCTCCTCCCCCAGCATGACCTCGGCAGGCACCCGTACGTCCTCAAGGACCAGCTCTGCGGTGGCCTGGCCGCGCAGGCCGAGCTTGCCGTGGATGGTGCGGCGGGTCAGGCCGGGGGTGTCGGTGGGGACGAGGAAGGCCGAGACGCCCTTGTGCCCCGGCGCGTCGGTGGAGCGGGCGAAGAGCAGGACGACGTCGGCCCAAGTGCCGTTCGTGATGAACATCTTGGTGCCGTTGATCACGTAGTCGTCGCCGTCGCGCACCGCCCGCGTGGCGAGGTTGCCCGCGTCGGAGCCGGTGCCCGGCTCGGTGAGCCCGAAGCAGCCGACGTACTCACCGGAGGTGAGCCCCGGCAGCCAGCGGCGCTTGTGCTCCTCGTCGCCCCAGGCGGCGATGGTCTTGGCGACCAGGCCGAGCGAGACGGAGACGATGCCGCGCACGGACGAGTCCCCGCGCCCCAGCTCCTCCGTGACCAGGCAGTACGCGAGATGGTCGCCGCCCGAGCCGCCGTATTCCTCGTCGATGGTCAGGCCCAGGAAGCCGACCTCGCCGAGCTTCTTGACGACTGCGCGGTCCACTTCCTCGGCACGGTCCCACGCGACGACGTTCGGGGCGATCTCGCGCTTCACGAAGTCCCGGGCGAGCTGCCGGACGGCGGTCTGCTCCTCGCTGAGCTCCAGGTTCATGCCGAGTCACCCCACAGACAGTGGCCCTCCCCACGGACGGTGGCCGTGAAGGGGCCGTACATTGAAAGCCGTACATTTAAATTAGCACTGCTAGTTTCTATTCGGCAGCCCTACTATGTGCGCCATGGCCCGACCGCGCAAGCCCCTCCTCAGCTACGACCGGATCGTCGAGACGGCGCGCGAACTCGTCGACGCGGAGGGCCTCGCGGCCGTCTCCACGCGTCGGCTCGCCGCCGAGCTGGGCGTGAGCGGGCCGTCCCTCTACAACCACTTCCGCACGAAGGACGAGATCCTGGAGGCGGTCGCCGACTCGGTGAGCGCCCAGGTCGATCTGTCGATGTTCGAGGACGGCCGGGACTGGCGGACCGCGCTGCACGACTGGGCCGTCTCCTACCGGGCCGCCCTGCGGGACCACCCGAACATCGTCCCGGTCCTCGCCCAGGGCCCCGGCCGGCGCCCCGCCGGGCTGCGCCTCGCCGACGCCGTCTACGGCGCGATGGTCGCCGCGGGCTGGCCGCCGGCGCAGGCCACGTCCATCGGCGCGCTGATGCGGTACTTCATCATGGGCTCGGCGCTCGGCTCGTTCGCCGGGGGCTTCGTGGACGACGCGAGCGCGTACGACCCCGCCGACTACCCCCACCTCGGCCAGGCCCATCTCCTCGCCGAGCAGCAGGAGAAGATCGACGAACGGGCCTTCGAGACGGGCCTCACGGCGCTGCTGGACGGGTTGGCGCAGCAGTACGAGCAGGTCGGGCGGGCCGGCTAGCCACGGTTCGGCGGGTGCCGAAGTGTCCGTGCAGCATGCTGGGACGCATGACCACCAGGGATCCGCAGGCACCTCAGCTGGCCCGGCTCGCCGGGCTCATCGCCGACGAGACCCGGGCCGCCTGTCTGCTGGCACTGCTCGACGGGCGGGCGTGGACCGCCGGTGAGCTGGCGCGGCACGCCGGGGTCGCCGCGTCGACGCTCAGCGAGCATCTGAGCAAGCTCGTCGCGGGCGGGCTGCTGGCCGAGGAGCGGCAGGGGCGGCACCGGTATGTACGGCTGGCCGACGCGCGGGTCGCCCAGCTGGTGGAGGACCTGGCCGCGCAGGTGGCTCCGGGTGCGGTCCAACGGCCCCGGAATCTACGGGAGTCCAGCGTGGGGTCCGCCATGGCGCGGGGGCGCACCTGCTACGACCATCTGGCAGGGCGGCTCGGCATCGCGGTCACGGATGCGCTGACCGTGCGCGGGCTGCTGCGGCAGGACACCGGGTTCGCCCTCACCGACGCCGGCCTCGGCTGGTTCGACTCCGCCGGCATCCACCTCGACCGCACCGGCCGCCGACCGCTGGCGCGCGCCTGCCTGGACTGGACCGAACGTCGGTCACACCTCGCAGGCATCGCGGGCGCGGCACTGTGCCGGCACGCCTTCGACGAGGGCTGGTGCGTACGCATCGGCTCGGAGCGGGCGGTGAAGGTGACTCCGTCGGGTGAGCGGGCACTGCAGGAGCTGCTCGGTATTGCGGCGGGGGCACTGCGGTGAGCCCGACGGCCCGATGGGGTGGGGGCCTTGTTGTACGCCGACTGCGGGTGTGTGGGGGCTGGTCGCGCCCACGCGGCGGAGCCGCAGATCGATACAGCCCCGCGCCCCTTGAGGGGCGCGAGGCCAGCACCCCGTCCGAAATACGCGAGCCTCCCGAACCTTCCTCTCCTAGCCTCTGGAGCATGATGAACGTCTCCGCCGCCCGCCCCTCACGCCGTACGGAACTGCTCGCCACCGGCGCCGCCACCGTCACCGTCGTTCTCTGGGCCTCCGCCTTCGTCTCCATCCGCAGCGCGGGCTCCGAGTACTCGCCGGGCGCGCTCGCGCTGGGGCGGCTGCTCGTCGGTGCTGTGGTGCTGGGCGGGATCTGCCTCGTCCGTCGGGAGGGGCTGCCTCCGCGGTCGGCCTGGCGGGGGATCGCGATATCGGGTCTGCTGTGGTTCGGCTTCTACAGCGTCGCCCTGAACTGGGGCGAGCAGCAGGTGGACGCCGGTACGGCGGCTCTCGTCGTGAACATCGGACCCATCCTCATCGCACTGCTGGGCGCACGGCTGCTCGGTGACCCGATGCCGCCTCGGTTGCTGGCGGGGATGGCGGTGTCGTTCGCCGGTGCGGTGGCCGTGGGTCTGTCGATGTCGGGCGGGGGCGGTTCCTCGGTGCTCGGCGTGGTGCTGTGTCTGCTCGCCGCGGTCGGGTACGCAGGCGGTGTCGTGGCGCAGAAGCCGGCACTGGGTCATGCGAGCCCGCTCCAGGTGACGACGTTCGGGTGTCTGGTCGGCGCGGTCGCCTGCCTGCCTTTCAGCGGGCAGCTCATCCACGACGCGGCCGATGCCTCCGTCTCCGCGACCCTCAACCTGGTCTATCTGGGCGTCTTTTCGCTGGCCCTCGCCTTCACGACCTGGGCGTACGCCCTGGCCCGTACGACCGCCAGCCGCATGGGCGCGACCACATACGCGGTGCCCGCGCTGGTCGTGCTGATGTCCTGGCTGGCGCTGGGCGAGGTGCCGGGGCTGCTCACGCTGGCGGGCGGGGCGCTGTGCCTGGCCGGGGTCGCCGTGTCGCGGTCCCGGACGCGGTCTGCTCGGGTCGTGGCGGCCGCGCCACAACCCGAGCAGACCCGCGAATCAGCGTGAATCCGCGTGAATCAGCGGGAATCGGCCGGAATCAGCGAGAACGCGCCCTGTCCGCAAGGACCTTGATGGACAGCAGGGCGATCACTGAAAGGCCGATGATGTAGCCGGAGACCGCCATCGAGGTGCCCGTGGCCTCCAGCAGCAGCACCATCACGAACGGGGCGAGGCCACCGCCGAGCACGGCCGCGATCTGGTAGCCGAGGGAGGCGCCCGTGTAGCGCATCTCGGGCGTGAACAGCTCGGCGAACAGGGCCGCCTGGGGGCCGTACATGATGCTGAGGAAACAGCTGGCGACGAACGTGCCGACCGCCAGCCACAGCAGCGACCCGGTGTCGATCAGCAGGAACAGCGGTACGGCCCACAGGCCGATGCCGGCCGCGCCGAGCGCGTAGATGCGGATACGGCCGATCTTGTCCGAGAGCGCGGCGGCGGCCGGGATCAGCACCAGCTGCGTGAGGCTGATGCAGAGCGAGACGGTGAGGACGGCGCTCCTCTTCATGCCGAGTTCGCGGGTCGTGTAGTCGAGCACCCCGGTGATGATGATGTAGAAGGTCGCGGTGTTCACGGCGAAGGAGCCGCCGGCGAGGAGCACCGTGCCGAGGTGGCCGCGCAGGATCGTGCGCAGCGGGGAGGTCTGCTCGGCCTTCTCCTGCTCGGCCAGCTTCTTCTCCGCCTCCCGGAATTCGGGGGTCTCCTCGACGCGGGTGTGGATGTACCAGGCGAGCACGAGGACGAACAGGCCGACGAGGAACGGCGCGCGCCAGCCCCAGGCCGCGAACTGGGAGTCGGTCGTGAACGCTCCGGCCAGCAGGAACACCGTGTTGGCGGTCACCACGCCGATGGGGACGCCGAGCTGGACGAAGCTGCCGTAGACACCGCGCTTGCCTTCGGGGGCGTACTCGGTGGCCATCAGCATCGCGCCGCCCCACTGGGCGCCGACGGCGATGCCCTGCAGCACGCGGAAGAGAACCAGCAGAATCGGCGCGGCGACGCCGATCGTGTCGTACGTCGGGAGCAGGCCGATGCCGGTGGTGGCGAGGCCCATCAGGGTGAGCGCGAGGACCAGCATCGGCTTGCGGCCGCGCTTGTCGCCGAGCTGGCCCGCGACGATGCCGCCGAGGGGGCGGGCCAGGAAGCCGACGGCGAAGGTGGCGAAGGAGGCGAGCACTCCAGCGGTGGAGCTGCCTGCGGGGAAGTACAGATCGCCGAGGACCAGTGCGGCGGCGATGCCGAAGACGAAGTAGTCGTACCACTCGACGGCCGAGGCGAGGGCTGCGGCGGTGGCTACGCGGCGGCGGTTGCCGACTGCGGGAGCGGTAGGGGTGAGCGGCTGGGCGGAAGGTGCCGTGTCCATGCGTGCACACTCCGATGGGTGCGGGGGACGGAACGGGGGGTAGCTCGGGTTCCGGGGAACGTACTGACCGGACGGTATGGACGTCAACGGGTCGCACAGCAGGAGTTTTGCCTGTACACGGCACGGAAGAGCGGGCGTGGGCATGCCGAAGGCCCCGGTCTCGCATGGCGACCGGGGCGTGCGGCGGCAGGCGCTAGAAGATCACCAGCGCCCGGCCTCCCTTGCCCGCCAGCATGTTCTCGAACGCCGCCGGGATGCCCTCCAGGCCGATCCGTTCCGTCACCAGCGCGCCCAGGTCCAGGCGGCCCGCGCGGACGTGCTCGGCCAGGACCGGCAGGTCACGGGCCGGGTCGGAGTTGCCGTAGACACAGCCGGAGAGGGTGCGGCCCCAGTGGAAGATCTCCAGGGCGTTGAAGGTGACCTGCTGGTCCTTGCCGCCGATGCCGACGACCGTGGTGCGGCCGCCGCGGCGGGTGGAGTCCCAGGCCGTGCGGATCGTCGTCGCGCGGCCCACGCACTCGACGGCGACGTCGACTCCCTGCTTGCCGGTGAGGGCGCGGATCTCGCGGGCCGTGTTCTCGGAGGCGACGACGTAGTCCGTGGCGCCCGCCGCCCGGGCCAGCTCCTCCTTCTCCGGGGAGACATCGACCGCGACGATCTTCGCGGCGCCCGCGATCCGGGCGGCCTGCAGGGCGGCGAGGCCCACTCCCCCGACGCCGAACACCGCGACCGTCTCCCCCGGCTGCACCCGCGCCGAGTGGTGCACGGCGCCGTAGCCGGTGAGGACGGCGCAGCCCAGCAGGGCGGCGTCGGTGAGCGGGACGCCGTCCGGGAGCGGCAGCAGGCAGCCGGCCGCCACGACCGTCTCCTCGGCGAACGCGGCGACGTTCAGGCCGGGGTGGAGGTCGGTGCCCTCGGCGGTACGGGCGTAGACGTCGGCGGCGCCGTTCAGCGCGTTGGCGCACAGCCAGACCTCACCGAGCGAGCAGGCGTGGCAACTGCCGCAGGACGGCGCCCAGTTGAGGACGACGCCGTCGCCCGGCGCGACGTGGGTGACGCCCTCCCCCACGGCCACGACCGTGCCGGCGCCCTCGTGGCCGAGGACCGCGGGGACCGGGACGCGCATGGTGCCGTTGGACAGGGACAGGTCGGAGTGGCAGACGCCGGCGGCGGCGAGGCGGACGCGGACCTGACCGGGGCCGGGGTCGGGCAGGTCGATCTCGGTGACTTCGAGCGGGGCACCGATGGCGGGCAGGACGGCGGCACGGACGGCCATGAGGAGCGACTCCCTTGAGAAGCTTGGAACGCCTGGAACTGGAACGCCTGGAACTGGAACGCCTAGAACTGCAGGGACTTGGTCTGGAGGTACTCGGCCAGGCCGTGCGTGCCGAGTTCGCGGCCGACACCCGACTGCTTGTAACCGCCGAAGGGTGCGAGCGGGTTGAAGCGGCCGCCGTTGATGTCGACCTGCCCGGTGTCCATACGGCGCGCGAAGGCCACCGCCTCCGCCTCCTCACCCGCCCAGACGGCGCCCGCGAGGCCGTAGACCGTGCCGTTGGCGATCCGCAGGGCGTCCTCCTCGTCCTCGTACTTCAGGATCGACAGGACCGGGCCGAAGATCTCCTCCTGCGCGATGGTCATCTCGGGCGTCACGTCGGCGAAGACGGTCGGGCTGACGAAGTAGCCCTGCTCGCGCGGCGCTTCGGTACCGCCCGCGACCAGCCGCGCCCCTTCGGCGACGCCCTTCTCGACGTAGCCGAGCACCCGCTCCTGCTGCTTGGCGCTCACCACCGGCCCGATGCGCTCGCCGTACTTCGCGGCGGCGGCCGCGGCCAGCTCCACGGCCTCGTCGTACTGGTCCCGGTGCACCAGCATCCGCGTCCACGCGCTGCATGTCTGCCCGGAGTTGGACATGACGTTGGCGACGCCGACGTTGACGGCCTTGGCCAGGTCGGCGCTCGGCAGGATGACGTTGGCGGACTTGCCGCCCAGCTCCAGGGCGACCTTCTTGATCGCCGCTCCGGCCACCGCGGCGATCTGCCGGCCGACGGCCGTGGAGCCGGTGAAGGAGACCAGGTCGACGCCCGGGTGCTCGGCGAGCGCCTGGCCCGCGACCGGGCCGCGACCGGTGACCAGGTTGAAGACGCCCGCAGGGACGCCGGCCTCGTGCACCGCCTCGGCGAAGAGCTGGGCGACCAGCGGGGTGTCCTCGGCGGGCTTCAGCACCACCGTGCAGCCCGCCGCCAGCGCGGGGGCGGCCTTGGCGACGATCTGGTGGAGCGGGTAGTTCCAGGGCGTGATGGCGCCGACCACGCCGATGGGCTCGTGGTGGACGGTCGAGTTGCCGACCTTCTCCTCGAAGGCGTACGTCGCCGCCAGCTCGGCGTACGAGCCCGCGACCGCGATCGGCACGCCCGCGTGCACCCCCTGCGAGAACTTCAGCGGCGAGCCGAGCTCCGCGGTGACCGTCTCGGCGATCTCGTCCTTGCGGGCCTCCAGTACGTCCCGGAGGGCGGCCAGCCGCGCGGCCCGTTCGGCGGGCGGGGTCGCGGCCCAGCCCGGGAGGGCGGCGCGGGCGGCCCGTACGGCGGTGTCGACGTCCTCGGCGGTGCCGGCCGGGACCCGGCCGATGACCTGCTCGTCGGCCGGGTTGACCACCTCGATCACGTCCCGGCCCGCAGCGGGGTGCCAGGCGCCGTCGATGTACATGCCGTCGTGTGCCTTCATTGCGCTTCCTCCAGGGCGGGCCACAGTCATCCGGCTCATAAACTAGCGGCGTTAGTTTTTGTGCGCCAGCCGTATCGACGTGTGCTCCGGCGCACGGCCCATGACATCAGAAGTCGACGCGCGCCTCGTCGTCCACCCTCGCCACCGCCTCCTGGCCGAAGGCCTTCTCGTAGGCGCGGCGGATCTCCTCGATCTTGCGGTCGCTGCTCTGCGCCTGCGTGCGCGGATAGAGCAGGATCAGCTCGTACGACCGCTCCTTCTCGATCGTGCCGTTCACGTCCCGCCACTGCCCGCGCCCGCTCTGCACCGTCAGCCCGTCCGGAAAGTCCGGCGTGACCTCCTTGTCGACGAACGCCATGAACTGCTTGCCGGTGACGGCCGGACCGCCGTCGGGGCGCGCGGTGCCGAAGAACAGCTGCGTCTCGACGTACGGCTCCCCCCGGGACGGCGCGGAGGACGCGGCGGCCGGCGACGGGGTGGCGCTGTCGTCGAGGTTGGCGTACGCGGTCGGCGCGCCGACGGCCAGCAGCAGACCGGACACCGTCAAGGCGGCCCGGGTTCGGGTGAGTTGCACAGTCATGTGCCCATACGTACCTGTTCCGGGCGAACTTCACTCCTCCAGATCGGGCAACCGCGCCGGCGCCGGGCAGATGCGTTCCCCGTGCTGGTCGAAGACGAACAGGTGGGCGAGGTCGACGAGGAGAGGGACCTGCATGCCGTGGCGGAAGTCGATGTCGGGCGTGGTGCGGACGATGAGGTCACCGGGGAGGCGGCCCTCGGGCGGCGCCGGATCGGGGGCGGCGTCGGCCGACTGGTCGAGGACCACGACCGGCCCGGCGCGCAGGGCGCCCGCGCGTTCCCGCAGCCGGTCCAGGACCGTGCCGTCCCGGCCGCCCGCACGGCGACGGCGCCTCGTGGGCCGGGCCGCGACACGCGGCGCTTCGAGGTCGGGTACGACCGCGGGGCGCGAGCCGGTGTTGAAGTGGACGAGGACCTCGTGCCCCTGGAACTCCACGTGCTCGACCAGGCCGGTGATGTGCACCTCGCCGGGGCCGGCCGCGGAGGGTTTGGCGATGCGGACCGCCTCGGAGCGCAGGCCCACGATGACCTCGCGGCCCTGCTGGACGCGGAGCAACTGGTGGTCCAGGGACAGGGGTTCGGGCAGGCGGAGGTACTGCTTGCCGAGGCTGATGGTCATGGCGCCGTCGAGCGGGGCGCGTACGACACCGCGCAGGAGGTTGATGCGCGGGATGCCGATGAAGGCGGCGACGAAGACGTTGCGGGGCAGGGCGTACACCGAGCGCGGGGTGCCGACCTGCTGCAGGACGCCACCGCGCAGGACGGCGACCCGGTCGCCGAGCGACATCGCCTCGGCCTGGTCGTGGGTGACGTACACCGTGGTGACGCCCAGCTTCCGGGTGAGCCCGGAGATCTCGGCGCGCAGGTGGCCTCGGAGCTTGGCGTCGAGGTTGGACAGCGGCTCGTCCATCAGGAACGCGGTGGGGTGGCGGGCGATGGCCCGGCCCATGGCCACGCGCTGGCGTTCACCGCCGGAGAGCTGGGCGGGGAAGCGGTCGAGGAGGTCCTCGATGCCCAGCATGCGGGCGGTGGCGTCCACGCGGGGGCGCGGGTCCGCGCCGGGTGCCTCGATGCGCAGCGGGAAGCCGATGTTGTCGCGGCTGGTCATGCTCGGATAGAGGGCGAAGTTCTGGAAGACCATCGCCATGTGCCGCGCGGCGGGCAGCAGGTCGTTGGCGTACTCGCCGTCCAGCAGCAACTCGCCCTCGTCGATCTCCTCCAGACCGGCGATCATCCTGAGCACGGTGGACTTGCCGCAGCCGGAGGGCCCGAGCAGGACGAGGAACTCACCGGGCTCGATGTCCAGCGAGAGCCGGTCCACGACGCGGACGCCTCGCGTATAGGACTTGCTCACGTCGTGCAGAGAGATGGCGCGTGTCATGGCTGCTGCCCCCGAGGGCTGATTCAGGCGCCAGGGTGTGTCCGGCGGATCATGCCGGCGACGCGGTGCCTGGCACGCGCATCTGCCGCGTTGTCGTCGGTCTGCACTGTTTCTTGCAGCCGGCCTGATCCGCCGGACAGGCCCTGGTGCTCCGCGGTCGGTACGCCTCGTGCGGGTCGTACGGGGCGTGTGGGTCACGGAAGCTAACGGAATGTAGGCGGCCGGGGAAGAGACTGGACAGGACCGGACGCCTGGGTCCAGCAAGTGAGAAGGCGGACGCCCGGATTCAGCGCGGGCCGAGCACCTGGAAGAGCCGGCCAGGCGCCTGGGGGAACTGGTCGAGCGTTTGGGCGGCCTGGGGCACAGCCGGCCGCAGGGCTTCGGGGATCACCACCCGGGATGACTCGGGGGTCGCCGTCGCGGGCGACTCGGGAATCCCCGCCCGGGACGGCTCAGGAACCCCCATCCGGGACGGCTCAGGAACCCCCGTCCGAGACGGCTCGGGAATCGCCGTCCGGGACGCGTCCGGGGTCGCCGTCCGGGGCGGCTCGCGGGTCGCGGTCAGGTGGGCGAAGACCACCACGTTGCTCGTGTAACCCACTCGCCTGCTGAACAGGCCACCGCAGGTGATCACGCGGAGTTCCGGGCGCCGGGTCGGGCCGTAGACCTCCTTGTCGGGGAAGCCCGCCTTGTCGTAGACCTTCACCCGGTCCACGGTGTACACGGCGGTACGGCCGTCCGCGCGCCGCGCCTCGATCTTCTTGCCGGGCTTCACCGAGGCGAGCCCGGCGAACACGGCGGCACCGGTCGTGGTGTCGCGGTGGCCGACGGCGATGGCGGTGCCGGGCTCGCCGGGTGTGGGGCCGCCCTTGTACCAGCCGATGATGTTCGGTTTGTCGATGGGGGGCGTCTCCAACTCCTCGTTCGCGTCGAGCCCGAGGCCCATGATCGGGGCGTCGATGCCCAGGGCCGGGATACGGACGGACGTGGGCCTCGAGCGCGGCAAGGGGCGGGGCGGGGGTGTCGGCCCGGCGGAGGAGTCGGCGTGGGCGGGGTCCGCGGCCAGGGTGCCGGGGCCGTGGGTACCGTCCGGCGCGGTCGGCGTGCCATGTCCGTCACACCGCACCACCACCAGTACCAGGACGACCGCAAGCACGGCCGTCCTGGCAAGGCGGTAGGCGCGGGTCCGGTACCAGCGCCTGCGTCTGCGCCTACGCGGCACCATCGGGCCGCCGGCGGGTCCTGCGGACATATGCGGTGCCACCGACGGCGACCAGGCCCACGGCTGCCGCGGCGGTCACCGGTGCGTACGCGGCCGCGGTGTCGACGAGGCCACCACCGCCCGCGTGCACACCGCCCTTCGGGCCGTGGTCGCCGCGCCCCCATCCCTCGTCGTGGTGCTGGTGGTCCTCGATGCGCCCCTCCGGACCCTTCCTTCCTTCCCGCCTGTCGCCGCACTTGACACGGAAGAGCTTTCGCTTGGTGTTGGTGACGTCCACGGTCCAGGTGATCATGTACTGCCCGTCCGCCAGCCCCAGCAAGTCGGTGTGACCGGCGCCCCCTGCGAGCTGGATGGTGCCGGTGACGGTAGCGGCACTGGGCAGCGGAGGCTGCGGCGTGATCGTGTACTCGATCGAGGGGAGAGTGTCGAAGTTGACGGCGTCGAGGTAGAACCTGCAGACCACCGCCTCGTCATCCGGCGTGCCGTAGGGCATGCCCTCGCCATGGATCCGGATGTCGCCGTTCGCCTGGGCCGACGCGGTCGGCGCCGCCACCCACGACGCGCCCGCCGCGGCAAGGGCGGTGAGGACGACAGTGGCGCCCGCACGGGCGCGGAAGCTTCGTGAGGGTGTCAGGGTGGGCATACACGCTCCTCAGATTCAGACGATTTTCATACAAATCGTTCTTTCGCCTGACTCTGCTTCACGTGCACGGCGACTCGCCGCACGAGGCCCGGCGCGTCGTCAGATCCCACTCGTCCGGCGGAATCGCGAGCGCTTCGGCCGCTCCCGCACGCCCGCCCCGGGCCCCTCGGGCCGCCCCGGCGTACGCAGCGCTGTCCCTGCCGACAGCAGCAACAGCGCCCCCAGCATCACGAACGGCGCCGCCACCCCCGCGATGCCGGCGACCAGGCCGGCCGACGCCGGGGCGGCCACCTGGCCGAGGCGGTTGCCGGTCAGGCGCAGGGCGAGGGCGGTGGAGCGGGCGCCGTCGGGGGCCGCCTGGACGACCGTCGTCATGGACAGCGGCTGGCCGACACCGAGGCAGAAACCCAGCACCGCCAGCATCAGGGCCAGCGCCCACACCGGCACCGGCAGTGCGATCCCGGCGCAGAGCAGGGCCGCCAGCAGACAGGTCACGGTCAGCAGCAGGGTGCGGCCGAGCAGCCGCAGCAGGGGCGTCAGGACCAGCCGGCACGCGATGGTGGCCGCCGCGCGCAAGCTGAGCAGCACGCCGATCACGGAGGGCGCGATGCCCCGGTGCTCGCCGACCACCGGGAGGTAGGCGGTGAGGATGTCGGTCGCGGACAGCACGGCGAGGCTGATGAAGATGCCGGCGGGCACGCCCCGGGCACGCAGGATGCGCTGCACGGGCACCCGTTCGCCCTGTTCCTTGCGGGACTTGGACGTCGTACGGCTCTCTATGCGCCACAGCGAGGTGAGCGCGACCGCGCCGCCCGCGCCCGCCACCAGCAGCGCGAAGGCGCTCGTGCCCGCCATGTCCCGGCCGCCGATCAGCGCGCCCGCGGCGATCGGGCCGACCAGCTGGCCGAGGGAGGCGCCGATGGTGAAGTGGCCGAAGTTGCGGTCCTGTTCGTGCGGGGCGGACTGGCGGGCGACGAGCGACTGGGCGCCGATGACGAAGCAGAGGTGGCCGAGGCCCATCACACCGCTCCAGACCGCCATCGCCCAGAGGGAGTTGGCGATGCCGCTCAGCGCGCAGCCGCCCGATATCAGCACGACGCCGACGGGCAGCAGCGGCGCACAGCGGCCGTGGTCGGTGCGGCGGCCCAGCGGGACGGCGGCGAACAGCGGGAGCAGGGCGTACACACCCGCGATCACACCGATCGCCCGCTCGTCCGCGCCCAGCGCAAGGGCCCGGTAGGACACGGCGGGCCGGGCCATCGACACCGCCCCCTGCGCGAAGCTGAAGGCGATGACCAGGCGGAGCAGCCAGCCGCGGTTCCCACCGGGCCTCATGGAAGTGACCTCCCTCAAGGGTCAGATGATGCCGAACAGAATGCCTGCCCCGAGGACCACCAGGGATGTCAGCGCGGCCCACTTGACCACGAACCTGGTGTGGTCGCCGAACTCGACCTTCGCCATGCCGACCAGGACGTAGACGGCCGGCACGAGCGGGCTCGACATGTGCAGCGGCTGGCCGATGAGCGAGGCGCGGGCGATCTCCAGGCTGGAGACTCCGTGGGCCTGTCCGGCCTCCGCGAGCACCGGGAGGATGCCGAAGTAGAAGCCGTCGTTGGACATGAAGTACGTGAACGGGATGCTCAGCAGACCGGTCGCGAGCGCCATGTGCGGGCCCATGCCGTCGGGGATGTTGCCCACGACCCACTTGGCCATGTGGTCGACCATGCCGGTGCCCTGCAGGACGCCGGTGAAGACGGCGGCGGCGAAGACCATGCCGGAGACGTTGAGGACGTTCTCGGCGTGGGCGCCGAGGCGGGCCTTCTGGTCGGGCATGTGCGGGAAGTTGACGGTGAGTGCGAGGGCAGCGCCGAGCAGGAACAGCACCGGGATCGGCAGCCACTCCATGATCATGGCGGTGAGCAGCGTGACCGTGAGCAGCGCGTTGAACCAGTACAGCTTGGGGCGCAGCGTGGTCCGGTTCGGGTCGAGGACCTGCATCTCGGGCTCGTCGTCGTCGGCGTCGGCAGCGGCGCCGGCGCCGCCGGTGGGCAGGGAGCCCTTGCCCGTGCCGTTGCCCTTGCCGGCGCCGGCGCCGGCGCCGGCGCCGACCAGGACGGTCTCGGACTCCTTCTCCTCGGCCTTCTCCTCCACCAGGACCTCGTCCAGCGTCAGCACGCCGAGCCGCTTGCGCTCGCGGCGGCCGAGGACGTAAGAGAGCGCGAAGACGAACAGCAGGCCGACGGCGAGGGCCGGGATCATCGGCACGAAGATGTCGCTGGCGTCCAGCTTCAGCGCGGTGGCGGCGCGGGCGGTCGGGCCGCCCCAGGGCAGCGTGTTCATCACGCCGTTGGCCATGGCGGCGACACCGGTCATCACGACCAGGCTCATCTTCAGGCGCTTGTACAGGGGGTACATCGCCGAGACGGTGATCATGAAGGTGGTCGAGCCGTCGCCGTCGAGCGACACGATGGCCGCGAGGAGGGCGGTGCCGACGACGATGCGCAGCGGGTCGGCCTTGCAGAACTTCAGGATGCCTCGAACGATCGGGTCGAAGAGGCCGACGTCGATCATCACACCGAAGTAGACGATCGCGAACATCAGCATTGCCGCGGTGGGGGCGAGGCTGGTGACTCCGTCGATGACGTAGTCGCCGAGCTTCGCTCCCTTTCCGACGAACACACAGAAGAGTGCGGGGATCAGCACGAGCGCCGCGATCGGCGACATCTTCTTCATCATGATCAGGACCAGGAAGGTCGCGATCATGGCGAAGCCAAGAATGGTCAGCATGAGTGGATACCTAACGTTCGCCCTTGAACATCCCACGAGGGCCGGGGGTGCGACGACGTTAGGTCTCTTCAAGTGGCGTTAACAAGACGTTGACGTGCGAGCAATAAGCGCAAAACTGCTGGTCAGGGCTTTGCGCTGCTCACAGCATCGTCGTGGTGGCCGGTTTCGCTCAAGTTCCGCCGCGCGATGTCCGCGCCGGTCATGCTCGCCGACCTGCTTTTCTGCTGGGGGTCCGGGGGCCCGCGGCGGAGCCGCTGATGTCACAGTCCCCGGGAAAAAGCAGCACCGGTACGCCGTTGAGGACCGCATTGCCCGACAGGGGGTCGAGCATGCTGCCGTCGAGGAGCTGGTTGACGTTGACGCCGGGGGTGATGGAGGCGTGGCTCAGCCGGGTGCCGGGCCGGTTGTGTCCCCAGCCGTGCGGCAGGCTGACGACGCCCGGACGCACGCTGTCGGTGACCTCCGCGGGGGCGGTGACCTCTCCCCCGGCGCCCTTGACCCGCACGGGCGCCCCGTCCCGCACCCCGAGCCGCTCGGCGTCCTCGGGGTGGATGTGCAGGGTGCAGCGGTTGGTGCCGCCGGTGAGGGCGGGCACGTTGTGCATCCAGCTGTTGTTGGAGCGCAGATGCCGGCGGCCGACGAGGACGAGTCCGTCGGGGCGCTCGCGCAGGGCCTCGCGCAGGCGGGGCAGGTCGTCGGCGAGGGGCTGGGGCAGCAGCTCGACCTTGCCGCTGACGGTCTTCAGCGGCTGCGGCAGCCGGGACTTCAGCGGGCCGAGGTCGATGCCGTGCGGATGCGCGAGCAGCTTGTCCAGGTTCAGCCCGTCGAGTCGTACGCCGAAGCCGTCGCCGTAGGGGCCGAGGCGCAGCATCATGTCGAGGCGCCGCTCGGGGCCGTTGACGCCGGTGAGCTGTGCGGCGAGTTCGTGGGGGTCACGCCCGTGGACGGTCGAGTGCGCTTCCTTGACGGCCTTGCCGAGGGTCTGGCCGATGACCAGGTCGTCGACCGCGGACGGATCGGCGCCGTGCATGCCGGTGGCAGCGAGGATCAGCCGGGCGAGGATCTCGGTCTCGGCCATGCGACCGGGCTCCAGCGGCACGGCGGGGCGGGTGTAGCGGACCTGGTTGCGGACGGCGAGGGTGTTGAAGGCGAAGTCGTGGTGCGGGCTCTGCGAGGGCGGGGGCGGCGGCAGCACGACGTGGGCGTGGCGCGAGGTCTCGTTGAGGTACGGGTCGACGCTGACCATGAAGTCGAGCGAGCCGAGGCCCTTGTCGAGGCGGTCGCCGTCGGGGGCCGACAGGACGGGGTTGGCGGCGACGGCGATGAGCGCCCGGATCGGCTCGCCCTCCGCGGTGGCGGTGTCGATCTCCTCGGCGAGCACGGACAGCGGCAGCTCGCCCTTCGCCTCGGGGTGCTGCCCGACCCGGGAGCGCCAGCGCCCGAGCGCGAAGCCGTGGCCGGGCCCGGCGGGGCGCGGCGTCCTGTCGGTGGCCGCCTGCGGGAAGAGGGCGCCGCCGGGGCGGTCGAGGTTGCCGGTGAGGATGTTCAGCACGTCGACCAGCCAGCTGGCCAACGTGCCGTGCGGGACGGTGCAGCTGCCGATACGGCCGTATACGGCGGCGGTGGGGGCGGCGGCGAGTTCGCGGGCGAGGGTGCGGATCGTGCCGGCGTCCACGTCGCAGGCGTCGGCGACCGCTTCGGGGGTGAAGTCCCGTACGGCGTCCCGGAGTTCGTCGAGCCCCTGGAGGTGCGGGGTCAGCTCCCGCGGATCGGCGAGGCCTTCCTCGAAGAGCGTGTACGCCATCGCGGCGAGCAGCAGCGCGTCCGTGCCGGGCCGGATCGCGATGTGCCGGTCGGCGAGTTTCGCGGTGCGGGTGCGGCGCGGGTCGATGACGGTGAGGGTGCCGCCGCGGGCCTTGAGCGCCTTCAGCTTGCCGGGGAAGTCGGGGGCGGTGCACAGGCTGCCGTTGGACTCCAGGGGGTTGGCGCCGATGAGGAGCAGGTGGTCGGTGTGGTCCAGGTCCGGGACGGGGATCGCGTTGGCGTCGCCGTAGAGCAGGCCGCTGGAGACGTGCTTGGGCATCTGGTCGACCGTGGACGCGGTGAAGAGGCTGCGGGTGCGCAGGCCGGCGAGCAGGACCGTCGGGTAGAGGGCGCCGGCCATGGTGTGCACGTTGGGGTTGCCGAGCACGACGCCCACCGAGTTCGGGCCGTACCGCTCGACGACCGGGCGGATACCGGCGGCGACCGCGTCGAAGGCCTCCTCCCAGGTGGCCTCGCGCAGCTCGCCGTCCTTGCGCACGAGCGGGGTGCGCAGCCGGTCGGGGTCGCCGTCGACGGCACCGAAGGAGGCGCCCTTGGGGCAGATGAACCCCCTGCTGAACACGTCGTCGCGGTCACCGCGGGCGCCGGTGACCTTCGTCCCCTCGATGGTGAGCGTCAGGCCGCAGGTGGCCTCGCACAGGGGGCAGATGCGCAGTGCGGTGCGGGACACGGGTCCTCCCGAGGTGGCGGCAGCGGTGACGCGCGGACTCCGCCGAGCATACCGACCGGTACGCACGGAGGGGAGTCCTCGCCGGTGACGAGGTCGGAAATTCGCGAGCCACCCGCCGACCGGGTCAGTCCAGCACCCGCGCCAGATACGCCCGCAACAACTCCCGCGCCTCCTCGATGATCCGCTCGTCACCCTCCGGCGCCACCCGGAAGGCGAGGTGGACCAGGGTGTCGGCGGTCTCGACGGCGATGAGGAAGACGCGGCGCAGATCTTCGTCCGGCTCGCGGTCCAGGTAGCCGGAGAGCAGGTCGGTGAGGCGGTCGGCGACGCGATGGTTGGGTTCACCGCGGGTTCCGACCGGGATCTGGTTGCCGAAGTCGACGAGGGAGAAGCCGGGCGCGGTGCGCTTCATGGCGAGGTACTCGTCGAGCACGGCATCCATCGCCACCCGCCAGCCTCCGTCCCCGGCCTCCTTCAGGCGCTCGGCGACACGGGCGGTGTAGCGCTCGAGGTTGCGCTGGGCGAGGGCGTCGGCCATCTGGCGTTTGTTGCCGAAGAAGCGGTAGACCGAGCCGATGGGAACGCCCGCGCGCTGGGCGACGGCCCGCGTGCTCAGGTCGTCGTAGCCGACCTCGTCGAGGAGGTCGGCGCAGGCGTCGAGGATCCTGGTGAGCCGTTCGGCGCTGCGCCGCTGCACGGGCGCCCGGCGAAGCGATTCTGGGTGGGGCACGGTCTTCATGATGCCTTTCCGCCTCGGTCCGGTGAACCTCGCCCCCCTGTACGGAGCCCGGCGCCCGGCGCACTCGGTGCCGCGGTGGACGCGGTCGACGTCGGCGTCACGGTCGCCGGGGCCTTTGATGACGTGATGTCGGCCGTGCGCTCGACGGGGTCGCCGTCCACCGCCCACACCGTGCCGTCGTCGGCGTACAGGCGGACGGTGACCTTGTGCGTGCCGCGCGGGACGAGGTCGGCCGGGAGGCGGTACTCGGGGGTGCGCAGCCCGGTGACGGGACGGCCGTCCACGAAGAGGTACGCGAACCCGCGGCCGGCCACCGCCTGCGCCTTCGTACCGGCGGGCGAGAAGCGGAAGCCGCGGACGGTCAGCCGTACGTCCCAGCTGCCGTCGCCGCCGTCCGGGTCCGGCTGCACCTCGATGCCGACCTCGGGCGCGCTGCCCTCGTCCACCTCGCGGTAGTGCCGTCCGTCGTCGTCGGTGTCGTCGAGGATCTTGCCCACCGGTGAGGGCGACGCCCCGCTCTCCCCCTGTTTCCGGGCATCACTGGAGCCGCAGCCCACGGATCCGGTCAGCAGCAGGACACAGACCGCGAGCGCGGCGAGCAGGTTCCGCGTCCACGACATGCCGGGAGACTAGAACACCGGTCCGACAGCCGGATCCCCCTGAAGTCTGGTTGGCGTCCGGTTCTCGTCGTACCTCCCAAGGAGGATCAGCGGATCTCTTGCGCTCACGAAACCGCAATCCTACGGTGGTGCATAGGAATCAGATCTCAAGGGAGCGATCATGAGCGGGGACGCGCGGAAGACCGCGGAAGGGCTGACCTACCTCTCCGGTTTCGGCAACGAGCACAGCTCGGAGGCGGTGCCCGGCGCCCTTCCCGAGGGCCGCAACTCACCCCAGCGCGCACCGCTGGGCCTGTACGCCGAGCAGCTGAGCGGTTCGGCGTTCACCGAGCCGAGGGACCACAACCGCCGCTCGTGGCTGTACCGCATCCGCCCGTCGGCCGCCCACCCGGCGTTCACGCGCACGGACAACGGCGCGATCCGTACGGCCCCCTTCACTCAGTCCGTGCCGGACCCGAACCGTCTGCGCTGGAACCCCCTGCCCGAGCCCGCGCCCGCGACCGACTTCCTCGCCGGCCTGTGGACCCTGGGCGGCAACGGCGACGCGACCCAGCGCGCCGGGATGGCCGTGCACCTGTATCACGCCAACTCCTCCATGGACCGCGTCTTCAGCGACGCGGACGGCGAGCTGCTGATCGTGCCGGAGCGCGGCGGGCTACTGCTGCACACGGAGTTCGGGCTGCTGCATGTGGAGCCGGGACATGTGGCGCTGGTTCCACGTGGGGTGCGCTTCCGTGTGGAGCTGTTGGATGCCTCTGCGCGCGGTTATGTGTGCGAGAACTATGGGGCCCCCTTCCAGCTCCCCGACCTCGGCCCGATCGGCGCCAACGGCCTCGCGAACGCCCGGGACTTCATGGCGCCGGTCGCCGCGTACGAGGACGTCGAGGGCCCGGTGGAGGTGGTGAACAAGTTCTGCGGCAACCTCTGGACGGCCACCTACGACCACTCACCGCTCGACGTGGTCGCCTGGCACGGCAACCATGTGCCGTACGTCTATGACCTGCGCCGTTTCAATGTGATCGGCACCATCTCCTACGACCATCCCGACCCGTCGATCTTCACGGTGCTGACATCCCCGTCCGACACCCCGGGCCTGGCCGGCGTCGACTTCGTGGTCTTCGCGCCGCGCTGGCTGGTGGGCGAGGACACCTTCCGGCCGCCGTACTTCCACCGGAACGTGATGAGCGAGTACATGGGCCTCATCGAGGGCGCCTACGACGCGAAGACCGCGGGTCCCGGGGGCTTTGTGCCGGGCGGTGGCTCGCTGCACAACATGATGTCGGCGCACGGCCCGGACCGGGAGACGTTCGACAAGGCGAGTGCCGCCGACCTGAAGCCGCACAAGGTCGACGACGGCCTTGCGTTCATGTTCGAGACGCGGTGGCCGGTGACGCTCACCCCGCACGCGGGCCGCCCCGAGCACCTGCAACAGCGCTACGACGACGTCTGGCAGGGCCTGGAGCGGCACTTCCGCCCCTAGGGCCTGTTCTGAGTTCCCCGCCTGCGCCCCGACGCCCGGCAGAACAGGCCCTTGCACTGAAGATCCCCGACCGGTACGGATGGCCCGTGACCTCCTTCGCCCCGGACTCGATCGTCCTGAACCGCAAGCTGCCGCTCTGGTACCAGGTGTCGCAGTCGCTGCGCGCCTCGATACTGGGCCGCCGGCCGCAGGACCCGCTGCGCCTGCCCACCGAGGAGCAGCTGGCCGGGCACTACGGCGTGAGTGTGCTGACCATGCGGCAGGCGCTGAAGGAGCTGGAGGACGAGGGCCTGATCACGCGCCACCGCAGACGCGGCACGTTCATCGAGCCGGATGTCCGCCGGGGCACCCCCGTGCGGCTGCTCGGCTCGGTGGACGCGATCGTGGCCCAGCAGTCCGGCATGGCGACCGAGCTGCTGGACCACGGCAAGGCGCCGGTCCCGGCCGAACTCGCCGAGTGCTTCCCGGACGTCGACGAGGTGGCGACGTACCACCGCCTGCGCAGCGACGAGAAGACGGGCGAGCCGACCAACCACGCCCGCAACTACGTCCGCCCCGAACTCGCCGCGCGCATCGACCTGGAGGACCTGGCCCGCTGGCCGATGACGAAGGTGCTGCGGGACGTCGTCGGGGCGGACATCAGCCGCATCACGGACACGGTCGAGGCCCGTCTGGCCGACCCGGAGACGGCACGGTTGCTCCAAGTCCCGCTGCTCAGCCCGATCCTGCACTACACGGGCGTGACGTACGACACGGGCGGCCGGGTGCTGGACGCGGCGGTCATCCAGTACCGGGGCGACCGCTTCTCCTTCACGGTGACGTTGGAAGCCACCTGACCCGGCTGTCGTTGCCAGGCTTTACGATGCCCAGCGTGACGCACGACGACGCTCCGCTGCTGGCGGACCTCATGCCGTGGTCCGTCGCACCGCCGCGGCTCGGCCGGGGGTGGCCGACGGGCCCCGACGCGGCGTCCCTGAAGGCCCGCTGGGACGCGTTCGTGAAGGCCGAGGGCCCGGACCGGGAGACGCTGCTGGAGCCGACGCGCTCCCGCACCCTGCATTCCGCGGTCGGACAGCTGCCCGGCCGGTCCACCGGCACGGAGAAACTGATCCGGGCCTCGGGCCCCTGCCCGGAGCCGGTACGCGCCCTGCACGCGCCGTTCGACGAACAGTGGCTGATCCCGGACCACCGCCTGATCGACGCGGCCCGCCCCGAGCTGTGGCGGGTGGCGGACGAGCACCAGGTCTTCGTCCTGGAGATGCCGGAGTCGCCCCTGCTGGCGACCTCCCTGCTTCCGCTGGTCCGCCCGGCCCGCATCCGCCCGCTGTACCGCCGCCCGGGCGGCACGGAACCCAACCTGGCGCCGGGCCTCCTGGAACACCTCCGGGACTGGCTCGACGGACCGGTGGAGCCGCTGGACGTCCTCGCCTGGACGCTGACGGCCGTACGCCCGGACCTCACCGTCCCCCTCACCGGCGACCCCGGACTCTGGTCCCGCGGCGTGGAGTCGGGCCACCGCGCCCTGTGGCTGATGCGCCGCAACGGCGACCGCCCGAAGCTCCCCGGCGGCCGCCGCCCGTACGTCCGCGCGCCACTCCCCTCCCGTCCGCTCACCCTCGAGTACGACCGCGACGAGGAAGCCCTGCTGCTGGACGAGGGCCGCATCTCACCGGTCCCCCCTCAGGCCTGGGACTTCGAGGTGGCCGGCGTGAGGGTCCTTCAGCAGTGGTTCACCGCTCGTGTCACGGAGCCCGAGCCGGGCACCCTGGCGGCGATCCGCCCGGTGACCTGGCCGCAGGCGTGGACGTCGGAACTGCTGGAGCTGATCACAGTCCTGGCCTTGCTGGCGGAACTCCAGCCGATCCACGAAGACTTGACGTCCACCATCACGGCAACCGACCTCCGCAAGGCCAAAGTCCTGCCGGTCCCGAAGTCGGCCCGCAGGCCGGCGTCGGTGCTGGACGGGCACGAGGAGGGGCCGGAGGGGCAACTCGCGCTGATCTAACGCAGGTCGGGGTCGAAGGCGTCCAGCACCCGTTCGAGCGCCCGTGTGAACACCGCCTCCAGATCGATCGGCCCGCTGCCCTCCATGAAGGCCGCGGCGAGGCGCGGATACGCGCCGGTGGCGACCTGGCTGCCCAGGTAGGCGATGCGGACCGCGTTCTCCTCCTCCTCGGACCAGGGCATGGAACGGGTGCGCTCGGCGGTGGCGATCTCGTTCGCGGTGTACGTCGTCACAACGCCGTTGAGCAGCGCGACCAGCTCCATTTTCACGCTGTACGGAACGTCGAGCGGTTCGAGACAGGCCAGGCAGTGCTCCAGGTAGCGCAGGGTGTTGGGACTGAAGCCGTACACCCCTGACATCAGCCGCGGCACCCAGGTGTGCCGGTGCATGATCGCGCGGGTCTCCTCCGCGTTGCGGATCATGTCGGCGCGCCAGTCGCCCGAGGGCTCGCGGATCTCGTGCTCGGCGCCCACCGCGTCGATCATCAGCTCGTGCAGGTCCTCCTTACGGGGGACGTAGTTGTACAGCGACATCGTCCCGCAGCCCAGCTCGCCCGCGACATGCCGCATGGACACGGCATCCAGCCCGCCGGTGTCGGCGATCCGCACGGCCGCGGCCGCGATGTCCGCACGCGTGAACGCGGGCCTGGGGCCCCGCCCGGTCCGCTCGGGACGTGCCCAGATCACTTGGGGTTCGGCCGCCTTGCCCGCCATCGATCATCACCTCGGCCACCATCCTAGTTACGTACAGCGTACGTAGTGCGCTATGGTCGACCCATGACTTCTACGTACGCTGTACTTAGTGAGGGCCTGGAAAAGCGCTTCGGCGATGTCCACGCCCTGCGGGGACTGGATCTCGCCGTGGCGCAGGGCACCGCCTGCGGGCTCCTCGGGCCCAACGGTGCGGGCAAGACCACGGCCGTACGCCTGCTGACCACGCTCCTGCGCCCGGACGCCGGCTCGGCGCGGGTCGCCGGGCACGATCTGCTCCGCGAGCCGGCTGCCGTCCGGCGGCGGATCGGCGTCACCGGCCAGTACGCCTCGGTCGACGGCGACCTCACCGGCCGCCAGAACCTGCGGCTGTTCGCCCGGCTGCACCGGGTGCGCGGTCCGGCCGAGCGGGCCGACGAGCTCCTGGAGCGCTTCGGGCTGGCCGAGGCGGCGGACCGGCCGGCGTCCACGTACTCGGGCGGGATGCGGCGGCGTCTGGACCTCGCGGCGAGTCTCGTCCGCCGTCCCGACGTGCTGTTCCTGGACGAGCCCACCACCGGCCTCGACCCGGGCAGCCGCAACCGGATCTGGGATGCCGTACGGGAGCTGACCGCAGACGGCACCACCGTGCTGCTGACCACGCAGTACCTGGAAGAGGCCGACCAACTGGCCGACGACATCGCCCTGGTGAACCAGGGGCGGGTCGCACACACGGGTTCGCCGGCCCAGTTCAAGGCGGTCATCGGCGCGCAAGTCGAGGTCGTCGTCACCGAGGCCGACGTGATGGTGAAGGCGGCGGCCGTACTCGATCAACTCACGGGCGCCGAGCCGTCGTTCGACCACGAGCGACGGGCCGTCGGCGCGGTCACCCGGGACGTCACGCTCACTCTCCCCCGCCTGGTGCGCGAACTGGACGCCGCGGGCGTGCCGTTGCTCGACGCGAGTCTCAAACCACCGACGCTCGACGATGTGTTCCTGCGACTGACCGAGGAGCGTGCGGCATGAGCACGTTGGCGTACGACGGCGGCGCGATGCTGGGCAGGCAGTTGCGGCGGGTCCGGAACAACCCGGGGCTGCTGATCCTGACCCAGACGATGCCGATCACCATGCTGCTGTTCTTCGGCTACGTTTTCGGCAGCGCTCTCGCGATGCCCGGCGCGCAGTACCGCTCGTTCCTGGTGCCCGGTCTGCTGGTGGCGACGGCGGCGAACGGGATTATGACCGGCATGTTCCAGGCCGCCCAGGACACGCACCGGGGTGTGACGGACCGCTTCCGCACGCTGCCGATGAGCAGGGCGGCCGTGCCGCTCGGACAGGCCGGCGCGGACCTGGTGGTGACGGCCGCCGGGACGGTGCCGTTCCTGCTGGTCGGGCTCGCGGTGGGCTGGCGGATCGAAGGGTCCGCGCTCGAAGCGGCGGGCGCCTTGGGTCTGTTGCTGGTGTTCCGGTTCGCGACGACGTGGGTCGGGATCTTCCTCGGCTTGCTCACGCGTAACGAGGAGGCCGCCGGTCAGCTGGGCGGGGCGACCTTCATGCTGCCGCTGCTGTCCAACGCGTACATTCCGACGGACGGTCTGCCGGGCTGGCTGCGCACCGTCGCCGAGTGGAATCCGATCAGCGCGGTCACCACGGCCCTGCGGGACCTCTTCGGCAACGCGCCCGTACCGGATGGTGCCGCGTGGCCGGTCGCCCATCCCGTCGCCGGGGCGCTCGCCTGGTGTGCCGTACTGATCGTGGTGTTCGCGCCGCTCGCCGTGCGCCGGTACGCACACGGCGAGCGGTGACGATGAAGCCGGAAGACTGAGAAAGCCGGAAAACTCAGTGGGGGGTGGGGGTTACGCCCGCGCTCGGGTAACAAGCCGGGGCGCCGCTGCGTGCCGTGGGGATGACGGACGGCGACAACGCAGTACGGCGTCGGGACGGCGTGGCATGTCGAGCGCGGGCCCTCGAAGGCGTTCTCCAGGAACGCCGGTGCGACTCAGCGCCCGCCGAAAAGCGAACGGCGGAGCCGACGCAGCGGGGCGAAGAGCGAGACACGGCGAACCCGCGCACCGCGGTCGCTGCGCTCGTGCGTCTTGTCACGAGTGGTCAGTTCACGCATCAGCGAGGTCGCTTCGGCCGCCTCCGTCTGCGGCACGGCGGGACCCGCCAGCACCGAGAGATGGCGGTCGAGGCGCGAACTGGTCGCGCTGCTCCCGCAGGTGATCGCAGGGACCCTGGCCCTGCTGCGCACTGTTATCTGATCCATGTCACTCCCCACCCGTACGAGTCCACCCGGCCCGGGCAGGTTAACCCTATCGCCCCGGTGGGGCACGCGTGTATCGCGGTCACAGGATTCACCTTCCCCGTAAGGGGGTTGACGACCCATCTCTGATTACTCTCCGAATCCAACCGATTTCAGGGCGAGTTGGACAACCGGCTGGCTGGTGGGTTGCGGTGAGCCTCCGTCAGGCTCGACGGTCACAGCCAGTGACGTCGCGGACTTGTCGAGACCGGACGCGACCAAGGGCGTGTCGGCGTCGAAGAGCCCCAGGGAGCGCGGTTGCACATCGGGGCGCATGAGCCAGAGCTGGTGCACCCGGCCGCTCGGCAGCTCGCCGTAGCCGCTCAGAGTGACGACGGCACGCCCCTCCGATGCGGAGGCAACCACTCCGATCGTCCGCCCCTGCGCGTCCTCGCCGGCGGCTGCCCGGGCATCGGGTGCCGCCAGAACGTTAGCGATCTCACTTGCCTGGGCCTGCTGGGCATCCAGCTGATCCTGCGTCTTGTCGGCCTGTACGGCGAAGAGGGAGGCGACGACGAGGGCCGCCGCGGCCGTGGCGGTGGCGAACGGCACGAGCAAGGGGCGTGTCCTGGGCGCACGGGTGCGCGGCGGCGGCTGGGCGCCCCACACATGCGGCGGCAGCTGGGGCGCACGCGCGCGTGCCGACTCCCACCCGGCGGACTCCTGCGGGGTCGTGCGTACGGCGGCCAGGACCCGGTCGCGCATCGCGGCCGGCGGCGGGGCGGCCGTCAACCAGGCGAGGCGGACGGCGTCCTCGGACAGGGCCCGCACCTCGGCGGCGCAGCTGTCACAGGTCTTGAGGTGCTTCTCGAAGCGGAGCCGCTCGGCCGGCTCCAGGGCGTCGAGGGCGTAAGGGGCGGCGAGGGAGTGCAGGTCTGCGCGCCGCAGCAGTCGGTCGGCGAAGCTCACGCAACACCTCCCAGGCACTTGCGCAGCTGGGTGAGTCCGTCGCGCATCCGGGTCTTGACCGTGCCCAGCGGCAGGGAGAGCCGCTCGGCCACCTCACGGTACGTGTAGCCGTCGTAGTAGGCGAGGGTGACGGACTGGCGCTGCAGGGCGGTGAGCCGGTCGAGGCAGCGGCGCACCCACTCACGCTCGAGGCCCGCCTCGACCTCCTCGGTGACGTGGTCGAAGGCCGGGTGGTTCGCGCGCAGCGCCTCGCGCCGCTCGCGTTCGCCGGCCGCGCGGGCGCTGCGCACCCGGTCGACGGCGCGGCGGTGGGCGAGGGTGAGGACCCAGGACAGGGCGCTGCCCCGGCCGGGGTCGAACTTCGCTGCGGACCGCCACAGTTCGAGCAGCACTTCCTGGGCCACCTCCTCGGACTGGGCGGGGTCGCGCACCACACGCCGTACGAGCCCGTACACCGGCCCGGAGACCAGCCCGTACAGCTCCTCGAACGCCTTCTGGTCACCGCCCGCCACGAGCACCAGCAGTTCGTCCGCCTCCAACTCGTCTCCCCCTCCGGCCAGACCGCAGCGCGGCCGTCTCGTCCCACGAGGCATTCGCAACGAACCCACCTCCGGATGGGGTTACGGATCAGCGCGCCGAAAACGCGGGTGGCCCGCCGATGAAACAACTTTTCAGTTCCTCCGTAAGAACGCTTGGGATTCGACCAATCCACCCTGGCGACGGCTCCGAATCGGGTTCGTCAGGCAAGTTGGCACTGAGGACGGACGGCATGACACCTAATTCCAGGAGCGGTGCGGGACGCAGGGGCCTCGCGACCCTCGTATGTGGTGCGCTGGCCGCCGGGGGGCTCGCAGCCGCCGGCGTCGCCGCGCTGGCACCGGGGGCGGCCTCCGCCTCCAGCCACCGGGAGGCCCCGCTGATCTCGGGGACGCCGCAGTACGACAACACGGACGTGTACGCGTTCGTCAGCCCGGACAAGCCGGACACGACGACGATCATCGGGAACTGGATCCCGTTCGAGGAGCCGGCCGGCGGTCCGAACTTCTTCACGTTCGCCGAGGACGCGCAGTACGACATCCACATCGACAACAACGGTGACGCTCAGGGCGACTTGCTCTACCGCTTCACCTTCGACACGCACATCAAGAACAAGAAGACGTTCCTGTACAACACGGGTCCGGTCGAGAGCCTCGACGACAAGGACCTCAACATCACGCAGACGTACGACATCGAGCTGATCAAGCTGAAGAAGCAGAAGCTGGTGTCGAAGACGAAGATCGCCAACGACATCCCGGTGGCGCCGTCGAACGTCGGCAAGGCGTCCATGCCGGACTACACCAAGCTGCGCGACCAGGCCGTCCACGAACTCCACGGCGGCACCACGTCGTTCGCCGGTCAGGCCGACGACCCGTTCTTCCTCGATCTGCGGGTCTTCGACCTCCTCTACGGCGGGAACCTCTCCGAGGTCGGCAACGACACGCTCAAGGGCTACAACGTCAACTCCATCGCCCTGCAGGTCCCGACCCACATGATCGCCGAGTCGGCGGACCAGCCGATCGTGGGCATCTGGTCGACGACGCAGCGCCAGAACGCCAAGGGCTACTACGAGCAGGTCTCGCGCCTGGGCAACCCGCTGGTGAACGAGGTGGTGAACCCCCTCAAGGACAAGGACAAGTTCAACGCGTCCTCGCCCTGGGACGACGCCCAGTTCCTGAAGAACGTCACCAACCCCGAGCTGCCGAAGCTCATCGAGGCGATCTACAAGATCCCGGCCCCCGACGAGCCGCGCAACGACCTGGTGGACGTCTTCCTGAAGGGCGTGAAGGACCTCAACCAGCCACCGCACGTGACACCGTCGGAGATGCTGCGCCTGAACACCTCGATCAAGCCGGCCGCCGAACCCAAGCGGCTCGGCGTCCTCGACGGCGACACCGCGGGCTTCCCGAACGGCCGTCGCCTCACCGATGACGTGATCGACGCCTCGCTGCAGGTCGTCGAGGGTGAACTGCTCGGCGCCAAGAACGACTTGGGCGACGCGGTCGACAAGAACGACAAGGACTTCGAGAAGGCCTTCCCGTACGTCGCCCTGCCGACCGAGGGTTCCCGCGGCCCGCTCGCCAAGGGCACGGACGGCGAGACCGACGTCCGCAGCCAGCTCGGCGACGCGCTCCAGCCGGCCGGCGCCTCCGGCAGCACCGACAACATGACCCTGATCGCCGGGTCGGCAGGCGCGGGCGCCATCGGGGTCCTGCTGATCGGCGGGGGTCTGGCGTGGTGGCGCCGGATGCGGGAGCGGGCGTACTAAGCCCTTCCCCCACGGGCGGGATCACCGCCCCTGTCAGCTGGCGCGGCCCGCGAAGTACTCATCCCCCACGGCGCGGGCCGCGCCGCCGCACGCCGATCGAGGAGAGGGCATGGCCCCGCGTACGAACGACAGCGCACCGGAGAACGAGGAGACCAGCGACCGCGTTGCCGCCGTGCGACGAGTGAGGGCCGCACTGTCCCAGCCCGTCCGGCATGTGAGGACGAGGCCCGTTCAGGGCCGAAGCGGGGGTCTGGGGGCGGCAACCCCCAGGGACGGGACGGGTAGGGGCGGCGAGGGCGAGGAAACCACGGATGAGCGCGTCGCCGCCGTACGCCGCGCCGCCGCATCCGCCCGCCGCCGCCACGCCCTCCACCTCGCCGGCTGCGCCGCCCTGTTGGCCGTAGCCCTCACCGCCGGCTCCATCGCCTTCGGCGCCCTGCGCGACAACACCGGCCAGAACGTCGAAGCCGCATCCGCCGCCGTCTCCCCGGCCCTGCTCGCAAGCGGCGACCTCGACGCCGGCATCTCCTCCCTCCAGGCTCACCTCCGCGCCCAGCCAAGGGACTTCAGCAGCTGGTCGACCCTCGGCCTCGCCTACGTCGAACAGGCCCGCACCAAGGGCAACCCCTCCCGCTACCCCCAGGCCGACCAGGCCTTCAAGCGCTCCCTCTCCATCGAACCCGACAACGACCAGGCCCTCGCCGGCCGCGCCGCCCTCGCCGCGGCCCGGCACGACTTCGAGAACGCCCTGAACCACGCCGACCAGGCCCTGAAGGTGAACCCGTACAGCGAACGCGCCCTGTGCACCCGCGTCGACGCCCTCGTCGAACTCGGCCGCTACGCCGACGCCGCCAAGGCCGCCGACACCGCCGACGACCGCCGCCCGGGCATCCCGGTGTTCACGCGGTACGCGTACGTACGCGAGCTGCACGGCGACGTCCGCACGGCCGAGCGCGTGCTGAACCAGGCGCTCTCCTCCGCTGTCACGCCCGGCGACATCGCCTACGTCGCCACCCAGCTCGGCCAACTCGCCTGGAACCAGGGCGACTACGAGACGGCCCTCACCCACTACGCCCGCGCCCTGGCCGCCGACGAGAACTACGTCCCCGCCCTCGAAGGCCGCGCCCGCGCACAGGCCGCGAGCGGGGACAGGGCCGGTGCACTCGAGGGCCTGAAGGACGTCGTCTCCCGGTACCCCCTCCCCGGCCCGCTCGTCGAACTCGGCGAGCTGTACGAAGCGGCCGGCGACCAGGTCAAGGCCGACGACCAGTACGCCCTCGTCGACGCCTGGACGGCCCTCGCCCGCGCCAACGGCGTCAACGCCGACCTCGACACCGCCCTCGCGGCCGCCGACCACGGCGACAAGGCCTCCGCCCTGCGCGCCGCCCGCGCCGAGTGGGAGCGCCGCCGGACCGTGCACACAGCGGACGCCCTCGCCTGGGCGCTGCACGTCAACGGCAAGGACGAGGAAGCCCTCCCCTACGCCCGCAGGGCCACGGCCACCGGCTACCGCAACGCCGCGTTCCTGTACCACCGCGGGATCACCGAGCGCGCCACGGGCCACGCGAAGGACGCCCGCGAGCACCTCCAGGCAGCGCTGAAGCTGAACCCCGGCTTCTCACCACTGGGCGCCCGCGAAGCCCGTACGGCACTCAAGGACCCGGAGGCGGCCAAGTGACCCCTCGTCGTCTGTTCGCCTCCTGTGCCGCCGTCCTCACGGCGGCCTGCGCGCTCGCGCTGTTCCCCTCCCCTCCCGCGAGCGCGCACCCCCTCGGCAACTTCACCGTCAACCGCTACGACGGCCTCGTCGCCGCCCCCGGCGAACTGCGCGTCCACCACGTCGAGGACCTCGCCGAGATCCCGGCGACGCAGGCCAAGCCGGACATCGAGAAGTCGGGCGGCATGACGGAGTGGGCCCGGCAGCGCTGCGTGAAGGCCGCGCAGGGCAGTGAGGTCACCCTGGACGGCCGTACGGTCGCTCTGACGCTGAACAGCAGCCACGCGCGCGTGCGGCCCGGTCAGGCGGGGCTCGACACCCTCCGCGTGGAGTGCCGGCTGACGGCGCCGGTCCCCGAGGACGCCTCGGTCGCCCTCGGCTTCCGCAGCGCGGGCGCGCAGTCCGGCCCCGGCTGGCGGGAGATCACTGCGCGCGGCGACCGTATGACACTCGCCGCCTCGGACGTGCCGAAGGAGTCCGTCTCCCGCGAACTGACCGAGTACCCCGAGGAGTTGCTCTCCTCTCCGGCCGACACCAGGACAGCGTCCGTGCGCGTGCGCCCCGGCGGACCGGCCCTGGCCGAGGCGGAGCGGAACGCCCCCGCCTCCTCCGTCCTGCCGCGTGGCGCCGACCGCTGGACGCGTGCCCTGGACGGCCTGGTCTCCCGCCAGGACCTCACCGTCGGCTTCGCCGCCCTCGCCCTGGTCATCGCGGTCTTCCTCGGCGCGATGCACGCGCTCGCCCCGGGACACGGCAAGACCCTGATGGCCGCGGTGGCGGCGGCCCGCGGCGGCCGGGCCCGCATGAAGGACGTCCTGCCCCTGGCCGCCTCGGTGACGGTCACGCACACCCTGGGCGTGGTCGCCCTGGGCCTCCTGGTCACGGCCGGCTCAGCGGCGGCACCCTCGGTGATCACCTGGCTGGGCATCGCAAGCGGCGCCCTGGTGATCGCGGCGGGCGCGACCCTCGTACGCCGGGCCTGGTACATCCGCAGGCAGGGACACCCCCACGGGCACGGGCACTCTCACGGGCACGATCATCCGCACGGGCCCGGACACTCGCACGATCACGACGACCACCCCCACGACCACACCCACACCCACGAGACCGACCACGCCCACGACCGTCAACCAGTCCTGGTCGCCGCGCACACCCCCACCGCGACGGAGGCCCCCGCACCCGCGCCGGACCGCGTCCGAGCGCACGCCCACGCAGACCACCACGACCACCACCACGCCCCCGGTCACACTCACACCCGCGGCCTGCTCACCCACACCCACAACGGCTTCACCCACACCCACTCCACCGCCCCCACCCTCCGCGGCACGATCCTCCTCGGCTTCGCCGGCGGGCTCGTGCCCAGTCCCTCCGCGGTCGTCGTGCTCGTCGGCGCGGCGGCTCTCGGGAAGGCGTGGTTCGGGCTGCTGCTCGTCGTCGCGTACGGCGTCGGACTCGCGCTCACCCTCACCGCGGCCGGGTTCGCCGTCGTGAGGCTGGGTACCGGTGTGACGCGGGTGCTGGACAAGCAGCCCCGCTGGACGGCCCACCCCCTGACGGTCTTCGTCCGCAGGACCGCACCACTGGGATCCGCGGTACTCGTCGTACTGATCGGGGCCGGATTGGTTCTCCAGGGGGCGGCATCCGCACTCGGCTGAGCTACTTTTGTGAAGAATGCGCACGGCTGCGAATGGGGGACGCCCGTGTCCGAAGAATCTGGCAGTGAACGTCTGATCGCGGGCCGCTACCGCCTCCTGTCCCCGCTCGGCGAGGGCGGCATGGGCACTGTGTGGCGGGCCCGCGACGAGCTGCTGCACCGCGAGGTCGCCGTCAAGGAGGTGCGCGCGCCGCACGGGCTGCCGGGCCCTGAGGTCGAGCGGATGTACGCCCGGCTGGAGCGCGAGGCGTGGGCGGCGGCGCGGGTCGCCAACCGCAATGTCGTGACGGTGTACGACGTGGCGACGCAGGACGGCAGACCCTGGATCGTGATGGAGCTGGTCCGCGGTATCTCGCTGGCCGAGCTCCTGGACGCCGAGGGCCCGCTGAGCCCGCAGCGCGCCGCGCACATCGGCGCGGAGGTGCTGGCCGCGTTGCGGGCCGCGCACGAGGCCGGGGTGCTGCACCGGGACGTGAAGCCGGCCAACGTGCTGATGTCGAACGACGGCCGGGTCGTCCTGACCGACTTCGGGATCGCCATGGTCGAGGGCAGCTCCGCGCTGACGATGACCGGCGAGGTCATCGGGTCCCCCGAGTTCCTCGCCCCGGAGCGGGCGCTGGGCCGCACGCCCGGCCCGGAGTCCGACCTGTGGTCGCTCGGGGTCCTCCTCTACGCGGCCGTGGAGGGCAATTCCCCCTTCCGCCAGGACACCCCGCTCAGCACCCTGCGCGCGATCGTCGACGAGGAGCTGCCGCCTCCCCGCCGGGCCGGTCCGCTCACCCCCGTCATCGAGGGGCTGCTCCGCAAGGACCCGGCCGAGCGGCTGCCGGCCGGGCAGGCCGAGCAGGACCTGCGGATCGTCGGCGCGGGAGGGACGCCGCGCGCGGGCACCGTTCGGGCGACTCCCTACACGCCGACGATCGCGGCCCACCCGGCGCCGACCGCCCCGACGTCCCCCGTTCCGCCGCCCGGGCCGACCAGACCGACCAGGCCGACATCTGCGGCCGGTTCCGCCCGGGACACCGCCCCCGTCCGCCCCGAACGCAACCGCCGGGCCGCCGTGGCCCTGATCGCGGGTGTCATCGCGGTCGCACTGGCCGTGGCGGGGCTGACGTACGCCCTCCTCAACCGCGGAGGAGGCGGCGGGAACGAGGGGGGCGCAAACCCCACGGGCCCGACGGGGAACACGACTTCCCAGACCGAGGACGAGAACACCACCGGCGGGGACCGGACCCCGACGCCGAGCCCGAGCAGCAGCCGTACGACCGCTCCGCCGCCGCAGTCGGTGCGGGTGACGCTGGCGGGGGCCGACACGGTGTACTCGGGTTCCTGTCCGCCGCCGAGCGGCCAGGCACCGTCCTTCACGGCGACGTTCACGGTGGGCCGGCTGCCGGCCGAGGTCAGTTATCGCTGGGTGTCCGAGGACGGCGAGGTCATGGATCAGGGCTGGAAGACCCTGTCGTTCCCGGAGGGCGGCGGACGGACCAAGCAGGACAGGGCGTTCGTGACGACGTACGACGAGAGCGGGACGTTCGAGAACGAGATCAGCGTCGAGGTCCGCGACCCGGTGGAGACGAAGTCCAACTCGGTGCCGTTCTCGGTGACCTGTGTGACGGAGACCCCGACGGGCGGGGTCTCGCCATCGCCTTCCGTGTCACCGAGCTCGTAGGGGATCAGGCCACGCTGCTGAGCACCGGAAGATAACCACCCGACTGGCCCGCGGCCGTCGGGTGGTACGACTCCGGGATGTTGAGCCAGTTGACGGCGTGCATCCATGAGCTGCCGGAGCAGATCTCGTGCCCGGTGAAGGTGGGCCGCACGTCACCGAAGGTGAACCCGTGGTCCAGGGCGCGCTTCTCGGTGGCGGCATCGATGTAGTCGGCCGCGTCGTTGAGCGCCTTCCGCTTGGTCTCGGACAGGCCGAGGCACCCGGACGCGCCCAGCTTGTAGAAGCGGGGGTAGCCGAGCACGACCACATGGGCGGACGGGGCCCTGGTCCGGATGGCCGTGTAGACGGTGTCGAGCCTGCCGGGCAGCGTCGAGTCGACGAACGCCTTCGCGGTGTTGATCCGTGAGACGCAGGCGCTGTCGGACTGGAGCACACAGGTCGTCATGATGTCGGCGAAGCCTGCGTCGTTGCCGCCGATCGTGATGGACACGAGCGCGGTGGTGGAGCTGAGCGGGCCGAGCTGACTGGCCGTGACATCACTCGTACGAGCGCCCGAGCAGGCGGTGAAGTCGAACGACGAGGGTGAGTTCGCGGCGGCCCACAGGGACGGGTACGCCCTCGCGCTGCGCTTGCAGTCGCCGCTGGCGCTGTCGTAGCTGCCCGCGCCGAGGCCGGAGGAGTAGGAGTCGCCGAGGGCCACATAGCCGCCGGTTGCGGCGGTGTCGTCGGCCTGCGCGGCGGCGGCCCCGGTGAGGGCGGTGCCGACGGCGAGAAGGAACGAGGCGACGTATACGGAAAGTCGGGAACGTCTCATGGAACCTCCCTATAGCAGGATCACTGCCATAACCGTCGTACCAACTACGCGTGTTGACGGGAAGTGTCCATGCCAAGACTTTTCCGGTCATCACGGGCCTCAACCTATGGGTTCACTATGCGTCTGATTTCGTGTTCATGACAGATTTGTTGACAGACCGTCAACTCCCTTGTTCTTCATGCCTGGAGCACAGATCCTTTACCTCGGCCTGGAACGGGAACGCGACGTTCCGGGCCGTGCGTGCGAGGACGCGCGCACCCCCCACATGTGCGCGCACCACCCCTGCGCGCCGCCAGGAGGAGGACTCCCTCGTAATGGCACAACTGCGTAGCAAGAAGTTCCGGTTCGCCGCGATAACCAGCCTGGCGACCGCCGCCCTCGTCGGCGGACTCACGTCCCTGCCCGCCCAGGCCGCCCCGGCCGAGGGCAAGGTCCTGGCCGCCGGTTCCCCCACGGCGATCAAGGACAGCTACATCGTCACGCTCAAGAAGAGTGCCGACCTCAAGGCCGCCTCGAGCGCGGGCAAGAGCCTGATCAAGGAGTACGGCGGCTCGGTGAACAAGACGTTCGGCACCGCGCTGAACGGCTATGCCGCCACCCTCTCCGCGACCGAGGCCAAGAGACTCGCCGCCGACCCGGCGGTGGCCTCGGTCGAGCAGAACCAGCGCGTCACGATGGACGCCACGCAGTCCAGCGCCCCCTGGGGCCTGGACCGCATCGACCAGACCTCGCTTCCGCTCTCCGGCACCTACACCTACCCGGACAGCGCGGGCAGCGGCGTGACGGTGTACGTCATCGACACCGGCGTCCGCATCACGCACCAGCAGATCAGCGGCCGCGCCTCCTACGGCTACGACGCCGTCGACGGCGACACCACCGCCTCCGACGGCAACGGTCACGGCACCCACGTGGCCACCACGATCGCGGGTTCGACCTACGGCGTCGCCAAGAGCGCGAAGATCGTGGCGGTCCGGGTGCTGAACAACAGCGGCTCGGGCACCACGGCGGGCGTGGTCGCGGGCATCGACTGGGTGACGGCGAACCACTCGGGTCCCTCGGTCGCCAACATGTCGCTCGGCGGCGGCGTCTCCACCGCTCTGGACACGGCCGTGCGCAACTCCATCTCCAGCGGCGTGACCTACGCCCTCGCGGCCGGAAACAGCTCCACCAACGCCTCGTCCACCTCCCCGGCCCGGGTCACCGAGGCCATCACGGTCGGCGCCACCACCAGCTCGGACGCCCGGGCCAGCTACTCGAACTACGGCTCGGTCCTGGACATCTTCGCGCCCGGCTCCTCGATCACGGCGGGCTGGTACACCAGCGACACCGCGACGAACACCATCTCCGGTACGTCGATGGCCACCCCGCACGTCGCGGGCGCGGCCGCGGTCTACCTGGCGGGCCACACCTCGGCCTCCCCGGCCGCGGTCGCCTCGGCCCTGACGAGCGGCGCCACCGCCAACGTGGTCACCAGCCCCGGCAGCGGCTCGCCCAACCGGCTGCTGAAGCTCGTCCCGTAACAGCACACCGCACGATCTGAGCAAACCGTTCCCCGGAGACGCCCGCCGTCTCCGGGGTACGTCTTGACGGCCCCCACGGAGCTGAGCCACATTGAAGCCCGGCATCCGGCGCTTCGGGGGGCAAAGTCGCCAATGCAGACCTTACGTATCAAGACAGCTTCATCCAGAGCCGAGGCTCAGGACACCGAGCGTGCGCGGCCAGGACCGGGGAGGGACCTGACGCCGCTGCTCGCGGGCGCCGCCACGGCGGTGGGGGGATTCGGCGCGGTGGTCGCGCTGGTCGACTCGGGCTCGCCGCTGCGCGGCCCGTTCACGCTGTTCTTCCTGCTCGCCGCACCGGCCGCGGCGATCGCCGCCGCGCTGCGCGGGCTGGAACCCTTCGGCCGGACCGTCGCCGCGGTTGCGGGCGCGGTCGTCGTCAACATGCTGGTGACCCAGGGCATGCTCGCCGTGCACCGGTGGTCGGTACGCGGCGGGATCGTGGCCGTGACCGCGATCAGCGCCGTCATTCTCCTGCTGGTTCTGCTGCGGCGGCTGCGCGGCCGTACGACGCGAAGGCGGACTGACTGACGTGGACATCAGCGTGTACCGTCCCGGCGAGCTCAGCTCCGCCGACCGGGCGGCGTGGACATCGATGCAGTCCAAGGCCCATCTGCAGGGTTCGCCCGAGCTGGGCAACCCCTTCCTGTCCCCCGAGTTCGCCCTCGCGGTCGGCCGCTGCCGGCGCGGGGTGCGGATCGCGGTCGTACGGGAGAGCGGCCAGCCGACCGCGTTCTTCCCGTTCCAGCGGACGGCGGCCGGTGTCGGCCGGGCCATCGGCCTCGGTGTCTCGGACGCCCAGGGGCTGGTGCACCGGCCCGGCTTCACCTGGGAGGCCCGGGAGCTGCTGAAGGCGTGCGGGCTCGCCGTCTGGGAGTTCGACCACCTGGTGGAGGGCCAGGCGGCGTTCGAGGCGGGGGCCTCCGGCACGTTCCCGTCCCCGGTCATGGACGTCGACCAGGGGTACGAGGCGTATCTGAAGCAACTCCGCGAGCAGTCACCGAAGTTCACGCGGACGACGCTCGCCAAGGAGCGCAAGCTGGGCCGGGACCACGAGGGCGTGCGGTATGTGCACGACGAGCGTGATCCGGCCGCGCTGCGCACGCTGATGGCCTGGAAGTCCGCGCAGTACCGCAGGACCGGGCGCAGCGACCGCTTCGCGCACGAGTGGATCACCCGGCTCGTGGAGCAGCTGTTCCACACGCGCTCCGAGCCGTTCGCGGGGATCCTGTCGGTGCTGTACGCGGACGGCAAGCCGGTCGCCGCGCACTTCGGGCTGCACACCGAGCGGGTGCTGGCCTGCTGGTTCCCGGCCTACGACCCGGCGTTCTCGAAGTACTCGCCGGGCCTGGTCCTGCATCTGCGCATGGCCGAGGCGGCCGCCGCCGACGGCATCGCCTATCTGGATCTCGGCCGGGGGCAGAAGGAATACAAGGACTCCCTGAAGACACGCGAGCTGATGGTGTCGGAGGGGTGGGTGACCCGGCGTCACCCGGTCGCGTTCGGACACCGGGCACGCCGTGCCCCGGTCCGGGCGCTGCGCAACACCGTGCAGACCCGGCCGGAGCTCTTCGAACCGGCGGACCGGCTCCTGAAACGTATGGGGAAGATCCGCTCGGTAGGCAGGTAACTCCGGTCAAACCAACAAAAACGTGAGGGCTCGTTCCAGCTCTTGCCATACAGGCTCAATCATCAATACCGTCGTACATCTCACGCGCAATCGGACTGTCGAAGCGGCTCTAGGGGAGGGCTCAAGGACCGCGACAGTCCCGGCGCGGAGCGCGGTAGGGGGGTGCTCGGTGACGGTGTCCGCATGTGTGACCGAGTCGTGCCGCGCGACCGGCTGCCGTTTTCCCGGTGGTCGGCCAGATTTGCCAGCTCACTACACGTACACGGAGAGACAGTTGTCCGTGCCGTGAGTGAGAACCCCCCTTTCGAACCGGACAAAGAGCCGGGCCGCCCAGGGGCGGGCGGTCCACCGGACGAGAGGGACCAGACTCATGAGTTCTGTTCTGCGCCCGGCGGTTGCCGAACAAGATCCGTCAACAGCCGGAAAGTACCGCCCTGTCTCCTCACACATGGCCATCGCGCCGCCGGTGAGCGTGGTGATTCCGGCCATGAACGAGGCCGAGAATCTTCCGTACGTCTTCAAGACGCTTCCGGACTGGATTCACGAAGTCGTCCTGGTGGACGGCAACTCCACCGACAACACCGTCGAAGTGGCCCGTGAGCTGTGGCCGGAGGTCAAGGTCGTGCGGCAGCGCGGCAAGGGCAAGGGGGATGCCCTGATCACCGGGTTCGAGGCGGCCACCGGCGACATCATCGTGATGGTCGACGCGGACGGCTCGGCCGACGGCCAGGAGATCGTGTCGTACGTCTCCGCGCTGGTCTCGGGCGCGGACTTCGCCAAGGGGTCCCGCTTCGCCAACGGCGGCGGCACGGACGACATGACGCCGATCCGCAAGCTCGGCAACTGGGCGCTGTGCACGGCCGTCAACCGCAAGTTCGGCGCCCGCTACACCGATCTCTGCTACGGATACAACGCGTTCTGGCGGCACTGCCTGGACAAGATCGACCTCGACTGCACCGGCTTCGAGGTGGAGACCCTGATGAACATCCGGGTCGTCAAGGCGGGACTGAAGGTGCAGGAGATACCCAGCCACGAGTACCTCCGCATCCACGGCACGAGCAATCTGCGGGCCGTGCGGGACGGGCTGCGGGTGCTCAAGGTGATCCTCAAGGAGCGCTCCAACCGGCGTGCCCTGCGCCGCCGCAGCGCCGAGGCGCACTCCCCGATGCTCGACTCGGTGCCCTCCGTGCACTCGGGTCACTCGGTCCGAGGAGAGGCGTCTTGAGCGGTCCCGACATCTCCGTCGTGATCTGCGTGTACACCGAGGACCGCTGGGAGGACATCCTCGCGGCGGTCTCCTCGGTACGGGCGCAGGCGTATCCGGCATTGGAGACTCTGCTGGTCGTCGACCACAACGAGGCGCTCCTGGAGCGGCTGACCAAGGAGTACAAGGACGCAGGGGACGAGGTGCGGGTGCTCGCCAACGCGGGCCCCCGCGGCCTGTCCGCCGGCCGCAACACCGGTATCGCCGCCTCGTACGGCGAGGTCATCGCGTTCCTCGACGACGACGCCGTGGCCGAGCGGGACTGGCTGCGGCACTTCGCCGCGGGGTATGCCGACCCGCGTGTCATGGCCGTCGGCGGGCGCACGGAGCCGATCTGGGCGTCGGGGCGCCGGCCTGCCTGGTTCCCGGAGGAGTTCGACTGGGTCGTGGGCTGCACCTACCGGGGCCTGCCGCGCGGCCGGGTGAAGGTGCGCAACGTCCTCGGCGGCAACGCCTCCTTCCGGCGTACGGCGTTCGACTTCGCGGGCGGCTTCGCCTCCGGCATCGGGCGCGACGGCGACCGGCTGCCGCTGGGCTGCGAGGAGACGGAGCTGTGCATCCGGCTCACCCGGGCCAGGCCCGACGCGGTGCTGCTGATCGACGACCGTGCGGTGATCCACCACCGGGTGCCCGGAGCGCGCGAGCACTTCCGGTACTTCCGCACGCGTACCTACGCCGAAGGTCTGTCGAAGGCGCTCGTGGCCCGAAGTGTGGGCGCCGACAAGGGACTTGAGTCGGAGCGCCGGTACACCACCCGGGTCCTGCCGGCCGGGGTGGCGCGCGGGCTGCGGGACGCCGTGCTGGCCCGGCCGGGCGGTGCGGGGCGGGCGGGCGCGATCGTCGCGGGGGTGCTGACGGCGGCCGGTGGGTACGTCGTCGGGAGTGTCCGGGCGCGCCGGGGCGGCGTTACGTACTCGGTGGCGGGGACCGACAGGGAAGCCGGCGAGGGGGAAGCCGGCAGCGAGGGGGGCATCAGATGAGCGACACGCGCGTGCCGATTCTCATGTACCACGCCGTCTCCACCGCGCCGAACGACGCCACCCGTGATCTGTCGGTGGCGCCGGAGGCGTTCGCGGAGCAGATGGCGCTGATCGGCGATCTGGGCCTGACTCCGGTCCGCACGGCCGATCTCGCGGCGCGCTGGCGCTCGGGCAAACCGCTGCCCGAGCGGCCGGTGCTGATCACCTTCGACGACGGCTACGAGGGCGTGCACCGGCACGCCCTGCCCGTGCTGGCCAAGCACGGCTTCCCGGCCACGCTGTTCGTCTCCACGGGCTGGCTGAAGGGCCCGCACGACACCGGCGGCGGCCTGGACACCATGCTCGACTGGGGCCAGGTCCGTGAACTCGCCGAGGCGGACGTCGAGATCGGCGGCCACAGCCACACGCACCCGCAGCTCGACCAGCTCCCGGACGGCCGGTTGCGCTCCGAGCTGATCCTGTGCAAGGAGATCATCAGCGACGAACTCGGCACCGTCCCGGCCTCGTTCGCCTACCCGTACGGCTACTCCAGCCGCCGGGTGCGCGAGGCGGTGCACGAGACCGGGTACGCCCAGGCGCTCGCCGTCAACAACGGCCTCGCGCGGCGGCGGCAGGGGCCGTACGCCCTCACCCGCCTCACCGTGCGCCGAGGCACCGGCATCGAGGAGTTCCAGCGGATGGTCGAGGGCCGTGCGATCAGCCGCACCTTCGCCAGGGACCGCGCCCTGACCAAGGGGTACGCCGTGGTCCGCAGAGCCCGACAGGTCCGCCGGAAGGCCATCCGTTCCCGTGTCTGACACGACGACCACGACCGAGCCCGCATCGACCGACGCGGCGGCGCCCGAGCAGTCGGGGCGCCGGCTTCGCCTGCCCGGCATGGGCGGGCCCTCCGGGGGCAGTCAGCTGTTCCGCAACGCCTACGCCCTGATGATCAACACCGGCATCTCCGCCGTGCTGGGGCTGGGTTTCTGGCTGGCCGCCGCCCGCTACTACTCCGAGTCCGCGGTCGGCCAGGGCTCCGCCGCGATCGCCGCGATGAAGTTCCTGGCGGGTCTGACCGCGGTGACGCTGACGGGCGCGCTGGCCCGCTTCATCCCGGTGGCGGGACGCAGGAGCTTCCGGCTGATCTTCCGGACGTACGCGGGCAGTTGCGTGGTCGTGGCGCTCGCCGCGGGCGTGTTCCTGCTGACGCTGGACCTGTGGGGGCCGTCGTACCGGTTCCTGGACGGGGCGCGGGGCGGGCTGTTCTTCGTCGTGGCCGTCGTCGCCTGGAACCTGCTGACGCTGCAGGACGGCGTGCTGACCGGGCTGCGCAGCGCGGTGTGGGTGCCGGTCGGCAACACCGTGTTCTCCGCGGTGAAGCTGGGTCTGCTGGTGGCCTTCGCGGTGGCGATCCCCACCGCCGGTGTCTTCGTGTCGTGGGTCGCGGCGATCGCGGTGTCGGTGCTGCCGCTGGGCTGGCTGGTGTTCCGGCGTCTGGTGCCGCGCCATGAGGAGGCGACCGAGGACCACGCCCGCCCGCCGTCCCTGAAGGAGATCGGGAAGTTCCTGGCGGGCGACTACACCGGCTCGCTGTTCTCGCTCGCCGTGGTCTATCTCATCCCGGTGATCGTGGCCGCGCAGGTCTCCGCCGAGGACAACGCGTACTTCTACATCACGGCCACGATCGGCGGCACGGTCAATCTGCTCGCCATCAACATGGGCGCCTCCCTCACGGTCGAGGGCTCGCACGACCCCGGTCGGCTGGCCGCCAACACCCGGGCCGCGCTGCGCCGCATGGCGCGGATCATGGTGCCGGTCGGCGCGATCCTGTTCTTCGGGGCGCCCTGGATCCTCGGCGTCTTCGGCCAGGGGTACGCGGACGCGGCGACCCCGCTGCTGCGCTGGTTCGCCGTCGGCGCGCTGCTGCGGGTCGTCATGGAGACGTACTTCGCGGTCCTGCGCGCACAGAGCCGCACCGCCGGACTGGCCTGGCTGCAGGGCCTGCTGTGCGCCCTGGTGCTCGGCCTGACGCTGCTGCTGCTCCCCCGCATGGGCCTGACCGGCGCCGGTGTCGCCGAGATCGTCTCCCTCGCGGTGATCGTCGCGATCGCCGCGCCCAAGCTGTACCGGACCGCGCGGGCGACGTCGGCCGAGGTGCCCGAGGACGCGGCCCCCGACGGTGACCTCGCCGACCTGGGGGCGCGCGAGGTGCCCGCAGGGGCGCGCAAGCGCATGCCCGGCTGGGCGCTCGACACCGACACCCTCACCCTCGGCATCCACGTCGACTTCGACCACCTGGAACGCCGGCCGGACGTCCGCCCCGGCCCGGGTACGCCGCCCACCGGCGCCCCGCCGGTCCCCCCCGAACGCCGGCCGGCCTGGGCCCGCAAGCCCGAGGTCGGGCTGCCGGTCGAGGACCGTGAGCCGGGCTCGGAGGCGTCGCTGGGGCCCGCCGAGGTGGACGCGCCGTTCGAGGCCGGGTTCGACGCGGGCATGGGCGACGAGGCCGTACCGGAGGAGCGCGAGGAGGCTGCCGTACGGGAGGAGGCCGTCGTACGGCAGGAGGCTGCCGTACGGGAAGAGCCGCCCATGCCCGAAGAGGCCGTACGACAGCCCGAGGCGCCCTCGCTCACCTGGCGTGAGCGCCTGCTGCCCACCCGCCTCGGGGTCGTCCTCGGCTGTCTGCTGATCGCCGCGCTGCTGCTGTACTGGGTGCCCGCGCTGCGGCTCGGCGAGAGCGATCTGGACGGGATGGGCGGGCTCGGGCTGATCTCCGTGCTGCCGCTGCCCACGCTGGTCGGGGCCGCGCTGCTGGCGGTGGTGTTCGCCTCGCTGCTGTGGCTGGGCCGCGAGCACAGGGCGCTGCTCCTGGTCACCCTGCTCGCGACGGTCGTGTCGCTGCACGCCCTGCCCGCGCTGATCGAGACCGAGCCGCGGTTCGCGACGGCCTGGCAGCACCTCGGCTTCCTCGACTACATCGACCGCACCGGGTCCGCCGTGCCCGACCTGGACGCCCGCTGGAGCTGGCCGGGCTTCTTCGCGGTGGTCGCGTTCGCCGCGAAGGCATGCGGGGTCAGCGACCTCACCGAGGTCATCCGCTGGTGGCCACTGGCCATGCAACTCCTCTACCTGGTCCCGATGTTCCTGCTCGTGCGCTCGATGCGGGCGAGCTGGCGCGCCAAGTGGACCGGCATCTGGATCTTCGTGCTCAGCGGCTGGGTGGGCCAGGACTACTTCTCGCCGCAGGGTTTTACCTACCTGCTGTATCTGACGTTTGCGGCGATCCTGCTGGTCTGGTTCCGCGCGCCGGGCGTGATCTGGACGAAGCGGCGGCCCGGCGAGGTCGAGGTCGAGCCGACGGACCGGCGCCAGCGGGCCGTCCTGCTGATGGTCGTGACGGGCCTGTTCGCGGCGAGCGTCCCGGCCCACCAGCTCACGCCGTTCGTGATGCTGGGCGTGCTGACGGCGCTCGTCCTGATCGGCAAGTCCGAACTGCGGGGCCTGCCCATCCTGTTCGGCGTCATGGTGACGGTCTGGATCGGCTTCCTGGCCGAGCCGTACTGGTCCGGGCACTTCGACGAACTCTTCGGCGGGGTCGGCGGCGTCGGCAGCAACGTGTCGTCCTCCGTCTCCGGCCGTATCGAGGGCGGCAGCTCCACCCACAAGCTCGTGCTGTACACGCGCGTGCTGCTGGCCGGCGGTGTGATGGCCTTCGCCTGCTGGGGCTGGTGGCGGCGGCGCTTCCACCGCTACCGGGAGCGTTCGCTGCTCGTCCTCACCTTCGTGCCGTTCCTGGGCTTCGGCATGCAGTCGTACGGCGGCGAGATGGCGCTGCGCGTCTTCATGTTCGCCCTGCCCGGCGCGGCCCTGCTCACCGGTCTCGCCTTCTTCCCGCGCACCGGCGTCACCGCGAAGGAGCGCGACAAGGACCGGGTGAGCCTCGCCCCGCTGGCCGCGCTCATGGCGGGCCTGGTGCTCATGGGCGGCTTCCTGGTGGCCCGTTGGGGCAACGAGCCGTTCGAGCGGGTGCGGCCCGGTGAGGTCGCCGCCATGGAGTACGTGTACGCCCATGACGACCCGAGCCTGCGGCTGCTGTGGCTGAGCAGCGACCCCGTCAACGACGTGACGCCGGCGATGCCGTGGGGCTCGCGGGACATGGAGAAGGTCGCGTACGTGCCGACGTTGGCGCCGACCGACCCGGTGCTGGTGTCGGGCCTGGTGAAGGCGCTCAAGGACGCGGGCCCGAACTCGTATCTGATGATCAACCGCGGTCAGGTCACCTATCTCCGGCTCGACGTGGGCTACTCGGCGACCTGGGAGACACGCCTGATCCAGAACCTGGACAAGCGGCAGGAGCTGAAGAAGGTCTTCGTCAACGCCGACGTGACGATGTACGCGCTGAAGAAGCAGGCGGCGGGTGAAGTCCCGAAGGCCGATCCCGGACCGATCGGGCCGCAGGTGACCTGGACGCCGTGGTCGGTGGTCGGCGGGCTCGCGGCTCTCGCGCTGATCGTGCTGCTGATGGCCCGCGAGGTCGTCAGGGTCGCGATGGCGCCGAGTGTGCGGCAACTGCGGTGGCTGCAGAGCAGCTTCTGGTTCTCGCTGCCGCTGCTGGCGGTGCTGTTGGCTTCATTGGTGCAGCGGTTCCTGACGATCAAATAGACGATCGCGCAGGCGATCACCCAGCGGTCAAGTGGCTCAGCGCTTGAGCCACTTGACCTCGTACGCCTGCAGCTCGACCTTCCTGCCGTCGACTTTCGCGCCGGTCTGCCGGTCCAGGGTGTTCACGACCAGGACCACCTTGCTCGTGCCCAGAACCCGGACCTCGGGCTTGTCCACGGACACCTTCCTGTACTCGGTGCCCGGCCGGAACTCCTTGCCGAACCGGGAGACCAGGTCGTACATCGGCAGCTTCTCGCCGCCCCCCGCGGTGTCGGTCGGCGTCCAAAGACAGCCGGCACACTCGGTGCCCGTCTCCTCCTCCGGGTTCCAGTAGAAGGCGGAGGAGGCGCCGCCCTCGGCCAACGCAATCAGTCCGGCGGCCTGGACGGCGACGCGGCGAGACTCGGACCAGCCCTTGCGGTCGTCGTTGCCGTCGGCGGGCTCGACGTAGTACTCGGCCCACCACAGCGGCAGGTCACCGGTCTGCCGCCGCACCCACTGTCCTACGTCCGTGAACTTGTCGGTGGCCGTGAACTCGTCGGGCAGCAGCTCGTCGTCCCGGGTGTAGCTGGAGCCGTCCACGACGACGAAGTCGGCGCCGGTCCTGTGCTCGTTCCAGTACGCGAAGGCGTCGACGGTGCGCTGGTCCAGGGCGCCCCAAGGGCCGGTGAGGGCCGTCGAGGCCTCCTCGGCGCGCGGGTCGACGCTGTCCATCACGAGGTAGGGCCCGCCGACCATGATCTCCGGGTTGACCTTCTTCAACGCCTTGTAGACGAGGTTGTACAGCTGGGTGTAGCCCTCGTGGTCCCAGCGGCCCTCGGCGTCGTTCCAGAAGCCCTTGAACTCGTTCCAGACGATGAAGTGCCGTACGTCCGGATAGCGCTTGGCGACGGTCACGGCCAGCGCGGCGAAGTCCTCGAAGTGCTCGGGCTCGGGCGCCGTCTCCAGCGCGGCCTGGCTCCAGTTCGTGTTGTCGACGCCGGCCTTGCCGCCCTTCATCCAGTCGGGGGCGCAGCACAGGGTGACGACCGGGGTGCTGCCGGAGGCGCGGATGAAGTCGATGCGCCGGTCCATGTCCTCGAAGTCGTAACGCCCCTTGACCGGCTCGGGGTTGTTCGCTCCCCAGCCCATGATGTGCTGGATCTGCGGCAGTCCCCCGGCGTCCGCGAGCCGCCCCTCGACGCGCTTCACGGCTGCGGCGGCGCCCTCGTCGGCGCTGTGCTGGGTGTGGGTGAACCCCCAGCCCACCTCCGGCTTTGTGGCGTCCGGCGTGGCGGTCGGGGTGCCGTGCACCTTGTCGCCGTCGCGTGAGGTGCCGTCGGTGTTCACGCCGTTGCCCGGAAGTGTGGCGAGGAGGGTCACGATCAGGGCCAGAGCCGTCGCGCCCACGCCGAGCAGCGCGGTGAGCCGCCACCGCCGTGCCCCCGAATTCCACCCATGACGTCCCATCAAGGACAACGGTAACGGGGGTGACAGCCGCTCGGGCGGGTTTCGCAACTACACGGTCCTGCAACAGGACGGAGGGGATACCACGGAAGCTTCGGGCACGGCACGCGTCGGGCCGGGCCCTGGCCCCAGGCATGGCCCGTTGGCGGGATGGACCACGGAAAGCGGGTGCACGGGCCCGCCGCGTGACGGATCATGGCCGCATGTCTGCGAACCCACACGACGCTCTGCCGATCCGGCTCAACGTCGACGACAGCGACTCGCCGTCCGACGTCGTCGACGCGCTGTTCCTCGGCCGCTTCGCGACGGGCGAGCAGCCGTACTCGCACGCGGCGAACATCGACCGCGTACGGTCCGGGGCGACGCTCCTGCCGCCGGGCGCCCGCGTGCTGCGCGCCGCCCGCGACGACGACCGCAGCGCGACGCTGGCGGAGGGCGAGGGCTGGACCCTGCTGATCTCCCGCTGGAACCGGGGCGCCGACGTCACGGTGACGGCGACCAGCGAGGAGCTGGCCGCGCGCGTGCTGGGCGAGGCCACGGACGGCGCGGAGGACGAGCCCGAGCCGCAGCCGGAGAACGTGACCATGGGCTTCTGGTACGTCTCCCCCAGGCGCGGCCCGCACCGCACCACCCGGCAGATCTCGGCGGGCACCTGGGACGAGGTTCGGGCCAACTACACCGCGCCGGTCGCGGACGCGATGGACCGCCTGATGAAGACGACGCCCGAGGACATCGCGGGCCGCTTGCTCCTGCTGCACGGCCCGCCGGGCACGGGCAAGACGTCGGCGCTGCGGACGCTGGCCCGCTCCTGGCGGGACTGGTGCCAGGTGGACTGCGTCCTGGACCCGGAGAGGCTGTTCAGCGACGTCGGCTACCTGATGGACATCGCGATCGGCGAGGAGGACTCGACGGGCAAGGGCCGCTGGCGGCTGCTGCTCCTGGAGGACTGCGACGAGCTGATCCGCGGCGAGGCGAAGCACACGGCGGGCCAGGCGCTGTCGCGCTTGCTGAACCTGACGGACGGCCTGCTGGGCCAGGGCCGCAACGTCCTGGTCGGCGTGACGACCAACGAGGACCTGGAGCGCCTCCATCCCGCCGTCGTCCGCCCCGGCCGCTGTCTGGCCCGCATCGAGGTGGGGGCGCTCACGCGCCGGGAGGCGGTGAACTGGCTGGGCACCGACGAGGGCGTCGGCCGGGAGGGGGCCACCCTGGCGGAGCTGTACGCGCTCAAGCGGGGCACCTCCCCGACGTCGCTGCCGGAGCCGCGGGACGAGGCGGACGCGGGGCTGTACCTGTAGCCCTCCGGTGCTTTCATGGTCGTATGACCCTGTTCGTCGGGACATCGGGGTGGCAGTACAAGGACTGGCGGGGTGCCTTCTACCCCGCCGATGTGCCCATGCGGCTGTGGCTGGAGGAGTACACGGAGCACTTCGCCACGGTGGAGATCAACAACGCGTTCTACCGGTTGCCGACACGGGAGAACTTCGAGGCCTGGCGCGACCGGGTACCGCGGGATTTCGTGGTCGCGGTGAAGGCGAGCCGCTACCTCACCCACATCAAGCGCCTCAAGGATCCCGAGGAGCCGGTCCACCGTCTGATGTCCCACGCGGCGGGCCTGGGCGACCGCCTGGGGCCGGTCCTCCTCCAACTGCCGCCGACCCTGCGCGCCGACCCCGACCTCCTGGATGCCTGCCTGGCCTGCTTCCCGTCCGGAACGCGGATCGCGGTCGAGCCCCGCCACGAGTCCTGGTGGGCATCCGAGACCCGCAAGGTTCTGGAGTCCCGGGGTGCCGCCCTGTGCTGGGCCGACGTCCAGGCCCGCCCGGTGACCCCCCTGTGGCGCACCACGGACTGGGGCTACGTCCGCTTCCACGAGGGCCGCGCCCACCCCTGGCCCCGCTACGGCCGACGCTCCCTGGAGACCTGGGTCGACCGCATCGCGACGACCTGGTCCGACGCCGAGGACATGTACGCGTTCTTCAACAACGACCCGGGCGGGGCGGCGGTGGAGGACGCGGTGGTCTTCGGGCGGGCGGCGACGCGAGCGGGCCTCACGGTCACCCGCACGCCGGAGATCACTGCACGCCGCTGACTACTCCCCGTAGGCCGCCCGCAGGGCATCCCGCACGGCCGCCGCCGCATCCGCCTCCGTCAGGCCGAGCCTGCGGGCCTTCTCCGCATACGCCTGCGCAGCCGACGCCAGCTCACGCTCCGCGGCCGAGCCCGCCGCGGCCACGAACGTGCCGTTGCGGCCCCGCGTCTCGATCACCCCGTCGCTCTCCAGCGCCCGGTACGCCTTGGCGACCGTGTTGGCCGCCAGCCCCAGCGACTGCGCCAGCCCTCGCACGGTCGGCAGCCGGTACCCGACCGGCAGCAGGCCCGATCGCGCCTGCTCGGAGATCTGCGCCCGCACCTGCTCGTACGGCGCGGCACTGTCGTCGATGTGGATCTTCAAGGTCACGCAGCGATTGTCCCGTACCTGCCGGAAAATAAGAGGCACCCCGGCGGATCTCCCCCGTAGCGTGCGCCGTGATGACTATTACCGTGCGCCCCCTCCGTCCCGAAGTCCGAGCCGACGTCGAGGGCTTCTCTCACGTCCGGCACCTCGCCCTGCCCTTCTTCGTGGTGACCCCGGACTCCATCGCCTACGACGTCGCCCACATCCACCCCGACGCCCAGTACCGGCCGCTGGTCGCGGAGGAGGACGGCGAGGTGATCGGCACGGCGCAGGTCGGGCTCGTCCACGACAGCCCGGATCCCGGCCAGGGCTATGTCAACGTGTACGTGCACCCGGAGCGCACCCGCCGCGGTGCGGGCACCCTGCTGGTCCGCACCGCCGAGGAGTACCTGGCCGAACGAGGAGCGACCAGGCTGTTCGCCTGGATCCTCGACGCACCGGGCAACCGCGCCTTCGCCGAACGGCACGGCTACCGCGAGGGCCGCTCCGCGCACTTCCTCCGCCTGGACCTGGCACACGGCACGCTGCCCCCGCTCCAGACGCCGCCCCCGGGCGTCGAGCTGCGCACGGCGGCCGACTTCGCGGACGATCCACGCCCACTGTTCGAGCTGGACGCGGAGACGGCGTCGGACGAACCCAGCGACGTCGCCTACGAGTTCACGGACTACGAGGCCTGGCTGGAGGAGACCTGGAACCACCCCCTCCTCAACCACGAGCTGACCTCCGTCGCCGTCGTCGACGGCCGCCCCGCCGCCTTCAGCGCGGCCCGCACGGACGGCGGCACCCGGTACGGCACCGTCATGACCGGCACCGCCCGCGCCTTCCGCGGCCGGGGCCTGGCCAAACTCGCCAAGAACGACGCCCTGCACCGCGCCCGCGCCGCCGGCCTCACGGAGGCGTTCACCGGCAACGACACCGGCAACGGCCCGATGCTCGCGATCAACAAGTGGTTCGGTTACGAGATCTGCGCGACGGAGGTGCGCTATGTCCGCGAACTCGGCTGACCAGGGACGTCTACTGGACGTGGTCCTGGTCAAGGGCGGCCGGACGAAGATCCGTTACGAGGCGGAACTGCTCTCCGACGACGGCACCCGCATCGCCGTCCGCGCCCCCTGGTCCGGCGCCGGGGTCCGCGACTTCGGCTTCGTCCGCTTCGAGCCGGGCGACGTCTTCACCGAGCACTACTGGCGCGACCGCTGGTACGCCGTCAAGGAGGTCCGCGACGCCACGGGCGCCCTCAAGGGCTGGTACTGCGACATCACCCGCCCGGCCACGCTGTCCGGCGCGGAGCTGGTCGTCGAGGACCTCGACCTGGACCTGTGGTGCTCGGCCGACGGCTCGGACGTACGCCGCCTGGACGAGGACGAGTTCGCCGAGAGCGGCCTCGGGCAGACGGATCCGCAGGCCGCCGCGGCCGCCGTATCGGCGCTGGACGCACTGGAGGCGCTGGCGCGCGGGGTCGGCCTCAGAGGGCTGCTGGAGTAGCCCCGCCCTGGTCAGGCCACCCCCGCCACGACCGCATACCGCTCGTCGTCCACCTCCTTCCCCCACAGCCGCGCGTCACCGGACAGTCGCTCCACGCGCACGTCCCGGGCGAGCGGTGCAAGGAGAGCGGTGAGCCGGTCCGCCGGTATACCGACCGTCGGCACGGTCGACCCCCACACGCCCTCGACCAGCACGAATCGTCCTCCCGGGCGCAGCAGCCCGCGCCAGTGCCGTAGGACACGGCCCGGGTCGGGCAGCGCCCACAGGACATGCCGTACGAGCACCACGTCGAACCGCTCCTCCCCCACCGGCGGCGCCGCCGCGTCGCCGACGAGGAACGCCGCGTCCCGCCCGGCGAGCTTGGCGCGGGCGAGGCCGACCATCGCCGGCGACCGGTCCACCCCCGTGACCCGGTGACCCTGTTCGGCCGCGAGGAGCGACAGGCTGCCGGTGCCGCAGCCGAGGTCGAGCACGTCGCAGGGGCGCTCGGGCAGCCAGGACCGCAACCGGGAGGCCCAGGCCTGGCGCACCTCGGGGTCGCGCAGGCCGTGGTCGGGCTCGTCGTCGAAGGAGCCGGCCTCCGCGTCCCAGTCCACATCCATACCCGCCCCTGTGATGGCGTGTTCACCGTTCGTCATGAGCCAAGAGTGACACCCGCCACTGACAGTCGAATCGTGACAGCCACCACTGACAGGACCAGCGGCGATGAGGAACTCTCGCCAAAAGGGTCTACCTCCGTGACACCGCGGAACTCGGTGGCCCTGAAGGAGGCAGCCATGCGCCGTGTGACCGTGCAGAAGCCCCTGAAGAGGAAGACGGACGCCCGCCGGCTCCGGGAGGAGGCGGACGAGTCCGCCTCGGGACGACCGGAGGTCCGCAAGGACATCGCGCGAACATGGTGGCCGGAGGGCTGAGACGCCCTGCCGGCCGCATGAAACAACTCAGCCGAGCCGCTTGCGGTAGTGGATGCGGTCGTACGGGCCCTCCACACGACGCTCGACGACCTCGTAGCCGTACCTCGGGTAGATCTTCTGGTTCTCCCACATCAGCGCGTTCGTGCAGAGCCTGACCTCGGGCAGACCGAGCGCACGCGCGCGTGCGTCCACGAAGTGCAGCAGCCGTCGCCCCACGCCCCTGCCGTGCGCGTCGGGGTGGACGGCGATGCTGTCGAGGAACAGATGGTCCTCGTGCACCTCGAGCACGACGAGCCCGATCACGGGCTCGCCCGTCACGAACACCTTCCCCTCGGCCACGTTCGCCGCGTGGTCCGCCTCCATGGGCACGGGCGCCCGTCCGATGCGCTCGATGTAGTGCCGGTAGGCGGCATCGGTCACGGCCTTCACTGCGCGTACGTCGGCGGCGACCGCCGGCCTGATGTCGTCGTCCGTCATACCGCGACGGTACCTACCTGATCGCAGTCCGAACACTCCCTTAAGGCGACCCTAAAGATCGCCATCACCCGCCTCCAGCAGGCGATTTCGCGGTTTCCTCGGGCTAGTTTCTGATCGCCCCCACGGGATTCACCCCACGCATCAGGACCCCCTTGAGGAGATCTTTCATGCCCGCACGCCGCAAGGCCGCCGCTGTCGCCACCCTCGGCCTGACCCCGCTCGCCCTGACCGCCCTCGCCACCGCCCCGGCCGCGGCGCACGGTTCGATGGGCGACCCGGTCAGCCGGGTCTCGCAGTGTTACGCGGAAGGCCCCGAGAGCCCGAAGTCCGCCGCCTGCAAGGCAGCGGTCGCGGCCGGCGGCACCCAGGCCCTCTACGACTGGAACGGCATACGCATCGGCGACGCGGCCGGCCGGCACCAGGAGCTGATCCCGGACGGCAAGCTGTGCAGCGCGAACAGCGACGAGTTCAAGGGCCTCGACCTGGCCCGCGCCGACTGGCCGGCGACGAGCGTGAGCAGCGGGTCGTACACCTTCAAGTACCGCGTGACCGCCCCGCACAAGGGCACCTTCAAGGTCTACCTCACCAAGGCCGGTTACGACCCGGCGAAGCCGCTGGCCTGGGACGACCTGGACCTGGCGAACCCGGTGGCGACGGCCACCGACCCGGCGGCCTCGGGCGGCTTCTACACCTTCTCCGGCACCCTGCCCCAGCGCTCCGGCAAGCAGTTGCTGTACGCCGTCTGGCAGCGCTCGGACAGCCCGGAGGCCTTCTACTCCTGCTCGGACGTCACGTTCGGGGGCGGTAGCGGTGGCGGCAGCTCGGACGGCGGCGGCAACAGCGGCGAGGCCGCCCCGGCGCCGAGCGCCTCCGCGCCCTCCGAGGAGCAGATCGAGGACGGTGCCGACAACTCGACGATCGAGCATCACGGCCACGGGGACCAGGACGCCAGTACGTCGGCGGAGCCGGTCGCCGCGGCCGACGAGGCGCAGTCCACCCCGGCCAACCGGCCGAAGGCGGCCGGCGCCACCGAGAACCTCGCCGAGACCGGCGGGGACAGCAGCACGGCGTATCTGGCGATGGGCGGTGCGGCGACCCTGGCGCTGGGGTCGGCGGTCCTGTTCGCGTCGGTGCGCAGGCGAGCGGCCGGCGCCGGTCGCCACGGCCGCTGAGCCAGGGCTCCGCGGCCGCCGGCATTCCGGGGCCTGACCGGCGGCTCAGGCCGGTCAGGCCCCGGAGGCGTGTTCCGCACTCATGCACTCACGTGCTCACGTGCTCACGTGCTCACGTGCTCAACTGATCACGGACGCACAGGTGGTGGGAGTGGCGCGGGCCGGGTCGAGCGCGTTGGCCACCTCGTGGAAGGCGATCCGGTCGGTCAGCCCCAGGAACGCGTGCTCGGATATGTCGACCGCGCACAGGTCCTGGATCAGGACGTTCTTCACGTCGGGCCCGTTCAGGAACTGACTCCGGTACGGCGTGACCACCTCGTCGTACTTGGTGGCGATGACCGTGTAGCGGACGCCGGGGACGGTGTCGCCGCCCGCGTTCAGCTTGTTCATGAACTCGGATCCGACGACCTGCTGGGCGAGCGCGGGAGTGGCGGTGCTGAGCAGGTCCTCCGCACCGGGGAAGTACGGCAGCAGGTTGGTGAGCCCGCCCAGGGTGGTGCCGTGGTTGTTGGGTGCGATGCCGACGAGGGCGTTCACCTTGGCGGCACCGCCGAGGAACTTGAGGTAGTAGCGGGGCATCATGCCGCCCTGCGAGTGACCGACGAGGTCGGCCTTGGCGGCGCCGGTCGCGGTGAGCACCTTGTCGACATAGGCGGAGAGCTGTTCCGCCGACTTGTCGATGGGGCCGAGGGCGTGGAAGAACGGCACGCCCTGCAGCTGGCCGTAGTCGAGGGAGAAGACGCAGTAGCCGCGGTTCTCCAGGTACGGCGCGAGTCCCAGCCAGTTGTCGACGGAGTTCGCGAAGGTGCCGTGCACGAGGACGACGGGCCGGGGATGGGCGGCGGACGGCTTACAGGAGTAGTCGTTCCATCCACTGTTCGAGGTCGCCGCCGCCTCGGCCGCCTGGGCGGTGGTGGCGGCGGGGACGACGGCGACCGCGGTGGTCAGCAGCAGTGCGGCGAGTGGTCTGAGCGCTCGTTTCCAGGGCAGCATCGTGTGATCTCCTTGCGGCTCAAGGGAGGTGCGACGGCCTTACGCCCTGTGATCCGGATCACGAGGATGCTGTTCACTCGTCAAGTTACGGGCGAGTAGCACAGGTGTGAAGTTACGCGTCAGTAAAAACTTCCAGTGATAGTAAAGGGCGGTTCACAACCGCCGACGAACCGTCACCAGGTAGGCCTGATGGGCCCACAGGGTGCGATACGCGCCAACTGCCCGAGCATCGCCCGCACTTCACCCTCACCGAGCACATCGACCCAAGCCCGCACGGCATCGGCGGCAGCCTCCTCGGCCGCACGGGTGCAGGCCCACCCCCGCCCGGTCAGCACGACCAGCCGGGCGCGCGCGTCATCGGGATGCGGCCGGCGCTCGGCATAGCCCTTGCGCACGATCTCGTCGACCAGCTGACTCGCCGCCTGCTTGGTCACGCCGAGATGGGCGGCGAGGTCGGTGACCGTCGCACCGTTCGGTGCGAGCCGGGCGAACGCGAAACCGTGCGCGGGCCGCATCCCCTCGAAGCCCCGGGCGACCACACCGTCATTGATGCGTTGCGTGAGCTCACCGGCGACGGCGAGCAGGGCGGCGGACAGGGCCATGGCTTCGGAGTTCTGCACGGAGGCATTGAAACACCCTTGACGAAATGGTCAAGCAGGTTGACCATAGCTTCACGTAGTCAAGCCACTTGACCATCTCGTCCGTCCGCACACGCCAGGAGGCACCCGTGCCCGTGATCCGCGCATCCGAAGCCGTCACCCACGAAATCCACGGCGCCCGCTTCGTCTCGTACGCCACCCCCCGCACCGGCAGCAAGGAGCTGTGCGCCTGGCGCGGCGAGATCCCGGCAGGGACCAAGGCACCCGCACACACCGTCAACCGGGAGGAGATCCTCCACCTCCTCGACGGCGAGCTGCTGATCACCCTCGACGACCGCACCGACCGGATCAGGGCCGGCGACACCCTGATCATCAACCCCGGCGCGACCCTGGCGGTCGAGAACCCGACCGACCGGACCGCCGTCACCTGGGTGACCACCTCCATCGGCCTGGCCGCGGAGCTGGCCGACGGTACGCGCATCACGCCGCCGTGGGCCAACTGACGTACGTGTAAAGGGAATTACGCCGCCAGCGCCCCCGGCATCACCGCATGCTGGTGGGAGGCGCGCTCGGCAGGGTCGAGGCCCTCGGCGCGCAGGGCGAAGGCGCGGACGCGGGCGCGCTGGAGGCCGAGGGCGTCGTACATGCCGTAGGCCGCCCTGGTCAGCGCCGCCGAGTGGGCCGTCGGCTCCTTCAGCGTACGGCTGCGGGTCGTCGAGATGGGGGTCCCCCCGCTCGAGCCTGTTCGAGAGTGGGGGAGGTCGGCGTAGCGGGTGGTGAGGGTCAGGGTGCGGCAGACCGTCAGAAACCGTGGGCGCCGCCTACGCGGAGCTCATACAGGAGCTACGCAGGACGGCGGAGCAGCGATGCACGCCGCCTGGGAAGCACCGGCCATCGAGACCGACACCGCTGTGAACATCCCGCCGGCCGTGATCGATCTCAGTGCGCTGCAGCACCTCGAAACTGCGTGCATCGATGCCGTCCGGGCACACCTGCGTGCCCTTACACCGTGGTGGTATCGATAAGGCCCGATCAGGCCGACCGCCTTGAGGGTGGTACCGCTCTCGGGAAGCGTCTGATCATGCGACATGGATCGCCGCCGCTCCTGCCGGCTGCACCGCCTCCGTACCGAACCGGTCTCGGGCGCGATCGGCGGCGGCCTCGAGGCGGCGGGCTTTCTCGTCGGTCGGCTCGAAGAGCAGTTGACGGGAGGCCCGTTCGGCGGCGATCAGGTTCTCCGCCCGTAGGGAGATCGTTCGGACGCGGGCGCGCTGAAGAGCGAGTCGGTCATGGAGGTCATAGGCGAGTGCTGTCAGAGAGCGTGTGTGGGCGGTTGGTTCGTGCAGCTTGCGGGTGCGAGTTGTCGTCGAGCGGTCTGCGTAGCGGATGGTGAGAGTGAGGGCGCAGGCCACCTGGGACTCGCCGCGCAGCCGTAGGCCGAGGCGGTCGGTGAGTGCGAGCAGGGCGGCGCGCTGCCGGTTCCGGTCCAACTCGTCCTGGGTGAAGTGGTGTTCGACGCTCATCGAGCGGGGCGGGGCCGAGGGGATCACTGGAGTGGGATCGAGGCCGCGGGCCACGTCGTGGAGGTGGCGTCCGGCGGTGACGCCCAGGATGCGCTGCAGCGTGCCGAGTGGTGCGGCGGCGATCCTGCCGACGCTGTCCAGGCCGTACGAGGACAGGGTGCGGGCGGTCGCCGGTCCCACGCCCTGCAGGGCGGCGGTGGGCTTCTTCGCGAGGAAGGCGGTGACTGTGTCGATGTCGTCGGGCAGGGTGCGGACTGCCGAGGGCGGACCGTCGGCCGCGACCATGCGGGCGAGCAGTGGGTTCGCAGCGACGCCGACCGTCGAGCGGAGCCCGTACAGCCCACCGGTGCGCGCTCGGATGCGCTCGGCCAGTGCCGTGGCGTCCGTACCGAAGTAGCGCAGGCTGCCGGAGACATCGGCCAGTGCGGCATCCGGTGGCAGTGCCTGCACCAGGGGGGTGTACTCGGCCAGCAGGGTGAGAAGACGGCTGTAGAGCTGCTCGTCCTGGAGATCGTGGAAGTGGATGTAAAGGATGTTCATCCTGCGCTCCCGGGGCTCTGGTGCCACAGCTTGCGGCTCTGTTTGACGGATTCGCCGGGCGGCTGCAGATCCGCCCAGGGATGCAGTGCGTAGCCGGTTTCCAGTTGGAGGCTGCGGCTGCCCGCGGCTCTGCCTGATGGTGAATCGGCCTGGGTGAGTCGTTCCGTCACCGCCGACAGGCCGTCTTCGCGGCGCAGCTCGGCCAGTTCGGTGAGATCCCAGGCGGCGGAGCCGGTCACCGACAGCGCCTTCCCGCTGCCTCCACCACGGCGCTGTACCACTCCGCGTACGAGCAGCAGCCAGGAATGGAAGACGGTGTGCGCGCAGGCCTCGTGGCTGTCCTCGAAGAACGCGCAGTCCACCAGGCCTGTCGTATCGTCGAGCGTGGTGAAGATGACACGTTTGCCGGAGCGGACCGGCGGGGTCTGAACGGCTCCTTTCGCGCCGGCGACCAGCACTACCTGGCCGTGTGGCAGGTCTTTCAGCCGCTTCGCGGAGGTGACGCCGAGTTCCTCCAGCAGCTCCCGGTGGTCGCCCATGAGGTGGCGGGAGGCGTCCATGCCGAGCACCCCGAGCTCGGCTCCGAGCCGTTCGGCGTCGTCCAGGTCGGGCAGACCGACGGGGGCGACCGCACTGTGGGCCGCGCCCACCTCTCCCAGTGTCAACTGGCCCTGCGCAGAGCTCCGCTGGCTGCGATGCAGCTCGGCAAGGTGCAAAAGCAAGTCGCGACGGTTGCGGCCGAAGGTGTCCAACGCACCGACCTGGGCGAGGCGTTCGGCGACGGGTCGGGATGGCCGGGCCCGGGAAGCGAAGTCCTGGAGCGAGCTGTAGGGGCGCCCCGTGACGATTCGCGCTGCTTCGCTCTCGCTCATCCCCCGCACGTCACAAAGAGCGAGCCGGATCCCGTGGACGGGTCGACCACCCTCCACATCAGACACCAGTTCGATTCGATAGGCGGCATCCGACGCATTCACATCCAACGGCAGGATCGGTACGCCCCGCCGCCGGGCATCCGCGAGCAGCAGCCGCTTCGGATACATCCCCGGGTCGTGCGTAAGAAGCCCTGCGTAGAAGGCGGCCGGATGATGAGCCTTCAGCCAGGCCGACTGGTACGAGGGCACCGCGAAGGCCACCGCGTGCGCTTTGCAGAAGCCGTACGCCCCGAACGCCTCGACGATCTCCCAGGTGCGCTCGACGACCTCCTCCTCGTAGCCGCGCCTGCGTGCCTCCTGCGCGAACCACGCCCGTACTCGTCCGACCTGGTCGGCGTTCGACAGCGCTCGCCGCGTGTAGTCGCCGAAGGCCGGGGTGCAGCCGGTCATGACCGACAGGATCCGGATGATCTGCTCATGGAAGACCACGACGCCGTACGTCTCCCGCAGCGCGGGCTCCAGGTCAGGGTGCGGACAGCGGGGTGCCTGGCGCCCGTGCCTGGACTTGATGAACGGATCCACCATGTTGGCCGCAACAGGTCCTGGCCTGAAGAGCGAGATGTCGACGACGAGATCGTGGAAGGTCTCGGGCTGCAACCGGGCGATGAGGTCGCGCTGGCCGGGTGACTCGGTCTGGAAGCAGCCCAGGGTCTGCGAGGACTTGATCAGCTGGAACGTCTTCGGGTCGTCCGGCGGCACTTGGGCGGCGTCGTCCAGGTCGATACGACGCCCGGTGGTCCGCTCGATCTCGGCGACGGCGTGCGCCATGGCGGACTGCATGCGTACGCCGAGCACGTCGAGCTTGAGCAGCCCGAGGTCCTCCACGTCCTCCTTGTCGAACTGGGACATGGGGAAGCCCTCGCCGCTGGTCGGCACGACCGGGGTGCGGTGCAGCAGCGTCGCGTCGGAGAGCAGGACACCGCACGGGTGCATGGCGATGCCGCGCGGGAGCGCATCCAGAGCCTCGACCAGGTCCCACATGTGCGGGCCGTACGACTCCGGGTCAATGCCGCGCAGCTCCGGCAGTTCCTGCAGGGCGGCGCGGGCGTCCCGGGCCCGGATATGAGGAAACGATTTTGCAAGCTTGTCCACCTCGGCTGGGTCCAGACCGAGGGCAAGGCCGACATCGCGCACAGCGTGCCGCACCCGGTAGGTCTCCGGCATGGACACGGTGGCCACCCGCTCCGGGCCGAAGCGGTCGAGGATCGCCCGGTAGACCTCCAGGCGGCGGGCGGACTCCACGTCGATGTCGATGTCGGGCAGTTCCGTGCGCCGGTCGGACAGGAAACGCTCCATGAGCAGACCATGCTCGACGGGATCGGCAGTGGCGATCCCAAGGAGATGGTTGACCAGGGAACCCGCGCCGGAGCCGCGGGCGGCGACCCGGATGCCGAGTTCACGGGTGTCGGCGACGACCTGGGCGACGGTGAGGAAGTACGAGGCGTACCCCAGTCTCTCGATCAGACGCAGCTCGTCTTCGAGTCGCTCCCAGCGGTGGCGGTCGCGGTCGTAGCGGTGCAGCAGCATGGCGGCGGCGCACTTCGAACGCAGCACCCGCTCGGGAGTGCGCCGGTGGGCGCCGACGAGCCCCGGCTCGGGGAAATGCACACGCCCGAGTCCCAGGTCGTCTTCGGGGTCGACACGGCATGCGGCGGCGGTCTCTTCGGTGACCTCGAGCAGTCGGCGGGCGGTGTTCACACGGTATCCGGCAGCCTCGGCGACCTGCTCGGCGAGGCGCGCCATGTCCGTTGCCGGCTTGAGCCACCGCTCGCCACAGTCGCGCTCACCACGCGGATCGATCGGCACGAGGCGGCGCGCGGAATCCAGGACATCCGCGACCGGGCCCTGACCTGGGTCGACATAACGTACGGCGTTGCTCAGGACGGGCGTGATCCGCTGGTCGGCGGCGAAGCCGAGGGCACGGGCTGCGAGCCGCAGCGAACCGGAGCCGGTGCCACTGCGGCCATGGCAGACGACCTCGATGCGCAGCGCCGCGTCCCCGTACCGCTCCCGCCAGGGCGCGAGCAGCTGGGCGGCGCGGTCCGGACGCCCAGCAGCCAGGGCGCGGCCGACGTCCGAGGTGGGGCCGAGCAGCACGGTGAGATGCTCCCCGCCAAGGGCGTCCCAGAGCAGCAAGGGACGCCGGTCTCCGGCGGTGTCCGCGTGCGCGGCACTCACCAGCCGGCACAGCTCGGCCCAGCCGCGGGCACCGTCCCGGGCAAGGAAAATCACGCGCTGGGCCGACTCGTCGACGAAGGCGCCGCCGCGAGCCGGTGTGCGTCGCCGCTCTGTGCGTCCAGCCACTTCGGGAGGCGCCTCCACCGCGAGATCCACTCCGAACAGAGGGCGGACACCGGCCCGACCTGCGGCCTTGGCGAAACGAACGGCCCCGCCGAGGGTGTCCCGGTCGGTCAGAGCGACCGCGTCCATTCCCCGCTCGGCGGTCCGCTCCGCAAGCTGCTCGGGGTGCGAGGCGCCGTACCGCAGGGAGAACCCGGAGACGGCGTGCAGATGCGTAAAACCGCGCACCTGGACCACCTCGCCACTGACTGCCCCCTATCCCGCATTGCCACTCCGGTCCCTCCGGGGTGATGACACCACCTTAGACCAGCATCGAACATTTATACGATTCGAAGAGGATGCCGTCGCCGAACACCCGGGAGGCCTGTGCACCCCCACGCGGAGCCGGGCCGACGAGTGCCAGGCGTCCCTCACCTGCCGGGATCAGGAACATGTGACCAGCGATTATCACAGAGTGTAACGATGCCTTCGGGCTACTTGTCGTGCGGTCACTCGTCGGTGTCGCAGGTGATCCAATGCTCAGGAACGAGCGCTTCGCCGTTGCTGCGCCTCCGACATGCCCGGACAGCGCTGCGGAAGGGCTCGTCGTCGAGGTCGGCGTGTTCGACGACTATGACCTGAAGGCCGCCCCGGAATGCCTCGACGCTTGCCTGGATCGTCTTGTAAAGGTCGAGGAGGGTGGCGCGGGCGGTTCCGAACCCACCGTCGCGTGTCTCATCGGGAAATCCGGCTTGCGAGGGCTGGTCGAGGATGAGGAAGCGCGCGGGACGGGGCTATTGATCTCGGCGAACCACTCGTGCAGGCTCAACATGGTCGCTGGTAGCCCAGATAGTTCTGCCCGCTTCCATCTCGGACATCTTGGTGGGCCGCGGTCGGGTGTCGGCGATGAGCGTCAGCGCCTGCGGATCGAGTCGGAGCTGCTGAGCAGGTCCTCCTGGACGGTGCTGGCGAGCGCGCCATCTCACCAGCACCCTTGAGCCAGGCCTCACCGGAGTCCAGCTCCTTGGTGGAGTCGATGGGCACGAGCGGGCGCGCGGCGTCCAGCACATCGGCGACCGGCCCCAGACCAGGATTCGCGTACCGGACGGCATTGCTCAGCACGGGCCACACCCGCTGCTCGGCGGCGAAGCCGACGGTACGGGCGGCCAGCCGCAACGACCCCGGACCGGCGCCCTGCCGCCCATGCCATACGGCCCCCAGCCGCAGGGAGTCCCCGTAGACCTCCCGCCAGGACCCGAGCAGCCTGGCCGCCCGATCGGGACACCCCGCGGCAAGCGCACGCCCGACATCGGACCCGGGCCCGAGCAGGACGATCAGCCCGTCCCCCGGTTGTCCCCCGGGACAGCATCGGCGGCCCCTCCCCACCATGCACAGCTCCCCACCATGCGCAGCCGAAACGATTCGGCACAGATCGGCCCACCCCGGGCCCCATCCCGGGCAAGAAAGGTGACACGAGGCATCGACTCATCGACAAAGGTGCCACCTCGCACCGGAACCCGACGCCCCCGCCCCACAGACTCCCCCACCTCCGAGAGCCCGAACTCCTCCACGGCCGGCTCCACGCCGAACAGCGGACGCACGCCCGTCGCCGCACAGGCCTTGGCGAAACGCACCGCACCCCCGAGCGAGTCCCGGTCGGTGAGCGCCAGCGCATCCATGCCCCGCTCGGAGGCACGCTCGGCCAGCCGCTCCGGGTGTGAGGCGCCGTACCGCAGGGAGAACCCGGAGACGGTGTGCAGATGCGTGAAACCAGGCACACGCACCTCCCGACTCATGAGCCCGAGGCCGGCCGAACACCAGCCCTCGAACATCTGCTCCCAACCCTCCCACCCCCACCACAGACCATTTCCGGACCGCTTCTCGAACATCCGCACGACATCCGTTCGGCCGCCTCCCACCTGCACAAACGCCCGACGGCCCGGACCGTGGGGGCATGACGCAGACCACGGGCGCCAACCCCCCACACCGCTCCTTCATGGCCGAGGTGAAGGACGCCGTCACCCCCCGAGCCACGCTGCTCGTGACCGGCGTGGTCGCCCTCGCTCTGCTCTTCATCGCCTCCTACGTGGGCGCGCTCCACGACCCGAAGCCCAAGGACGTGCCCTTCGGGGTCGTGGCACCCGAGGTGGCCGCCCGACAGACGGTGGACCGACTGGCAAACCTGCCCGGCGACCCCCTGGCCCCGCGCACAGCGGCCGATGCGGCAACAGCCCGCAAGCAGATCCTGAACCGCGACATCGACGGCGCCCTGCTGGTCGACCCGACCGGCACCACGGACACCCTCCTGGTAGCCACTGGAGGCGGCAGAGTCCTGGCCACCACCCTGGAAACACTCCTCACCACCCTGGAGAAATCCGAGGCCCGCACCCTCCGCACCATCGACGTGGCCCCCGCCGACCCGCACGACGCCAACGGGCTCACGTCCTTCTACGTGACCGTGGGCTGGTGCGTAGGCGGCTACCTCTGCGCGTCGATCATGACGATCAGCTCGGGCGCCGGCCGCCCCACCCCGAGACGCTCGGTGATCCGCCTCCTCGCCATGGCCCTCGTCGCCCTCATCGGCGGACTCGGCGGCGCCCTGATCGTCGGCCCGATCCTGGGCGCGCTACCCGGCAGCATCGCCGCCCTCTGGGGCGTCGGCGCCCTGATCATCTTCGCGGTGGGCGCGGCCACACTCGCCTTCCAGGCCCTCTTCGGCCTGGCCGGCATCGGCCTGGTCATCCTGATCATCGTCATCCTGGGCAACCCGAGCGCAGGCGGCGCCCTCCCACCCCCACTGCTCCCCCCGTTCTGGAGAGACATCGGCCCGGCACTCCCCCCGGGCGCGGGAACATGGACAACCCGCTCGATCGCCTACTTCAAGGGCAACGACACGACCGGCTCGCTCCTGGTCCTCTCGGCCTGGGCAGCGGCAGGAATCGCGATCACGCTACTGGCGGCCCGACTACGAGGCAGGACGCCCAAGGCGCCGTAGAGACACACGGCCGAACGCACCCGCACCCGCGTACGGCGGCCCCAACGCACCCGCAGGCGCTACGCGCACCCCCACCGGACGGCAACGGGCCGCCGCAGGCATACGACCACAACCCGCACCCGGCAACAACGCACAGCCAACGCGAAAGTCCCGCCCCTCACACACGGGGCGGGACTTCACAAAGCGACGAACCGTCAGCCGATCTCAGTACCCGTGGCCGACAGCGCCTCGGTCACCGGCTGGAAGAACGTCTCCCCACCGGAGGTGCAGTCACCGCTGCCACCAGACGTGAGCCCGATCGCCTTGTCACCGGAGAACAGCGAGCCACCACTGTCACCGGGCTCGGCGCAGACGTCGGTCTGGATCAGCCCGTTGACGATGTCACCGTTGCCGTAGTTCACCGTGGCGTCCAGCCCGGTGACCTTGCCGTCGTGCACCTGAGTGGTCGACCCGCTGCGGGTGACCGACATGCCGACGGTGGCCTCGGCGGCACCGCTGATGGCCTGCGAGGAGCCGTTGTAGAGGTTGACCTCGCTCGGGTGGTCGACCTCGGCGGTGTACTTGACCAGCCCGTAGTCGTTGTCCGGGAAGCTGGACGTCTCGTTGGTGCCGATCTCGTTGCCGCTGGAGTCCGACCAGGTCGAGATGCCCTCGGTGCAGTGCCCGGCGGTCAGGAAGAACGGCTCACCGCCCTTGACGACGTTGAAGCCGAGCGAGCAACGCCCACCGTTACCGGTGATGGCGTCACCACCCGCGATGAAGGGCTTGAACTCCCCCTTCGTCCGCTTGAGTTCCGCCGTGGCGCCCAGCCCGTCGACGACCTTGTCGAGCTTGGCCCACTCGGCGTCGGACACCGTACGGTCGGCGGTGACGACGACCTTGTTGGTCGCCGGGTCCGTCACCCAGGCGGTGCCGGGGATGGTCGCGTCCTGCTTGAGCGTCGTACGGGCGCTCTTCAGCTCGGCGAGGGAGTTCTCGACGACCCGGGCCTTGGCGCCGGCCGCCTCGACGGCGTCGGCGGCGGCCTGGTCGAGGACATTCACGACAAGGTTCTTGGTCTGCGCGTCGTAGTAGGTGCCCGCGGCATCGGCGCCGAGGTCCTTCGCCAGCGTCGAGGCGAGCTTTCCGGCCGCGCCGATCGACAGGGTCTTCGGCGCAGACGTCTCAGGCGTCTCGCTGGCGTTCGCAGTCTGCAAGGTCACTCCCGCGGCAACCAGTGCGGCGATGCCCGCACCTGCCACGGCGGCACGCCGCTTGGGTATGCGTCGGTGCTTCAACTTACGTCCTCCTGTGGGGGGTCGGTCCGAAAGGTTGTGGGGACCTCACGAACCGGAAGGCGTACGGCAACGAAGGCGGCTCACAACAAATGCCGCGTCCGGGCCGGTTGAACAACGCTCACTATTCCGATGCCTACAGGGAGCGCACAAGGTCGAGTTCCGGACGCGCGTAGAACACGGTTGCACGCCCCCACTGCCTTGACCGTGCACAGTCAGACCCCAGTTCTTCGCACAGCAAACACCGCGAGCAAGCAATCCATAGGCAGCGCGTAAGGTCTACTCCTGTCTTGAATTCGACCCTTCGCGGCCCGAATCCAAGCGGGGCCCCAGAGGCGGAGGTTCCTCCCGAACGGCCTGCGACCGCCCGGAACCGGGGGCCTCGACCTGCGCCCCTTTCTCCAAAAACCGCAACAACTCCACCGGAATCGGCAGCACCAACGTGGAGTTCTTCTCGGCCGCCACCGCCATCACCGTCTGCAGCAGCCGAAGCTGAAGAGCAGCGGGCGCTTCGGCCATCTGATGAGCGGCCTCGGCCAGCTTCTTCGACGCCTGCAACTCCGCGTCGGCGTTGATCAGCCGCGCCCGCCGCTCCCGGTCGGCCTCCGCCTGCCGGGCCATCGACCGCTTCATGGTCTCGGGCAGCGACACGTCCTTGATCTCCACCCGGTCGATCGTCACACCCCACTCGACAGCCGGGCTGTCGATCATCAACTCCAGCCCCTGGTTGAGCTTTTCGCGGTTGGACAGCAGATCGTCCAGCTCACTCTTCCCGATGATGGACCGCAGTGACGTCTGCGCCATCTGCGAGACCGCGAACCGATAGTCCTCCACCCGCACGACCGCCTCGGCCGGCGAGGTCACCTTGAAGTAGACGACGGCGTCGACCCGCACGGTGACGTTGTCCCGCGTGATCCCCTCCTGTGCGGGCACGGGCATCGTCACGATCTGCATGTTCACCTTGCGCAGCTTGTCGACGCCCGGAACGATCATGGTGAACCCGGGCCCGCGCACCTGGGGCCGGAGCTTCCCGAGACGGAAGACCACGCCCCGTTCGTACTGCTTGACGACCCGCGCGGCCGCCGTCACATACACCGCACCGGCGGACGCGAGCGTCACTCCCGCCGCCACCAGCTCCTCGACCATCACGACCCCCCGGGGTCCGACGTGGGCGCGCTACAGGGGCGTACTGCCTGCACTTCGACGGTAACCCCACGACGCGACCAAGGGCGAGCCCCCGCACGACAGTTGCGTGCGGGGGCTCACATGCTGCTGACTGCAGGTCAGGCCATACAGATCAAGCCAGGCAGATCACGCCGGCCGGGTACCGGCGTCCGACCGACTGTCAGTAGACGCTGACGCCATAGGCGCTCAGGGCCTCCGTGACCGGCTGGAAGAAGGTCGTGCCGCCGGAGGTGCAGTTGCCGCTGCCGCCGGAGGTCAGACCGTAAGCGGTGCCGTTGCTGCCGTAGAGCGAACCGCCGGAGTCGCCGGGCTCGGCGCAGACGGTGGTCTGGATCAGACCGCCGACGACGTCGCCGCCGCCGTAGTTGACGGTCGCGTTCAGGGCGGTGACCCGGCCGCTGTGCGTACCGGTGGTGGAGCCGTCCCGGATGACGGTGGTACCCACGCTCGGCGTGGCCGCGCGGGTGATGTCCACACCGTTCGCGGTGCCGGGCCGGCTGACGGACCCGGAGTACCGCACGATGCCGTAGTCGTTGCCAGGGAAGCTGGAGCCGGCGGTCGAGCCGATGACCGTGGTGCGGCCGGAGTTGGAGTACCAGGTGCCGGCGCCGTCGGTGCAGTGGCCGGCGGTCAGGAAGTACTGGTTGCCGCTGCTGTCCTGGACGTTGAAGCCGAGCGAGCAGCGCCAGCTACTCGCATAGATGGCGTCGCCGCCCTGGATGAACTTGCTGAACTTGCCGACGGTCCGCTTGATCGTGAGCGCGTCGGCATTGCTGCCCGCCTGCTCCTTGATCTTCGCGATCTCCGCCTGGGAGACCGTGCTGTCGACGGTCACGGTGACGCGGTTGGTCTTGCTGTCGACCGCCCAGGCGGTGCCCGGGATGTCGGCCTTCAGCACTGAGCCGCTGGCGCTCTTGAGCTCGGCGGCACTGAAGGTGGTGGGAGAGTCCGCGGCGCTCGCGTTGGGGATCGCGATCGCGGCTGCGGCCACGAGGCCGGTGGAAACGGCGATCAGCCGGGTCCGTCTCGCAATGCCACTGCGGGGGGTGGTGCGCTTGATCCTCACGTTTCGTTCCCTCCAAGGGAAGTCGGGGGCCCGCGTGGGGTCGGGGCCCGTGAGGCGCAGTCAGACGGCCGCACGTCCGGATTCCGAACATGCCGTGCCCCTGACAAGCGCTGAGGGGGAGTATTCGGCCGAACGGCGGGTAGCCGCAAGGGCGCCTTTCGGCCGTCAATCTTTGAACGACCTGTGCGAGTTGGCCGTCTCTGCCCCTGTCAGCGCCCTTGCCGACGCCCTTGGGGAAGGGAGAGGCCGATTGAAGTCGGCCATCACGCGGCCCTCGACGTCGGGCGCGGCGGGCCGCAGGAACCGGAAGCGGTAACTGCCGTCGCCGCTGGTGGCATCGGTGAAGACGGCCCGCGGACCACGGCGTTCCCGACGCGCACGGTGCGGTGCACGCCGTACGGCGCGGCCTCACTACCCGGAACGCCCGGCGTGCCTCGGAAGCGGGGTCGAAGTCGCGCGCGCCCCACGCCCCCTCGCGCACCGACACGACCATCCGGAGCTCCCCGTACGCCACCCACCGCCCGGGGATGTCCGGAAGTCGCCTCTCCGAAGCCAGGGCCTAGCAGCCGTCGCAGGGGCATCAGCAGTCGCAGCCGTCACAGTCGCAGTCGCAGTCGCGACAGCAGCCCTCGCGCTTCTTGCGGGACCACGGGCCCTCGTACTCCTTCGCGCAGCACAGCTTGCAGGTGCAGCACAGCAGCCAGAACATCCCGCAGCCGGCCCAGAACCCACGCCGCCCCTTCGGCGGCTGTGCGGCCGGCCCACCATCGAACCCCCCGAAGTCACCACCGCCACCGCCACCACCATGGCCGCCATGGCCGCCACCACCGGGCGCTCCCCCACCGCCCGCGTACGGGTTCCCGCCGACATACGGGTTCTGGCCGGCATACGGATTCTGCGGCGGCTGCCCCTGCCGTGGCGGCTGCCCATAGGGCCCCGCCTGATGCGACGCACACATCGGCACCGTGCCGAACGCCCGGTCCACCGACCGTCGCAGCTCGTGCACGAGCAGCAGATGCGCGAGCTTGGCGCCCGTGCTGTGTTTTTCTGGGGAGACCCCAGACCCCCAGGCGACCTCGCGCAGCGCCAACCGCACCCCCTGCACGGCATCGTCGGCAAGCCGCCGCGCCTCGATCAGCGAGGTCCCCGTCGCGGTGAGCGGGTTCCACGCACCCGAGGCGGCGTCGGCCGCCTGGTCCTCCACGGCGTCCAGGAGGTGCGCCAGCCGTCCGAACAGGCGCCCGGCCTCGGCGAGCGGCTGGGCGTTGTGCGGCCGTCCGGCCAGGATCGCGGTGTGCGCGAAGGCGGCGGCGGTCGCCGTCTCGGTCGGTTCGGTGACCGCGAGGATCGGCGTGCCGGGCCCGGCGAGCGCCTCGATGCCGACCTGTCGGTCCACGGCGTCGACGAGTACGGCAGTGTCGAACCCGACGGCCGACCCGGTACGGGCACCTGCCGCACCCCAGCCGGCGGCCACCCGGCGCGCAGCAAGGGCCACCGGCTTACGGGCCAGCAGCCCGTCCCCGTCGGCCACATGGTCACGCACCTTGGCCGAGGCAAGCACCAGCGAGACGGCCGCGGCGAGCCGGGCGCCCTCACCCTGTGCGACGGACGCGGTCCGCATCCCGCGCAACGCGCACGGTCCCGCCGTACGCCGCAATCCACTGCTCTTCTCTGCCTGAGCCTCCGCCAGAACGGAGATGAGGAGCCCGTCGTAGTTCGTCACGATCCGCGCGAACTGACCGTGGTCCCCGCGCAACGAGAGGCACAGTCCGCACAAATGCGCCATCCATTGACCGGCGAGCTTCTCTCCGAGCCGATGACGACAGGGCCTGACGATTCCGAACACGACGTTCCCCCGAGGTTCTTACGACGTTCCTGCGACGCTTCCTGTGACGCTGAGCTGCCGCATCGTACCGACCGGGATACCGGCCGGGGTATCGATCGCGAGGACCGCCTCGTTCACCCGTACGCACCCCGCCTCACCCATACGCCGCGAAGAATCATATTTCACTCACAGTCAGCAGCCGTACGTGGCATGCCCCTTGGGGGACACGGGCTCTCGACGGATTCGCTGTGCACCAGTACCGTCACAAACCCCCCGCGCGGCGTCTATCCACTTGGCACGACGTCCGCATCATGGATGACCATAGGGATGCGGAATGTAAGAGAGACCGCTGTGAGAGGAGGCGTCCATGGGATCGGTGCGCAAGGCGAGTGCCTGGCTGGGCCTCGTTGACGACAACGATGACGAGCGTTACTACGACGACGACTACTCTGAAGGGACCGAGCCCGGGGATGCCTGGGTCACCGACCCGCGGGTCAAGGTGGCCACGGATGTCGCCGAGGAGAAGGGCCGCCGCATCGGCACGGTCACTCCGGACAGCTTCCGGGACGCCCGCGCCATCGGCGAGCTCTTCCGGGACGGGGTTCCGGTCATCATGAACCTCACGGCCATGGAGCCGGCCGACGCCAAGCGCGTCGTCGACTTCGCGGCGGGGCTCATCTTCGGTCTGCGCGGCTCGATCGACCGCGTGTCCAACCGCGTGTTCCTGCTGACTCCGGCCGACACGGAGATCATCAGCGGGGAGGCGTCGCAACACCGCACGGACGGCTTCTACAACCAGAGCTGAGGCAGGGCCGCTCGCCGGCCCTGCCCCCTGGTGGGGATCAGCGGAAGGCGTCGAGCCCGGTGAGCGCCTTGCCCAGCACGAGCTGGTGCATCTCGACGGTGCCCTCATAGGTGAGCACCGATTCCAGGTTGGTCGCGTGCCGCATCACGGGGTATTCGAGCGAGATCCCGTTGGCACCGAGGATGGTCCGCGCCGTACGGCAGATGTCGATGGCCTCGCGGACGTTGTTGAGCTTGCCGAAGCTGACCTGCTCGGGACGCAGGCGGCCGGCGTCCATGCGGCGCCCCAGATGATGGGCGAGCAGAATCCCCTTGTGCAGTTCGAGGGCCATGTCGGCGAGTTTGGCCTGGGTGAGCTGGAAGCCACCGATCGGCCGACCGAACTGCTCCCGCGACTTGGAGTAGTCGACGGCGGCCTCGAAACAGGAGCGCGCCGCCCCCATGGCACCCCACACGATCCCGTAGCGGGCATGCGAGAGACAGCTGAGCGGCCCCTTGAGTCCGACCACCTCGGGCAGCACGGCATCGGCGGGCAGCCGTACGTCGTCGAGGACGAGTTCACTGGTCACGGAGGCGCGCAGCGACAGCTTGTGCTTGATCTCCGGGGCGGAGAACCCGGCGCTGTCGGTCGGCACGACAAAGCCGCGGATCCCGTCGTCGGTCTGCGCCCACACGACGGCGACCCCGGCCACGGAGCCGTTGGTGATCCACATCTTCCGTCCGTTGAGCACCCAGTCGGAGCCGTCCTTCTTGGCGTACGTCCGCATGGAGGCCGGGTCGGACCCGTGGTCGGGTTCGGTCAGCCCGAAGCACCCGATGACCTCCCCGGAGGCCATACGGGGCAGCCACTCCTGCTTCTGCGCCTCACTCCCGAAGCGATGAATGGCGTACATGGCGAGGGACCCCTGCACGGAGACCAGGGACCGGATCCCGGAGTCGGCGGCCTCCAGCTCCAGACAGGCGAGCCCGTACTGCACCGCGGACGCACCGGCACACCCGTACCCGTCGAGGGACATCCCGAGAGCGCCGATCTCCCCGAGTTCCCGGGCGATCTCACGAATCCCCGGCAGCTCGCCCTTCTCGTACCACTCGGCGACATGGGGCACCACCCGATCCGAGGCCCACTCCCGCACGGTGCTCCGAATCGCCAGGTCCTCGGGGTCGAGGAGATCGTCGATGCCGAGAGGGTCGGCGGGATCGAACGGGGGCAACTTCGAGGACGCGGACATGGGACACCCTCCGGCTCCGGCAACGATTAAAACTAGCGCCGCTAGTTACGGCTCGGGGCTGACGCTACGACGCGGTGCCGCGCACGTCCAGTACAGCCCCCGCGCACCGCAAGCTCGTCAAGCGGAGACGCGGGACTCCGCGACTTCCCTGGGCTTGGGCAACTCCACCGCAGGCGCCTCACACTGCATGACCCGCGGCAACCGCAACGCCATCAGCGCACCCAGCAGCAGCAGAACCGCACTCACCAGCAACGTCACATGCAGCCCGTGCACAAAGCAGTCCCGGGCCGCCCGCTGCAGAGCAACCCCCGCGGGCCCGCCCAGCTGCGCTGCAACGTCGTAGGCCTCGCCCAACGAGTGCGAAGCCGCCGCGGAGGCCGACGCCGGAACACCCGACACGTTCGCCAGCCCGGGGGCATACGCCGCGTTCATCACGCTGCCCAGCAGCGCGATGCCGATGCCCGCGCCCAGCTGGTACGACGTCTCGCCGATCGCCGCCGCCCCACCGGCCTGCTCCGGCGGAGCCTCGCTCAGCATCGACTCGTACGCCCCGAAGAGCGTCGTCTCCAGGCCGAAGCCCAGCAGCACGAACCCGGACAGCAGCAGCGCGGGATTGTCCTCGCCGCCCATGGCCGTCAGCAGCAGCACCGCGACAGCCGTCAGACAGAAACCGAAGCACACCATGCGCCGTGGCCCGAACCGCCGCAGCATCCGCGCGCCCGCGAGGCCGGACGCCATCGCCGCGAACGTCAGCGGCAGCAGCCGTAGCCCCGTCTCCAACGGCGACAGCCCCAACACCAGCTGCAGATACTGCGCCGCGATCAGCTCGAGCCCCACGAGCGCGAGCATCGCCAGCACGATGCACCCGACGGACGTACTGAAGGCCGGCCGGGCGAACATCCGCAGGTCCACCAGCGGATACTCCCGGCGCCGCTGCCGTCGCACGAAGAGAATCAGCAGCACCGCACCGATCACCAGCGGCGCCACGGTGAACACGCTGGCCACCGCCTCGCCGCCGCCGAGCCGCTTCACGCCCAGTACGACGCCGAACAGACCGGCCGCCGCCATCAGCGCGCCGACCACGTCCCAGGGTCCCTTGCCGTCACCCTTCGACTCGGGCAGCAGCAGTCGTCCCACCGGGAGGCTGACCAGCATCAGCGGGATGTTGACCAGGAAGACCGAGCCCCACCAGAAGTGTTCGAGGAGGAAGCCGCCGAGCAGGGGCCCGACCGCCGCGCCCACCGCGGCCACCGCGCTCCAGATGCCGATCGCGAGGGCCCGCTCGCGCCGGTCGGGGAAGACCTGGCGCAGGATCGACAGGGTCGCGGGCATGATCATCGCGCCGCCGACGCCGAGCAGGGCGCGGGCCAGGATCAGTACCTGTGGGTCGTGCGCGAGGGCCGCGAGGCCGGAGGCCAGACCGAAGAGGCCGTATCCGAGCAGCAGGACCCGTCTGCGGCCCACGCGGTCACCGAGCGTGCCGAAGAGGATCAGCAGCGAGGCGCAGACCAGCGGATAGATGTCGACGATCCAGAGCAGTTCTATCGCGCCGGGCCTGAGGTCCTCGGTGACGGCGGGCACCGCTACGTGCAGCACGGTCGCGTCGACGGCGACGAGGAGCAGGCTGACGCACAGGACGACGAGGACGACCCAGCGGTTGGCACCGGCCCCGGCCGCCCGACGGCGCAGCGCAGCGGCGGCCGTGGTCGTCCCGGACATGTACGTACCTCCCAGATGTTCCCTCGCCCCGGCGGGCTCACAGGGTGGGGACTCCCCGTGACTCGGCCGGAGAGGAGCGGTGGTCTCCGGCCCGCGCAACGAAGGGCGAGTGACTCGTCAGAGTACGCGAGTCCGCGTCGGTGCCGAGTGGCGGACCTCTCAGACTCCGCACAGAACGCGTGTGGCGTACGCCACGTCCAGCCGGGCCCTCGCCACGTCCGCCCCTGCTCGGACCCGCGCCGGCGCGGTGAGCTCCAGGGGAATTCCATCCCATGATTCGGTTAACGAATTCATAAGCAGTGAAAAACGAACCGTCAGAATGATCAAAGGAATTGAAGGATACAGCGCCCGACGATTACGGATTCCTTGGAAATAAACCTCCTCCTGAGAGGAATCCCACATCACATCGTCATCACAAAGCCGTGGAATCGCCCTTGAACTGCGCTCACTCGCTGTAACGTCGATTGGGTGTGTACCGAACGAAAGCTGACCCGTCTGGACCGGGTCTTCGCCAGGCTGGACCGGGAACCAGAACGTCCGGCCCACATCGATGTGCCGCGGATGACTCCGCACAGGATCGTGCTGCTCGCCGCGACCCTGGCCTTCTACGGGGCCATCGTGTGGGCCGTCGTCATCACCTCGTGGCTGGTCCGGCTCGACTGGCAGGTCATGTTCTTCCGTCCGTACCAGCAGTGGGCGGAGATCCACGCGTTCGTCGACTACTACGTGGTGCTCGGCCAGCGCGGCCCGACCGCCGTGATGGTCGCGGCCTGGCTGGGCTGGCGTTCCTGGCGGCAGCACACGCTGCGGCCGCTGCTCGCGCTCGGCGTCTCGCTGCTCCTGCTGAACATCACCGTCGGCGCCGCCAAGCTCGGCATGGGGCGCCTCGGACCGCACTACGCGACCACCATCGGCTCCAACGAGATGGGCCTGGGCGGCGATATATTCCCCAGCGGCCACACCGCCAACGCCGTGGTGACCTGGGGAATTCTGGCGTATCTGGCCTCGACTCCGAGAGCGCGCCGCTGGCTGTCGGCCCTGTCGGCGGTGACCTCGCTGGGCGTCGGCCTGTCCACCGTCTACCTCGGTACGCACTGGCTGAGCGACGTTCTGCTCGGCTGGGCCGCCGGCCTGCTGATCATGCTCGCCCTGCCGTGGTTCGAGCCGCTGATCGCCCGCTCCGAGAGCTTGATCTTCGACCTGCGCGACCGCTTGCGCGAGCGTCGGGCCGGCGCCGTTTCCGTGCCGACCGCCACCCCGGTCGGCGCCCCGGTGCTGCTCAAGCCGCGTGCCACGCCCGCCGACGACGAGGTGGCGGCACGCGAGGCGACCTCCGCGCCCCGCTCGCCCCGGGCGCCGGTCTATCTGGCGCCTGGCCCGCACACGACCCGCGCGGAGCGCACTCCGGTCACCCCGGTCGGCAGTCGACGCCCGCCGCACACGGACCGCACCACCCGCGGCGCGGCCCCGGCGGCCCGCCCGCTGGCGGGCGGCTGACTCTCCTGGACAGCGGGTTCGGTACGCACGACCACCCCGCAGCACGACGGCCCCGGTTCCTCGACAGGAGCCGGGGCCGTCGCCCTGTGTCAGCCTTTCGTCAGCCCTTCCAGGCCCGCGCCACCTGGCCGTCCTTGACCTCGAAGTTCAGCCGTCCGGCGCGGTACTCCATGGTGATGATCGCCCCCGGCGGCAGCGAACGCACCGTTGACCATCCTCGGTCACGGGCCAGTCGCTCGGCCCGGTCGGCGTCGAGACCGACATATGCGTCCGGGCTGTCCTGGGGTTCGGCAGGGGGTTTCGGAATGGGTGCCATGTCGCCACGCTAGGGCCTGAGCGAAGGATCGGGCCAGAGCGGACCGGGAACCCTTGTAACGACCATCCAGGTCACACGTCCCCCTCCGGTCACGCTTTTGTCACAGAATCACGACACGCGTTTCGGCTAATCCTCGTCACACGGACGGGCGGTTCCGTAGGCCTTCCGCAGGCATTCGATCGTAATTTCCGCGTGTCGCACCGACGGGGCCAATAACCCGCCGGAAAAGTTCCCGGGGAACTGCCCCCGGACCCTTTTCCGCTCCGATTGCGCGTGGCCTTCGGGAGCCGGTGGCGCACAGAAAGTACATGGTCCTGCCACAGAACCTCCATATGCCCCCTGTCGGAGCGCTGCCGACGCGAGCATCATGGCGTGAGCTCGCGTCGGGGCGTGCGGCGCGGGCTTTCAGCGGGCCCGGGGCGCTACGAGCGAAGGGGCGAGCGATGGGGACGCAGACCGTACGGGCGACGGCACGGCCCGAGCGGACCAAACAGCCCGGACGAGTGGTCGTCGACTGGTTGACCACCACCGACCACAAGAAGATCGGCCATCTCTACCTGATCACGTCGTTCGTGTTCTTCCTGGCCGGCGGGGTGATGGCCCTGCTGATGCGGGCCGAGCTCGCCCGCCCGGGGCTGCACATGCTGAGCAACGAGCAGTTCAACCAGCTGTTCACCATGCACGGCACGATCATGCTGCTGCTGTTCGCGACCCCGAGCTTCGCGGGCTTCGCCAACGAGCTGATGCCGCTGCAGATCGGCGCCCCGGACGTGGCCTTCCCCCGGCTGAACATGTTCTCGTACTGGCTGTTCCTGTTCGGCGGCCTGATCGTGATGGGCTCGCTGATCGTGCCGGACGGGCCGGCCGCCTTCGGCTGGTTCGCCTACGCCCCTCTCAACAGCCTGGAGCGCTCGCCCGGGATTGGCCCCGACCTGTGGATCATGGGCCTCGCACTGGCGGGCTTCGGCACGATCCTCGGCGCGGTCAACTTCATCACCACGATCATCGGGATGCGCGCCCCCGGCATGACGATGTTCCGGATGCCGATCTTCGTGTGGAACACCCTCTTCACATCGATCCTGATCCTGATGGCGTTCCCGGTGCTGGCCGCCGCCCTGCTGGTGCTGGAGGCGGACCGCCGGTTCGGCTCGGTGGTGTTCGACGCGGGCAACGGCGGGGCGCTGCTGTGGCAGCACCTGTTCTGGTTCTTCGGGCATCCCGAGGTGTACATCATCGCGCTGCCGTTCTTCGGCATCATCAGCGAGATCATCCCGGTCTTCTCGCGCAAGCCGATGTTCGGCTATCTGACGCTGGTCGCGGCGACGATGGCGATCACCGGTCTGTCGATCGTGGTGTGGGCGCACCACATGTTCGTGACCGGCGCAGTCCTGCTGCCGTTCTTCTCCTTCATGAGCTTCCTGATCGCGGTGCCGACGGGCGTGAAGTTCTTCAACTGGACCGGCACCATGATCAAGGGCTCGCTGTCCTTCGAGACCCCGATGCTGTGGGCGACCGGCTTCCTGGTCACGTTCCTGTTCGGCGGGCTGACCGGGGTGATCCTGGCGTCGCCGCCGATGGACTTCCACGTCTCCGACTCGTACTTCGTCGTCGCCCACTTCCACTACGTCGTCTTCGGCACCGTCGTCTTCGCGATCTTCGCCGGGTTCCACTTCTGGTGGCCCAAGTTCACCGGGAAGATGCTCGACGAGCGGCTGGGCAAGATCCACTTCTGGACGCTGTTCGTCGGCTTCCACACCACGTTCCTGGTGCAGCACTGGCTGGGCGCGGAGGGCATGCCCCGCCGGTACGCCGACTATCTCGCCGCCGACGGCTTCACGGCGCTGAACACGGTCTCGACGATCGGCGCGTTCCTGCTCGGCATGTCGACGCTCCCGTTCCTCTACAACGTCTGGAAGACCGCGAAGTACGGCAAGAAGGTCGAGGTCGACGACCCCTGGGGCTACGGCCGCTCCCTGGAGTGGGCGACCTCCTGCCCTCCCCCACGGCACAACTTCAGCTCGCTGCCGCGGATCCGCTCCGAATCCCCGGCGTTCGATCTGCACCACCCGGCGCACGCGTGGGAGGCTCCGCAGCCCGAGCGGCCCTGAACGCCAGGCGTACGCGCGCGTGGAGACGCCCTGGGAGTCAGTCGCCTGATGACTCGGGGCTGCGGGCATCGCGGGCGAGTGCGGGTTCGTCGGGGTTGATCGCGCCCGCGCGGCGGAGCCGCACATGTCAGAGCCCCGCGGCCCGAGGGCCTGTCCGGCGGATCAGGCCGGCTGCAAGAAACAGTGCAGAACGGCCGAGCCTAGCCGTGCCTGGTGCGTGCAGCTGCAAGACGGAGGAGCCGTGTCGATCAGCCGCTACCGCGGCGGGCGACGCGATGGGGGTCCCCCTCTGAGGGAGCGCGTGCCAGGCACCGCCCAACAGGCCGGACATGCAGGCCCGGACCGCATCCACCGGATGCTGAACCGAATCGAGTGGGACGCCGACGAGGTACTCGATGACGTGCGCGACTACGTCGTCGAGCACCTCGGCGATCCCGAGGCCGTCCTGACCGTGGACGACACCGGCTCCCTGAAGAAGGGCATGCGGTCGGCCGGAGTTCAGCGACTCACTCCGGAACCGCCGGGCGGGCGGAGAACTGCCAGATCGGCGTCTTCCTCACCTATGCAACCCCGCGTGGACGGACGCCGATCGACCGACGGGTGTATCTGCCCACGTCCTGGATGGAGGACCGCGAGCAGTGCCGCCGGGCCGGCATCCGTGACGAAGTCGCCTTCGAGACGAAGGTGGCCATGGCCAAGGCCACGAAGTGCTGCCGAAGAACGTCGAAGGCACCCGGGCCAAGCTGAAGCGCCTGGTCAGACTCGGCATCCTCACGGGGCAGGGCGCGGCGTGGCCGTGATCAAGGTTTTCCCTTCATCGGGGCGGGGCCTCCGGGCCGGGAAGTGTGGCCAGGTACCCCCTCCAGCCACCGAATGAGGTGATGTCGCGGGCGCCCTCGACGGCTTCGGGTTCGCAGAGGAAGCCGGTCACGAAGCTTCCGTCCGCGAGCTCCAGGCTTCCGAGTGCCATGGGGCGGGGCAGCGCCGCGAGGAACGCGCCGAGTCCCTCGGCGGGCAGTTGCCACACCTCGGCCTCGATCGCGCCGCCGCCCGCGCCGGCCCGGACCAGCCCTGGCTTGGCAGGCGTGGTGTTCAGCGCGTACAGCCGGTAGGCGGGTGCGGTCGTGGTCCTCCGTACCAGCCGTCCGCCCAGGGAGAGCAGTTGGCCGTTCAGGGGCTGCCCGGACAGATGGGCACCGACCACGGCGAGCCGCAGGGGTGGGGCGGTGAGCAACTGGGCGATGTGTGCGAGCCGTTCGTCCGTGAACGCGCTGCCGATCAGCATGACCCCGAACGGCCGCCCCTTCACCTCACCCGCGGGGACGGCGACCGCCGCCAGGTCGAACAGGTTCGTCGAGTTGGTGAACCGGCCGAGCCGGGCGTTGGCGCCCAGTGGGTCGGCGGCGACTTCGGCGATGGTCGGGTGACCCGGTGCCGTGGGCAGGAGCAGCGCGTCCGCGTCGCCCAGTGAGGCCAGGGCCCGGGAGCGGAGGGAGGCCAGCTTCTCCTGGTCGGCGTAGAGCCGGTGGGCCGGGATGTCCCGGGCCCGGGAGATGATCCCGGCCACGGTCGGGTCGAGGTCCTCCGAGCCCGCGTGCGCGTCGATGAAGGAGCCGACGGCGGTGTAGCGCTCGGCGACGAACGCGCCCTCGTACAGCATCGTCGCCGCTTCGGTGAACGGCGCCAGATCGACGGGCAGCAGTTCGGCGCCCGCGTCGGCGAGCCGCAGCGCGGCCGCCTCGAATGCCTCGCCCCAGCCCTTGTCCAGCTCGCCGAGCTGTTCGAGCCCGGGGACGGCGATCCGCCACGGGCCGGGGCGGCGCTGTTCCAGCGGCGGGAGGTCGCGCCCCGCCGGTGCCGCCATGACCGACAGCGCCCGCTCGGCCTCCAGGAGCGTACGGGCGAAGACCGTCACGCAGTCGAGCGATGCGCAGGCCGGGACGACGCCCTGGGTGGGGACCAGGCCGCGCGTCGGCTTGATCCCGACGATGCCGTTGAACGCGGCGGGGACGCGGCCGGAGCCCGCCGTGTCCGTGCCGAGCGCGAAGTCGGCGATGCCGAGCGCGACCGAGACCGCCGAGCCGGCCGAGGAGCCGCCCGACACATACGCGGGGTCGATGGCGTTGCGGACCGCGCCGTAGGGGCTGCGCGTGCCGACCAGGCCGGTCGCGAACTGGTCGAGGTTCGTGGTGCCCAGGACCACGGCGCCCGCCGCCTTCAGACGGGCCACCGTCTGGGCGTCGGCCTCCGGCTCGTACGCGTAACCGGGGCAGGCGGCCGTTGTCGGCAGGCCCACCACGTCGATGTTGCCCTTGACCGAGAACACCGTCCCGGCCAGCGGCAGCCGTTCACCGGCGGCGGCCCTTGCGTCGACCCCGGCGGCGTCGGCCTCCACATCGGCCTGCGGGCGCAGGCCGATCCACATCTCGGGCCGGTCCACCTGTGCGATGCGCGCGTACGCGGCCCGTACCCGCTCCACTGCGGTGATCATGCGGCTGCCTCCACGGTCTCGACGGGAGCGAGTACGACGAGCGCGGTGCCCGCCTCGACCTGGCTGCCCGGCTTGGTCAGGATCTCGGCGACGACGCCGTCGGCCGGCGCCGGGACACGGGACTCCATCTTCATCGCTTCGAGCACGGCCAGCTGCTGGCCCGCACGGACGCGCTGCCCGATCTTGACGTTGACCTGCCACACCGAGGCGGCGAACTCGGCCTCGACCAGGTGGCCGCCCTCGGGGACCTCGATGTCGGTGGCCGGAGGGGCGACGTCGGCGACCGCCTCCGCACGCGCGAACTCGCCCGCCGCCTCCCAGGCCTCGCGCTCGGCGCCGAAGGCGGCGCCCTGCCTGGCCCGGAACCCGGCGATCGACTCGGCGTTCTCGCCGAGGAACTTCTGGTACTCCGCGAGGGAGAAGGTGCCGTCCTCGGTTCTCGGCATGAAGCGGCCGGACGTGATGTCCGCGCGCAGCTGAAGGAGTTCGTCCGCCGCTACGGGGTACCACCTGATCCGGTCGAAGAAACGCAGCAGCCAGGGCCTGCCCGGCTCGAAGGCGCCGCGCTGCTGCCAGGGCGACCACACCTGCGTGGTGCGGCCGACGAACTGGTAGCCGCCCGGGCCCTCCATGCCGTAGATGCACAGGTACGCGCCGCCGATGCCGACCGAGTTCTCCGCGGTCCAGGTGCGGGCGGGGTTGTACTTGGTGGTGACCAGCCGGTGCCGCGGGTCCAGCGGCGTGGCGACCGGCGCGCCCAGGTACACATCCCCGAGACCCATGACCAGGTATTCGGCGTCGAAAACCGTGCGGTACACCTCGTCGACCGTCTCCAGGCCGTTGACGCGGCGGATGAACTCGATGTTCCACGGGCACCACGGGGCGTCGTCGCGCACGCCCGCCATGTAGCGGGCGATGGCCTCGCGGGTCGCCGGGTCGTCCCAGGACAGCGGCAGGTGCACGATCCGGCTGGGCACCACCAGTTCGTCGGTGGCGGGGAGTTCCTCCTCCACGCGCAGCGCGATCTCGAGGAGCTTCTCCTGCGGCAGGACGTCGGGGTCCGTCTGGACCTGGAGCGAGCGGATGCCCGGGATCAGGTCGACGATGCCGTCGACCTGCCGCCCGGCCAGCGCCTCGGCGAGCGCGTGGATCCGCATGCGCAGCGCCAGGTCGAGCTGCATCGGCCCGTACTCGATGAGGAGGTTGTCGTCGCCGCTGCGCCGGTAGGTGACCGACGGGCGGGCCTCGCTCTCGCCCAGCCGGGCGAGGATGCCGCCGTCGACGATGGCCTCGCGGTCGGCACTCGGGTGCGCGGCCGGGTTCCGCCGCAGCCGGGTGGCGGCCTGTGCGGTCACGGGGACGAAGCGGACGGTGTCGCCGGGCCGGAGCTGTCCGAGCTTCCAGCGTTGTCCGGTGACGACCGTCGCGGGGCAGACGAAGCCGCCGAGGGAGGGCCCGTCGGGGCCGAGGAGGACGGGCATGTCGCCGGTGTAGTCGACGGCGCCGACGGAGTACGGCGTGTCGTGGATGTTGGACGGGTGCAGGCCCGCCTCGCCGCCGTCCGTACGCGCCCAGCGCGGCTTGGGGCCGACCAGACGGACGCCGGTGCGCGCCGAGTTGAAGTGCACCTTCCACTCAGCGGCGTAGAAGTCGCGGATGTCGTCCTCGGTGAAGAACTCGGGGGCGGCGTGCGGGCCTTCGACCGCGCCGATCCGCCACTCGCCTCCGAAGAGCGGACGCCGGCCGAGGGGGACGACGGAGGTCTCGTGGCGCTGCTCGCCGCCGTGCAGGACATCGCCCGCGCGCAGGGCGCGGCCGCCGTGCCCGCCGAACCGGCCGAGGGTGAAGGTGGCCGCGCTGCCCAGGAACTCCGGTACGTCCAGGCCGCCCGCGAACAGCACATAGGTACGCAGGCCGTGTTCGTCGGGAGCGCCGACGGCGAGGGTCTGCCCGGCCTCGACGGTGACCGGTTCCCACTGCGGCACGGTGGTGCCGTCCACCGTCACCTGTGCGGGGGCACCGGTGACGCAGATCGTGGTCGGGTGGGTGAACCGGAGGGAGGGGCCCTGGAGGGTGCATTCGAGGCCGGGCGCGCCCTCGTCGTTGCCGAGCGCGGTGTTGCCGAGCCGGAAGGACAGGTCGTCCATCGGTCCGCACGGGGGGACGCCGACCTGCCAGTAGCCGGTGCGTCCGGGCCAGTCCTGCACGGTGGTCAGGGTGCCCGGCGCGATGATGTCGATGCGTGGTGTCGGGTCGCTGATCGTGGTGAGCGAGGCGGTGGAGTGGGTCGCCTCGCGCATGTCGGCGTCCCTGAGCGCGGCACGCACCAGGCCGAGGTTGGTCTCGATGCCGTCGACGTGGGTCGCGGCGAGCGCCACCTCCAGCTTGCGATGCGCCTCGGCGCGGTCGGCGCCATGCGCGATGACCTTCGCGAGCATCGGGTCGTAGGCGGTGGTGACCTCGGTGCCGGTCTCCACCCAGGTGTCGACGCGGACGCCCTCGGGGAAGGCGACGCGGGTCAGCAGGCCCGCGCTCGGGCGGTGGTCGTGGGAGGGGTCCTCGGCGTAGATGCGGGCCTCGACTGCGTGGCCCTTGGGGGCGGGGGGCTCGGTGACGACCGCGGTGTCGCCCTGCGCGAGGCGCAGCATCCACTCCACGAGGTCGACGCCGTAGATCTCCTCGGTGACCGGATGCTCGACCTGGAGGCGGGTATTGACCTCCAGGAAGTACGCCTCCTGGCGGGCCGCGTCGTAGACGAACTCGACCGTGCCGGCCGAGCGGTACTGCACCGATGCGCACAAGTCCCGTGCGGAGGCGGCCAGTTCGTGGCGGACGTGATCCGGAAGGCCGGGTGCCGGGGCCTCCTCCAGGACCTTCTGGTTGCGGCGCTGCAGCGAGCAGTCGCGGTCGCCGAAGGTGACGACCTTGCCCTGGCCGTCGCCGAAGACCTGTACCTCGACGTGGCGGGCGCGCTCGACGAGCCGCTCCAAGAAGACGCCTGCGGAAGAGAAAGAGGCCGCGGCCACGCGCTGCACCCGCTCCCATGCCTCGGTGAGGTCGTCGGCGCCGTGGCACGCCTGCATGCCGATGCCGCCACCGCCACCGGTCGCCTTGAGCATCACCGGGTAGCCGATCTCCTCGGCCGCTGAGAGGGCAGCGGTCACATCGGGCAGCAGCCCGGTGCCGGGGGCGAGCGGCACGCCCGCCGCCTGCGCGGCGGCGCGCGCGGTGTGCTTGGCCCCGAACAGTTCGAGCTGTTCGGGTGTGGGGCCGACGAAGACCAGACCCGCGTCGGCGCAGCGGCGTGCGAAGTCAGCGTCCTCGGACAGGAAGCCGTAGCCGGGGTGGACGGCTCCGGCGCCGGTGTCCTTGGCGGCCTTCAGCACCAGACCGGCGTCGAGGTAGGACTCCTTGGCGGGCGCGGGGCCGAGTCGTACGGCCTCGTCGGCCAGCCGGACGTGCTCGGCACCGCGGTCCGGGTCGGAGTAGACGGCGACCGTGCGCAGGCCGAGTGCACGGGCGGTGCGGATGATGCGCGCCGCGATCTCGCCGCGGTTGGCGACCAGCAGGGTGTCGAACGTCATGGCTCAGCTCTCGTCCGGCTCGGTGATCGTCATCTGCACGGCGCTGGGGTCGAATCCGTTGCAGGGGTTGTTGATCTGCGGGCAGTTGGACAGCAGCGCGATGACGTCGGTCTCGGCGCGCAGCACGACCTTCAGGCCAGGGGCCGATATGCCGTCGACGATGCCGAGGGTGCCGTCCTTCTCGACCGGCACGTTCATGTACCAGTTGATGTTGGAGACCAGGTCGCGTTTGCCCAGGCCGTGCTTGCTGCCCTCGGCGAGGAAGTTCTCCACGCAGGCGTGCTGCGAGAAGGTGTGGTGGCCGTAGCGGAGGGTGTTGGACTCCTTGGAGCAGGCGCCGCCGACCGTGTCGTGCCGCCCGCAGGTGTCCTCGACGACGGTCATCAGCGGGGTGTGCTCGTTGGACAGCAGCACCGAGCCGGTGGTCAGGAAGATGTTGCCCTGGGCCTGGATGGTGTCGGGGGCGCTGTAGCGCACGGAGGTGTCGTGCGCGTCGTAGACGAGGAAGTCCGCTGCCTGGTTGCCGTGCAGGTCGGTGATGGTGAGCAGCCGGCCCCTGCGGACGATCGCGGACCAGGCGGCGCGGGCGGGGACGGTCTCGTCGGAGACGACGCGGCCTGCGGCGTACGGGCTGGTGGTGGCGGTGGTCATGCGATCCCCCGGACGGTGAGGTACTCGGCGGTGTTCAGGAAGGCGCGGCGGCCCTCTGGTGTGGCGTCCCACAGCGCGTCGCCGGCAGCGGTCGGCCCGGCTCGGTACGCGAGGACCTCGAGACGTCCGCAGCTGTATGCGGGGCGCGGGTCCAGCGGGTGCGGGACGTTCGCGAGGAGGACGGTGACGTCCTGTTCGGCGCGCAGTGTGACGGCCTTGCCGGCGCCGGCGGACCCGGTGAACTCGGTGGTGCCGTCCTCGGCGATCCGCACGCCCTGGAAGAAGGAGACGGACGGCGGGAGGTCACGCGGGGCGAGGCCGTTCTTGAGGGCGGCGAGCTTGAACAGCTCACGCCCGGCGGGGGAGGCGGACTGCGGGGTGCCGTCCCCGTACCGCTCGACGTTGCGCGCAAGGGTGGAGGTGCCGGTGAGGGCGTCGTGCCGGCCGGAGGTGTCCTCGGTGACGGAGGCGAGGACCCGGCCCTGGTCGGACAGGAGCAGGTGGCCGGCCCCGAGGTAGGCGTTCCAGAGCACCTTGACGGTGTCGGCGGCGTTCAGCCGCTCCCAGGGGCGGTCCGCGCTGTACAGCAGGACGTGCGCGCACGCGTCGCCGGAGAGGTCGGTCAGCCGCACTTCGGTGCCGCGGGCGAGGACCTTGTGGGTGTAGTTGCCGCCCGCCACGGTCTCGGCCCACACGATGTCCTCGCCGGCGATGCCCTCGGGCGGCGCCGGCCAACTGCTCGCGGGGAGTACGGGCATGGCGTCGACCGTCGTGCCCTCCTGGGCGCGGGCATGGTCGCGGGCGCCATAGGCCGACGCTGTCACTGACGCTGTCGCCACGGCTGCGCACCTCCTGCTGATGGGTAATTTCTGTCGTGCGATAGAAATTACTGCCCGGCCGAGTCGGGGTCATTGCACGTGCATTTCGGGGCAGTTACCGGAAACTCACCCCGGGAGCTCGCCTCGAAGCGGGCCCCCGGGCCTGTGCGATGATCGTTGGGTGAGCACCACCAGAAGAGTCGGCCGCCCGCGCGCCCAGAAGCGTCCGGAGAGCGGGCTCCAGCCGCGCGAAGAGGTCCTGGCCGCGGCGGCCGAGCTGTTCACCACCCACGGCTACACCGCCACCACCACCCGCGCGGTCGCCGAGCGGGCCGGCCTGCGCCAGGCCTCGATGTACCACTACTTCGGCGGCAAGGAAGCGATTCTCGCGGCGCTGCTGGAAGGAACCGTCCGTCCCTCGCTGGAGATCGCACAGGAGCTGGTGTCCCGTACGGAGGCGGCCGCGGAGGCGCGACTGTGGGCGCTGTGCCACTCCGATGTGATGCTGCTGTGCAGCGGCCCGCACAACCTCGGGGCGCTCTACCTGCTGCCCGAGGTACAGGCGGAGCGTTTCACCGACTTCCACCGGTTCCGCAGGGAGCTCAAGGCGTCCTACGGTGAGCTGCTGACGGCCACGGAGCCGGGGGCGGCGCTCGGCGCGGAGGACCTGGCGCTCCGCACGGACCTGCTCTTCGGCCTCACCGAGAGCGTGATCCTCATCCGCCGGACCGGCCCCGACCGGGATCCGCAGGCCCTTGCACCGGCGACGGCCGATGCGGCGCTGCGGGTGGCGGGAGTTACGGAGCATGCCCTGACGCGGCTGCGTCGCGAGGGCGGTCGACTCCTCGCGACGCAGCAGGGCTGACCAGCACACATACGCCGGCGTGGCCGCGCCGGGCGGGTCAGGGTGCCGGAGCCGGGGCTGCGGGGCCGTCGGCCTGCGGACTCGTCTCCTCCTTGGCTGCCTCGTCGCCGTCGAGCGCGGCGGCGTCGGCGGCGGGCGCGGGTCCGCTCAGCAGCGCGGTCACGACATAGGCGAGCAGCGAGGCAGCGGGCGCCAGGAAGGTCGGCCAGCCGTCGAAGTCGGCACTGATCAGGCTGTTGCGGATGTGGAGCAGTTCGTTGTCCGCGCCGTAGATGGTCGGGGTGAGCACAAAGAGCGACAGCCGGACCACCGTTCCGGCGCAGATCGCCGCCAGCGCGGCGACGCCCGTACCGCGCCGCCAGAAGTGCCCGAGCACGAAGGGCACCAGCAGAGCCGCGAGCATCACATCGAAGGCGAGGCTGAGCAGGATGCCCGTCTGCGGCACCCGCAGCGCGACGACGACCGCCAGCAGCACGACCGGGAGCATCGCCAGCCGAGTGGCGCGCAGCAGCACGTCCTTCCCCCCGGGGGCCGACCCTCCGGGGGCCGAGTGGCCGGTGGAGCGGATGCCTGCGATGTTGCGGGCCGCCACGGCGCCGGTTCCCAGGATCGCGCCGTTGGCGGTGGAGCACGAAGCGGCGACGATCGCGGACAGCACCAGAATCGCCAGCCCGGTCGGAGCGTAACTGTCCAGCAGGGTGAACAGCACCGGCCCCTCACCCGCGGCATCACCGAGGATGCCCACCGCGGCCAGGGCCACCAGCGAGAACGGAATTCCCACCAGCAGCGTCCCGGCCGCGCCCAGGTAGCACGCCCGGCGGGCGGTCTGCGGGGAGCGGGCAGAGAAGATCCGCTGCATGAAGTCGATGGCCACGATGTCACCGACGCCCAGCGCGAGGAGCGTGGCCCAGTTGATCACTGCGCCGTTCTCACTGGAGGTGAGCTGCGCGAGGTCGAAGGCGCCCATGCCCTCGGGAATGGTGATGCCGTAGTTGACCGCCACCCAGAGGAAGAGGGCCGCCGTGGCCACGAGGGTGATCACCATCTGTACGGCGGCGGTGTAGGCGTCGGAGAACATCCCGCCGGTGACCGTGTAGGTCAGCACGATGCCGACGATGAGCAGCACGCCGACGGTGTAGCTGGTGCCCAGGAAGCGCTCGAAGAGGAAGCCGCCGGCGACCAGGTTGCCCGCAAGGAGAATGACGTAAGCCACGATCATCATGTACGAGGAGGCGACTTCCACGGCCCGGCCGAAGCGGCGCCGGTAGAAGTCGGGCAGCGTGAGGAGCTTCGCGCGGTTCATCGGCTCGGCGAAGAACAGGCCGGTCAGCAGCAGGCACACCGCCAGACCGACCGGCAGCGCGGCACCGGCCCAGAAGCCGAACTGGAAGCTCAGATCCGTATTGCCGAGCGTGGCGTTGGTGTCGACGGCCTGGCCCATCAGGCCGGCGGCGACGAGCGGCAGTCCGAGCGTACGCCCGGCCACCAGGTAACGGGCGCTGTCCCCGTCGACTTTGCGAGCCGCCAGCAGCCCGATCAGCATGACGATGAGGACGCTGGCGCCCACACCAAGAATGATCATTTGCCGCGCCTTCCCGGGAGGGGAGCCTAATTTCTGTCGTTCGGCAGAAATTAGGGGCGTGGTGTGAGAAGCGGCGTACCCAAACGGTTTCGCGGCCGTTACGGTGTGCTCACCGCGGCGTTGTTGCCAGCTGTAGGACGTTGATGGGACGCGTGCGCAACTCACCGGCGCGGGGTGGAAGTTCATCGAGCCGTTCTTGCCCATCGGCAGGTCCGGTCCGTATCCCGAGCGGCTGCGTGAGCAGCTCGAGGGGGATCTGGACAGGTCCTCCTCGAGGCACGCGCTCAGATACAGCCGTCGGTCGATCGGCGTCCGTCCACGCGGGGTTGCATAGGTGAGGAAGACGCCGATCTGGCAGTTCTCCGTCCGCCCGGCGGTTCCGGAGTGAGTCGCTGAACTCCGGCCGACCGCATGCCCTTCTTCAGGAAGCCGGTGTCGTCCACGATCAGGACGGCCCCGGGATCGCCGAGGTGCTCGACGACGTAGTCCCGCACGTCATCGAGTACCTCGTCGGCGTCCCACTCGATTCGGTTCAGCATCCGGTGGATGCGGTCCGGGCCTGCATGTCCGGCCTGTCCGGCCAGCGTCCAGCCGTTCTTCCGTTCCAACGGAGCGATCAGCCTGACATCAGCAAGGTCCCCACCCACAACCACACCAACGACCAACCTGGCCAGCAGTCAGGACAAGCACCGTTGCAGCGCTAAGGGGGTTGCCGGTACTCGGCATTCGACGCTGAGGTTGCCCTGGCGGGTCTCGTACGGGACTCGAGAAGCGAGCGAATGCACTTTCATGGCGCCCGGCGCCAAGCGATGAGGTTCCCCCTCCGTCACGCGCGCGTACGCGTCCCAGTGGCCCTCCGGCAGGGCGACGCTGCTGGGGAGTGCGGCGCGTAGACGGCCGGTGGTGGCAGGGGTGAGGGGCAGGGTGACCTCCTCGTGGCCCTCGCGGTGGCGCAGGACCAGGTGGGCCGCCTCGGTGACACCGGCCGAGGTGACGTCGAAGGTCAGCCCGCCGGCCGAATCCGCGATGCAGTCGGCGCGCAGTGGTGCGGCGTGCGACACGGGCGTCGTCATGCGGTGCGGTTCCTCCTTCGGCGTTCGGCTCGGTCAGTTGGACCGGCGATGCGGCCTTTTGGTTGCCCGTCACGGTTGGTACGACAGCTGCGGCACCTCGAAACACGTGCTGTTCATGTCTCCTTGGGAGACCCAGCCCCTGCCGTCCTCCCAGCGGGCCACCGACAGACAGGTCCGGCGGCTCTTCGGCGGCTCGGCCAGCCGCTCGAACCGGACCGGGAGGAGCAGGCCGTCGGCGGTGTATCCCTGGCTGCGGTTCATGAAGTCGTCGACGCACGCGCGCGTGATGCCCTGGGCGGCACACGACGTCGCCGCGTCCGTGAACCACCTCGCCGCCGCCCAGCCCTCCAACTGCCACTGGGAGTGCGCCTTCAGCCCCTTCGTGGCGTCCCGGAACTCGCGTACGGCGTCCTGGTCCGTGTCCTGGTGGTTGCGGGACGATCCGGTCGCCCACAGGGCGTTGCGGCAGCGCGGGGAGTCCTTGTAGTCCTCGGCGACGGTGGACGTCCAGTTCTGTACGTTCGTGACCTTGGCGGTGACCTCGGCGCCGACGTCGTCCATCGCCTTGCACAGCCGGGCGTTGCCGTGGCTGTCGATGGCGTCGAAGACGAGGTCGGCGCCCTGCTCCTTCAGATCGGCCGCCGCCGCACGGAAGTTGGGCAGCGCGAAGTCGACCTGCTCGGTGACCACCTTGTAGCCCTCGGCCTTCAGGCCCCGCTCGACGAGCCGGGCGTAGGCGGCGGACGCGGGCTGGTTGTAGGAGACGACGGCGGCCGTACGGGCGCCGTGCGCGCGCTTGAAGTAGCGGTAGACCTCGGTGCCGCCGTACTGCTTGCCGTCCCAGCCAGTGGTGCCGTCGCGGGGCGCGAGGCTGCCGTAGATTCCGTACAGGTGCGGGTGGGTGTCGTAGGCGGCGCCGATGGGCTGGCCGCCGATGTCGGGCACGCGCGCGTGTGAGACGCGCGAGGCGCCGACGTAGTCCAGAGCGGTGGTGGCGACCAGGGCGATGACGTCGTCCTCGTCGATCAGCTCGTGCACGCACTCGTTGTTGCCGACGCCGCTGCCGCCGTCGTCGCATTCGCGCACCTCGACCGGGCGGCCGTCGATGCCCCCGCGCGCGTTGAGGCGGTCGAAGAAGGCCTTGGCGCCGTCGCGCGGGCCGGTGAAGGCACTGCCGCCGACGGGGCTGGTGGCGCTGGTGATGATGCCGACGCGGACCGGGGTGCGGTCCGCCGCGGGCGCCGAGGGCGTGCCGCGGTCGCCGTGCTCGAAGTCGCTCTCCGGCAGCCGGCTGCCGCACGCCGCACTCAGAGCCAGTACCACCACGGCGATCGCCGCCTCAGCACCCCGGGATCGGCGACCCATTGCCGCTCAGCTGGACCAGCGCGCACAGCGTCTTGGCGGACACCTTCCAGGTGCCGTCCTGTTCGACCGCGGTCCCGGAGGCGTTCGGCAGAGCGGTCGCGCCCTTCAGGGTCAGGTCGTACGTCACGTTCGCCTCGGTCGGCGAGGTGAACTCGACCTTGGAGACCTTCGCCTGGACCTGCCCACCGCGCTCGTCACCGCTGAACGCCTGCAGGACCGGCGCCATCTGCTCGCCGTTCTCCAGGACGGTCTGCTTGTCCTTCAGGGACGTCTCCGGGTCGAAGAACTTCTGCCAGTTCTGCTTGATCTCCGTCTCGGCAGCCCCCGCATCGGCGGGCGCCGTAGCGGCCGGCGACTGCTCGGTCTGCTCGACAGTCGGCGTCGGCGGCGTCTCGTTGCCACCGCCTCCCTCGTCGTCACTGCAGGCCACGAGGGCCGGGGCGAGGAAGAGAAGCAGGGCGGCCGCCAGCGCGGTCCCCCGTCCCGCCGCCCGTGGGCGCCTCCTGTGTGCGTTGCTCCGCCTGAGGTCGCTCCCGAGAACCATCTGGCTCACCACCGGGTGTCGGTCCGGGCCGTGTGCGCCCGGTGCTTTCAGGGTCAGCTTGCAGGAGGCATAGTGCAAGTCCATTGGCAGACATGGAATAGGGACAGGCACATGCGCAGAAACCCGATGTGCATGCACCGAAACCCGACGTGTGGGAGCCAGCGATGCGGACAGCCCGACTGCGGACCGTGCACCCCGTCCTCTGGGCCGGCTGGGCCGCGCTCGCGGCGGGCGCGGTGCTGTGCGTCATCGGCTGGTACGGCATCTCCGGCGAGCGTTTCGCCGAGCGGCAGCTGCCGTACCTCGCCTCCTGCACGGTTCCCGGCGCCGCGCTGATCATCGCCGGGGCGGTGCTGCTCACCCACGGCCGGGGCGCGCTCGCCGCCGCGCGCGTGGAGGAGCTGTACGGCCTTCTGGTGGCCGCCGAGCCCGCCGAGGCGGCGGAGTCCGGGCAGGCCGCTGCGGCGCCGCGGGCGGTCAGCGGGGATCTGCTGATGGTGCCCGGCGGCACCCTGTGGCACCGCGCGGACTGCCCGCTGGTCGCCGGGAAGGCGGAGGCGGTTCCGGTCGATGCGAAGCTGGTGAGGAGCGGCGAACTGGGCCCCTGCCCGATCTGTGAGCCCGCCGAGGCGGACGACTGAAGCGGATGACTGATGTCCTCCCTGACGTACGACCTCACCCTGGCCGGACTGTCGGTCGGCAGCGCCGCCGCGCTCACCGGGATCGGCCTGATCGTGACGTACCGCGCGACCGGCGTGCTGAACTTCGCGCACGGGGCAATCGCGGTGGTGTGCGCGTATGTGCTGCGGCAGTGCGTGGTGGAGTGGGGCTGGCCACTGTGGGCTGGCGCGACGGTGACGCTGCTGGTCCTCGCGCCCGGCATCGGGATGGTGCTGGAACGGTTCGTCTTCCGCCCCCTCGCGGTCCTGGGCAGCGACCCGGTGCAGACCCTGGTCGCGTCCATCGGCGTGTTCGTGCTGCTGGTGGGCGGAGCGGCGCTGCTGTGGGGCCAGGGGGCACGGGACGACGCGCCGGAACTGGTGTCGGCGGATCCGTGGGGACAGCTGGCGGTGGCCCTGCTGCTGGCGGCCGGCGTCGGGACGGTCACCCGCTGGACACGCTTCGGCCGGGAACTCCGTGCCGTGGTGGACGACCGCCGACTGGCCGTCCTGGGCGGCATCGACGCGGACCGGGTGGCGGCGGCGGGCTGGGCGTTCGGCTCCTTCACGGCGGGTCTGACGGGCGTGCTGCTGGCGCCGTACGTCCGCCTGGACCCGTACGGCATGCCGCTGCTGGTCATGGAGGTGGTCGCGGTGGCGGTGGCCGCCCGGATGCGCAGCCTGCCGGTCGCGGTGGTGACAGCGCTGGCCATCGGCGTGGCCCAGAGCCAGCTGACGCGCCTGCACCCCTCCGGCTGGAGCGCGCCCCTCCTGCAGGCCGTCAGCACGAACCTCTTCGTCGTGGCCCTGCTGATCGCCGCCCTGGCCCTCCCCCGCGTCGGCACCCGCGACGCCCTCCCGCGCACGGCCACCGCGCGCGTGCCGACGCCGCCGGGCGCCTGGATCGTGGCGGCGGTTCTCTTCCTGCTCCCCCTGGGCTTCGCGGGCTCGGACCTGCATACGTCGGTGCAGGTGCCGGCGCTGGCCGTGGTGCTGCTCTCGCTGGTCGTCGTCACGGGCCGCGGCGGCCAGATCTCCCTCGGGCAGGCGGCGTACGCGGGCCTGGGCGCCCTCTTCACGGCCCTCCTGGCAGCGGGCCGCTTCCCCGGGCTGCCGCGCCTGCCGGAGCTCGCCGCCCTCGCGCTGGCGGTCGTCCTGGTGGCCCCGCTGGGCCTGCTCACCGGCTGGCCGGCGATCAGCCGGCGGGGCCTCGCACTGGCACTGGCGACCTTCGCGGTGGGCGTCGGCGTGAGCCGCTTCGTCTTCGCCCAGCCGTACGCGATCTCGGGCCTGTCGCTGGGCCGCCCGACAGGCTTCGAGGGCGACCGCGCGTACTACGTCCTGGAACTGACCCTCCTCGCGGCCGCCCTGCTGGCCACCTGGCTGCTGCGCCGGGGCCGCACGGGCCGGGCCCTGGCGGCGATGCGGGACCACGAGTCGGGGGCGTCGGCGGCAGGCGTCCAGGTGCCCTCCCTCAAGCTCCTGGCCTTCGTCGCGGGCGCCGCCCTCGCAGCCCTGGGCGGCGGCCTGCTCGGCATGGGCCTGCGCGCCTTCGACCCGGCCGCCTACGACCCCGTCCGCGGCCTCCTGTGGTTCGCGGCGGTAGTGGTCCTGGGCGCCGACAGCACCCTGGGCGCACTGGCCGCGGCAGCGCTCCTGGTAGGCCTCGACGCGGGCGCCCGGGGCGGGGTGGCGGCGGCGCTGATCGGCGTACTGGCGGTGCTGGTGGGCCGCTTCCCCGGGGGACCGTACGAGGCGCTCCGTACGGCGACGGGGAGGCTGCGGTCGCGGCGGAGGGCGAGGCTCACGGCGTTGGGGGCGCGGGCGCAGAGGCGACTGCGGCCGCTGGAGCGAGAACCTGCGTCCCGGCCGACCCCGGCGGGGGCGACGAGCCTCGCAGCCGCCGACGGCGCTCAGCCCTCACAGGGGCCACTCGCACCCGACGACGATGGCCGCACGGGCGGTGCGGGTAGGAACCCGAACGCGGCCGAAGGCCGCG
>NZ_LLZG01000070.1 GCF_001509475.1 Streptomyces regalis
CCCGTCACTCCGTCCCCCGTCCCCAGCGGCAGTCCCACCCCCCCCCAGAAGAAGTACCGCGCCACCATCCACACCTACACCGTCACCGTGAGGAAGCCATGACCTCCGCGCCGCAGACCTCGCCCCCCGGCCGGACCGACGACGAGCTGGCGCGGTCGGACATCCCGGCGATGCTGCGGTACGGCCTCTCCTTCACCGGCCCGCACCGCACCGCCCTCTTCGGCGACGGCGCGGTGGGCGCCGCCGTCCTGCTGGACCGGCTCGGCGTGCAGCCGCGGGCGGTTGCCTTCCTCGCCAAGGTGGTACGCAGCGGGGGTGTCCGGTACGCGGCCGAGCTGCGCGAGCCGGTGCCGGGAGATGAGGCGGTGTCCATGGTGCGTGCGTGGCTGGAGTCCGCGGCCACCACCGCCGACGGGGTCGACGGCGATGAGGAGGCCGCCCGCTGGCTGGAAGCCGTCGCCGAACTGCTTGGCCTCCGGCACGTCCACCGCTCTCGGACAGCCGGGGAATGAGCGGTGGGCCTCCGGATCACAGGAGTATCTGGGCGAGTTCGGCCGGCAGGGCGGTCACGCGGTGTGCCTGGCCGCGCATGCTCAACAAGTCGACCTGGCAACGCTTGAGACCGACTGGGCGAACCGCCGGATGCGAGGCCCGCATGTCCGGTACCCGGGCAGGACGGCCGGGCCGCCCGGCCCTCCTGCCCGAGTACCGTCCTCATCATCCTCGAATGCGGGGAAAGCCAGAAATTCCGTCGATCCGGGGCACTTCTCACCGGTAGGGGCAGCGCAACGTCGAACAAGCGTGTAGCTTCCGGGGGCATGAAGGGCGGGGGAGCCGGGAGGGGGCTTCTGTCCGCGCGGACCAGTGGGCATCCATAGTGGGGCGTCCGGACTGGCGCAGCCGGTCCTGGGTAGTGATGGGGATCCATTGGGGGGACTGGGGGGTTGCTCGATGGGAGTGCGGCTCATGGTGGTCGACGACCACCGATTGCTCGCCGAGGCGCTGGCCTCGGCACTGAAGCTGCGGGGGCACCGGGTGCTGGCCGCGGCGGCTCCGGCCGCGGGGGCGGCGGAGCTGGTGATCACGCGGGCGCCCGAGGTGTGCCTGCTGGGTACGGCGACGCCGGCGGAGCCCGGCATGTTCGATCCGGTGGTGAAGATCAAGCGGGAGCGGCCGCAGGTGGCGGTGCTGGTGCTGGGGCCGGTGCCGAGCCCGCGCGGGATAGCGGCGGCGTTCGCGGCGGGCGCTTCGGGTTACGTACGGCATGACGAGCGCATCGAGGGGGTCGAGCGGGCGATCATGAAGGCGCGGGCGGGGGAGGCGGCGGTGGCGCCGCAGCTGCTGCAGGGGGCGTTCAGTGAGCTGCTCAACCCCGCGGCTCAACCGGACGACGAGGGGCAGAGGCTGCTGCAGATGCTCACGCCCCGGGAGGTCGAGGTCCTGGTCCGAGTGGCCGACGGCGAGGACACCCGCCTGATCGCCGCAGGCATGGGCATCGCACCCTCGACGGCGCGTACCCATGTCCAGCGGGTTCTGATGAAGCTGGGCGTCGGTTCGAGGCTGGAGGCGGCGGCGCTGGCGGCCCGGACGGGGTTGCTGGACCGGGCGGGGCCCCTCCCACGTGCCTCGGAGGAGACGGAGAGGGGGCCGGAGTCGTAGCAACTCCGGCCCCACCGGGGCCTGTCGGCCCGCTCAGCCGAACGCCAGCTTCGTCGTCTTCCAGTCGCTCGGCGCGCTGATCACCGCCGTCCCCGTGCCGATCACCGACGCGCCGCCCTTGTAGAAGTAGATGGCGCCGTCGCTCCGCAGGGCCCAGAGGTCGGGGATGCCGTCCCTGGTGACGTCCGCGGTGCCGCGGAGGTGGGTGACGGGGGTGGCCGTCGTGTCCCAGCCCTCGGCGTAGGTCTCGTCCGTGCCGGTCCTGGAGGCGGCGGCCGTCGCCAGGGAGGCGATGGTCGCGCCGCCCGCGCTGTCCTTGACGCCGTAGCGCAGATACAGGCGGCCGGAGGAGGCGGAGCGCCACAGCAGGTCGGGCGCGCCGTCGGCGTCGTGGTCGCCGACCGAGACGAGGTCGCGGTCGGCCCAAGCCGTTGAGGCGATCTTCGTGACGGTCAGGAAGGTGCCGCCGGTGTAGCCCTCGAAGGCCCACATCTCGCCGCCGGTGGCGGTGGCAAACAGGTCGGCGCGGCCGTCGGCGTCGTAGTCGCCCACGATGATCTGGTCGAAGGTCGCCGGGTCCGGCGATCCGGACGGCATCCGCAGGGTCAGCCGCTGGGCGATGTCGACGCTGCCGTATCCGTCGCCGGGGTAGACGTACAGCTTGCCGTCGGGCATCCGGGCGAAGACGTCGCCGACGCCATCCGCGCCGATGGCGTCGCCGCCGTGCGTGACCAGCGCGGGCTTGCCGTCCGTGCCGAACCAGTAGCCGGGCAGGTGGTCCTCGCCATTCCTGCCCGGGGAGGTCAGCAGGCCGATGCCGCCCTCATGGGCCGCGGACAGCGAGGCGTGCAGGTCGCCGGCGGTGGTGGACGGGTACATCAACAGGTTCCCGGACGAGCTGATGGCGAGCAGGTCGGGGATCGTGTCGCCGGTCATGTCTCCCGGCTTGTCGGCGCTGTCGCGCGGAGTGACGTAGAAGAGGTACTTCGTGCCGAGCGAGGGGTTGCCCGCGCTGTCGACGGCCCGCACGTACAGCACGTTGGGTCCGGCCATGGGCGGCGGCAGCGTCACGGACGTCGAGGTGCCTGCGGTGACGTTCTTGCCGCTCGCGTACGTCGTCGTGTTGAAGGACCACTCGAAGCGGGTGACGTCGGTGTCGTCGTCCGGCGCGAAGGTGAAGGCGCCGGAGGTGCCGAACTTCACCGTCGACCAGACCGAGCCGTCGTCGTCGGCCGCCGGGAAGTCGGTGGACGTCACGAGGGGCTCGTTGGGCTTGCTGCTGTCGTAGACGAACCGGCACACGTACGGGTCGGAGGTCGGCGCGTACGCCGAGGCGGCCCCGCTGGAGTCGATCGCGCGCACTCGCCAGGAGTAGGTGTGGCCGTTGGTGAACTTCTCCTTGGCGATCGTGGCCGACGCCTTGCCGGTGTTGGTCACCGCGACATTCTGGTCAAGGATCTTGTTGTCGCTGTAGCCGGTGCGCCACAGCTCGAAGTCCAGGTACTTCAAGTCCTGCCGGATGTCGGTGTCGTCCGGGTCGGAGGAGTCCGCCGACAGGGTCAGGTCGCGCTTGCCGATGTGGATGTAGGGATCGGTCTTGTCGCACTTGCCGCCGGGCGACTGGATCACCGAACCCGGTGTCCTCGGCTTGCGGTTGTAGACGAGGGTCAGCTTGGGCGCGCTGTCGCCCTCGGCGCGGAACTTCTTCCAGGAGTACGCCGAGTCCTCGGTGGTGGCGCGCAGCCCGATGGTCATCGAGTACCAGCCACCGTCGGCCGCGTCCTGGGCGATCGACTTGGCGTCATACGACACATAGGCGTCCGGGCAGGACGAGTTGTAGCCGTGCGCGAAGGACTTGGTGCCGATCTCCGACTTCCAGTCCGGCTGGTTGTTCCAGGTGGTCTTGGAAGAGATGCCGCCGGTGTGCCACAGCTGCATCTCACGGCCGGAGCACGACCAGGAGTACGTCTCGCGCAGCCGGATGGAGGCCGAGGAGACGTGGGCGCCCTTGATGTTGGTGGACCAGCCGAGCCGGAAGAAGGACCGGGACAGACCCCAGGTCGTCGACTCGAAGCCGACGCGCGCCTCGGTGGTGCCGCTGTTGTAGTTGGCGCCGTCGTAGAAGCTGGAGCTCGGGTACTTCTTGTATGCCGTGGTCCAGTTCTTGGTCTTGCCGTAGATCGTGGGGTCGATGAAGACCGGGTAGACGGTGTTCTCGTCGGTGAGCAGGTCGGCGTCCGGGACGATCGACAGGCTGGTGGAGGCGGTGCCGGGCGCGCTCAACTCGGCATCGGCGACGGCCATGTGGGTGCCGGGATCGGGTCCGGCGAGGCCCGGCAGGGCGAAGACCTCGTTGTCGGTGAGGGCGGTCCGGACGGCTCCCGTGTACGACGCCCTGCGGAACACGGCACTACCGGCGGACGTCGCTCGACCCGCGCCGGAGTCCCACGCGGCAGGCGATGCCGACGCGGACGGCGTCTCCTCGTCGGGCGCCGACGCGGACGCGGTGGCCTCCGGCTCCGGCGCCGCGCTCGGCGCGTCGGTGTCCATGCCGTCTTGGGGGGCGATGGTCTCCTGGCCCACCTCCGTGCCGGGCTCCTCGGAGTACGACGGCGTCGGCTCCGCGCTCTCCTCGGCCGGCTCCGGATCGGCGCCCTCGGTGACGGCGTACGTGCCCGCCGAGTCCCACACGTACGGCGTGGGGGAGACGGCGATCTCCTGGCCGTCGCGGTCCTTGCCGGTGACGACCTTGGTGACCGGGTCGAGGTGGAAGGTCAGGTCCGGGGAGGACAGTCCGTACGACAGGTCCGCGAGCGCCGGGTTGGCGGCTGCCGCCGCGCTGTGCACGATCAGGACGTGGCTGAAGCCGCTCGCCTGCGCGGTCAGCATGAGGTCCACGCCCTCGAACACGTTGCGGTACAGGGCGCTTGATCCGCTGATCATCGGCTCGGGCAGGGCGCCAGGCCAACTCAGCCCGATCTCATGGCCGTTGCTGGTCAGGATGGCCAACTCGGTGTAGTTCTCGGTGCCGTCAGCGACCTGGAGGGCCCGTGCACCTCCGCCGACGGTGAACACGGCCGGGCGTACGGCCGTAGCGCCACTCGCGCTCGCATCACTCGCCCCGCCCGCCGAGAACACCACCGGGTCGACGGCTGCCTTCGCCGACCATCCCCTGTCGGTCCGGGCGAGTCGGGTGTCGATCGGCTTCCAGGTTCCGTTGACTCTCGCCCGGACGGGCGCCCCGTGCGCGACCAGCTCGAAGCTGCCGTCGGGACGGGCATACGTCGTGGACGTCTCGTCGCGCAGCGCGGTCACCTCGACGCGCTCGCCGGTGGAGACGGCGCGTGCCTGCGCGGTGTCCTGGTCCAGCGGACCGGAAGCGGCCTTCTTCGTCCGGGAGGGGGCCGTCGGTTCCGAACCGTCGAACAGCGGCACGGCGAGCAGCCCGAGGCCGAGCGCGCCGGCGGCAAGGGCGGCCATCCCCGCCCGACCGCGCCCGGATGCGGGCAGGCCGAAGCGACGACGTTGCATGGGCTTACGTCCCTCCCCCTGAAATTCCCGGAGGCCCGGGAACCCTGTGAATTCCTCTGACGGATCCCGGTCCTGTGCTGCTGCGCCCCGGGAAAGCGAGGACAGAGCATGACCGATGCATCGGGATTGCGCCACACCGTTCCTTCACCCAGCCATCGCATGTCTCGCGCAACGGAACCGATCCGCTCGCCCATTCATCTTCTCGATAGGTCTGACCAGCCGGTTCACTTTGCGGGCAAGGCGCCTCAAACAGGAGCGATTTACTCATCCTTGGCGACCAGATTGCCACCATTTGGGATGCCAACATAGTAATTCCGTACGAGCGTGGCCTTTTTGATGGACCGTGAAAAACATCCCTGTGGCAAAGATCATCAGTATTGACTTTCTGTGAATTTCTGCCGGAGCATTCGTGCTCATCAATTGACGGAAAACTGTCTGCGCGGGGGCTGCCGCTGTGAGGGGATCGCTGTCTTGGAGCGGCAGACGGGGACGCGCGCTGACGCGCGCCGAGCGCCGCAGACGGATGCGGATGCGTACCGGGGTGATCGGTTCGCTCGTGGTGGCCCTGGTCGTCGGCGTCGCGCCCGCCGCCTCCGCGCTGCCGCCGGGCGACGACCGCAGCGGTGTCGAGCTGCTTGACTTGCCCGCCGCTGACGAGGCCACGGGGGAGAACGGCGGCACGCTCGCCGAGTTGACGACCAGTGAGGCCGAGCAGCCGGTCGAGTACGAGCCGAGCGAGGTCGCCGCCCCGGCCGGCGGCACGGTGGCAAAGGACCTCACCGGCCTCACCCCCGGCGAGCTGGTGCCGATCACCAGCGCGGACGGCACCACCGCCCTGCCCGTCGAGGTCGGCGCCCCCACGGACGCCACCGCCACGGAGGCCGCCGCCCTGGAGGGCCAGTGGCAGGTCTCCCTGGCGAGCCAGACCGCACTCGCCGCCACCGCCATCGAGGGCGTGGCCCTGACGGTCACCCCACCCACCACCGCCACCGGTGACGCGGTCGTCGCCCTCGACTACTCCGACTTCTCGGAGCTGTACGGCGCCAACTGGGCCGACCGGCTCTCCTTCGTGCAGTACCCGGCGTGCTTCCTGGACACCCCGGACACCGCGGGCTGCTCCGAGCCCACCGAGGTGAAGACCGAGAACGTCGTCGAGCAGACCGGCACGGACACCGACGGCAAGCCGGTGTACGAGCGCAAGATCCTCGCGACGGTCGCCGCCGAGACCCTGGCGGCCGGCGGCACCACATCGTCCACCACGCCTGCCGCCGCCACGAGTGAGGGCACGGTCACCGACGCCGTCTATCGAAAGCCGAAGACCGGGACCGGTGCTCGCCTCGCGTCTCTCGCCGAGGCGACCTCCGGCTCCGGCTCCGGCTCCTCCGTCCTGCTGGCCACCGACTCCGGCTCAGGCTCGAAGGGCGATTTCGGCGCGACCCCGCTGGTCAGCGCGGGTTCATGGTCGGCGGGCGGCAACTCCGGTGCCTTCACGTACTCGTACCCCCTGCAGACCCCGTCTGTGCCCGGCGGCCCCTCGCCGTCGGTTTCGTTCGGCTACAACTCACAGGTGGTGGACGGCCGTACGTCGGCGTCCAACAACCAGCCCTCCTGGATCGGCGACGGCTGGGAGTACAACGCGGGCTCCATCACCCGTACATACAAGTCCTGCCGCGACGACCAGACGAACGGCAACAACACCAAGAAGACCAACGACCTCTGCTTCGGCTCGTACAACGCGACGCTCACACTGGGCGGCACGACCACCGAGCTGGTCCTGCCCGACAGCGCGAGCAGCCCGTACGGCGACAAGTGGGTCACCGCCAACGGCGACGGCTCGCGCGTCGAGCTGCTGAAGAACACCGCGCTCGGCAACGGCGACGAGGACGGCGAGTACTGGCGCGTCACCACCCGGGACGGCACCCAGTACTACTTCGGCAAGCACAAGCTGACCGACACCTGGGCGGCCGGCGACCCGGTCACCGACTCCGTCCTCACCGTCCCCGTCGCGAGCAACCAGAGCGGTGAACCCTGCTACAAAGCGGGCGACTTCGCGGGCTCCTTCTGCACGGAGGCCTGGCGCTGGAACCTCGACTACGTCGTCGACACCGACGGCAACGCGATGGTCCTTTACTGGGAGAAGGAGAAGAACCACTACGCGAAGGACAACGGGTTCAAGCAGTCGGTCGTCTACGACCGCGGCGGCTACCTCAAGCGCATCGAGTACGGCCTGACCAAGGTCAACCCCTACGCCACCCCCATCTCCAAGGTCACCTTCGACGTCGACGAGCGCTGCTTCAAGGAAGGCGAGATCGTCTGCACGACGGAGGCCGACACCAACGACAACTTCGCCTCCGGCGACTTCGCGAAGAACCGCATCTGGTACGACACCCCGGCCGACCTGTACTGCGCGGCCGGCAAGGAGTGCTACGTCCCGGTCCCCACCTTCTGGTCGCGCAAGCGCCTGGCCAAGGTGACGACCTGGACCCAGCGCGTCCAGGGCTCCACCGAACTGCAGCGGGTGGACAGCTGGACCCTCCAGCAGTCGCTGCCCGCCGACCTCACCGACGAGGGCACGGCCCTGTGGCTGGAGTCGATCACCCGCACCGGCTACGCCCCCGACGGCGAGCCCCAGACGCTGAACCCGGTGCAGTTCCTCGCCAACAGCAGATCGATGCCCAACCGCGTCAAGCACGGCGCCGACGACCCGAACCCGGCCTTCGACCGGCTGCGCATCCTGCGGGTCGTGAGCGAGTACGGCGGCGAGACCCTCGTCACCTATGACGACCCGTGGGACGACTGCAAGGTCAATGGCGCTTTTCCCGAGCCCGAGAGCAACACCGCTCAGTGCTTCCCGGTCTACTGGCACCCTGACCCGGACGTCGAGAAGATCGACTGGTTCTACAAGTACCGCGTCGCGTCCGTCCAGGAACTGCCCGCCCTCACCGGCGTGGACCCGTCACCACCCAGTACCAGTACGTCGGCGGCGCCGCCTGGGCTCTGAACCAGGCGGAGTTCTCCAAGAAGAAGACCCGCACCTACGACCAGTGGCGCGGTTACGCGCTCGTGCGGACGATCACGGGCGACACCTCCGCCTCCACCGTCGCGCCGTCCAAGTCCACCCAGGCGGGCATGACGGAGACCCGGTACTTCCGGGGCATGCACGGCGTCCCGCTGCCCGACGGCACCACCCGCTCGGAGACCGTCACCGACTCCACGGGCGCGACCATCTCCACCGACAAGGAGCAGTACGCGGGCAGGGTCGCGGAGACCCTGACGTACACAAAGAACGGCGGCGACCTGCTGACCCGCACTGTCGACTATCCCACGTCGACGCTCCTGGCCACCCGCAGCCGCAGCGGCGGCATCCCGGATCTGAAGGCCTACCGCGTCCAGGACAGCCACAGCATCTCGGTCACGCGCTCCTCCGGCACGGGCGACGACACCCGCACCTGGCGCACCCTCGAGACGGTCAACACCCACGAGGACATCTACGGCCTGCCCACCCAGGTCGAGTCGCAGGGCGACACCGGCAGGACGGGCGACGAGACGTGCACCGTCATGTCGTACGTCCACAACACGGCCAAGCACCTCATCGGCCTTCCCGCGCAGACCCTGACCACCGCCGGCACCTGCGCGGCGGCGGCCACCGCAACCGCCGCCGACTGGATCGACGGCTCCCGGGTGGGCTACGACGGCGCCACCACGTTCAGCGCCACGGCCGTTCCGTCCTCCCCCAACGCCACCATCACCTGGGCCCCCACGGGCGCGGGCGGTGGTTGGGTCAAGGACGGCGAGGTCGCCTACGACTCCTACGGCCGCACGACGGCCACCTGGGACGCCAAGGGCAACAAGAGCACCACGACCTACCGCCCGGACAAGGGACAGGTCTACGAGATCGAGACCACCAACGCGCTGCTGCAGAGCGAGATCACCACGATCGAGCCCGGCCGCGGGGTCTCCCTCGCCGACCAGGACGTCAACGGCCGTACGACGACGTACACCTACGACTCGCTCGGCCGCGCAACGCAGGTGTGGTCGCCGACCCGCTCGACGTCCAAGTCCCCGTCGGCGAAGTTCACGTACGACACCACGATCGGCCAGCCGGTCTCGATCACCACCGAGGCGCTCAGCCACGAGGGCGCGTACGAGACTTCCACCGTCATCTACGACGGCCTCGGCCGCGAGCGGCAGAAGCAGGAGCCGGCGGTCGGCGGCGGCCGTCTGATCACGGACGTCCTGTACAGCGCCAACGGCACCATCAAGCAGACCAACAACGCGTACTTCGCCACGGGCGATCCGAAGACCCAGCTGTTCGAGCTGGCCTCGGACTACCAGGTCCCCAACGCCACCCTCTACGCGTACGACGGCCTCGGCCGTACCCTCACGGAGACCCCGTACCTCAACGGCACGGAGGTCCCGGCGAAGGCGACGCGGTACGAGTACGGCTACGACTACTCCACGGTGATCCCCCCGCAGGGCGGCGCTGCTCAGCGCACCTGGTCCGACGCGCTCGGCCGCACGGTCCGTGTGGACACCTTCACGGACGCGCTGCGTGCGGCGCACCGCGCGACGACGTACACGTACGACGCGCGCGGCGACCGTGTCGAGGCCAAGGACTCCGAGGGCAACCTCTGGACATGGAAGTACGACGCCCGCGGCCGTGAGATCGAGTCGGTCGACCCGGACGCCGGCAAGACGACCACGGCGTATGACGTCCTGGACCGGCCCGAACTGGTGACGGACCAGAACGCGGCCGTGTACACGCTCTACGACGAGCTGTCGCGCCCGACCGAGCAGCACCTCGGCTCCGCCACCGGCACCATGCTGTCGAAGACGGTCTACGACACACTGATCGGCGGCGTGGGCCTGCCGACGTCGCAGACCCGCTACTACTCGGACGGGCAGGCGTACACGACATCGGTGACCGGCTACACGGCCGACTACCAGCCGACCGGCCAGAAGATCAGCATCCCCGAGTCGGTCGCGATGTCGTACGGCCTGGAGAAGGACTACGCCTACAGCTTCGAGTACTCGGAGTCGGGCCTGGTGGAGGCGGTGAACCTGCCGCGGGTGGGCACCCTGCCCGCCGAGCGCCTGGTCATCCGCTACAACGAGGACGGCCTGCCGGTCTCCACCTCGGGCCTGGCCTGGTACACCTCGCAGACCTCCTACTCCCCGTACGGCCAGGTCCTGCGCACGGTCAGCGGCGAGAACCCCAACCGGGTGTGGACGACGAACCTGTTCGACGAGGCGACGGGCGAGCTGACCCGCAGCATCGTCGACCGCGAGTCGACGAGCGACACGACGGCGGTGACGGGCCACCGGGTCAACTCCCGCACCTACGCCTACGACCCGGCCGGCAACGTCACGTCGATGGCCGACACGTCCAACTCGGTGACCGACCGCCAGTGCTTCACGTACGACGCGCTGGGTCAGCTGACGGAGGCATGGACCGCCCCGTCGTCCTGCACGGCGACGGGCAAGACCACGGCCGCCCCGAAGTACTCGGACGGCACGACGAACGTGACGGCGGCGAACAGCGGTTACTGGCAGTCGTACAAGTACGACGCGCTCGGCAACCGCGAGACGCTCGTCGAGCACGATCCGGGCCTGGACACCACCAAGGACGCCACGACGACGTACGCGTACGGCAAGGCGGACGGCACTCAGCCGCACACGCTGACCGGGATGTCGTCGACGTTCAAGGCGGACTCGGGTGCGACGGTCACCAAGGCGACGACGCTGACGTACGACGCTGCGGGCAACACCAAGACCCGTACGTACGACGGCTCGGAGCAGGCGCTGACCTGGACCTATGACGGCCAGGTCGAGACGATCACGGGCTTCGGCGAGAACGGCTCGGGTGCGTGGCTCGGCCTGGCGAACAAGTGCCTGGACCTGTCGGGCAGTTCGACGACGGCGGGCACGGCTCTGCAGCTGTACTCCTGCAATGGCTCCAAGGCGCAGAAGCTGCGGATCGACTCGGCGTCTTCGGCGGATCCGGCGACGGGCGCGCTGAAGGTCCTCGGCAAGTGCGTGGTGCCGTCCGGCGGAGGCACGGCGAACGGCACCGCGATCGTCATCGCGGACTGCACGGGCGCGGCGGGGCAGCAGTGGACGGCGACGTCCACGAACACCCTGAAGCACGTCTCGTCCGGCAAGTGCCTCGACGTCCCGAGTTCCAACTCGGCCGACGGCACCGACCTGCAGCTGTACACCTGCAATGGCTCGTCCGCGCAGACGTGGGCGCCGGACAAGGCGACCAAGTACATCTACGGCGGTGACGGCCAGCGCCTGATGGCGATCTCGTCGACCGAACGCACCCTGTACCTCGGCGAGTCGACGATCTCCGTCAACGCGTCCGGCGGTCCGGCGTACACCGAGCGCTACTACTCCCAGCCGGGTGCGCCGACGGTCATGCGGCATGCGCAGGGTTCGGGCGCGTCGGAGCTGTCGGTGCAGATCACCGACCAGAACGGCACGGCGTACGCCAATGTGGCGTTGACGTCGGGCAACAAGGTCAAGTTCTCCAAGACGGACCCGTTCGGCGTGGAGCGGTCGGAGTCGTCGTCGTGGCGTTCGCATCAGGGCTATATCGGCGGTGACGAGGATGCGAGCAGCGGTCTGATCCACCTGGGCTTCCGCGAGTACGACCCGTCGACCGGCCGGTTCCTGTCGCCGGACCCGGTGCTGGACCTGGCGGACCCGGTTCAGATGAACGGGTACGTGTACTGCGAGAACAATCCGGTCACCTTCGCGGACCCGAGCGGTCTGGCGTCGGAGGGCGGCGGTCTGGAGGAGTACGGCGGTCCGTCGGCGTCGGCGGAGGCGTGGGCGAAGAGCACGCTGAACACGTCGATCTCGGATGTGATCCTCTCGGTCGGCTGGGCTGCCCTGAAGCAGTTCGTCGGCTGGGACGACGTGGTGGCGTGCTTCTCGCGGGGTGATCTGTGGGCGTGCGGCAGCATGGTCGCCGGTGCCATCCCGTGGACGAAAGTGGCCAAGATTCCGGGGGTTCTCAAGGCGGCCGCGAGGATCGCGGGTGCGATCAACGCGCTGATGAAGGCCAAGGAGAAGGCCCGCAAGATCATCGAACTGGCCAAGAAGGCCCGCGAGCTGGCGCGCAAGGCGAAGGAGGCCAAGCGCAAGGCAGCTGAGCGTGCGGCGCAGTTGAAGAAGAAGGCCAAGGAGTCACTGACGCGGCAGAACAAGAAAGCCGCGCAGAAGACGGGTAATGCCGCGCAGAAGACGCAGAAGGTGGCGGCGAAGAAGGCCGAAGCCAAGCCGCGCCAGGCCAAGGCGAAGGACGAGTCGTCCGGCGGCGGCAAGGGCGAAGGCAATGGGCCAGGCGAGTGCAACAGCTTTGTGCCAGGCACCAAGGTTCTGATGGCCGATGGCACGGCCAAGCCCATCGAGGACGTGGAGAACGGCGACAAGGTCCTGGCCACAGACCCGGAGACGGGTGAGACCGCGGTGGAGACGGTCTCCGCCGAGATCACGGGCGAGGGCGTCAAGCGCCTGGTCAAGGTCACCATCGCCACCGAGGAGGGCACGACCGCCGAGATCACGGCTACTGACGGGCACCCGTTCTGGGTTCCGGAACTGGGCGAATGGGTCGACGCCACCGACCTGACGGCGGGCGAGTGGCTGCGCACCAGCGCCGGCACCTACGTCCAGATCACGGCGATCGAGCGCTGGACCGCCCCCCAGGCCACCGTCCACAACCTCACAGTCAGCGACCTGCACACCTACTACGTGCAGGCCGGGGATACGTCCCTCCTTGTACACAACGACAACTGCCAAGTCGGCCCGGAAGTCGGCTCGCAGGTTGACTACGACTCTAACGACGAGCTGGTTCGAGCGACCCAAGCGGCACGTGTGGCCGCCGGTAAGACTCGCGGCAAGGGAGGCAACTGGGGAGCGGCACGCCTGCACGACGGCACGATCATCACCGGTAGGTCCGGAGGCGGTCTGCACACGGAACAGGACCTCATCCAGAAGGCCGGCGGCGCGGACAATATCAAAGATCTCTACAGTGAACGTGCCCCTTGTGCTGCCAGGTGCCAGCCTCTTGTGAGCGGAATCAATGTAACCTGGTCGTTCAGATGGAACGGCGCAACTGGTGCCGAGACCAAGGCAATACGTGCCAGAACTAATGCGTCACTCAAGGGCGCTGTAAATGCCTTGTTTTGACGGGTGGGTGAAGCCGAGTGGAGGTGCGAATTGTCTCAGACGGATCCAATGAGTGATGCAGCGGGTGACAACTTCCCAAGGTTCTCGCGCGTGCATCCTGTCGTCCCTGAAGGGGTTCCGGAAAGAGTAGGGCGGCTTCTTAGGGAAGATGGAGTTCCGGCATCCCTGATCGGTCTCGAATATGTGGCTCTTGATGTGGTGAACCTTGTTCCTCATGGAGGTCCGGCAGGTCTCGCGGCCTTCGGGTCCTGCGGGCTGAACGGAAGGGTCTGCTTGGACATCGCTACGGCCAGGGTCGTTCATATCGCAGACATGGCGGCATCTGTGGTGAATCCGGTAAATTCGAACTTGGATCTCTTTGTGAGTTGCGTGAGTGCCACGATCGCCCGCTTTCCGTTTTACGGGGAAGGAGAGGCGGGAGAAGAGGCTGAGCGTGTCGCCGACGAACTCTCGGATATTCTGCTCGGAATCGATCCGGAAGTATCGTCAATGAATGGATTTTGGCAGACGTTCATTGACGATGTAGCCATTGGGGATTATTCGACCGAGGTGGTCGCGGAAGTTCGGAATGAGAATCGGCTCCGGTGATGGTTCGAGCGCGAATTGCAACCGGCGACCGTCGCAGCCAGGCGGCCTGCGCCCTGCTGCTGTTCCCGGCTTTGCTGACGGGGTGTGACGTGGCGAGCGGGGGCGGCGGTTCGTCCGCCGATGACCTGGGCCTGAATCCGATAACCCAGGCGACGGCCACGGCCCTGCCCGGCAGGCTGGACGAGGCGGCGCTGGCGGGCCGGGAGGCGGAGGGCTTCACGGTGACCGAGGCCAAGGCGCCCGCGGTGCGAGTGTCGCAGAATGCATGCGCGCCGGCGGGGTACATCCTGTCGGGCATGGTGATCGGCAAGCCAGCGAGCACGGTCGTACGCCAGGCGTCGGGAGAGGACACGGTGGTGTCGGTTGTCCTCGCGGAGTACGAGGCCGAACAGGCCCAGCCAGCGATGGACGCCCTCGCGACGGCGGTCGACGAGTGCGCGGGCGGTTTCACTGCGACGGTGGACGGCGAGGAGCGGGGCTTCGGGAAGGTCGCCCTGGAGCTGGCTCCGGAGGGTACGGACCAGGCGATGGGGCTGAGGGCGGTGGTCGAACGTGCCGGGGTGAAGACGCCTGTCAAGGCGGTGGCCCTCCGCAAGGGGAACACCGTCGCCTACGTCAGCGCCGTGCCCGAGGGCAGTGTCCCGAAGGATTTCGCCGTACCGGCGGCCGTCGTGGACGCCCAGCTGGCCAAGCTGTCCTGAGATACCCGGCGTGAACAGGTTTGGCTGATGGAGTGTCAGTCATTATTGAGGAACAGAGAGAGCGAACACAGCACATCATGAACAGATCCGGCATACGCCGCTCCCGCTTCCGTACCGGCGCTCTGGCGGCTTCCGCCCTGGTGTCCGTCGTCGTGCTCACCGGGTGCGGTGGCTCCGGCGGCAGCGACTCCGCCACTGGCGAGTCCGCCTCACCGTCCGCGTCGCCGTCCGCCGGGCAGGCCTCCACTGCCGCTTCCCCCGTCAAGCCGCTGACGGCCGCCGAGTTGGAGAAGGCGTCCCTGGCTAAGGCGGACCTGTCCGGGTACCAGGTGGCCACGGCGAGCAAGGCGGAGACCACTGCGGCGAAGGCGGTGAAAGTAAGCGGTGAGGAGTGCGTGCCGTTGGGGCGTGCGGTGGCCGGGACCGCGGTGGGGGAGCCCGCCGAGACCACCCACCGCAGGGTGACTGGCAATTCCGGTACCGGCGGCGCGTCCTCCTCCGAGTCTGCGGCTCTCGACATCAACACCGGCATGGTCACTCTGGCCTCGTACGCGAGTGCCGACGAGGCCGCCGCCGCGTTGAAGTCCGTTGGCGATGCGGTCACCGCCTGTGCGGGCGGCTTTGAGTGGACCGCCGGCGGCGAGAAGTTGGAGGCGGGCAAGGTCACGAAGGGCACCGCGCCCGAGGCCGGTGAGGAAGCGGTCGCGTTCACTGCCGTCACCCCGATCGACGGCGTCGACGCCCCGTGGAAGGTGGTCGTCTTCCGCGACGGCGCCACCCTCGCTCACTTCACCGTGGCCAACGCCGGCTCCATGATCTCCGGCGAGGACTTCACCTTCCCCGCCGATCTCGTCACCGCCCAGGCGGACAAGCTCGCCTGACCCGCCACGCTCCGTGCGGGGCGGGCTCGTCACGCCGGGCTCGCCTCGCAAAGGTCTTCGCTCCTGGACGTGTTGAGCGGCGCGCACGGCGTTTACGCCGGGGGCGTGGGCAGGGCGCCGGTGCGTATGCCTGCCAGGAGGTGGGCGAGGGTGGCGGGGGTGGTGGTGAGGTGGGTTGTGGGGGTGTCGCTCTCGCGGAGGT
>NZ_LLZG01000071.1 GCF_001509475.1 Streptomyces regalis
ACCCGGCCGCTTCGCGGCCCTGTCACCTCCGGCCGATACCGCGGCGCTCCGCACCGCCACCACCGGATGCGATTCCTCCCGGGCGTGAACGCCCGGGGTTCCTCGCAAGATCACGCTGAAGAACGCCAAGTGCGCGAACGGCACCTGCACCGGCACCTTCGCGGGCACGTCCTTCCGGCTCATCGACTGGAACGCCAAGTCGCGCGCCTCACGCCCTGAGCGATGCCCAGTCAGCCCAAGCTCAGGAGGGCGTGACGTCCACCCCGTTCTCATCCAGCCGGACCCGCACCTCGCGCCCCGCGCTCCAGCGGACGTGGATCTCGCCCGTCTCCGCCACGTCCACGGACACCAGTCCCTGAAGCGGCGCAGGGTGCGGCTCGGCGGTGAGGCGGGCGAGGGCGACGACAACGGTGGGACCGTCCCCCGTCACTCCTGTCAGACCCTTCAGAGCCGTCGGAGCCGTCGGAGCCGTCGGAGCCGTCGGCTCGGCGTCGCTCAACAGGCCCGACACAGGCACGAGTTCCGCCTGGACGCCCTCCTCCGCCGCCCACCCCGTCACCCGCACCGCCGTCCCGGGAGCCGCGCCCACGACCCGATGGATGCGCACCTCCACCGCGCCCTCGGCCAGCACGACACTGCTCACCCGGATCCCGTCGCCGACCGAGTGCCGGGAAGCAACCCAGCCCTCCCCCACCCCCAGCGGCACGATGTCCGTACGGCTCGGGTCGTCGCCGACGATCACACTGTTGTCGTACGACGGCGAAGGCTCCGTCACCGTCGAGTAGGCGAGGCGCGTGTAGTACGGGTCGTAGCGGACGTCCTCGCTGCCGTGATTGTGGAGGCGGACCAGGCCGTCCGAACTCGTGGACTGCAGCAGCCAGTTGGGGGCGGTGATCGGCGTGACCGTGTGCGCGCGCTCGGCGGGGGCGGGCTCCTCCACCGCCGTCCACACCTCGTGGTCCGCCGGCAGGAGCAGACCGAGGAAGCCTTTGCTCGCCCAGTACGGGGAGGCCGGACCCGAATAGCCTTGCAGAATCGCCTCGTCGGGACCGTGCCAGCCGAGGGTGAGCAGGCCGCGGGCATCCACCGCGCCCCGCTCCAGGAAGTACTTCAGCGCGCCGGAGGCCAGCCGCCTCGTCTCCCCCGGCGTGAGCGGCGTACGGCCGGTGAGGGCGCCGAGCCACAGCGGGGCCGTGGTCGCGAAACGGTAGGTCAGGGAGCGGCCCTGATGCATGGGGGCGCCGTCGGCACCGAACAGGCGGGCGTAGTCCTCCAGATGCCGTGAGAGCCGACCCCCGTACAGCTCCAGCAGCCGTTCGTCCTGCGCCAGCCAGGCGTGCAGCACCGGGTACAGGTGCATCGCCCAGCCGTTGTAGTAGTCGAACTTCCGGCCGTCTCCGTCCGTGTACCAGCCGCCGCCGACGTACCAGTCCTCGATGCGCTCCAGCCCGCGGTCGATCGCCTTGCCCGACTCCTCGGCCTCGTGGCCGACCTCCTGGAGGAAGCCACCCACCGTCACCGGGAACAGCTCCCAGTTGCAGGGCCAGGCCTCGGCCGTCACCGCGTCCCCGAGCCAGGCCGCCGCCCGCTGCCGCACCCCGTCGTCCAGCCGGTCCCACAGCAGCGGCCGCGTCAGCCGCAGCGCGAGGGCGATCGACGCCGCCTCGACCAGCGGCTGGCTGCGGTCCTCGATACGGGGCCAGACCCCAAAGACGCCGGCCGCGAGTCCGTCGGCGTAGCGCTCCAACGCCGTCTCGTCCCGGCGGAAGGCCGCCAGGAGCAGCGTACGGGCGTAGCCCTCCAGGCCGTCGGAGAGGCGGCCCGACCAGCTCTCCCGGTCGCCGGGGAAGTGGTACAGGGCGCGGTCCTCGGTGGCGTACGGCTCCACCGCGGCGAGCAGGGCGTCGGCGGCCGCCTCCCAGTGGGCGCGGGTGTAGCCGGTGCGCGGGCTGCGGGTGCGGTCTTCGGGGGGCAGGTGCATCGGTTCTCTTTCTCGCCGGCTCTGTTCAGACCTGGGGCGCCCCGGTTCCGGTCAGGGCGCCCCAGGGGTCTATCCCACCCGCACCAGGCCCTCCGGCACCAGATGCCGGGCTACGAGTTCGTCGCGGACGAGCTCCGCGTACACCGTGGCGCCGTGCACCGAGGTGTGGGTGTTGTCCCGCTTCTCGTTGTAGAGGTACAGCGCCTTGGACGCCTCGACGCCCAGGGACTCCACCAGCGCCTTCGTCTTCGCCGTCAGGTCGATCAGCGGCACGTCCTCGGCCGCGGCGACCGAGCGGATGACCGCGGGGTGGTCCACGCCCAGGCCGTTCACGAGCAGGGCCGTGTTGTTGTTCAGCGTGCCGTCGGCGTTGAACCAGCGGCGCACGATCGGGGTGACGAGAACCGGCTCGCCGCCCTTCTCGCGCACGCCTGCCACCAGTGTCTCCAGATTGGCGCGGTAGGTCGCCTCGTCGGTCGTCTTGTCGTTGTGGGCGAGCTGGATCAGGACCAGGTCGCCGGGGCGGATCTGCGGCTGGACGGTGGCCCACAGGCGTGAGTCGGCGAGGTAGGTGGCCGTGCTCTCGCCGGAGTCGGCGTAGTTGGCGACGGACACGCCCTTGCGGAGGTACTGCGGGAGCTGCTGGCCCCAGCCGGAGTACGGGTCGCCGGGCTGGTCGCAGACCGTGGAGTCGCCGACGAGGAAGATCTGGCGGACGTGCCGGGCCGGGGTGACGGTGACGCCGGCGAGCGCGGGCGCCGAGCCGCCGAGGACCAGGTCCAGGCCGGGAGTGCCTGCGGGGCCCGTCGGCTCGCCCTCGGGCGTGCGGACGTTCACGGTGAAGCTGCGGGCGACGTGCTCGCCCGCCGGGGCGGCCGTCTCGGGGAGCAGGGCGCGGCGGGTCTCGCCGGTGACGCTCGTACTCGACGCGGCCTCGCCGCCGAGGAGGACCTTCACGTCGTACGTGCCGGGCGGGACGTCGAAGTGGCAGGCGGTTGCGGTGCAGTTCTCGATGCCGAGGGGGCGCTGACCGCCGTACGACCCATACGCGTGGGCCGGTGCGGCGGCCAGGCCGGTGCTCAGCGTCACCGCCGCCAGGACGGCGAGGTTGAAACGTCTCATTCGTCGGCTCCTCCACAGGACGACATGACCTGGCGCTGGACCGTACCGCTATCGGCAAGCGCTTTCTAGCCCCTGGATCAATTTCACAAGATTGCCAACTTCCTCGCGGCGAAAGCCCTTTCGCGAAATCGATTCAACTGTCACTCTCACTCACACCCGCAACCCCCACATGTCTCGAAGGAGGCACCCCCATGTCCGGATCCGCGAACAGACCGGTCCGACGCCGCGCCTTCGTCCTCGGAACCGCGGCCGCGGTGGGCACGGCGGCCCTGAGCGGCACCGCGTCCGCCGCGACCTTCGGCTGGAGCGACGACGGCACGAACTACGTCGTCGACACCGGCGCCAACCTCGTCTTCAAGGTCCGCAAGTCCAACGGCGATCTGAGCTCGCTGGTTTACCGGGGCACGGAGTACCAGGGCTACGGCGGCATGAACTCGCACATCGAGTCCGGCCTCGGCACCTCCACCGTGTCGATCAGACAGTCGGGTTCGACGATCCTCGTCTCGGTGGCGTACGGCACCCTGCGGCACTACTACGCGGCCCGCAGCGGCGAGAACAACATCTACGTGTGGACCAACAAGGCCGACGACTCGGTCTCGGCGACCCGCTTCATCCTGCGCACCCGGCCGGGCCTGTTCCTCAACGACGAGCCCGACTCCTACACCTACGCGCCCACCACCATCGAGGCCTCCGACGTGTTCCGGAAGTCCGACGGCCAGACCCGCTCGAAGCACTACTCGAAGCTGCGCGTCATGGACTACAACTACGTCGGCTGGTCCAGTGGCGGCGTCGGCCTGTGGATCGTGCGCAGCAACCACGAGAAGGCCTCCGGCGGCCCCTTCTACCGCTCCCTGCTGCGGCACCAGAGCGCGGACGGCGGCGGCCTGTACGAGATCCTGTACTACGGCCAGAACCAGACCGAGGCCCAGCGCTTCGGCCTCCAGGGCCCGTACGTCATCGCCCTCACGGACGGCGGGGCGCCCTCCTCGTCGCTGTTCCCGGGCACGCTCACCACGTCGTGGGCGGACTCGCTCGGCATGTCCGGGTACGTCGGCGCGAGCGGGCGCGGCAAGGTGGCCGGGGTCGGGATCTCCGGGCGGAACACGGCGTACGCGTACACCGTCGCGCTCGCCAACTCGACCGCCCAGTACTGGGGTTCGGCACGGTCGTCGGACGGCTTCTTCTCGATCGGGGGCGTGCTGCCGGGGACGTACACGCTCACCGTCTTCAAGGGTGAACTCGCCGTCCACACCACCTCGGTGTCGGTCACGGCCGGTGGCACGACCACCCTCAACACGATCGCGATCCCGTCCTCCAACGACCCGGGCAACGCCACCGCGATCTGGCGGATCGGCGACTGGAACGGCGCGCCCAGCGGCTTCAAGAACGCCGACCTGATGACGTACGCGCACCCGTCCGACGTCCGGGCCGCCTCCTGGACCGGCAACGTCGTCATCGGCAACAACGAGACGGCGTCCTTCCCCTGCTACCTCTGGAAGGACGTCAACAGCGGGATCCTGGTGTACTTCCGGCTGACGGCGGCCCAGGCCGCGGCCGCGCACACCCTTCGGATCGGGGTGACGACGGCGTACGCCAACGGCCGCCCCCAGGTGTCGGTCAACGGCGCCTGGACGTCCGCCATCCCCTCCCCGCCCACGCAGCCGAACACCCGGTCGCTGACCAACGGTTCGTACCGGGGCAACAACCACACGTTCACGTACAGCGTGCCGGCGTCCGCCTGGCAGACGGACACCGGCCAGTACAACGTGCTGAAGATCGACGTGGTGAGCGGTTCGGGGACGACGGGCTACCTCAGCGCGGGCACGGCGATCGACGCGATCGACCTGCTCGCCTGACGGCAGCTCATGTCCCGCGCGTCCACTGCTGGTTCGTCGCGCCGTTGCACGTGTACGTGATGATCGCGGCGCCGTTGGCGGTGGACGCGCCGTTCACGTCCAGGCACTCCCCGGTCGCGCGGGACTTGATGTTCACGTAGGAGCCGGTGGTGGTGAGCGACCACTGCTGGCCGGTCGAGGAGGCGTTGCAGTTCTCCTGGGTGACCGTGCTCGCGTTCTCCTGCACGCACAGGGAACTGTTCCTGACCATCAGCTGGTAGTAGCCACTGCCCACCGACTTGAACCAGTACTTCTGGTTGTTGCCGCCGTTGCAGTCGTACTGCTTGATCTGGGCGCCCTGCCACAGCGACTGGCTGGTCACGTCGGCGCACTTGGCGGAGTTCCGGGCGATCAGCGTGTTGTACGTGGCGCTCGTCCCGCTGATCGACCCGGTGGCGGTGTCGATGGTGACCTCGGGGGACCAGGACATGGACATCGAGGTCGAGGAGGGGAAGGTCAGCGGCAGCCAGACGTAGCGGGAGTCGTTGACGGTGCCGCCGAAGGAGTTGCCCCAGCGGTCGCCCATGTAGAGGTACGAGGTGGTCGAAGTGCCCTGCACAGGCAGGACGTACGCGGTCTGCGAGCCGTAGGTCGTGGAGTCGCCGATGTTCGTCATCGCGGTCCACGGGCCTGCGATGTTGGTGGCCGTGGCGTACTGCTGCTGGTTGGGGTTCCAGCCGGTCGCGCCCGACGTCAGCATGAAGTAGACGCCGCCCCGCTTGAACAGGGCGGGTGCCTCGCGGTGGCCGCCGTGCCAGGGGTCGGCGACCAGGGCCGCGATGCCTGTGTAGTCGCTGGTCAGGCGGTAGATCTGCAGGTCGTAGTTCTCGCGGGCGGCGGAGGCCATGTAACCGGTGCCATCGGTGTCGACGAAGACCGTGATGTCGCGGGACATGTGCTGGCCGAGCGGGCGGAAGCTGCCCTTCCAGGTGTAGTTGCCGTCGACGGTGTCGGAGACGGCGACGGCTGCGCGGGCCTCGCTGTAGTCGGTGCCGTTCTCCTTGTGCATCCACATGACGAACTTGCCGGTGGAGGCGTTGTACATGACCTTCGGGCGCTCGATGTTGGCGGTGGCCAGCTCCGAGGCGGACGACTGGGTCAGGACGTGGTTCCGGAACTCCCAGTTCTTCAGGTCGGTGGAGCGGTAGGCGTCCACGTACCGGAAGGTGTTGTCGGAGTTGCGGTGCTCGCCGAACCAGTAGTAGTAGGAGCCGACCTTGATGACACCGCCGCCGTGGGCGTGCACGGGGTTGCCCGAGGTGTCGGTGAACTGGGTACCGGTGGTGAGGGACTGGGGTGCCGCCTGGGCGGGGCCGGCGGTGACCAGGGCGCCGGCGAGGGCCAGACAGAGGGCGAGCAGAACCGCGTACGCACGTCTCATCTTCACGCACTCTCCTTCACGGTTACGGCAGTTGTCCCGGAAGTCGTCCCGGCGGTCGTGTCCGCCGCCGTGTCGGCCACGGGGATGCCGAAGTTCGGGGTGCCGTCGGGGTTCCAGCCGAGCTTCTGGATGCGGGTGTGGCGGTTGGGGTCGTTCAGCGGGTCGCCGACGATCTCCTTGTACTGGCGGGCGTGGTAGACGAGGACGTCGGTGCGGCCGTCCTCGGCGACGGTGAAGCAGTTGTGGCCGGGGCCGTACTGCTGGGTGGTGTCGTTGCTGGTGAAGACCGGGGTGGGGGACTTGGACCAGCTGGCCGGGTCCATGAGCTCGCTGTCGGCGTCGGCGGTGAGCATGCCGACGCAGTAGTGGTGGTCGGTGGCGGAGGCCGAGTAGGTGAGGAAGATGCGGCCGTTGCGCTTGAGGACGTAGGCGCCTTCGTTCACCTTGTAGCCGATGCACTCCCAGTCGTACTCCGGTGTGGACAGCCGTACTTGAGGCCCCGTCAGGGTCCACGGGTTCGCCATCTCGGAGAGGAACAGACCGGTGTTGTTGTCCATCCCGGGCTCGTGCTGCGCCCAGCACAGGTAGCGGGTGCCGCGGTGGGTGAAGGTGGTGGCGTCCAGGGAGAAGGTCTCCCAGGCCGTCTTGACCTGCCCCTTCTCCACCCAGGTGCCCTTGAAGGGGTTGGGGTGGGAGTTCTCCAGGACCCAGATGCGGATCTTCCACACGTCCTCGGCGGGCGCGGAGGCGAAGTAGATGTACCACTTGCCGCCGATGCGATGCAGCTCCGGCGCCCAGATGTGCGCGCCCATGTCACCGGTGGCGTGGGCCCGCCAGATGACCGACTCGGCTGCCGTGGACAGGCCGTTCAGGGTGCGCGAGCGGCGCAGGATGATGCGGTCGTACTCGGGGGCGGTGGCCGTGAAGTAGTAGAAGCCGTCGGTGTGCCGGTGGATGTGCGGGTCGGCGCGCTGCTGGACGAGGGGGTTCACGTAGGGGGCTGCCTTCGGGGGTGCGGCCTGGGCGACGCCGGGGAGGGCAGAGGCGGCGGTCAGGGCGCCGGCGGCTGCGGCGCTCTTCAGGAGCAGTCTGCGGCTGGGGGATTGGGGGATGTGGGGGGCTTGGGGCAGATCGTGATCTCGGCTCATGCGGACTGCCTCTCAGGGGGACCCGTTCAAGATTGTTCGGGATAACGAACAGCATCTGTGATTACGAACGGCTGAAAGGTAAGGGCGTGCTACCAGGAGGTCAACGGGTCCGGCGAGACAAACAGCGTATGGCTCGACACCAAACCGGGCTGAGCCGTCAGGGTCGGTGATTGCGCCACGGGCTGGACGGTGGCGTGGTCGCGCTGAGCGGCCCACCCTCCCACCACTGGCGCGATCGGCACGCGGGCTAGTGACGGGGGCTGAGGGCGTCTACCGCCGAGGGCGGTCGGGCACCGAGACGGTCTGGGTCGGCGGTCTCTTGCACAGCTCCTTGTGCAGGTAGACCGTCGCGCTGGCGCCCGTTGGGGAGTGGTTGACGTAGGCCTCGTACTCGCCATCTTGCATTGGCTTGTCACATCGTCCGCAGAGCTTCACTCGTCGCCTCTCGCGCATGTCCGGCCCGTCCGCCACGAGGGAAGCAGACGAGCGGGGCCGGTCAGGGGATCATCAGGTCGGGCGTCCAGTTGGGGATTCCGCAGTAGTCGCAGGCGGTGGGCTTGCCACCTCCGACCGGGCTTCCGTTCCCAGCCGGAGGGGCGTCTGTGGGTCCGGCCCTGACCCTGCGGTCGCCGTGGGGCCCCCTTACGCCGAGGCGGGCGGCTGCTCAGTGGCGGGGCCGCGATGTGCCTGCCGCCATTCCTCGTAAAGCCGGTCTCCGGTCTCACACGGGAGGTTGGCGTTCTCGCCGACCTCGTTCACGGTCATGCAGGTCGGGCAGGACGTTGAGTGCTCCGCCAGACACCGGAACGCTGCCTGCGTGGGCGTCTCATCGGAGGCGACGACGAGTTGCTGATGCGCGGAGCCCGAAGTCTGGTCCCGCCACTGCCATCCGGCTCGGGGCGTCATACCGGTCAGCTCCCGTTCAGGTTCTGGTAGTGGTCGCACAGGGCGTTGGCGGAGCGGGCGAGTTTCTGCGCCACGGCCACGCGGGCGGGCAGCGTGCTGCCATCTCCGATGCGGAGCTTCCTGCGCGCCTCACTTACACACGCGAGGGCGCAATACCGCGGGACGCTGTCCCTCGGCTGCCGTCCGGCCGCCGCCTCGACCTCGGGGACAAGCAACTCGATGTGGCCGCGCAAGGTCAATGCGAGTGTGTCCAACTGGCCCGTGGGGGGCGCTTCGGTGAGGGTACGGCGCACGGTGGCGCGCATCGTCTCGATGTCCACCGGATCTGTGTTGCTGCCCGTCTCGTCGCGGGTGGCGTTCACCGGGTCACCGCCCGTCCGGCCCGGCAGCGGGGGCACGCGCACGGCGGGTTCACGGACATCGCGCGCAACGGCTCGAAGCCGTGCAGGATGCTGACCGTGCCGCGCTCGGCGGTGACCGATCCGTAGCGGTCCACGGAGTACATACGGATGGTCATCTTGACCCCGGGCTTTGCCAGGGCTGTAGTTTTCATGGTGTCGGCGCTCCTCGGCAGCGTTGGCACCCCCGGCGAGGTCTAGCCACCTCGTCGGGGACTGACGCTCCGACCGTAGGACCGCCTACACAGCACCGCCGACCGTAATCCGGTCGCTACGCTCAGGCAGCGAGCATGCCGACCCTCATCGCCAGGTCAGCGGCACGGCGCCGACGGGCGGCCTGCGTCGACTCCACTTCCTCCAACAGGATCACCCTGGCGTAGCCGTTGTACCGGATCGTTTCCGGTGCGGCCTCGAACGCCTTCTCCAGCGACGCCACCGCTGTGTCCGGCTGGTTGTCCAGCTGATAGCCGCGGGCTTCCTCGATGCGATGCCGGGCGCGGCGCGGGCGGGACTTGATGACGTTCTGGTCCGCCCTCGCGGCCTGCCGTACGGACTCGCCGCCCTGGTGAAGCTCCACAGCCACTGTGACCGCGTGGGCACCCATGATGGCCCGCGAGAACGACGTGACCGGGTGGTAGTAGTCGGTGCGCAGCCGCTCCGCCATCTTCCGCGCCTTGTCCCAGTGCCGCCACGCTGTGCCGGTCTCCCGTCGGCGGGCCGCGGTGTAGCCGAGCTCGAACTCCAGGGCACCGGCGATGGCGAGCACGTCATCGCCGGCATCGGACAGCAGGGGGGCCAGGAACCGGACCGCCTCCAGGTTCACGGCGTCGGCCGCGTCGAAGTGCCGCAGCCCGCTGTCACGGTGGGCTTGGGCCAGCAGCCATGAGGCGACTCCGATCGCGTGCGGGTCTTCACTCTCCTGGGCAGCGATCATGCCGCGCTCAGCAACCCGCCACAGCAGGGAACTGTCCGGCTGGTACGCGATGAAGAACTGGCTGAGGCTGTAGGCCTCGGCGAGCAGCGCCTGTGCCCGGCGGCGTTCGGCAGCGGAGTCGGCGTGCCTGACGAGGGCCTGCGCGTCGCGGATCAGGTCGGGCAGCAGCTTGCCGATCGCCTCGCGGTGGTTCTTCGCCGCGTGGCGCGCCTTCCACGCGGCGTGCATCCGGGCCTCAAGATGCGCCACCGGGGGCGGCTCGACGCTGGCCGTGAGCGGGTAACCGTCGATGGCGGCCTTGACGGCAGCCAGGCGCGGATGGCCGGGACCGATGAAGAGGTCGACATGTGCCTCGGGTCGGCCGGTCAGGTCTGCCAGGTCGCGAACCCGCAATGCCTCAGCGATCCGTAGCACCTTTTCGAGGTCGGGCGCCTTCTGCTGCCCGTTCTCGATCTTTCGAAGGGTGTGCGGCGAGACACCGACGAGATCGGCCAGTTGAGCTTGGGTCATTCCGCGGCGCTCGCGGAGGATCTGTACCCGTTGGCCGAACTTCAGCGGATCAGCGTACGGGTCTGGGGTAGCGTCTTCGGACATCACGGCCTTGCCCCTCCTAGCAGCTTCGTCACTGTCAGAGTAGGGGGCAGGGCCGGTTTCGTGTGATACTCCGGCCAAGCCTGCGCCCCCAACCCCGGGTCACTGACGACGTCGTCGATCGGATCGATGACACACTGCGCACTCCCTTGTAGGCGCCGCGGCGTGCTGGATGGGCGGGTACCCGACGAGAGGCTTGAGCGTGTCTGTGTGGCGGAACCTGGGCGAGCGCACTGTGTACGAGAACCCGTGAGTCAAGGTCGCGATGGCCGACGTGGAGCTGCTCGACGGCCGACACCTTGACCACACTGTCATTCGGCTGGGTCCGGTGGCGGTCGCCACGGTCGTGAACGAGGCGAACGAGGTCCTGCTGCTGTGGCGGCATCGGTTCATTACAGACGCGTGGGGCTGGGAGCTACCCTCCGGCGGTACGGGCGAGGGCGAGACGCTCGTCAGCGTCGAGCTGGTCTCCGGCGAGGTCACGATCACGATGCCCTCCGACATCGCCCTGTACGTGAAGGTCTTCAACGAAATGCCCAGCATGGCCGTGTATGGCGCCGAGGCTCGCACCCTGATTGCGCAGGCAATCAGGGCCCTGCGCTGACCCCGGGTACGACGAAACGCCCCCTGCAGCCCGCGTTGGGGCCGTGCAGGGGGCATCGTTGTGTTCAGCCGATGATGTGGAGCAGGAACCAGGCCGCGAACGCGGTCGACGCGGCGGCGAACACCGTGCGTCCGGCGGGGGTGTTGACGCGGAACCAGGGGCGCGTGCGCTCCGACAGCGTGTCGCCGGGGCGGCCGTTCCGGATCGCACACACCTTCACCGCAGTACCCACCGGGTCGCGAGCCCAATCGGGCCGACGATGCCCCTGGGCCCTGACGCGAGGCCAGGGCCCAGGAGGTTCATGCCTGCGGCGTGATGATGTTTACCGCCCTGTCCTCCGACCTGGTGACATTCGGAACATTCCGAAGAGCATGCCGCCTCGCATCACCTGCTGGAGCACCCTGCGTGTGCCGAGCATGTTGGCGAGCCTGTCCTTCATGCCAGCGTCGTAGATCTTGCCCTCGATCAGGCCATTCGTCTTCTCAGGGATGGTCATCCCGGTGTATTTGGAAAGGTCCTGGCTGCAGGTCTTCGAGCAGATCAGATTGGGGGAGAGGGCGGTGTACACCGTCCCCAGCTTTCCTCCAAGGAACTCTCTCTGAAGTTCGGGGCTCTTACGCAGAGCTGCTCCCGCACCCTCGGAGTGTCCCTTGCCCGTAAGCCCTGCATTTGCGTTGACCTGGAAGACGGGAATTCCGGCCTTGCCAAGCGTATTGAGTGCTTCGGAGGACATTTTCCCCTTGCTCATCAGGACCAGGACCCGGTTCACGGTGTTTCCGTCGTCACCCTTCACCTCCGCGACGGAGACGATGGCATTGAAGTTGCTGTACGACCAGCCGCCACCCTTCTCGTATTCCTTGTTGACAACCGAAAGAGCCGCCTCGAACTGGTAGCCCGTGCGAAGGTCCCGCAGCTCAGCGTTGGGAAGCTTGGGCAGGTTCTTCGGGTCGTTGATAACGCGCAGGCCAGACGGATTACTCCGGACGGGTGACGGCGCCTTGTAGTCGATGTCCCAGCCGCTGGAGCTGGTCATCCGGCAGGTGTAGCCCCGCTCGTTGCACTCCGCCGGCCGGTGACCGTCCAGCTCTATGAAGTTGGTCGGGTTGCCGCCGGCGAAGGCGTACCGGTTGCTGGTGTACGGGTCAGCGCCGAGACCCATGTCCGCGAGGGCCCCGTTGTACATGTCCCGGGTGGTGAAGCGGTTCAGCCCCGGGTTGTAGTCCCGGAAGCCCATGTCGTACGTACCCGACTGGGCGTCCCAGCGCTTGGAGTTGAAGCGGTACGGGTTGTAGGGCTCCTTCGTCGGATCGCTGGCGACGGGCTTGTCGATCCCGGTGAACTCGGACTCGTCGTCCTTGCCGTACGCGGTGTAGCCGTAGGTGGCCTGGGTGTCGCCGTTGCCGTCCGTCAGGGTTTCGACATCGGTGTGGCCGTTGTAGCCGTAGTAGCCGTTCTCCGTTGTCCCGTCCGTGTTGTGTGTCACCTGGGACAGGCGCTCGCCCCACGGGTTGTACTGGTACGACTTGGTCAGCTGGCCCGCGACCTTCTCGTCCAGCACCTCATCGGACAGGCCCAGGTAGGTGAAGTCGGTGGTCTTGCCGTCCGCCGTCTTCGACGCCGTACGGTCCAGCGGGTCGAAGGTGTACTTGGTGGACTTCAGCGTGCCCGTGTCGTCCGTCTTCTGGGACTCCACGACGTGGTCGAAGCCGTCATACACGCTCCGCTCGATGACCTGGCCGCTGCTGGTGACGGATTCCTGGCGGCCGAACGGGTCGTAGTTGTAGTTCGCCGTGTCCCCACCCACGGTGGCGGACAGCAGCCGATTGCGATCGTAGATGTATGTCGCCGACGTGCCCTTGACGGTCTGGCTGATGACGTTGGCGTTGTCGTCGTGGACGTACGTCTCCGTCGCCGCGCCGTTACCGGTCTTGACCGACTTGGCGAGTCGGTCCACTGGGTCGTAGGTGTAGTCCGTGGTGGAGTCGAGATACGCCGCGTGGTTGTCGGCGTTCATCTTCTTCGCGATGTCCTGCGCCTTGTTCCCGTTTGGGTCATAGGCGTACGTGTGCGAGGAGACGAGGGTGCCGTTGGGCTTCTTCTCCGCCAAGGATTTGACGACCCCGTCGAGGTAATAGGTGTAGTCGACGGTGTTGCCGTTGGCCTTGGTCTCCTGCAGCGTCAGACCGCGGTCGGTGTAGGTGTACGACGTGACCTTCGGTGACGCGTCCGTCGCGGTCTTGCCGACCGAGACAATCCGGATCTGGTTCCGCAGATCGTAGGTGTACTTGGAGAACTGGTCGGGGTGGGTGACCGTCTCCGCCTGACCATTGGCGTCGTACGTGTACGCCGTGGTCTTCTTCTCCTGGCCGGCGAGTGCCTCGGTGACCGTCTTGACCTGGTTGAGGCCCGTGTAGCCGACCGTGTAGGCATCGATCTTCGCCCCGGAGGACGTGTCGTCGATCGACGTGAGGTTGCCGTTGACGTCGTAGCCGTAGGCGAAGGTGCGCTTTTCGCTGTCGGCCGGTTCGCCGGTCGTGTCACGGACCAGCTTGACGGCGTCGGCGACCACGATGCCGGCGCTGTTCTGCGTCAACTGCAGCTTGGCACTGTTGCCTTGCTTGAAGGAGTAGGCCCCGAGCGAGACCCAGGTGCCGGTCGCCGCGTTCTGGTCCTTCGTTACGTCCGCCGTGCCGGTGGCGTGAGTCAGGGTGTACTTCGCGGTTGTGGCCGCGCCGGTCACCTTGGGGTACTTAACGTACGCGGTGTACGTGCCGTCCTTGGGGACGTTGAGCGCCCAGGTGAAGGTGTCCGTGCCCGAGCCCGCCGTGTGCGTGCGGTGGTCGTAGCCCTGCTGACCGGCGACGTCTCCCTTCGCCCAGGTGCCGGACGAGGACGTGTTCTGGGTGTCGGAGTTGTCGGCCAGGACCACGTCCTTGCCGACGGGCACACCGTCATCAGTGCGGGTCTTGAGTGACCCGTCCGGGTAGTAGGTCCAGCCCATCGTGCGATCGGACGAGCCGCCCGCGGAGACCAGGGTCCGAGCGGCCTGCTGGCCCAGTTCGTTGTACTCGTACGTGGTGACGATGTCCCACGGGTCCGTGGCCGACTTCGCCCACCCGTTGTCGAAGTAGGTGTAGGTGGTGTCGTTGCGGACCGTCTGGCCCTCGGACGGCGGCAACGAGATCTTCGCCACCCGGCCGACCGCGTCGTACTCGGTCCGGGTGTAGACGTCAGCCTTGTTGTAGCGGGCATCCGCGGGGTCGTACGGCTGGAACTCCTTCACCGGGCGGTTGAGCGGGTCGTACTCGGTGCGTGCGGTGAAGTCGTCCGCCGTGGCCGTCGCCGCACCGCGCGGGGTGATCACCTTGGTGTTGTTGCCGACCTGGTCGTACTCGTACCTGGTCGTCCGGTAGGTGACGGTCGTCGTGCCGACGTGCGGAACCTTGATCTCGGTCTGGTTGCCGCGCTCGTCGTAGCCGATGGTCGTGGTGTTGTTCTCGGCGTCCGTGGTGGAGACGACAAGCGAGTCCTTGTCGTAGGACCAGTTCGTCGGCTGGCCCGCAGCATCGGTGACCGAGGTGACCCGGTGGTTCAGGTCGTAGGCCGTCTTGGTGGCGTAGTCGGCAGTGTCCGCGGTGGCGTTCTTCTTCGGATCGACGACCGTGACCACGTTGCCGACGTTGTCGTACTCGTAGCTGACCTTGTCTTGGTCGGCGTTGACGACCGAGGCCAGCTGGTAGATCTCGTCATAGTGGTTCGTCGTGACGTAGTCCGTCGTATCGGACGTGGTCAGCGTGCCCTTCGGCTCGGTCGTCGTCTTGAGGTTGCCGACCTTGTCGTAGGTGTAGGTCGACTTCCGAGGATCGGAGTTGTTGTTCGCCGGGGCCGTGGCTTCCTTGACCTGGTCCGTGGCGTCGTAGACGGCCGTGGACACCGCGCCGTTGGGGGCGGTCGACCTGGTGATGTTGTCGTTGGCGTCGTACTCCGGCGCCGGGGTCGTGATCAGGACTCCCTTGTCCTGCTCCTTGGGCACCGTGCCGGCCAGCGGACGGCCGAAGGTGTCATACGTCTGCGTGATCACCTTGACGTCGGCGTCGATGACCTTGGTGACCTGGCCCCGTTCGTCGTACTCGTACGACGTCGGGTTCTGCAGAGCGTCGGTGATCGTCTCCGGGTAGCCTGTGGGCCCGAAGCCACTGTTCGTGGTCGGGTTGCCGTTGGCGTCGGTGGCCTTGGTCAGCTGACCGTAGGCGTCGTAGTCGTACTTCGTGGTGTAGTCACCGGCAACCGTGGTGGTCGCGACGCCCTTGGGGTCGGTGACCGTCTTCAGGTTGCCGAAGCTGTCGTAGCCGAACTGCCAGACGCGGCCCTCCGGGGAGGTCTTGCGGAACAGGTCGGCGGAGTAGCCGTCAGCGCGGGTCTGGTACTCGTACTTCGCCGCGTTCGCCGGCCACTTGGTGGTGTCCGACACACAGGTGGCCGTCTGGTCCGGCACGCCCACCTTGTTGTTCTCCGCG
>NZ_LLZG01000072.1 GCF_001509475.1 Streptomyces regalis
GTGGCGGGGGCCGCCCCCCGCACCGCCGCCCCCGTTCTCCCGCCCTCCCCTCCCGACCGCATCCGCATCCCCGCGATACACGTCGACGCTCCCCTCATGGGCCTGGGCCTGACGAGGACGGGCAGTCTCGACGTCCCGCCCGCCGGGCGCAAGAACCTCGCCGGCTGGTACGAGGCCGGCACCACGCCCGGTGACACGGGCACCTCGATCGTCGCCGGCCATGTCGACAACGCCGACGGGCCCGCCGTCTTCTACCGCCTCGGCGCCCTGAGGAAGGGCGGCACGATCGAGGTGGACCGCCGGGGCGGCGGTACGGCGCTCTTCTCCGTCGACGCCGTCGAGGTGTATGACGCGAAGGCCTTCCCCGACGAGAAGGTGTACGGCCCGGCGCCACGCCCCGAGCTGCGGGTGATCACCTGCGGCGGCGGTTACTCACGGACGACCGGGTATCAGGGCAACGTCGTCGTCTTCGCACACCTCACCGGCAGCCGCTGACCCCTGCTAGGCCACCCACTGCTCGTACGCCAGCTTCGCCACCAGCGCGAACACCACCGTCAGCAGCACCACCCGGACGAATCCGCTGCCCTTCTTCAGCACCGTACGCGCCCCCAGCATGCCGCCCGCCAGGTTGAACACGGCCATCAGCGCGGCCAGCTGCCACAGGACCGTGCCCTGCCAGGCGAAGGTGGCCAGTGCGCCGGCGTTGGTACAGCAGTTGACGATCTTGGCGGTGGCGGAGGCGGTGACGAGGTCGAGGTGGAGTACGGCGGTGAGGGCGAGGACCAGGAAGGTGCCCGTGCCGGGGCCGATGAGGCCGTCGTAGAAGCCGATGGCCAGGCCCGCGAGGCCGATCGCGGCGAGGACCTGGCGGCGGGTGGCGGGGCCCGTCGCCGGTGCCGTGCCGAAGGCGGGGCGCAGGATCACGAAGGCGGCGACAGCGAGCAGCACCACCATGATCACGGGCTTCAGCACCTCGGTGCTCATGCCCGCCGCGAAGAAGGCGCCGCCGGAGGAGCCCGCGAGCGCCGCCAGCCCGATGCGGACGGCGAGGCGCACGTCCACGGGTGCTTTGCGGGCGTACGTCACCGCGGCGCCCGACGTGCCGACGATCGCGACGGCCTTGTTGGTGCCGAGCGCGTACGCGGCCGACGTGCTCGCGGGCAGGCCCAGCAGCAGCGTCGGGAGCAGGAGCAGGCCCCCGCCGCCGACCACGGCGTCGATCCAGCCGGCCGCGAGGGCCGCGAGGCACAGGACGGCGACCATGGTCAGCGATATGTCGGGCATGATCGCGACCCTAGGCGGATGATGTGTGTGCGGTCCACGTAAATAAGGAGCATCCGAGATGTCGGCCCGAGTGGGACGCACGCCACACCCCCGGCAAGGCGATCATTCGTAGACGATGGCGGCTGCACGGAAACCGGGCGTGCGGTCGCCCCCACCTCGCTCTCGAGCCGACCTCACAGCCCGCCCCCACCGCGCCCTCCGAACCCTCACACCCGCCCTCCGCTCCGGCTGAGGGCAGCGTTCCTCGTGGGAAACAGACGTGATGCGGTCGGGTAACACCGGCACCGCACGCTCAAGTGCATGACCTCGAATACGCGTGTGGTGGTGATCGGCGCCGGGCTCGCGGGCGTACGACTCGCCCGGCGGCTCGGCGAGCTCGGCACGCCCGTGACGCTCGTCGGCGAGGAGGAGCACCGCCCGTACAACCGGGTGCTCCTCGCCGAAGTGCTGGCCGGACGGTACAGCCCCGACGTGATCGCGCTGCCCGCGCCCGCGGAGCTCACCCGCGCCCGGGTCACCGGCATCGACCGTCAGGCGCGGACCGTTCAGTGCGCGGACGGTTCGGAGATCGCATACGACCGGCTGGTTCTGGCCACCGGCTCGAACCCGGTGCTGCCGCCCCTGCGCGGTCTGTTCACCCCCGACCACGTGCTACCGGAGGGCGTCCACGCCTTCCGCACCATGGACGACTGCCTGGGCCTGTCCAAGGCGGTCCGGCCGGGAGTGAAGGCGGTCGTCATCGGCGGCGGGCTCCTCGGGGTCTCCGCGGCCCGTGCGCTCGCCCAGCGCGGCGCCCAGGTCGTCCTCGCCCAGCAGGCCGAGCGGCTGATGGAGCGCCAGCTCGACCCGAGCGCCTCGAAGCTCGTCAAGCGGCACCTCAAGGACCTCGGCGTGGAGGTCCACACCGAGTGCCGCGTCCGTGACGTGCGCTGCGTCGGCGGCGCGGTCCGCTCGGTCGAGATGGCCGACGGATACGCCCTCGACGCCGACCTCGTGGTCCTTGCCTGCGGCGTACACCCGCGCGCGGGCCTCGCGCAGGCCGCGGGACTGGACGTCCGCAAGGGGATCGTCGTCGACGACGAACTGCGGACCTCCGACCCGTACATCCACGCCATCGGCGACTGCGCCCAGCACGACGGCAACGTCTACGGGCTGGCCACTCCGGCCCTCGAACAGGCCGAGGTGCTGGCCGAGTTGCTGGCCGGTCGGGCGCACGCCCGGTACACCGGCACCCGTTTGCTGACCCGGCTCACGCTGCCCGGTCAGAGCGCCTTCGACCTCGCCGCGTTCGGCGAGACGGAGCCGCGCCCCGGGGACGACGTCGTCCAGCTCGCGGACGCCACCCGAGGCACCTACCGCAAGGTCGTCGTCCGCGACGACCGCCTGGTCGGCGGGGTCCTCGTCGGCGAACTCGGCACCGTCGGCGCGCTCGCCCGCGCCTGGGAGGGAGCAGAGCCGCTCCCCGACGACGGCCCCCTGCTCCACCTGCTTACCAACGATGGAGGCTCCTGATGACCGCCACCCTGGGGGCCACCCCCACGATCGTGCTCGTCGGCCACGGCATGGTCGGCCAGCGCTTCCTCGAAGCGCTCGCCGAGCGCGGCCTGACCGCCACGCACCGCGTGGTCGTGCTGTGCGAGGAGCCGCGTCCGGCGTACGACCGCGTCGCCCTCACCTCGTACTTCTCGGGCAAGACGCCCGAGGACCTCTCCATGACGGACATGGAGTTCATCGAGACGCACGGCATCGAGCTGTACGTCGGTGACCCGGCGGAGACGATCGACCGCGAGGCGAAGAAGGTCACGGCCAGGTCCGGCCAGGTCTTCGAGTACGACACCCTCGTCCTCGCCACCGGCTCGTACCCCTTCGTACCGCCGGTCCCGAACAAGGACGCCGAGGGCTGCTTCGTCTACCGCACGATCGAGGACCTGCTCGCGATCGAGGAGTACGCGAAGACGAAGGCCACGACCGGTGCCGTCGTCGGCGGTGGTCTGCTGGGTCTGGAGGCGGCCGGTGCCCTCAAGGGCCTGGGCGTCGAGGCGCACATCGTCGAGTTCGCGCCGCGTCTGATGCCGGTACAGGTGGACGACGGCGGTGGCGCGGCCCTGCTGCGCACCATCGAGGACATGGGCCTGAGCGTCCACACGGGCGTGGGCACGCAGGAGATCGTCGTCGGCGAGGACGGTGCCGTCACCGGCATGAAGCTGTCCGACGGCTCCGAACTCGCCACCGACATGGTGGTGTTCAGCGCCGGTGTCCGCCCCCGCGACCAGCTGGCCCGCGACTGCGGTCTGACGGTCGGCGAGCGCGGCGGCATCACGGTCGACGAGCAGTGCCGTACCGTCGCCGACCCGCACGTGTTCGCGATCGGCGAGTGCGCGCTGGCGTCGGACGGCCGGGTGTACGGCCTGGTCGCCCCCGGTTACGAGCAGGCCGAGACGGCCGCCGCGACGATCGCCCAGGACGAGGCGGAGTTCACCGGCGCCGACCTGTCCACCAAGCTGAAGCTGCTCGGCGTCGACGTGGCGTCCTTCGGTGACGCGCACGGCACCGCCGAGGACTGCCTGGACGTCGTGTACTCCGACTCCCGCGCGGGCCTGTACAAGAAGCTGGTCATCGGCCGCGACGGCACGCTGCTCGGCGGCATCCTGGTCGGTGACGCGGAGGCGTACGGCACGCTCAAGGCCTTCACCGGCTCGGTCCCGCCGGTCTCGCCCGAGTCGCTGGTCCTGCCCGCCGGCGCCGGAGCGCCCACCCAGCTCGGCCCCTCGGCACTGCCGGACGACGCGATCATCTGCTCCTGCAACAACGTCCGCAAGGGCACGATCCGCGGCGCGGTCACCGAGCACAACTGCACCACCGTGCCCGAGGTCAAGAAGTGCACCAAGGCCGGTACGACGTGCGGCAGTTGTGTCAAGGTCCTCGGCCAGCTGGTCACCGCCGAGCTGGAGGCGTCCGGCGTCGAGGTCGACAAGGGCCTGTGCGGCTGCTTCTCGCAGACCCGCGAGGAGCTGTACGAGATCGTCCTCGCCCTGCGCATCAACACCTACCAGGACCTGCTGGACCGCTACGGCCGCGACGGCGCCAAGAGCGGCGACGGCTGCGAGATCTGCAAGCCGGCGGTCGGCTCGATCATCGCCTCCCTCGCCCCGACGATCGGCGCGAGCGGCTACGTCCTGGACGGCGAGCAGGCCTCCCTGCAGGACAGCAACGACCACTTCCTGGCCAACCTCCAGAAGAACGGCTCGTACTCGGTCGTCCCGCGCATCCCCGGCGGTGAGATCACCCCCGAGGGCCTGATCGTGATCGGCGAGATCGCCCGTGACTTCGGCCTCTACACGAAGATCACCGGTGGCCAGCGGATCGACATGTTCGGTGCGCGTGTCGAGCAACTCCCCCTGATCTGGGCCAGGTTGGTGGACGCGGGCTTCGAGTCCGGCCACGCGTACGGCAAGGCGCTGCGCACGGTGAAGTCCTGTGTCGGCCAGACCTGGTGCCGCTACGGCGTCCAGGACTCGGTCCGCATGGCGATCGACCTGGAGCTGCGCTACCGGGGGCTCAGGTCGCCCCACAAGCTCAAGTCGGCCGTCTCCGGCTGCCAGCGCGAGTGCGCCGAGGCCCAGTCGAAGGACTTCGGCGTGATCGCCACCGCCAACGGCTGGAACCTCTACGTCGGCGGCAACGGCGGCGCCACCCCGCGCCACGCGGACCTGCTGGCCCAGGACCTCTCCGACGCCGAGCTGATCCGCCTGATCGACCGGTTCCTGATGTTCTACATCCGTACGGCGGACCGGCTGGAGCGCACCTCGACCTGGCTGGAGCGGATCCCCGGCGGCCTGGACCACGTACGGGACGTGGTCGTGGAGGACTCCCTCGGTATCTGCGAGGAGCTGGAGTCCCTGATGGCGGACCACGTGGCGCACTACGCCGACGAGTGGGCGACGACCATCAACGACCCGGAGAAGCTCTCCCGCTTCGTCTCCTTCGTGAACGCCCCCGACACCCCCGACCCGGTCGTCGGCTTCATCCCCGAGCGCGACCAGATCAAGCCCGACCTGCCGCTGCTGTCCATCGGCATGCGCCCCGCTGAAGACGTCCTGGAAGGAAGCGCCCAGCGATGACCCTGGCACCCGAGACGACCGACCTGAAGGTACAGCTCAAGCTGGAGGACGACTGGTTCACGGTCTGCGACCTGGCCCAGCTGCTCCCCGGCCGGGGCGTGGCCGCCCTCCTCCCCGACGGCCGCCAGGTGGCCCTGTTCCGCGACCGGGGCGGCGCCCTGTACGCCATCGACAACCGCGATCCCTTCTGCGGCGCGGCGGTTCTCTCCCGCGGCCTGACCGGCACCCATCAGGGCCGCCCGTTCGTGGCCTCCCCGCTCCTGAAGCAGCGCTTCGACCTGGAGACGGGGCAGTGCCTGGACGACGAGGCGGTGCGGGTGGCGACGTACGAGGTACGTGCCTCCTGACTTCGCAGGACGATTGCTTGACTGATCGTTCCAGAAATGCCACCTCGGCGTCGGACGCGCCAGCATCTACGCGACCTTCGGCAACAAGCACGAGCTGTATCTGCGGGCACTGGAGCGCTACGACCGGGCAGGGCTCCCGCCGATCGTGCGGGAGCTGTCCGGACCGGGCCCCGCCCTGCCCGCCGTGCGGGCGCTCGTCCGGCGCTACGCCGCCGAGGCGGCAGACGATCAACTACGCCTGCACGGCTGCCTGGTGACCAATACGGCGTCCGAGCTCGGCCCGCACGACCCGGCGGTCGCCCGGCAGGTCGAGCGCAACTGGGACCAGTTGGAGACCGTGCTCCACTCGACCCTCGTCCGCGCCCGGAGCCAGGGCGAACTGCCCGAGGCCCGCGATCCGCTCGCCCTCGCCCGCATGCTGCTGGTGCTGCTGCAGGGCCTGCGGGTGGTCGGCAAGGCGTCGCCGGACCCGGCGCGTGTGCGGGACGCGGCGGAGCAGGCGCTGGCATTGCTGGACTGAACCGGAGCCCTTGCGGGGGCTCCTTTTTCACGGCTCCATATTGAACCGATCGGTCAAGAACAGGGGAGTTCATGATCAGGCGATTCCCCGCAGGACAGCTCTCGTGACGGGCGCGGGCTCCGGCATCGGCAGGACCACCGCCCTCGCGTTCGCCGCGGAGGGGGCGCAGGTCGTCCTCGCCGGGCGGCGCAGGGAACCGCTCGACGAGACGGTCGCCCTGATCGAGCGGGCGGGCGGCAAGGCGCTCGCGGTCACCGCCGACGTCTCCCGTGCCGCCGATACCGAGGCCCTGGTCCAAGCCACGGTGGACCTCCCCCACTCTCGGCTTGGCTCGACGTGGCGGTCAACAACGCCGGGGTCTTCCGGGGCGGACAGCCGCTGGCCGATCTTCCGGAAGCCGACTGGCACACGCAGCTCGGCATCAACATCACCGGCGTCTTCCTCGCCCTCCAGGCCCAGATCCGCCAGATGCGCACCCAGCCGGCCGGCGGCGCGATCGTGAACATCGCCTCCGTCTTCGGCGTCCACGCCCGCCACCCCGGCGCCGCCGCCTACGCCGCCACCAAGGCCGCCGTCTCCGTCCTCACCAGGGGCGCCGCCCTCGACCACATCCGCGACGGCATCCGCATCAACGCGGTCAGCCCCGGCGCCGTGGACACCCCTACCTGGCCTCGGACGACGCCACGTCAGTGGTGGGCACGGACCTGGTGGTGGACAGCGGGGCGACGGCCTGAGCGCACACCAGGCGCTCACACCTTCCGGGCGTCGTACGTCACGCCCGTCAGCCGCTCCGACTCCTCCCAGAGGCGTTCGCCCGCCCGGTCGTCGAGGGTCCACGGTGCCCGCCAGGACGGGGCGGGTGAGCCGCGCCAGCCGGCGAAGGACGGGCCGGTGAACGAGTCCGGGTGGACGCCGGGGGCGGTGGCGGCGTACAGGGTGGGCAGGGCACCGGCCTCGGCGGACTGGGCGAAGACGCGGTTGGCGGCCCGCATGAGCCACTCCCCGGCCCGGCGGCCCGACATGCGCGGCCCGGCTGTCTGCAGATCGGTGTCCGCATACCCGGGATGAGCGGCAGCCGCCACCACGTCCGCCCCCTGGGCCGCCAGCCTGCGCGCGAGCTCGTGCGTGAAGAGCAGGTTGGCGGTCTTGGAGCGGGCGTAGGCGATCCAACGCCGGTACCGCCGCTCACTGTTGAGGTCGTCGATGTCGATGTTGGCCAGCGCGTGCATCGGACTGGACACGGTCACCACCCGCCCGCCCGGCGCCGCGAGCAGCGCGGGCAGCAGCAGACCGGTGAGCGCGAAGTGCCCGAGGTGGTTGACCCCGAACTGTGTCTCGAAGCCGTCCGCCGTCGTGCCGTACGGCAGCGCCATCACTCCGGCGTTGTTCACGAGCAGGTCGAGACTGTCGTACGGCGATGTCGCGGCGAACTCCCGCACGGAGCCGAGGTCGCCGAGATCGAGCCGCCTCAACTCGATCTGCGCATCGGGCACTTCCGCGACCAGTTGCTCGACGGCCGCCGCACCCCGCGCCTCGCTCCGGCACGCGAGCACCACCCGCGCACCCTTGCGGGCCAGCTCCCGCGCGGTGACGTACCCGAGCCCGCTGTTGGCTCCGGTGACCACGGCGACGCGTCCGCTCTGGTCGGGGATGTCGTGCGCGTCCCAGCCGGACATGACCGAGCTCCCTTCCCGGGCCTACTGGATCGGCTCGTCGGGTGGGGGGAGTCGGATGATGCGCTCCCGGTCGACGGCCTCGACGCCGTCGACCACTTCCAGGGCGGGGATCCGGTCCTCGGCGACGGTGCCGGAGAGCGTGCCGAGGATCGGCTGCTCGCCGGTGACCGTGAGACCGGCCTGCCGCAGGGCCTCTACGACCTCCGCGAACCGGTCGGGGTCGACCGCGAGGATGACCCCGACCGGCTCGGATGCAGATGACTCACTCACGCGGTCACCGGGTCACGGGGCCTGGAGCAGGCCGTTACCGACGTCCCCGACGGGCTGTACCAGCGGGAACGCACTGCCCTTCAGCATGCCCACGAGCTGGACCGCGGAAGCGCTGGGGGACGCCTCGGCAAGCAGCGCGATGACCCCCGCGGCGTGCGGTGTGGCCATACTGGTGCCGCTCAGGTTCTGGTACCCGCCGCCAGGGGCAGCCGAGCGCACGTCCCTGCCGGGCGCGGCGATATTGATCTCGCCGCCATCCCCGTTGATCGCCGCGTTGGAGAAGAACGAAGGACTGATCGCCCTGTCGAGCGCGGCCACCGCGAGGATGGAGGGGCAGTTGGCGGGCCGGGCGACGGGCACGATGGAGCCCGGCCGATGGCTTTCGTTGCCCGCGGCGGCGACGATCACCGTGCCGAGCTTGAGCGCGCGCAGGGCCAGGTGCTCGTACACCTGGGGGAAGAGCTCACCCGGCCGGACGCGGGCGCCCAGCGACATGGAGATCACCTTCGCACCCTGGGAGATGGCCCAGGCCATGCCCGCCAGGATCTGACCGTCGGTGCCGGATCCCGCGTTGCTGAGCACCTTCGCCGCCAGGATCTGCGCGTCGGGTGCCACGCCGTAGCGGGGTCCCTGCTTGGGGTTGGCCGGACCGGCGGCGGTGCCGATGCAGTGCGTGCCGTGGCCGTTGCCGTCCTGGACGGTCTCGTTGGGTACGAAGGACGCCGTCGCCGCGATGCGCCCGGTCAGGTCCGGGTGGTTCGCGTCCACGCCGGTGTCGAGGACGGCGATCTTCACGTTCTTCCCGGTCAGGTGCGACAGGTTGGCCTTGATCGCCTGAAGACCCCAGGTCCAGGTCTTCTCTTCCCAGGCCGGTCCCTGGGTGATCGCCATCTCGGCCTGGGTGTGGAAGCTGACCACTTCCTCGTCGCTGCGGTAGGCCGGGAAGAACTCGGTCGGCGCCTGGTGCGGAGCGGTGATCGGCATGGCGTAGACCATGCGCTCCGGCTCGGCCGCGATGATCGAGTTCTCCGCCTCGGCCGTGGTGACCAGCGCATGGCGCTGGTCGGGCCGCACTTCGACGACGGCGGCGGCGAGGTCCTCGAAGAGCACCGAGATGTCGGGGCGTTCGAGGAGTTCGGTGATGTTCGTGGTGTCGGTTCCGCGGACACGTTCGACGGACGCGATGTCGGCGTTGGAACGCAGTGCGTTCAGGCCGCTTTCCTGGTCACTCGGGTCGAGCAGGACCACGTATCGACCGGTGTACTCCGTGTTCTGGCCCGTGAGGGGGCCGCTGGGTCCGTCGGGCCGCTCGCCGAAGGCGCGCCTGTCCATGGGTCCGTTCGCCATTGAAGTTCCCGCTTTCTGTGTGCTTTCCCCCCGGCTCGTGGACACGCGTCGAGGCACGGAGAGTCAGCGCCCGGGAAAAGGGGGGCGCGGATCGGTCGTGGATCGACGCGTACTGCCGTGACCTGCAAGGATGACTTCTGCCAAGCCGTCGGCATCGCCCCCTCGTCCACCGTCGCATTGAGTACAAAAGCCCGCAACACGGACCCCGGTCACACTCAGCGACACTCAGCGACACTCAGCGCCGCATGCTCGCGTAGTCGTCGAACGCCTCGTGACCGAGGGGCAGCGGCCGCGTGTCCAGGTAGAACCACTCGGCGCCGGGACCGGGGGCTGCCGTCGGGGCCGGTTCGACGGCCTCGATCCCGACCGGCGCCTTAGGGCCTGTCCGGCGGATCATGCCGGCGTCGCGGTGCCTGGCACGCGCTCCCCCAGAGGGGGGACCCCCAGCCGCGTTGTCGTCGGTCGCCGACTCCCCCACTCTCGACTTCGCTCGAGCGGGGGGACCCCCATCGCGTCGCCCGCCGCGGTAGCGGCTGATCGACACGGCTCCTCCGCCTTGCAGCCAGCCGGCCTGATCCGCCGGACAGGCCCTAGTCTCGACCGGCGTCTGCGCATCGACCGGTGTCTGCGTCTTCGCCGGCCCCGGCATCAGCAGTTCCACCCGTACGCCCAGCCCGCGCTGCTGTGCCGTGAACTCCTCGACCTGGTTGCGGCAGGCATGGTCGAGGTGGGTCACGCCAGTCAGGTCGAGGCGGATGCGGGGCCGGCCCGATGCGGCCGCTCCCTCCAGCGCCTCGATGACCTGCGGCAGCCGCAGGAAGGTGGCGTTGCCGGCCATGACGACCTTGGCGGTGTCGTCCTCGACGTGCTGCCGGATCACGGTCTGCGACATGCGCAGCGCGGCCAGCACGATCCCGGCCGCCAGCCCGATGAGGACGCCTTCGAGGAGTGCGGTCGCCACGATGACCAGCGTGGTGACGGTCATGACCACGAACTCGCCCCGGTCCTGCCGCCACATCTTCGGGAACTCCTCGGGCGCGAACAGCTTCCAGCCGCTGTGCACGAGGACACCGGCGAGCACCGAGATCGGGATCAGCGCGAGGACCTGCGGCAGCAGCAGCGCGAAGGCCAGCAGCCACAGGCCGTGCAGGGTGCGGGAGATGCGGGTCTTCGCGCCGGCCTGGACGTTCGCCGAACTGCGGGCCACGACCGCGGTGATGGGGAGGGCGCCGAGGATGCCGGCGACCGTGTTGCCGGCGCCCTGGGCGATGAGTTCGGTGTTGTAGCGGGTGCGGGGGCCACTGTGCATCCGGTCCACGGCGGCCGCGGTGAACAGGCTCTCCGCGGAGGCGATGACCGTGAAGGTGAGGATGGAGGTGATGATGGCGGCGTCCGCGAGTCCCGCGAACTGCTCGGCCCCCGGCACCCGCACCGACGCCAGCAGATTGCCGACCTGGAGCGTCTTCACGTCCACGCCGGGCAGCGCGGCGACCGCGATGCCGATGCCGACCGCGACCAGCGCGGCCGGGATCCTCTTCGCCGGTCCCGGCACCTTCTTCCACAGGAAGCTCAAGCCGATCGTGGCGACGCCGAGCAGCGTGGCGATCATCGCCTGCGGGTCGGTCAGGATGTCGGCGAACAGGCCCGGGACGCCGGCCATGTTCTCGATCGGCGTGCCGGGGGCCTTGGAGTCGGCCATCGGGTAGGCCTGGCTGAACATCAGCGGCAGCCCGATGCCGGCCAGCATCCCCTGGACGACGGCGAGGGAGATCGCCTGGAACAGCCGGCCCAGGCGTACGACGCCGAGGACGATCTGCAGAAGGCCCGAGAACAGGACGATCACCCCGAGCATCGCCACGCCGTGCTCCAGCACCGTCTCCGCGACCAGCGCCGCGAGCCCGGCGGCCGGCCCGCTGACCTGGAGCGTGCTGCCCCGGACCGCGCCGACGACCAGGCCGCCGATGACCCCGGAGATGATCCCGAGCTCGGCGGGGACACCGGAGGCGACGGCGACGCCGATGCACAGGGGCAGGGCGACGAGGAAGACGACCAGGGACGCGGTCATCTCGTTGGCGAGGTCGGTTCTGGAGCCGGACTTCGCCGACGGCGTGCTCGCGGTCCTCGTGGCGCGCCCGCGCGCATGCGCCCCGCTCATCCGCTGTGCACCCGGAACCGACCGTCACCCTCCAGCTCGTGCACCTGCCCGGTGTCGACCTCGTAGTACCAGCCGTGCAGCCGCAGCCGCCTCCCGTCGAGCCGCTGCCGCACCACCGGGTAAGTCCGCAGTACGGCGAGCTGGTTGACGACATTGCCCTGCGCCACGTCCGGCAGCGACGGGTCGTCGGAGGCGGTCGTGAGGACCGGCGCCAGTTCGGGGCGGGCCAGCTGCAGCCAGGCGTCCACGCCCGGCAGCGCGGACAGGTCGTCGCCCGACTTCAGCGCACCCATCGCGCCGCAGTGTGAGTGACCGCACACGACGATGTCCTGAACCCCGAGCACCTCCAGTGCGTACTCGATGGTGGCGGCCTCCCCCGACGCGCCGGGGCTTCCGGCACCGGGGCTTCCGTACGGCGGCACGATATTGCCCGCGTTGCGCAGCTCGAATATCTCTCCGGGCCGTGCGCCGGTAATCAGGGCGGGTATGACCCGCGAGTCCGAGCAGGTAATGAAGAGCACCTCGGGATATTGCCCCTCAGCCAGTTTCCGGTATTCACCGCTCTCGAAATCGACCCGCCGTTTGAACGACCGGGCACGGTCCAGTATCGCCTTCAACGAAACCTCCTGAGCTGGGGGTTCGACCAGTTGAGCAGCACCGTAGACGAGTGCACCCCAGAGGAAGGTTAAGTAAAGGCCAGAGCGCGTCCAGTAATTGGACATTCTTTGCCGCAACGTCCTGCAAGCGCTTGTCTCTTGTAGCGTGTTGACGTCAGGGCAGAGAATGCAAATTCACGGAGAGACAGGACGCATGGGCATACGAGTGCTGCTCATCGAGGACGACGAGACGATCGCCGAGCCTCTCACCGAGGGTCTGGGGCACTTCGGGCTGGCGGTGGATCACGTGACCACCGGAGCCGAGGGGTTGAGAAGGCCGTACGGCGATGTCGTCCTGCTCGACCTCGGCTTGCCGGACATGGACGGCATCGACGTGTGCCGGGGCATCCGGCAGGTCTCGGACGTGCCGGTCATCATCCTGAGTGCGCGGGGTGAGGAGGCCGACCGGGTGCTGGGGCTCGAACTGGGGGCGGACGACTATCTGGCGAAGCCGTTCAGTGTGCGGGAGTTGGTGGCACGGGTGCGGGCGGTGACCCGACGGACCCAGCGCACGGAGGCGGCGCCACCCCAGTCGCCCCAGTCGTACGAGGATCCCGCCCCCTCACCCTCGTACGCGCCCGGCCCGCTCGTCGTGGACCGCCGCACCCGCCAGGTCTGGGTCGGCGAGGTCCCCGTCACCCTCACCCCGAAGGAGTTCGAGCTGCTGGCGCTGCTGACCGAGGATCCGGGTGCGGTGTACTCCCGGCAGCAGATCCTGGACCGGGTGTGGGATCCGCACTACGAGGGTCCGACGAAGACGCTGGACGTCCATGTCGCCTCGCTGCGGCGGAAGTTGGGCGACCCGGCGTGGATCCAGACACTGCGTGGGGTCGGCTTCCGGCTGGCGGTACAGGCCGAGCCGGGCGGGCAGCAGGTGCCGTCGCCGTGACCCGCCGGCTGCTGCTCAGCTACCTCTCCCTCGCCGCGCTCGTCCTGCTGTGCCTGGAGATCCCGCTGGGCTTCGTCTACTCGCGCAGCGAGCGGGAGCGGGTGGTGAACGCGGCGAAGGACGAGGCCGAGTCGGTGTCGGCGTACGCCTCGCTGTCCCTGAGCGCGGGCCGTGCCGAGCGGGACCTGCCCCGCCGGGTGGTGCACTGTGCCGAGCGGATCGGCGGGAAGGTGGTGGTCGTGGACGCCGCGGGCGCCCTGCTCGCGACCTCGCATCCGCTGGCCGCCGTCATGTCGGCCGACCTCGCCGCCCGCCCCGGTATCGCGGCCGCCCTCCACGGCACCTCCACGGTGGACGTCCGGACGTCGACCATCGGCGGGGTCGAGTACCTCTCGGTCGCCGCGCCGGTCCGGCACGCCACGGGGTTGCAGGGTGCCGTGTGGCTGACGCTGCCGACCCGGACGGTGCACGAACGCGTCCATCACGTCTGGCTGTTGCTCGGCCTCGGCGGGCTCGGGGTCCTCACCGCGGTCGCCGTGGTCGGGTTCGCCATCGCCCGCTGGACCGGCCGCCCCATCCGCGAACTGGAGCGCGCCACCGACGAGTTGGCGGACGGCGGCCTGGCCGCGCCGGTGACGATCACCAAAGGGCCGCCTGAGGTACGGCGCCTGGCCGCCGCGTTCAACCGTACGGCGGCCCGGCTCGCGCACCTCCTCGCCGCCCAGCACGCGTTCGCGGGCGAGGCCTCCCACCAGCTCAAGACGCCGCTCGCGGCGCTGCGACTGAGACTGGAGAACCTGGAGCCCAGCGTCGCCGCCCGCGGCCGGGGCAGCCTCGCCGCCGCGGTGACCGAGACGGACCGGCTCTCCCGGATGGTCGAGGGCCTGCTGGCGATGGCCCGCCTGGAGGAGAGCGCCGCGACGCCGGGCCCGGTCGACGTGGGTGCGGTCTGTGCGGAGCGGCATCGCACCTGGCAGCCGCTCTTCGAGAAGCAGCGGGTCTCCCTCGTGCTCTTCGCCGGCAGCGTGGGCCCGGTGCTGGCGGTGCCCGGCGGGGTCGAGCAGATCGTGGACAACCTGCTGTCCAACGCCCTGCGCGCCTCCCCGTCCGACACCACCGTGACCATGGAGCTACGGCTCCACGTACCGGCCCGCCGCGCCCTGCGCGACGCCCGCCCCGCCTGGGTCGACCTGCACATCACCGACGAGGGCCCCGGCATGACCCCGGAACAGTGTGCCCGCGCCTTCGACCGCTTCTGGCGCGCGCCGGGCGCCCCCAAGGGCGGCACGGGACTCGGCCTCTCGCTGGTCCAACGGCTCGCGCACGCGAGCGGCGGCGAGGCGAGCCTGCACGCGGCGGCCGCGGGCGGACTGGACGCGGTGATCCGGCTGCCGTCGGCGGAGCCGCCCCCGACGAGCGGAGGCCAGCACCTCGGCCGACCGGGGCAGCGGCGGCGGGGGGTGCCGGCGCTGCCGGCGTGAGCCCTATCGCCGTACGGCATGCCCCGCCGCGGCGTTCGCGGCGTCCGCGCGGCGCAGTTCACCGGTGGCGAGGACGTGGAATGCGGCCCCGGCGAAGAGCACGCCCGGGATCGCGAGCATCATGCGCAGATCGCCTCTGACGACGGCCAGGTACTCACTTCGCGAGATCTCGGTCCTGCCGCGGTGGCCGGGAGTCGCTTCAAAGGCGTAGTACCGGCCGTTCTCGATGCTCGCGTCCTGCAGGCCGGCTGCGCCGCCCGCGCCCATGCCCCCGATCACGAAGCCCGAGACGAGCAGGGTCGCCAACGCCAGCTGCACCGTGCCGGGCAGGCATCGGAAGGCATGCCAGAGCTCGGCCTTGGTCGCCCGGGCCAGAAGCGCCCGTATCAGGGCGGCGCCGAAGACCGGGAAGAGGAGCACCCCGCCCAGCACCATCGCCGCTGTCCCGGCCTCCTTCGACAGCCATACGCCCGGTACCCACGTGAGCGCGGCGAGTGACAGCAGTACGGCACTGGCCCCGCCCGCGATCGCCCCGTGCACCTTGAAGCTCGTCTTCATGCCCGGGAGCATCGCATGTCAGCCATGGCCGATTCATTTCCGTATCCCGGCAAGAACGGCGTCGGCTCACCGCAGCCACAGCCACACCCGCAGCCGCCCTCCACGCCGCCGTACGTCAACGGGTCATGGCTTGTCCACGCTCCGTCCATCACACTCCCCTAAGTTCCCACCCGCACGTCCCCGCCCCCGACCGGCGGCGGGGCGGTCACGGCACCCTTTGGAGCAGAAGTGGAACGTCGTACCTTCCTCCGTGCGACCGCCGTCGGCGGCACCTCGGCCGTCTTCGGCGGAACCCTGTGGCGCGGCGCCGCGTACGCCGCGCCCGCCCAGCCGGGCACGGGCCCCTACGGGCCGCTGGGCTCCCCCGACGCCAACGGCATCAGACTCCCGAGCGGTTTCACCAGCCGCGTCATCGCCCGCTCCGGCCAGACGGTCTCCGGAACGTCGTACACCTGGCACAACGCCCCTGACGGCGGCGCCTGTTACGCCGACGGCACCGGCTGGATCTACGTCTCCAACTCCGAGATCAACCCCTCCGGCGGCGCGAGCGCGGTCAAGTTCTCCTCGACGGGCGCGATCACGGGCGCGTACCGCATCCTGTCGGGCACCCGCCAGAACTGCGCGGGCGGCAAGACCCCCTGGAACACCTGGCTGTCCTGCGAGGAGGTGTCCCTCGGATACGTCTACGAGACCGACCCCTGGGGCACCAACGCGGCGACCCGCCGGGACGCGATGGGCCGCTTCAAGCACGAGGCGGCGGCAGCCGACCCGGTGCGCCAGGTGATCTACCTGACCGAGGACGAGTCGAACGGCCGCTTCTACCGCTTCGTACCGACGACCTGGGGCAACCTGTCCTCCGGCACCCTCCAGGTCATGGTCGCGGGCAGCGGCACCTCGGGCTCCTTCAGCTGGGCGAACGTCCCCGACCCGGACGGCTCCCCGACGGCCACCCGCTCCCAGGTCTCGGGCTCCAAGTCCTTCAACGGCGGCGAGGGCTGCCACTACGCCAACGACACGGTGTGGTTCACGACCAAGGGCGACAACCGCGTCTGGCAGCTCAACCTGACGTCGAACACCTACGAGTTGGCGTACGACGACTCCCTCGTCAACGGCACGGCCCCGCTCACCGGCGTCGACAACATCACCGGCTCCTCCTCCGGCGACCTCTTCGTCGCCGAGGACGGCGGCAACATGGAGATCTGCCTGATCACGCCGGACGACGTCGTCGCCGCGTTCCTGCGGATCGACGGCCAGTCGAGCTCGGAGATCACGGGGCCGGCGTTCTCACCGGACGGCAGGCGCCTGTACTTCTCCAGCCAGCGCGGCACGACCGGCAGCTCGTCGGGCGGGATCACGTACGAAGTGACAGGCCCCTTCCGCGCATAGCGATTACGAAACAGACACGCTTCCCACACATCTGGCCGCTGGGCATTACGGTCATCCCCTCACGCACCACCAGTGGGGGGATGACATGACCAATCCGTACACCTCGGCACCCATGCCGCAACCGCCCGTGCCACCGCAACCTGCCTACCGCCCGGCCCCCAAATGGGCCCGCAAGCGTTATGCGCTCCCCGCGCTCGGGCTGGCCTTCTTCTTGGGCATCGGCGCGGGCGCATCCGACGAGGGCTCGAAGAATTCCGACGCGAAACCGACGGCGGCCTCACCGCGCCCCACGGTCACCGTCACGGCGACCATGACCGCACCGGCGGAAGAACCCGAACCCGCACCGACGGTGACGGCCACGAAGACGATCAAGGTCACCACGACGGTCACAGCGGCCCCGGCAGCCGACAACGACTCCGCGTCCGACGCCTCCGACGACAGCGACTCCTCCGGCGGCGACGTCTACTACGCCAACTGCAGCGAGGCCCGCGCCGCCGGCGCCGCCCCGATCCACCGGGGCGAGCCCGGCTACGCCTCCCACCTGGACCGCGACAACGACGGCGTAGGCTGCGACAGCTGAAAGCGGGCTCCGCAGCACTCGCCGGGGCGTTGTTCCACACGCAGATCATCGGCATGACCGCCGCCGTGACGGTCGAGGCGTCGGCGGAGTGAACGGCGACCCCGTTCCTCCGGCGGTACCGGGATTCCCTGGTGAGCCGCGGCCGGACGGGACAGCCGCACCGCGCACCCGACCCGGTCCGCGGCCGTCGCATCACGCACACTGGCCTGGTTTCCGCTGGTGCCGGCGTTGGCGGGCGGCACATCGCTCAGAGCCGCTTCCATCATGTCGGCGGTTCGAAGGGCCGCCGCTAGGACGACGGCTTCGCCTCCCCTTGCACGGCCTGCAGATCGGCGAGCAGCTCGGCCTGCCCGGCCAGCACACCGGAGAGGATGGTGCGGGCGACGCGGAGGAGCTCGGCGACATGCGGGCTGGTCAGCGAGTAGTAGACGGTCGAGCCCTCCTTGCGCGTCACCACCAGGTTCGCGCGCCGCAGGACGGCGAGCTGCTGGGAGAGGTGCGCGGGCTCGATACCCACCTCGGGCAGCATCTCGGCGACCGCGTGCTCGCGCTCGCTCAGCAGTTCCAGAACCCGGATGCGCGCCGGGTGGCCCAGCGTCTTGAAGAACTCGGCCTTCAGTTGGTACAGCGGCGTACTCATCGTGCCGCCCCCTTCCCGACACAACAGCACGGCCCCACTGGCCGGGCCTCGGCGCATCGCATCCGCCCTCCCCCACCCTTCGGGCGGGGGGACCCCCACCTCGCTTCGCTCGTCGACAACATGCGGCCCATCCTCGCTTGCGGCACCGGCCACGCCGAACCCGGGCCAAGAAACCGAACCGCCGAGTGCCGGCAGTGAAGCGTCACTCGCCCGCCTGGTCTTCGTCCGGCCACCCGGTGGTGCGCCACTCGTGGCGGCCCTCGACGTGCTCTCCGATTCCCGCGCCGTGCGCGGCGAGCGCGGCGGCCAGGTCGGCGTGGACCGGGATCGGCGGGCCGTCTCCGGTCGGCACGAGGGAGCCGTCGGCGGGGATGGCGGCCAGCTCCAGGCTGCGGCCCGCCTCCGTCAGACGGCGCGCGGCTTCGGCGATCGCCACTTGTCCCTCGGTCGACCAGCTGCGCAGCTCGGTCAGGTCGACGATGACCGGTCCGGTGCCGCGGGCCAGGGCCCAGCCGACCGCGCCGGTGAAGCGGTGCACCGCGTCCGGGCCGAGGAATCCTGCGACGGAGAGAATGCCGAGGTTCTCCTCGACGGTGTAGCGCCAGTCGATGGTCATGAGGGTGGTGTACTTCCTTGTGCGGGTGGCCTGTTGGGGTCTGCTGTCTGGTCTCTCGGCGCTCCGGTCAGAGGGGCAGGGTGATCCAGATGCTCTTGCCCCGGCCGTCGGCATCCGCGCGGACCACCGCGGTGCCGCCCAGGGCGAGGACGAGCTCCATGACAGTGCCGAGGCCGCCGACGCCGGGGCCCGTGTCGGTGCCGGTGACCGCCCCGTACAACTGAGGCCGGCAGGGGTGGCGGTCGTGGACCGCGAAGGCCAGGCAGTCTGCGCCGGCGGCGTAGATCACGGTCACGGTCGGGGAGAGCACGGCGGCGTGCCGGACGCTGTTGGTGACCAGCTCGCTGAGGATCAGCAGTGCCGGGTCCACCGCGGGGTGCCGCAGCCCGATCCCCCACTCGACCAGAGCCCGCTCGGCGGTTTCGCGGGCCATCCGCACGGCGGACGGTTCGGTGGGCAGCGTGAGCACGTGCCGGTAGGGCAGAGCTTCGAGCATGGTCATCACGCCTCCGCGCGGGCGAGGCGGAAACCACTGACGGTCTTGGGGTGCAGGCGCAGCAGGGTGTCGTGGGGGCCGTGGGTCCAGCCGGTGAGGGTGCGCCGGATGGGGGCACCTCCCATGCCCTTAAGGCAATGGGGGAGGGCGGCCTCGTCGGGGTCGGTGATCACGTCGGCGGGACCGGAGACGGTGACGGTCCAGCCGGTGCCGTGCACGGCGCGGACCTCGTCCACGTGGTACGTCGCCGTCACCGGCACCGCCGCGGCCGGGGCCGGCGTGCGGACGACCAGGCGGCCGTACTCCCATACGTGCCGGGCGGGCCGGACCGCGGTCAGGTCCCGTTGCACGTACACCAGCCGGCCGCTACTGCTGCCCTCGATCAGCCACAGGGCCTCCGCACCGGAGACCTCGACCATGCGGAGGGGGACGGGGGGAGTGCTCATCGCAGGGATTCCTCGCTGGAGGTCCGGGGCTTCTGGGCGGGAAGGGCAGGGAGGACTCCAGCCGTCTCCAGGTGGGCGCGGGCGGCGCGGATCGCCTCGGGGGTGGTGGCGTACTCGCGCCCCTCGTGGCGCAGCAGGTCCAGCGCGCCGACGGACTCCAGAACCTGGCGCTGACCGGGACGTACGCCGGAGGCCAGGACGAGGATCCCGCGCCTGTTCAGCTTCTCCACCGCATCCTTGAGGACCAGGGCCCCGGTGGCGTCCATGGTCGACACCCGGGACATGCGCAGGATCACGACGCGTACGTCCGCGACCTCGGTCAGCTCCAGCAGAAAGCGGTGCGCGGCGGCGAAGAACAGCGGCCCGTCGATGCGGTACGCCACGATGTGCTCGGCCAGCAGCGCGTGCTCCTCAGCGCTGTGGTCACCCCGGTCGAGCGGCACCTGGTCGAAGCGGGCCTGCTTCGCGACGGCACGCAGGGCCAGAGCGCCCGCGACAGCGAGGCCGATGATGACGGCGTACACGAGGTCCAGGGCCAGGGTCGCGACGGCGGTGAGGACGAGGATCAGCGCGTCGGAGCGGGTGGCCTTGGCCATGGCGCGCAGTGAGCCGACCTCGACCATGCGGATCGCGGTGGCCAGCAGGACGCCGGCGAGCGCGGCGAGGGGGATCTTCGAGACCAGGGGCGCCGCCGCGAAGACGATCAGGGCGAGGATCGCCGCGTGGGTGAGGGCGGCGAGCCGGGAGCTCGCGCCCGTGCGGACGTTGACCGCGGTCCGGGCGATCGCGCCGGTCGCGGGGACGCCTCCGAAGAGCGGGGCGGCGATGTTGGCCAAACCCTGGCCGAACAGCTCACGGTCGGGATCGTGCTTCTGGCCGACCGTCATGCCGTCGGCGACCGACGCCGACAGGAGAGACTCCAGGGCAGCGAGGGCGGCGACCGCCACGGCCGGGGCGAGCAGGGTGCTCAGCGAGCCGAGGTCAAGGAAGGACAGCGTGGGGGCGGGCAGCCCGGCGGGCAGGTCGCCGATCGGCTTGGCCGCGTCCAGCCCGGCGGCCTGCGCGACGACCGTCGCCGCGATCACGGCAAGGATGGAGAACGGAACGGTCGGCCGCCACCGTGCCCCGACCAGCATGACGGCGGCCACCGCGACCGCGAAGCCGACGGCGGTCCAGTTCGGGGACTTCGCGAACTCCTCGATCGCCCGCCAGGTCACCACCAGCACCCGGTCACCCTCGGGCTTGGGCACACCGAGGGCGTTCGGGATCTGCTGCAGGCCGATCACGCACGCGATGCCGAGGGTGAAGCCCTCGACCACAGGGGCGGGAATGTACTGCATGTAGCGCCCGGCCTTCAGCGCGGCCAGCGCCACCAGCATCACGCCGGCCATCAGACCGACTGTGAGGACGCCCGCCGGCCCGTACTCGCCCACGATGGGCACGAGGACGACCGTCATGGCACCGGTCGGCCCCGACACCTGCAGATTCGACCCACCGAACACCGCGGCGAGCGCGCCCGCGACCACCGCGGTCGCCAGCCCCGCCGCCGCGCCCAGGCCGGAAGAGACGCCGAAGCCGAGCGCGAGCGGCAGCGCCACGATCGCCACGGTCAGCCCGGCCAGCAGGTCCCGCCGCGGGTCGCGCCGCATCTCCGTCAGGTCGGCGCGGGCGGGCAGCAGGGCCGCGATCCGGGCCCAGACCCGGCTGATCTGCGAGGTCATCGCGCGGCGACCTCGGCTTCCCGCAACTCGGCGAGGAGTTCACCCTGGAGGCTGGAGGGTTCCTTGGCCTGGTACAGCGGAACGGACACGACCCCTCGACTTCCCCTACGAGCCCCACCCCGGGGCGGATGAAAGGCTGTGCCCGCTCAACTGCGAGCACAGCCAACACAGCATCTAACCAATTGCGAAATTGCGCAATTCCGCATCAAGCTGCTGCCCTGGTCCTTCCGCCGAGGACGGGGCGGGGGATCAGGCTTTCTTGACCACGCTCGACTTCAGCTGCATCGCCCCGAAACCGTCGACCTTGCAGTCGATGTCGTGCCCGTCGACGCCGTCAACGAGCCGGATGTTGCGCACCTTGGTACCAGCCTTGATGCCGGAGGGGCTGCCTTTGACCTTGAGCGCCTTGACCACGACCACGCTGTCGCCGTCCTGCAGCACATTGCCGACGGAGTCCTTGACCACACGTTCCCCGGCGGCGCCCCCGCCCTCAGTGGCGCTCTCGTCCGGAACCCATTCGTAGCTGCACTCCGGGCACACGATCAGCGCGTTCATTTCGTACGTGTACTCACAGGAGCACTTCGGACAGGGAGGAGGATTCTCGTTCATCCCGCCAGCGTATCCGGCGCCCCGGAGCGGCGACCGCGAGCTGAAGCCTCGCATCCTCGGCCGCCGCCTGACCTGGCAAAACAACGGGCCCGCCCTGGGATGCCACATCAGTGTGCAGAAAATGCCTGAGAGGGCGGCACCCCCGCACAGGGTGCCGCCCTCTCTTCGTGCACCGGAACCGCCGCCCATCGGTACTGAGGGTCGGGGACGGACGACGGCTGCGGAGTCGGGGGAGGTCAGCGGTGGTCGCTGCCCTCCGACTGGGTCGCCGCCCGGCCCGCCTCGAGGCGCGCCACCGGGATCCGGAACGGCGAGCAGGAGACGTAGTCGAGACCGACCTCGTGGAAGAAGTGCACCGACTCGGGGTCACCGCCGTGCTCGCCGCACACGCCGAGCTTCAGGTCGGGCCGGGTCTCGCGCCCCGCCTTCGCGGCAGCGGCGACCAGCGAACCCACGCCGTCCTTGTCGATCGTCTCGAACGGGGAGACACCGAAGATGCCCTTCTCCAGGTACGCCGTGAAGAAGGAGGCCTCCACGTCGTCCCGGCTGAAGCCCCACACCGTCTGGGTGAGGTCGTTCGTGCCGAAGGAGAAGAACTCCGCCGCCTCCGCGATCTGACCGGCGGTCAGCGCGGCACGCGGGAGCTCGATCATCGTGCCGATGGACAGCTTCAGCTGCGTACCCGTCGCCGCCTCGACCTCCGCGACGACCTGGTCGGCCTCCTCGCGGACGATCTCCAGCTCCTGGACGGTGCCGACGAGCGGGATCATGATCTCGGCGCGCGGGTCGCCCTTGGCGTTCTTGCGCTCGGCGGCCGCTTCCGCGATCGCGCGGACCTGCATCGTGAACAGACCGGGGATGACCAGGCCCAACCGCACGCCGCGTAGGCCCAGCATCGGGTTCTGCTCGTGCAGCCGGTGGACCGCCTGGAGCAGCCGCAGTTCGTTCTCGTGCGGCTCCTGACGGGACTCGGCGAGGGCCACGCGGACCGACAGCTCGGTGATGTCGGGCAGGAACTCGTGCAGCGGCGGGTCGAGGAGACGGATCGTCACCGGCAGGCCGTCCATCGCCGAGAACAGCTCCACGAAGTCCTGCTTCTGCAGCGGGAGCAGCTCCTTCAGGGACTCCTCGCGCTCGGCCTCCGTGTCGGCCAGGATGAGGCGCTCGACCAGCTCACGGCGGTCGCCGAGGAACATGTGCTCGGTGCGGCACAGGCCAATGCCCTGGGCGCCGAACCGCCGCGCCCGCATCGCGTCCTCGGCGTTGTCCGCGTTGGCGCGCACCCGCAGCCGGCGCTTGCGGTCGGCGAACGCCATGATCCGGTGCACGGCCTCGACCAGTTCGTCGGCGTCGTTGGCGCCCGCGTGCATCCGGCCCTCGAAGTACTCCACGACGGGAGACGGGACCACCGGGACCTCGCCCAGGTAGACCTTGCCGCTGGAGCCGTCGATGGAGATGACGTCGCCTTCCTCCACCACGTGCCCGCCCGGCACCGTCATCCGGCGCCGCTTGGTGTCGACCTCGAGCTCCTCGGCGCCGCACACGCACGTCTTGCCCATGCCGCGCGCGACCACGGCCGCGTGCGAGGTCTTGCCGCCCCGGCTGGTCAGGATGCCCTCGGCGGCGATCATGCCGTCCAGGTCGTCGGGGTTGGTCTCCCGGCGGACCAGGATGACCTTCTCGCCCGAACGCGACCACTTCACCGCGGTGTACGAGTCGAAGACCGCCTTGCCGACCGCCGCACCCGGCGACGCCGCGATGCCCCGGCCGACCTGCTCGACCTTCGCCTCCTCGTCGAACTTCGGGAACATCAGCTGGGCGAGCTGGGCGCCGTTGACGCGCTGGAGCGCCTCCGCCTCGTCGATGAGCCCCTGGTCCACGAGCTGTGTGGCGATACGGAAGGCGGCCCCCGCCGTCCGCTTGCCGACACGGGTCTGGAGCATCCACAACTGCCCGCGCTCGATGGTGAACTCGATGTCGCAGAGGTCCTTGTAGTGGTTCTCCAGCGTCTCCATGATCTGCATCAGCTGGTCGTACGACTTCTTGTCGATCGTCTCCAGCTCCGCGAGCGGGACGGTGTTGCGGATGCCCGCGACCACGTCCTCGCCCTGGGCGTTCTGGAGGTAGTCGCCGTAGACGCCCTGGTGGCCGGAGGCGGGGTCGCGGGTGAAGGCGACGCCGGTGCCGGAGTCCGGGCCGAGGTTGCCGAAGACCATGGAGCAGACGTTGACGGCCGTGCCCAGGTCGCCGGGGATGCGCTCCTGGCGGCGGTACAGCTTGGCCCGGTCGGTGTTCCAGGAGTTGAAGACCGCCTCGATGGCGAGGTCCATCTGCTCGCGCGGGTCCTGCGGGAAGTCCCGGCCGGCCTCCTTCTTGACGATCTTCTTGAAGGCGGTGACCAGCTTCTTCAGGTCGGCGGCCTCCAGGTCGGTGTCGACCGTGACCTTCTTGGCCTCCTTGGCCTTGTCAAGGGCGTCCTCGAAGAGCTCGCCGTCGACGCCGAGGACGGTCTTGCCGAACATCTGGATGAGGCGGCGGTAGGAGTCCCAGGCGAACCGCTCGTCGCCGGCCTGGTCGGCGAGACCCTTCACGGACTTGTCGGAGAGTCCGATGTTGAGGACCGTGTCCATCATTCCGGGCATCGAGAACTTCGCGCCGGAGCGGACGGAGACGAGCAGCGGGTTGTCGGGCTGGCCGAGCTTCTTGCCCATCTTCGTCTCGAGGGCGTCGAGGTGCGCACTCACCTCGTCACGCAGTGCCGCCGGCTCCTCGCCACTGTCGAGGTAGACCTTGCAGGCTTCCGTCGTGATCGTGAAGCCGGGGGGAACGGGGAGTCCCAGGTTGGTCATCTCGGCGAGGTTCGCGCCCTTGCCACCCAGGAGGTCCTTGAGGTCCTTGTTTCCCTCGGTGAAGTCGTAAACGAACTTCGCTACGTGGGGTTCTTTGTTTTCCGACACGGTCTCGACTCCCTCGAGGACGCGGTGGCTGCCCTGACGGCGAGGAACATACCCAGATCGAAGGCGCCTGGGTATGTCTACTCACGCGTCATGCGCCTGTAACCACCCGTCCGCCAGTGGATCGAAAGTCAAAGCTTGGCAAGCCGAGACGGGCGGATGTTTTCACTTCTTGAACACAAGAGCGCCCACAGGTGCGGATTTCCGCTCAGATGAGCGGCCTTACCGCACGTCTGATTTCGATCGATGAACGATCAAGGGGTGGCACCGAGTGCCACCCCTTGGAGAAGTGCAGCCGCTCAAGATCCGCTCATCTGAGCGGAACCCTTATCAAGGGTGGCGAGAATCACGCTGCCACAGCCGCCCGGATTTCACCATGCGGACGTGCGCCCGGGACGGAAACGCGACCGTCACACACCCGGCGCGAACGGCCCTCACACCCGACACCAACGGCCCTCACACACCCAGCGCGACCAGCCGTTCTTCCACCCGCGCGGGCGCATACAGATGCTCCACGACCAACGCCCCGGCCCCCACCAGCCCGGCC
>NZ_LLZG01000073.1 GCF_001509475.1 Streptomyces regalis
CTGTTGGTGTCCGTCGGCCGATCAGCCCTGCTTGGCTCCGCGTCCTGTTGGTGTCTGCCACCGGATCTGTCGTGCCCGGCCCCGCGCCCTTGTGGTGGCCGCTGCCCGACCAGTTCTGCCCGATTCCGCGTCCGGCGGTGTCTGCCGCCCCATCAGCCCTGCCCCGCTTCCCCCCGAGGCGTCCACCGCCCGAGTGCCCGTACCGCACTTCACGCCCCACCCGGCAGCGCCCGCCCCAAAATCGCGTCCACGTCCGCGGCGTCCGGCAGCGTCCCGAACGCGTGCCCCCAGTCGCCGCCGAGCCGGCTCGCGCAGAAGGTGTCGGCAACCGCCGTGGGGGCGTGGCGGACCAGCAGGGAGGCCTGGAGGGTCAGGGCCATCAGCTCGACCAGGCGACGGGCGCCCGCCTCGGAGCCCGCGGTCAGCAGGCCCTTCAGGCGGGTGATGGCCGCGTCCAGCCGGGCGTCCGCCCCCTGCGCCAGGGCGAGTTCGGCGAAGAGAGTCTCGGCGGTGCCCGGCTCCCTGCTCAGCGCCCGCAGCACGTCGAGGGCGTTGACGTTCCCCGAGCCCTCCCAGATCGACAGCAGGGGAGCCTCGCGGTAGTGGCGGGGCATGCCTGACTCCTCGACGTAGCCGTTGCCGCCCAGGCACTCCAGGGCCTCCGCCGTGAAGGCAGGGCCCCGCTTGGTGACCCAGTACTTGCCGACGGCGGTGGCGATCCGGCGGAACGCCGTCTCCGCCCCGTCCACGTCGTCCCCGCGCACCGCACGGTCGGCCGCGCCGGCCAGCCGTAGCGTGAGCGTCGTGGCGGCCTCGGACTCCAGCGCCAGGTCGGCCAGGACGTTGCGCATCAGTGGCTGGTCGATCAGCGGGGCGCCGAACGCGCTGCGGTGCCGCACATGGTGTCCCGCCTCGACGAGTGTCTTGCGCATCAGCGTCGCCGAGGACATCACGCAGTCCAGCCGCGTGCAGTTGACCATCTCGATGATCGTCTTGACGCCCCGCCCCTCGGGCCCCACCAGCCAGGCGACGGTCCCGTCGAACTCGGGCTCGGAGGAGGCGTTGGAGCGGTTGCCCAGCTTGTCCTTCAGGCGCTGGATGCGGAAGGTGTTGCGGCTGCCGTCGGGCAGGACGCGCGGCACGAGGAAGCAGGACAGGCCGCCCGGCGCCTGCGCCAGCACCAGGAAGACGTCGCACATGGGCGCCGAGGTGAACCACTTGTGCCCACGCAGCGTGTACACGCCGGGCTCGGCGGTCGGTGTGGCCGTGGTGGTGTTGGTACGGACGTCGGAGCCGCCCTGCTTCTCGGTCATCCCCATGCCCGCGAGCAGCCCCCGCTTCTCGGTCGGCACGCGCAGCTCCGGGTCGTACTCCCGGCTGGTGAGCAGGGGTTCGTAGACCTTCGCGAGCTCGGGCTGGCGGCGCAGCACGGGGACGGCGGCATACGTCATCGACGTCGGACAGCCATGCCCGGCCTCGGTGTGCCCCCACACCAGCCCGCCCGCGGTCCGGGCGACATGGGCGCCGGGCCGCTCGTCCGCCCAGGGCGCCGCCGCCAGCCCTTCGGCGACCGCGACCCGCATCAGGTGGTGCCAGCTCGGATGGAACTCGACCTCGTCGACGCGATGGCCGTACCGATCGTGCGTCCGCAGCTCGGGCTCGTGCCGGTTGGCCTGCTCGCCCCACTCCTGCGCCTCGGCGCTCCCGGCCCGCAGGCCGAGCCGCCGGATCCCCTCCTCGGCCCACCCGGCACCCTCGCGGCGCAGCCCTTCGAGCAGGGCCGTGTCCTCGGACGCGTCGTACGGGGCCAGGGGAGAGGGCTGGTTGGTGACGTCGTGGGTGGCGTACTGCCCGGACAGCTCCTGCGCGGGTATCGAGACCATGCCGTCAGTGTTGCACTGTGGCTGCGGTTGCAGCAATCCTGTAATATGACACCGTCACCCTCCCACGTACAGTCGTCGCCATGCCGAACAACGCCTCACCGCAGGCCGACGAGGTGGAACTGCGCCCGCTGTCCGCCCGGTCGGTCGTCCTGAGCCTGCTGCTGGGTCTGCATCCGCCCGAGCTGCCGGTGAAGGACCTGGTGCGCAGTGTGGAACCGTTCGGGATCGCGGGATCCACCCTGCGCGCGGCGCTCAGCCGGATGGTGGCGGCCGGAGACCTGCGGCGCGCGGACACGGTCTACCGGCTCAGCGACCGGCTGCTGGAACGCCAGCGGCGGCAGGACGACGCCGTCCACCCCGAGACCGTGCCCTGGGACGGCGACTGGGAGATGGTCGTGGTCACGGCGACGGGCCGCGGCCCCGCCGAACGCGCGGAACTGCGCAACGAGTTGACCAGGCTCCGGCTCGCCGAACTCCGTGAGGGCGTCTGGCTGCGGCCGGCCAACCTGCTCCGCCCCCTGCCGGACGGCCTCGGTCGGATCGCCGAGCGCTGTACGGCCCGCCCCGACCGCCCCGCGCGCGAGCTCGCCGCGAGTCTGTGGCCGCTGGACACGTGGGCCGGCACGGGACGCGCCCTCCTCGACCATGCCGCCCGTGCGCGGGACCCGTCCGATCGGTTCACCGCCTTCGCGGCCGTCGTACGGCACCTGCTCGCCGATCCGGTGCTGCCACCCGAACTCCTCCCGCCCGACTGGCCGGGCGCGCGCCTGCGAGCCGCCTACGCGGACTACCGGCGAGAGGTGGCCGACGCCGTACGCGCGCGTGACGGCGAGGAGAGGTCGGAAGGGCGCACGCGCGCGTGACGGCGAGCGGAGTGCCGGGAAAGGCGCACGCACGCGCGACGGTGGCAGGGCGGCAGAAAATGCACGCGGGTGGCGGCCCCTGGCCGGCTGAAAGGTCGCCGTGAACGACCCGGCGGCCGTACGAAGCGCCGTGCGGGGACGCTTCGGACGGCCGCCTTCACCGTGGGGGGTGTGCCTGTGGCTGTGGGCTACCGGTAGGTGATGTCCGACGTGGAGTACAGACAGTTCGTGCTGTCCGGACCCGTACCCACGGCGGTGTTGTTGTTGTACTTCTGGCAGGGAACGACCTTGCGGCTCGCGTCGTTGAGGATCGTGATGCCGCGCAGGGTCGCCACGTCGTTCCGGTTGACGTTGATGCCGACGAGGCGGGCCGTGGACCCGGTGCCGGTCACCTCGATGTTGCTGAGGTTGACCTTGCGCGTGTACTGCGTCGAGCAGTCACCGCACGAGCGGTACAGCGTCTTGAACTCGCTGACCGCGAAGTTGGAGATGTTCAGCGTCCCGGGCCCGTTGTGCTGGAAGACCTTGTCGGCGGCCTTCTTCGCGCCACCGCCGGTGACCGTGTAGGTGGAGCCGCCCCGGAAGGTGGCCGCGTCCTCGCCGACGTCCTCCCACCACACGTTCTGCAGCGTGCAGTTGCCCTCGCAGTGGATGCCGTCGGCGCCGGGCGCGCCGATGATGACGTTCTTCAGCGTCGCGCCGGGGGCGAGCTCGAAGATCGGGTCCTGGCCCTCTTCCTGGCCGTCGCCGGCGAGGTCGCCACTGCCGTAGTAGCGGACCATGCCGCCGTCCCGGACACCGGACACCTTGATGGTCGAGCTCACCGGCTGGCTGCTGCTGGGCCTGGGCCAGGTGGCGGCGCTCGCCGGAGGTGCGCCGACTGTCGTGATCATGACAGACGAGAGGCCGAGTGCGGCCAGACCGCCGGTTAACGCGCGCCGGCGGGCGCGGGGCTTTGCTGGTGAAGTCATGTCCCGGATGCCTTCTTCCAGTTGGGGGGTGGTCAGATCTTTCCGGCGCCCCCGCCGGACGTCACCGAGGCGACGACGGTGGACGCGGACTCCGCGGTGTAGCTGTAGGGCGGCGTGGTGAAGGTGCCGACCCGGGAGATCTCGGTCGCGGCTCCGCCGAGATCGTTGCCGCGCAGATTGGCGTAGCCGTCCACGTCGCTGCTGCGGTTGGTGGTGACGGCGACCTTGGTGTCGCGGAAGACGTTGTTCTCCACGAGCATCTGGGCGCCCATGCGCGAGTGGCAGGCGGTGTCCGCGCCGGCCACGTAGTTGTTGTAGAAGTGCCCGGTGCCGAAGCGCAGGCTGGGGATGCGGGAGTAGACGTTGCTGAAGGAGTTGTGGTGGTACGTCACCTTCAGATGGCCGGTGTCCTCGCTCGCGTTGTTGTCACTGTGACCGACCAGTGAGCCCTTGAAGTGGTCCTTGAAGGTGTTCCAGGACACCGTGACGTTGTCCGAGCCGTGATTGATGTCCAGCAGCCCGTCGTAGTAGTCCTTGTCGTGATCGCGGTCGGCCGAGAAGGAGTTGTGGTCGATCCACACCTTCGTCGACGCCTGGACCGTGATGCCGTCGGCCGGTGCCACCGGCTTGCTGATGTTCAGGTTGCGGACGACGACGTTGGTGACGTTCTTCAGTCGCAGTCCGCCCCCGGTGAACCCCGACGACGAACCGACGCCCAGCACCGTGGTGTTGGAGCCGACGTCGACCTGACCGCTCAGCGAGATCAGGCCGTTGACCCGGACGACCTTGGCCGAGTTGCCGGTGACCGCGGTCTTGAAGGCGTCCAGCGTCGAGACGGTCACCGCCGAGGCGCTGCCGCCGCCGGTCGTCCCGGCACCGAACCCGACCGGCGAGGTCTCGGCGGCCCCGGCGGGCTGCGGCAGGACGAGGGCGGCCGCGGTGGCGAGGGCGGCTGCGGCGGCCGTCACCAGCGCGGTTCTTTGCGAGCGTGCACGTGGGGGGAGAGTGCGCATGCGAATGCGTCCCTTCAGAAGGACTTGCTCGATCATGTACTTGAACGATGTGCGTCATGCAGAACGCTGCGCGCAGGCAGGGTGACCATGTGGGGTGCGGCAGTGCGGCTCGGTCAGCCTGCTGAACGGAACGTAGGGGGCAAGCGCTTTCTAGTCAACGCTTCGCGCAGAAGAATCCGGTCAGCCCTGATGGGAGGTAAGTGCTCTCTCGGCGCTCCCCCTTGTGCCTGGCGTGGGAGCGCTCTGTGCCTGGCGTGGGAGCGCTTCCATGATGGGCGTGTCCATGCCACGATGCTCTCCGGACGCTTTCCCTGCGAGAGGGCGAGTCAATGCCGACCCCCTATGTGCGTACGCTCCATATGCGTACGTTGATCAGCGGGCTGGTGCTCATCCTGCTGGCCTTCGGCGCCGTGGCCGTAGCCCCGGACCGCGCGGCCGCCGACGGCCCGTTGGCGGACCGGGCCGATCCACTACCCGGCTCCTTCACCTGGTCGTCCAGCGGTTCGTTGGTCGCGCCCAAGCCGGACGCCGGTCACCCGATCGTCTCCGTCAAGGACCCGACGGTCTTCCGGTACGTCAACCGGTGGCACCTCTACATGACGACGGCCGACACAGCCGGCCGGTGGAGCCTGGCCCACACCAGCTTCGCCGACTGGTCCCGGGCGGCCACCGCACCGCAGACGTTCCTCGACACCAACCCCAACCTCGGCAACCGGTACGCCGCCGCTCCCCAGGTGTTCTACTTCGCCCCGCAGAAGAAGTGGTACATGGTCCACCAGACCGGCCCGCCGTCCTTCTCGACCACCAACGATCCGGCGAATCCGGGGAGTTGGAGCGCGCCGCGGAACTTCTTCGAGGCCGAGCCGCCGATCGTCACCGAGAGCAAGGGCCCGGGCGGCCGGCTCGACTTCTGGGTCATCTGCGACGACACCGACTGCTATCTGTTCTCCTCCGACGGCAACGGCCACGAGTACCGCTCGCGCACTACGGTCGCCGAGTTTCCGAACGGCTTCCGCGACACGACCATCGTCCTGTCCGAGCCGAACCGCTTCGATCTCTTCGAGGGGAGCAACGTCCACCGCCTCGGCAGCAGCGGCAAGTACCTCATGCTCGTCGAGGCGCCGGCGACCGGCTCCGACTGGCGGCGCTACTTCCGCGCCTGGACGGCCGACAGCCTGGGTGGTGCGTGGACACCGCTGGCGCAGACCGAGGCCAACCCCTTCATCCGGTCCACCAACGTGACCTTCGGGCCGGGACAGCCCGCGTGGACCACGGACTTCAGCCACGGCGAGATGATCCGCGACGGCGTCGACCAGACCCTCACGATCAACCCCTGCCGCCTCCAGTTCCTGTACCAGGGGATGGACCCCGCCGCATCGAGCGGCGACTTCTCCCCACTCCCCTGGAAGCTCGGCCTGGTGACCCGGACCAACAGCTCCTGCTGACCCACACCCGCACCACGTCCACGAGCCGTGACCAGAAGGGACAAGGACGTGCCCACCCCCACCCGCACCCCCGCCACCACGAGAAGACCGCTGCGCGCGAAACTCGTCGCCCTCCTCGGAGCACTCCTGCCGCTACTCGCGGCACTGCTCGTCACCGCACCCGCGGCCTCCGCCCGCACCGAGGCGGCCGACGTCGTCCCCACCGCGACGCTCACCGAGGTCACCGACTTCGGCTCCAACCCCAGCAACCTGCGGATGTACCTGTACGTGCCGGACACAGTCACCGCCAACCCGGCGGTCCTGGTGGCCGTGCACTGGTGCACCGGCTCCGGCCCGGACATGTACAACGGCACCGAGTACGACACGCTCGCCGACCAGTACGGCTTCATCGTGCTCTACCCGTCCGTCACCCGCAGCAGCAAGTGCTTCGACGTCTCCTCGCCGCAGGCGCTCAAGCGCGGCGGCGGCAGCGACCCCGTCGGCATCAAGTCCATGATCGACTGGGTCACCCGCACCTACGACGCCGACACCAGCCGCGTCTTCGCCACCGGCATCTCCTCCGGCGCCATGATGACCAACGTCCTGCTCGGCGACTACCCCGACGTGTTCGCCGCGGGCGCCGCCTTCTCGGGCGTCCCCTTCGGCTGCTTCGCCACCACCGACGGCTCCGAGTGGAACAGCGCCTGCGCGAACGGCACCGTGACGCACACCCCGCAGGAGTGGGGCAGCCTGGTCCGCAACGCCTACCCCGGCTACAGCGGCCCCCGCCCGCGCATGCAGCTGTGGCACGGCACCGAGGACGCCACCCTGCGCTACCCCAACTTCGGGGAGATGATCAAGCAATGGACGAACGTCCAGGGCGTCAGCCAGAGCCCGGCCGCCACGGACACGCCGCAGTCCGGCTGGACCCGCACCCGCTACGGCGGCACCGGTGACCGGGCCCCCGTCGAGGCGATCAGCCTCCAGGGCGTCGGCCACAACCTGTACAGCAACGGCATGGCGGCCCGGGTCCTCACCTTCTTCGGCCTCGACAGCGGCGGCCCCGCACCCCAGCCCCAGCCCGGCGCCTGCAAGGTGAGCGCCACCACCAGCGCCTGGAACACGGGCCTGACCGGCTCCGTGACGATCACCAACACGAGCACGACGACGATCAACGGCTGGCAGCTCGGCTTCACCCTGCCCGCCGGCCAGACGATCACCAACGGCTGGGGAGCCACGTACACCCCGGCCTCCGGCGCGGTGACGGCGACCAGCGCCTCGTACAACGCGGCGCTCGCGCCAGGAGCGAGCGTCAGCATCGGCTACCAGGCGAACCACACCGGCAACAGCGCGGCGCCGGGCGCCTTCACGCTCAACGGGACGGCCTGCACGACAGGTTGATCCCTGCGGACCGCAGTGCGGGCGGGGCGGGAGCCTCCGGCCGCACAGCGGTCCGCCCGCCCACGCGATCAGCGGATGACATGCCGTTTTGCGGGAACCCGGGCCCCACGACAAGCGATGTCACAGCACGACCGGCTGAGGGCGAGCGATGGTTCTGGGACTCCTCACACGCACAGTCACACGTCCGGCGGCCGCCGCGGCCGGACTGGTAGCGGCCGGGCCCCGGCTGCTCGCCCGGGGAGCCGCCCCCGCAGTGGGAGCCGCCGCGGGAGCCGTGGCCGGGACGGCCCGGGCAGGCGTACGGGGCGCGGACTCCGCGGCGCGAGTCGTGCGGATCGCCCGCAACACGCTGCCCGTCCGCCCGCACCCCTGGCGGTCCGGCACCCGGACCCACCTCGCACTGCGGCCCGAGGTGCCGGACCGGGTACGGCGGGCGGGCGGGACGGAGCGAGCGGCGCGCCGGGTCGCGGCGGCACTGGCGGAGCGGCCCGATGTGGCCCTCGCGTACTGGGACGGCGGACTGGGCCGGCTGGTGGTGACCGCCGTCGAGGACTCGGTCAGCGATCGCGTGCTGGAGAAGGCGTCCGAGCTCGCGGCCCGGCATGGTCTGGCCCAGACGGACGAGGCGGTGGACGACATCGTGCACCCCGCCGACCCCGCCGGGGTACGAGCCGCCGCCGCGACGCTCGCCGCCGACGGCATCGGCATCGCGACCGCGTTCATCGGGTACGGCCTGCGCCTGCCCGCCTCACCCCGCGCGGTGACCGCGCTGGTGACGCTGGCACGGGAGAACCCGCGCTTCCGCGGCTGGCTGCGCGCCAGGCTCGGCCGCTCCCGCATGGACATGCTGCTGGCCGCGGCGAACGCGGCCGCCCACGGTGCCGGCCGGACCCCCAGCGCCCTGGTGCTCGACGGTGCGCTGCGCACACTCCAGCTGGCGGAGACGGTGGCCCGGGTGGCGGCGTTCGACCGGGTCCACGACGAGGTGTGTGTGCCGGAGCGGGGCAGCGTGGCCGGGGACCACCGCGTGCGCCCGCCGCTGCGCACCTCCCCGGCCCAGGAGTACGCCGCGCACGCCGAGGCCGGCGCCCTGGTGGGCGCGGTGGCCACGCTGCTGGTCAAGCACGACGCCACCGAGGCGGCGGAGGCGGTGCTCGCGGGCTCTCCCAAGGCCGCCCGCTACGGACCGGCCGCCTTCCACGCCGTACTGAGCTCCGCGCTGTCCCGCTCGGGCGCCCTGGTGCGCGACACCGAGCGGCTGCGGCAACTGGAGATGGCCGACGCACTCGTCCTGCACCCGAGCGCCCTGCGCACTCCCGGCGCGGGCGCGGACCCGTGGACCGAGAGCGTGCTGGACGCGGCGCGGCGCGCGGGCCTGCGGGTCGTGATGGTGGACGACCCCGCCCTGGCCGATTTCACGAGCCTCGCCGACCAAGTCGTGCGCGACGAGCGGTCGCTGAGCGATGTGGTGACGGGGTTGCGCGGCGAGGCCGGCGTCATCGTCACGGTCGCCCGGCCGGGTCCGGCCGACGAGGACGTACTCGACGGACTGCTCGCCGGCGATGTGGCCGTCGCCCTCACCGACCGGGACGGGGCCGTCGTCTGGGGCGCGGACGTACTGGCCCTGCACGGTCTGGCCGACGTGTGGCGGCTGCTGCGGGCGGTACCGGCCGCGCGCAAGGTCGGTCGCAGGTCACAGACCCTGGCCCGGTCCGGTGCCGCCCTGTCCGGGCTGCTGGTGGCCATCGGCAAGTCCCAGCGTGGCCGCCGTACGCCCTGGCCCGGGCTGCGGCACACGCCGGTCGACGTGAGCGCGGCCTGGGCCCTGCTGACCGGCGTGCGCACCGCCCTCGGCGTGGCGGTCGCCCGCGCCCCGCACCCCCGCCCGCGTGTGGCCTGGCACGAACTGGAGCAGACCGAGGTCCGCGACCGGCTGGCACACGAAGAGGGTCCCGAACAGACCCTGACCGAGCAGACCACCGACCACGCGCGCAAGGCGATCCGCACGATGGGCCGGCAGCGCGTGTTCGCACCGCTGAGCGGCCCGCTGCAGCTCGCCCGGGCCGTGCGCGGCGAACTCGACGCCCCCCTCACCCCGGTGCTGGCCGTCGGCTCGGCCGCCGAGGCGATCCTCGGCTCCGTCGTGGACGCCCTGCTGGTCGTCGGCGCGCTCGACCTGAACGCGCTGGTCGGCGGCGTCCAGCGGATGCGGGCCGAGCGGGCGCTGTCCGGGCTGCTGGCGAAGCAGAAGCAGAAGGCACGCGTCACGACCGAGGAACCGGAGCCCGAACCGCACCTCGTGGACGCCGCCAAGCTCCGTCCGGGCGACCTGATCGAGCTGCGGGCGGACGACGTGGTGCCCGCCGATGCCCGCCTCGTGTGGGAGGACGGCCTGGAGGTGGACGAGTCCGCGCTCACCGGGGAGTCCCTGGCGGCCGACAAGGGGACCGACCCGACCCCGGACGCGGCCGTGCCGGACCGCCGCTGCATGGTGTTCGAGGGGACGACCGTGGTGGCCGGAAACGCCCGGGCCGTCGTGGTGGACACCGGGGACCGGACGGAGGCCGCCCGGGCCGTGGCCCTCGCCTCCCGCAAGCCGCCGTCCGCCGGAGTACAGGCCAGGCTGCGGGAACTCACCGACAAGGCCCTGCCGTTGACCATGGCGGGCGGCGCCGGTGTGACCGCTCTGTCGCTGCTGCGCGGCACGCCGATCCGCCGGGCGGTGAGCGGCGGGGTGGCGGTGGCCGTGGCCGCCGTCCCCGAGGGGCTGCCACTGGTGGCGACCGTGGCGCAGCTGGCGGCCGCCCGTCGGCTGAGCCACCATGGAGTCCTCGTCCGGGCGCCGCGCACCCTGGAGGCGCTCGGCCGGATGGACACCATCTGCTTCGACAAGACCGGCACCCTCACCGAGAACCGGCTGCGTCTGGTGCGCGTGACCGACGCCGACGGCACGGCCCGCAAGCCGGACGAGGGCGATGCCACCCTGCGCGTCGCGGCCCGCGCCTGCCCACGGCTCAACGGCAACACCGACCGGCCCGTGCACGCCACCGACGAGGCCGTCCTCGACGCCGCAGGCCACGACCCGGAGTGGACCCAGACCGAGGGCCTGCCCTTCGAGGCCGGACGCGGTTACGCCGCCGCCGTCGGCCGGGCCGAGGACGACACCCCGGTACTCGTGGTCAAGGGCGCCCCCGAGACGGTGCTGCCCGCCTGCGCCGACCTGCCGTCGTCGGCCCAGGCGACGGCGCAGCAGCTGGCCGGCGACGGACTGCGCGTCCTGGCGGTGGCCCGGCGCCCCCTGGACGCGGCGGACGAGGCGGCGGACGTCCTGGAACAGCCCCTGGAGAAGCTGGAGTTCACCGGTCTGCTCGCCCTCGCCGACGTCCCGCGCGACACGTCCACGGCCCTCGTCGAAGGCCTGCGCAAGGCAGGCGTACGACCCGTCATGCTGACCGGCGACCATCCGCAGACCGCCCGCGCGATCGCCGCGCAACTGGGCTGGCCCGAGGACACCGGCGTGGTCACGGGCGACGAGCTGGCGTCCGCGGACCGGGAGGAACGGGCCCGGATGCTGCGTGACATGGGCGTGGTGGCCCGGGTCGCGCCAGAACAGAAGCTCCAGGTCGTCGAGGCGCTGCGGGACGCCGGCCGGGTGGTCGGCATGGTCGGCGACGGGGCCAACGACGCCGCGGCCATCCGCGCCGCCGACATCGGCGTCGGCATCAGCGCCCGAGGTTCGGCGGCCGCCCGCAACGCGGCCGACCTCGTCCTCACCGACGGCGACCTCACGGTCCTCATCGAGGCCGTCGCCGAGGGCCGGGCCCTGTGGCACAGCGTCGCCGACGCCATCGCCATCCTGATCGGCGGCAATGCCGGCGAGGTCGGCTTCGGCCTCCTCGGCACCCTCCTGTCGGGCGCGGCACCCTTGTCGACCCGCCAGATGCTGCTGGTGAACCTGTTCACGGACCTGTTCCCGGCGATGGCGGTGGCGGTGACGCCGAAGGAGGCGGAGACAAAGGAGGCGGAGACAGAGGGGGGCCAGGGCGAGGAGGGAGCCCCCGAAGGCACCGAACCTCTCGGCACCTCCCTCCTCGGCGCCCCCCTGATCAGCAAGATCCGGAACCGCGCCCTGACCACCACACTCGGCGCGACGTCCGCCTGGCTGTTCGGCCGCTTCACCCCGGGCACGGCCCGCCGCTCCACCACCATGGCCCTGTGTGCGGTGGTCGGCACCCAGCTCGCCCAGACCCTGGCCGACCGCCGGGGCAGCCCGCTGGTCCGCGTCACCGCCCTGGGCTCGGCAGCCGTCCTCTTCGTCCTGGTCGAGACCCCAGGCCTCAGCAACCTCTTCGGCTGTACGCCGCTCGGCCCGATCGCCTGGACGGGCGTCGCCGCGTCGATCGCACTCGCGGTGTCCGGCCAGCGTGCCGTGCCGTACCTGGAACGGGCCGTTATGCAGCGTGTGCCGACGGGATGATCTCGGCATCACCCGCAGCCGCACAGCGAGACAAGCCACTCCAACGAGTAGGCGATCAAACGGACCGGTGATACTGGTCCGGCACATGCACGTCCCCGCCCAGCTCCCGTGCCGCATGCCTCGCCCACGAAGGGCTGCGCAGCAACTCGCGGCCGAGCAGGACGGCATCCGCCTCGCCGTTCGCGATGATCTTCTCCGCCTGTTCGGCGTCGGTGATCAGCCCCACCGCGGCGACCGGCAGCGAGGTCTCGGCCTTCACCCGCGCGGCGAACGGCACCTGGTAGCCAGGACCGACGGGGATACGGGCACCGGACGCGTTACCCCCGGTGGAGACGTCGAGCAGGTCGACGCCATGGACCTTGAGGTCGGCCGCGAAGCGGACCGTGTCGTCGGCACTCCAGCCGTCCTCCTCCAGCCAGTCGGTCGCCGAGATGCGGAAGAACAGCGGCTTGTCGTCCGGCCACACCTCCCGCACGGCGTCCACGACCTGGAGCGCGAACCGGGTGCGGTTCTCGTACGAGCCGCCGTACTCGTCGGTGCGGTGGTTGGAGTACGGGGAGAGGAACTCGTTGATCAGATAGCCGTGGGCGCCGTGGATCTCGGCGATCTCGAAGCCGGCGGCGAGGGCACGGCGCGCGGCGTCCGCGAACTGCCCCACGATCTCCTGGATCTCGGCGACCGTCAGCTCACTCGGCACCGGGTGCCCGTCGGCGAACGGGACCGCGCTCGGCGCCACCGGCTGCCACCCGTGCGCGTCCGCACCCACGGGCGCACCGCCCCGCCAGGGCTGGTCGGTCGATGCCTTGCGGCCGGCGTGTGCCAGCTGGATTCCGGGCACCGTGCCCTGCGACACCAGGAACCCCGTGATCCGGCGGAACGCCTCGACCTGGGTGTCGTTCCAGATGCCCAGGTCGTACGGGGTGATGCGGCCCTCCGGGGTGACCCCCGTGGCCTCGACGATGATCAGCCCTGTGCCGCCGGCCGCGCGGGCCGCGTAGTGCGCGAAGTGCCAGTCGTTGGGGACGCCCATGTCGGGACCTTGCGGCGCGGCCGAGTACTGGCACATCGGGGGCATCCACACCCGGTTCGGGATCGTCACGTCGCGCAGGGTGTAGGTCTCGAAGAGCGCACTCACGGCTCACTCCATTCGTCGCGGGACCAGGGGTCGACTCGTACGATAGGCATCGTAGTACGGGAAGTGTCAAACTACGAGAGATCTCGTACAACAACTACGAGGGTTCTCGTACAATGGAGCGAGTCGAGTGAAGTGGAGCCGCCGTGACCAGCCCCGCTGTCAGCAGCCGAGACCTCCCGCACCCCACGCGCGAGGAGATCCGTCTGGAAGGCGTGCTGCACGCGCTCTCCGACCCGATGCGGCTGCAAATCGTGCGAGAGCTCGCCGCCGTCGGCGACGAGCTCTCCTGTTCGCACTTCGACCTGCCGGTGACCAAGTCCACCACCACGCACCACTTCCGGGTGCTGCGCGAGAGCGGTGTGATCCAGCAGGTCTACCGGGGCACGGCCAAGATGAACGGCCTGCGCAAGGACGACCTAGACGGCCTCTTCCCGGGACTTCTCGACCGCCTTCTCGACGCCGCCGCCCGGCAGGCCGTCCGCCTCGGCGGCGCCTGAACCCGCCTTCGCGGGCAGGTGGTTGAAGAGCAGATTCAGTACGATCGCCGTCAGGCAGCCCGCGCTGATCCCGCTGTTCATCACCGTCTGGAACCAGTCCGGGAACTTCTCGTAGATCGTCGGCACACCGACCGGCAGCACCCCCATGGCCACGGAAACGGCCACCACCGTCAGGTTGTTGTTGCCCTTGAAGTCCACCTGGGCAAGGGTCCTCAGGCCGCTCGCCGCCACCGTCCCGAACATCACCAGACCCGCACCGCCCAGCACCGGCGCCGGTATCGCCGCCACCACCGCGCCCAGCTTGGGCAGCAGGCCGAGCAGCACGAGAATGCCGCCCGCGGTGGCGACCACCCAGCGGCTGCGCACCCGGGTCATGCCGACGAGCCCCACGTTCTGTGCGTACGCCGTGTACGGGAAGGTGTTGAAAACGCCGCCCAGCACCGTCGACAGCCCGTCGGCGCGCAGGCCGTCCGAGAGGGAGCGCGGCTCGACCCTGCGGTCCGTCATCTCGCCGACGGCGATCAGGTCACCGGTCGTCTCGGTCATCGTCACCAGCGCCACCACCAGCATCGGCATGATCGCCGAGAACTCGAAGGTGGGCGCCCCGAAGTGGAACGGAGTGCTGATCCCGACCCAGTCGGCGTCCCCGACCCCGCCGAAGTCGGTGAACCCGAACGGCACCGCCACCGCGAGCCCGACCGCGATGCCGACCAGCACGGCGATCCGGCTGAGGAACACCGGCGCGAACCGCTGCACGCCGAGCACCACCGCGAGCACGAACGCGGCCAGTGCAAGGTTCTTCGGTTCCCCGAAGCCGGGTGAACCGACGCCGCCGGCAGCCCAGTTGCCCGCGACCGGCAGCAGCGACAGGCCGATGATCAGGATCACGGTGCCGGTGACGAGCGGCGGGAAGAAACGGAGCAGCTTCCCGAAGACCGGCGCCAGCAGCACGATCGCGAGCCCCGCGACGATCACCGAGCCGTAGATCGCGGGCAGTCCGCCGCCTGTGGTGCCGATGAGCACCATGGGGGAGACCGCGGCGAAGGTACAGCCCTGCATGATCGGCAGCCGTACGCCGAAACGCCAGAAGCCGATGCACTGGATGAGGGTGGCTATGCCGCACACCAGCAGGTCGGCGGTGATCAGGTATGCCAGGTCTGCGGGCGGCAGCTTCATGGCGCCGCCGACGATCAGGGGGACGGCCACGGCGCCGGCGTACATCGCGAGTACGTGCTGGAGGCCGAAGGCGGCCAACTGGCGTTTGGGCGGGATCTCGTCTACGGGGTGCGCGGGCGCGGTTGCTGTCATGGGCGAGACCGTAGGCTCCTTGAACAGATTGTTGATTTCGGGGGTGTTGCTGCTTCGTTTCTCGCTGCGGGTGGTGTGTGGCTGGTCGCGCCCACATGGCGCCAGCCGCACATCGATTCAGCCCGCGCCCCTAGGGCCTGTCTGACAATTCCCGCCTGCCCCGCGGCGTCTGGCACGCACGCTCGCCGCGTTGCCGAACCGCCCACGTGGCTCCGCCACGAGGGCGCTCCGGCGCCTTGCGATCGCACGCACCAGACGCC
>NZ_LLZG01000074.1 GCF_001509475.1 Streptomyces regalis
GCCCCCAGACCCCCGCTTCGGCCCTGAACGGGCCTCGTCCTCAAACGCCGGGCGGGCTGGATGCACGGACCGGCGCCCCAGGGGCGAAGCCCCCAGCCGGGTGGGTGGGGGCTCGGGACGGTACGGCCCCGTCCTCAAATGCCGGGCGGGCTGGAATGCGCCGGCCGGCGTTGGGAAGTGACCGCCCTCAGCCCTCAGCCCTCAGCCCTCAGCCCTCAGCCCTCAGCCCTCAGCCCCTGATGATCGCCAGTACCTCGTCCCGTACCTTCGCCATCGTCGTCTCGTCCCGTGCCTCCGCGTTCAGGCGCAGCAGCGGTTCCGTGTTGGACGGGCGGACGTTGAACCACCAGTCGGCGGCCGTCACGGTCAGGCCGTCGAGCTCGTCCAGCACGACGCCCTCTCGGCGCTCGTAGGTGGCCTTGATGGCGGCGAGGCGGCCCGCCTGGTCGGCGACCGTCGAGTTGATCTCGCCGGAGCCGGTGTAGCGGTCGTACTGGGCGACCAGGCCGGAGAGGGTGCCCTCCTGGCCGCCCAGGGCCGAGAGGACGTGCAGGGCGGCCAGCATGCCCGTGTCGGCGTTCCAGAAGTCCTTGAAGTAGTAGTGGGCGGAGTGTTCCCCGCCGAAGATGGCGCCGGTCTTGGCCATCTCGGCCTTGATGAAGGAGTGGCCGACGCGGGTGCGGACCGGGGTGCCGCCGTTCTCCTTGACGACCTCCGGGACCGACCAGGAGGTGATCAGGTTGTGGATGATCGTGCCCTTGCCGCCGTGCTTGGCGAGCTCACGCGAGGCCACCAGGGCGGTGATGGCGGACGGGGAGACGGGGGCGCCGTTCTCGTCGACGACGAAGCAGCGGTCGGCGTCGCCGTCGAAGGCGATGCCGAGGTCGGCGGACTCTTCGCGGACTCGCTTCTGGAGGTCGACGATGTTCGCCGGGTCCAGCGGGTTCGCCTCGTGGTTCGGGAACGTGCCGTCCAGCTCGAAGTACATCGGGACGAGGGTGAGGGGCAGGCCGTCGAAGACCGTGGGGACCGTGTGGCCGCCCATGCCGTTGCCCGCGTCGACGACGACCTTCAGGGGGCGGATGGAGGTCAGGTCGACGAGGGAGCGGAGGTGGGCCGCGTAGTCCTCCAACGTGTCCCGCTGCGTGATCGTGCCCGGCGTCGCCGCCGGCTCCGGGGCGCCCGAGTCGCTCCACCGCTCGGCCAGTTCACGGATCTCCGCGAGGCCGGTGTCCTGGCCGACCGGGGCGGCGCCGGCACGGCACATCTTGATGCCGTTGTACTGGGCCGGGTTGTGCGAGGCCGTGAACATCGCGCCCGGCAGGTTCAGCGCGCCCGAGGCGTAGTACAGCTGGTCGGTGGAGCACAGGCCGATCTCGGTGACGTCGACGCCCTGGGCGGCGGCTCCGCGCGCGAAGGCGCGGGACAGGCCGGGGGACGAGGGCCGCATGTCGTGCCCGATCACGATCGCGCTCGCGCCGGTCACCTGGACGAAGGCGGCCCCGAAGAGCTCGGCCAGCGGCTCGTCCCACTGGTCGGGGACGACCCCGCGGACGTCGTACGCCTTCACGAGCTGTGACAGATCAGCAGCCACGGCCAACCCTTCTGAAAGTCCTGTCGGTCGCCCCAAAGTACCCGCCCTCACTGACAGTGCGCGGTGTGCCCAGTGAGAGGACTCCGAGCCGTAACCTCAGGTCAGCGCGGGACGTCAGGGCAGCATCCAGCCGAGCACCGGTGAACTCTGTCCGACCACGATCAGACACATCACCAGCAGCAGGCCCAGACTCCACGGCAGCACCCGCCGCAGCAGGTCTCCCTCCCGGCCCGCGAGCCCTACGGCCGCGCACGCGATGGTGAGGTTCTGCGGCGAGATCATCTTGCCGAGCACACCACCGGAACTGTTGGCGGCGGCCAGGAGTTCCGGCGACAGTCCCGACTCCCGGGCCGCCGTCACCTGCAACGCGCCGAACAGCGCGTTGGCCGAGGTGTCCGACCCGGACACGGCCACACCGAACCAGCCCAGCACTGGCGACAGGAAGACCGGCCCCGTCGGCGCCGTTCACTCGTTCGAGTTGGAGTTGGCTCAACCACCCAGCGCTGGTACTACGTTGATCATCCCAGCGTGCGAGCTCCTGAAGGCACAACTCCGGATACTCCCGGTGGACCCGGTTGTACGGGGTGCTGACCACGCTAGGTGCGGGGCGCAGTCAATCGCCCCTACTGCTCGCCGAAGCAGTTGGACGCAGCCGGGCCTTATCGAAGCCATCGGTGACCCGAGCAGCAAGCCCGCTCCAACGTGAGCGGGTGGTTGACGAAGGGCCAGTCGTGGTACCGGGGCCTGTGCCGCTCGTCCTCCCATGAGGGCTGATGAGCGGCACAGGCCCTCCTTGTCGTCCAACTCCTCACTCCGTGGCCAGTCAGCACGGACGCGCGTACCGCCTCGTTGGCGGGCACGCGCGCGTGCGGTACGGCGACCAGGGCGCCCGCACCGGCCAAGGCGGCGCCGATGTCCGCGAGTTGCGCGGAGACGAAGTTCGAGGCGGCGAACTGGGCGACGGCAAAGGCGACTCCGCATGCCACGGCGGGCACCCAGGTCTCCCGCAGTCCGCGCCGCCCGTCCACGAGCCCGACCAGCACGAGCGGCATGACCAGGGCCAGCAGGGGCGTCTGACGCCCCACCACGGAAGCCACGTCGTCCAACGGCAGCCCGGTGACCTGAGCCAGCGTCACCACCGGTGTCCCCATCGCGCCGAAGGCCACGGGCGCGGTGTTGGCGACCAGCGCGACGACCGCCGCCCGCACCGGCTCGAAGCCGAGCGCGACCAGCATGACCGAACAGATCGCGACGGGCGCCCCGAACCCTGCAAGGGCCTCCAGCAGAGCCCCGAAGCAGAAGGCGACGACGAGCGCCTGCATGCGCGGATCGTCGGAGAGCCGCCCGAACGACCGCCGCAGGATGTCGAAATGACGTGTCCGGACGGTCATCCGGTACACCCACAGGGCGTTGACGACGATCCACAGGATGGGGAAGAGCCCGAAGACGGCTCCCTGCGCGGCGCTGGAGAGTGTCTGGCCGAGTGGCATGCCGTACGGCGAGCCAGGCGACCAGTACGGCCGCCACAAGCCCCGTGAGACCCGCCAAGTGCGCCTTCAGCCGAACCCCGCCCAGCAGGACGAGGACGATCACGAGTGGCAGCGCCGCCACAAGCGCGGACAGGCCGAGCGAGTCGGCGACGGGTTCCAGTTCCTGGACGTACACGGGCGTCTCCCGGATTCCGCCATGCGGAAAGCGATTTCTCGTTCCGGCATACGGAATGGTCGTGTCCGCGCCAACTGCACGTCAATGCCCGTGCATCACTCAACGAAACGAGCGCGCAGGAAACACCCGCACAAGTGAAGGAAACCGACAGTCAGTTGTCGGGCGACCGCAGCACCCGCAGGTGCCCCCGCCGCGCGACCTCCATCGGATCGGCGCCACGCCCTCCGCCTCCACCGGCCTGGGCCGCCCGCTCCTGCGGACGCGCCGCCTCACGCACGGCGTTGGCAAGCGCTTCCAGATCGTCGCCGCTGGGACGGGCCGGAGCCGAACCGTCCAGCAACCGCACGACCTCCCAGCCCCGGGGAGCGGTGAGGCGCTCGGAATGCTCGGCGCACAGGTCGTAGCAGTGGGGTTCGGCGTAGGTGGCGAGCGGGCCGAGGACCGCGGTCGAGTCGGCGTAGACGTACGTCAGCGTCGCGACGGCGGGACGGCCGCAAGCGGTGCGCGAACAGCGACGTACAGGGCTCACGACGTTGGACGGTACCGCACTCTTGAGCGGGCCGCGACGACTCTCCCCCAGGTCACCCCACCGTGTCGTGGTGTGAAACACCCCACACGCCCCTTACGCCCCACGCCACTGACCTGCACGGAAGCCCGCTTCCGAGATTCCGAACACCCCCGAAACCGGTCACCATATACCACAAACCACATCAAACACCTCGACCCCGCAGGTCTCGGAGAGATACGGAATCGAGCCCAAGCTTGGCTGGAATGGTCATCTGCCGACATGCCGTACGGCGAGTGGGACGTCGCCCCGCCCACGCCCCGTGATCGGACACGCACCGGCCCCGGGGACTACGCTTCATCAGTGATGGACGCCCCCGTACCGCCCCGCGCCGCCGGCCCCGGGCCCCGCCGCCGTGATCGCCACGGGCGAGGCATGCGCGGCCCGATCGCACCGCCCCAGGTCCCGCTCGCCGCGAGCCGCGCGGACGCCTTCGCCGATCTGGTGCAGGACTCCGTGGAACGCCTCGAGCGCCGCTGGCCCCAGCTGGCCGACATCGATTTCCTGGTCCTCGAGGTCCCCCGCCTGGACGGCCCCGGCCGCACCTGGAACGACGAGGCGGTCCCCCTCGGCGGCACGATCCCCGCGCGCGAGGGCCGTCCCGCGCGGGTGGTCATCTACCGCCGCCCGGTGGAGATCCGCACCAAGGGCCGTGACGAACGAGCGGCCCTGGTCCACGAGGTGGTCGTGGAACAGGTGGCCGAGCTGCTGGGCCTGACACCGGAGACGGTGGACCCCCGCTACGGCGAGGACTGACTGCGTCGGCCGGGCGGAGTCACAGGACACAGGTACGGCCCGCTTGCCGGGTCGCCCGGCGAACCCCTACCGGGCGGCAACGGGCCGCCGCAGGCATCCCCGCCCTACTTCTGCAGTACCGACAAGTCCTCGTCCGCCTCCGGCACAGCCACCATCCCCCGGTCATCCGGCAGCGTCTGCACAGTGAAGCCGGACAGCCCGTCCTGGGTCACGGCCAGCGTCCGAGCCCCGTACACCGGCCCGCCCGACACCGACTCCACCGTCAGCGCGTACGTGCCCTTCAGGCCGCTCGGCACCGCGATCTCGACGTCCTGTGTCGTCCCGGACTTGATCGTGTACGTCTTCGACGCCGCCGCGCCGCCCTCGCTCCCCGCCGACGCCGTCACCTTGACCTTCGCCGAGCCGAACGGCGCCGTCAGAGACAGCGTCGTGCCCTTCGCCCGGTTGTCCACCACTGTCGCGCGCGTGCCCACCGGCCGGGTCGCGGGAATGAACGCCGTCTCCTGCTTGGCGCCCTTCCCGCGGACCACCCGCACCCCCGCAACCACCGGCACGGACCGATCCGTTGGCGTCAGCACCAGCGACCCCGCCTCGCCCCGCATGACGTCCCCGAGGTCCACCGCGCTCGTCATACCCGCCTTGACGTGCAACGTCTCGTTCCCGGCAGGCGTGATCTGCCCGGACGGCGAGGCAAGCCGCACCTTGAGGTCCGCATCCGCGTCCCCCGGCGTGAAGGCGACCAGCCGCACGGCCGTGGCGTCCTTCGGGATGCCGGGCAGAACCAGGCTCCCCGCGGGGTCGGCGGACGCGGCCAGCCAGTCCCCGCCGAGTTTGTCGTCCAGCGCCTGCACCGAGGCACCCACCCGGCCACTGCGCACACTCACATGCACCGTCATGTTGGTCTGCTTCTCAGCGGTGAGCGTGGACAGCAGGATCGACTCACCGGCGTGCGGCTGAACCGTGATCCCCTCCCCCACCGTGGTCTCGAGGGGACCGTCCTTGCCGTACAGCTCGATGTCGACGACGGCGGCGGAGTCGTCGGGGTTGGTCAGATGGACGTAGTCCGTGCGGTCGGCAGCCGTACTGGCGCCCGGGAACCAGAACTCGGTGTCCGGCGCGGTGCAGTTGACGCCCTGCAGGCCACGTCCGGTGCCCGCGGCGACGCCGGTCGTCTCCTGCACGGTCCAGCCGGGCGCGAACTTCCCGTCGGCGGTCCCGACGAGCGCCGGCGAGTCGCCTCCGGACGTGTCCCCGGTGACCGGCGTGCCCGGCTCCTTGGCCTCCAGGACGGGCTTGTCGGCCATGCCGGCGTCACCGGCCTTCTTGCCCTTGGCGTCCGCCCCGGCATCCGACTCCTCCGCCGCGGACTGCAGTTCCGCCTTACCGCCGCTCCCCGTGCCCTTCGTGACGGGCGTGAACGACGTGTACGTCGTCTCGGCGAGGTCCGAGATGCTCGGCGCCGGACACACCAGGCTCGTGCGCTCCACGGGCAGCTCGGCGGCCGCCTCGGCGGTGTGCGCGCCGGGCGCGTCCGGCATGGTGAGCGACGCGATCCCGGTGATGGCGGCGAGGGCGGTGGCGCCGACGATCAGGGACAGGGTGGTGCGGTTCACTGCTGGCTCCCGTCGGAACGCTCACTGCCGTGCGGAGGCGGCTGCGCCGGGTCGTACGTGGCGTCGTCGTAACCCTGCTGGTACGTCTGGTCGTACGACGTGTCGTAGGACCCCTCATACGCCCCTGTCGAGGCCTGCCCGCCGTACGCGTACGGGTCGTACTGGCCGCCCTGATACGGATCCGCCTGGTATGTCTGGTCGTAGGCACCGCCCGCCGGGTACTGCTGGCCGCCCTCGTACTGCTCGCCTCCGTAGCTGCCGTACTCGGCGCCCGCGTAACTGGGCGTGTCCCTCCCCCAGGCTCGAGCGTCCTCGCCCGGGGGCGCCCCCATGCCGTAGGACTGCTGCTGCGGAATTGCCGCAGCCGGCGGCTCCGTGGGAGGAGCCGGGAACTCGCTGCCCTGACCGGCCTCTTCGGACTCGGCCTCGGCCTGGGCCCGCAGCCGACGGGCCCGCCGGCCCTCGCCGGCCATGGCCTCGGCCGGGACGGCGGGCTCCTCGGGCAGGTCGTCGTCGACGTCGCGGCGACGTCCCGGAAGGGCCATCACGACGAGGACGAGCGCGAGGAAGCCCTGGGCCCACAGCCACGCTGTGTGGCCGATCGGGTCGTCGTAGGTGACGTCCAGCCTGCCGCCGCCTGCCGGGAGCTCGAAGCCCTGGGCCCAGCCGTCGACCGTGGTCGGGGTGAGCGGCTTGCCGTCGAGGGTGGCCGTCCAGCCGTCGTCGGCACTGTCGGCGAGGCGCAGGACACGCCCTTCGGAGCCACTCGGAATCGTGGTGTGGATCTCGACGGGCCCCGCGGCGACGGGCTGAGGCTCGGTGGAGCCGGAGCCGGACCCGGACCTGGCGACGACGGCCGCCCGTGACACCTGCCGGTCGACCCGCCACAACGCGCTGCCGTTCTGCTCGCTCAGCCGCGACAGCCCGGGCGTGGCGTCCAGCACGCGCGCGACCTCGCGGGGCGCGCCCTTGTGGACGAGGACGTACCGCACCGCGAACGCGCCCAGTTGGTCGGCCTGGTCGGCGCCGGAGCCGGCGACGAGGTTGGCGACGATCTTGTCCAGCGTGGCGTTCTCCCCGTCCTCGGCGGCGAGTTCGGCGTCGCCGAGGCGGGCGCCGGAGCCGCGGACGAGCATGTAGCCGACGTGGGCCGGGGAGTCGCTGTCGAGGACGAGGGTGCGGGCCTGGTCGCGGGTGTTGCTCTCCTCGGCGACGAACGCGGGCACCTGCACGGGGTCGCGCCGCTCCAGCGGTCCGTCGGCGCCGCGGATCATCCAGCCGGCTGCGACGAGCAGCGGGCCGGCGGCCGCGGCGAAGGCGATCAGCGCGGCGACCGGCTGGCGCCAGCCGAAGCTCTGCTCGGCCACACGCGAGCGTGCCCCGTCGGCGCCGAGCAGGGCGGCGGCCAGGAGGGAGATGCCGTAGACGAGGGTCGCGGGGCCGGACCATGTGGAGCTGTTGGAACGGACCGCGAAGAGGAGGCCCACCAGGGCGACCGCCCACGCCGTCCAGATTCCGAACTGGCGCTCGGAGCGCATCAGGGCGGCCAGCGCGGCCAGCACGACGCCGATGAGCATCAGCCCGTGGACGGTGCCGGGCCCGCCGGGACTGCCGCCGAGCAGGTCCAGGGCGGACGCGGCGGAGGCGCCGTACTGCAGACCGGCCTCCTGGAAGAAGCCGAACGGAAGCAGCGACAGCGACCAGGGCGCGAGAACCAGCAGGGGCACGCCGAGCTGGGCCAGGAAGCGCAGTCCGTACGCGGTGATGTCGGTGCGCCGCACCGCGAGCAGCCCGAGTCCGAGGAGCAGCGCGATCGGCCACACGATCGGCGTGAAGGCCGTGGTGATCGTCAGCAGCAGTGCGTACGCCCAGGTCGCGCGCCAACTGCCGCGCGCGCCGGAGCTGTCCGCCAGGCCGCTGGCCGCGATTCCCGCGCGCGCGACGAGCGGCAGCAGGACGGCGAGTACGGCGGTGCCGATGCGGCCGTCGGCAAGGGCGCCGGCGGCGGCGGGCAGGAAGGCGTAGACGACGGCCGCCCACGCGCGCAGGAGGCGCGACTCGACGAGCGGGCGGGAGACGAAGTAGGCGGTGAGTCCGGCCAGCGGCACCGAGCAGACGAGCAGGACGGTGACCGCGAGCCCGGTCGAGCCCAGCAGTGCGGAGGCGAGCATGGCCACGATCGCCAGATACGGCGGTGCGGACGGTGTGCCGCCGACGCCCACCGGGTGCCAGGCATCCAGGTAACGCGACCACAGCTCACCGGCGTCGGCCGGAGCAGGCAGCAAGGCGCCACCGGCGAGCGCACCGCCGCCGAGCAGTTCCCGGCAGGCGATCAGCGACACGAACAGCAGTACGAGGAAGAGCACCGGGCCGGGCTTGCGGGCGATGCGCTTGATGCGGGCGAACTGCTCTATCTCGAGGAAGTCGGCGTCGTCGCCGCCCGGCCCGGACTCGATCGCGCCGCCGTGCCGTCCCGCGCCGGCGGCCACCTCGGGGTCGGAGCGGCCGACGAGGCTGCTCGCGACCTGCTCGACGGTGGCTCGCACGGTCGCGCCGGGCGGCGGGAACAGCGCCCGCAGCTCGCCCTTGTCGACGACGGGGTTCCCGCGCCTGCGCCGCCCGGCGATGATCCGCTCGGGGCGCAGCAGTGTGCCCATGAGACCGCGGATCTCGTCGAGGGCCTGGCCCGGGACCTTGCCCACGAGGTAGGCCAGGGTCCGCAGGACGGTGCCGAGCACGATCCGCAGCAGCACCCAGGGCAGCACGGCCGTGCGTGTGTTGACCAGCAGGGTGTAGGCGGCGCCCGCCTTGTCGACCTTGTGCGGGGAGGCGGCGGTGCGGCCCACGCAGTCGACGGTGCGGCGCTCGCGGGAGGATGCCTCGGCGTGTCGTACGACTGCCTCGGGGGCGACGAGGACGCGGTGGCCGGCGGCCGTGGCGCGCCAGCACAGGTCGACGTCGTCGCGCATCAGGGGCAGCCGTCGGTCGAAGCCGCCGAGCTGTTCGAAGATGTCGCGCCGGATCAGCATGCCGGCGGTGGACACGGACAGCACGGGCCGGACGTGGTCGTGCTGGCCCTGGTCCTGTTCGCGGCGGTCGAGGCCGGTCCAGCGGCGGCCGGAGTGGGCGATGGTGACGCCGACCTCGAGGAGCTGCCGGCGGTCGTACCAGCCGCGCAGCTTGGGGCCCACGACGGCGACGTCGTCACGCCCCAGCTCGTACTCGTTCTCCACGACGCGCAGCAGCTGGGCCAGGGCGTCGGGTTCGGGGGCGCAGTCGTCGTGCAGGAGCCACAGCCACTGCACCGGTTCCCCGTGGGGGAGTTCGGGCATGTCGTAGGCGTCGTCGCGCCACGTGCGCGTGACGGGGTCCCAGCCGCTCGGCCGCTTCAGATAGGTCAGCTCGTCCGGGGTGAGGACGGGGGCGGTGCGGTTGGCCTCCTCGACGGCCTGGCCGAATCCGGTGCGCCGGGCAAGGTGCAGTACGCGATCGTCGCCGAGGGCGGCGGTGACCAGCTGCGCGGACTGGTCCGCGCTGCCGGTGTCGGCGGCCATGGCGAACTGGACGGGGCGCTCCTGGCCGAGCAGCCCGGCGAGCGCGTCGGGCAGCCAGCGGGCGCCGTCGTGGGAGACGAGCACCGCGGTCACCACATGACGCGGAAACTCAGGTGTGGCAGCGATGTCTTGCTGGGCTGCCGTGTGGCTGTGCACGGACATCGAGGTACGGGCCCCGGTTCGGTGGACTGCGGTGGACGCCTGTGCCCCGAGGGGGCAGCCGGGCGTCTCGGACGAGCGACCACACTATCGGCTAGGCATGACGGCGGCCCGCCGCCTGTGGATAACCACGGACGACGGGCCGTTCAAGACGTGTTTCGAGACGTATGCACGCGTGGATGCGGCCGGGGAGGCCGCTCAGACCGCCGCCTTCTTCAGTCGGCGGCGCTCACGCTCGGACAGGCCGCCCCAGATCCCGAAGCGCTCGTCGTTGGCGAGGGCGTACTCGAGGCACTCGGAGCGGACCTCACAGGCGAGGCAGACCTTCTTGGCCTCGCGGGTGGAGCCGCCCTTCTCGGGGAAGAAGGACTCGGGGTCGGTCTGGGCGCACAGCGCGCGCTCCTGCCAGCCGAGTTCCTCGTCCGCGTCGTCGACCAGCAGTTGCTGCACCAGCTCGGTCATGTGCGCCCCTCGTCTGTCTTTCGCGTCCCCGTGATGTAGCCGTTACCGATTTCGGCTGAACGACACGAGTGAAATTACAAGTGTGCTGCTCCGGGCGAGTCAAGCCGAGATCTGCTATTGAGCCCCTTATTCACTCTGCGGAACCAAGGCCTAGCGGAAAGTGTTCAAATCGTCCTAAACCTTGACAAGCAGACGAGGCCCGGGAGGGTATCCAGCCCCGCGCAGAGCTTGTACGGAAAAGGACGCCCAGAAGTTCGATCTCGTTGCACACACACGCAGAAGCGAACCGGATCACAGTCGGATCACAGGATCACAACGGCGCCGCGCGCCCGGTTGTGCGCCATGTGTCCCGGTCGCCCCATGAACAAACCTTTCGCCACACAGATGAACCGGATGAGGTGAAACATGTCCCACCCAAGGGGCGTCGAGTTGACAGCCGAGGTGCAAACCGCTGTCCTTGTGGGCATGCTCGCGAACTTGGCACTCACCTCGACCCGCACCGCCGGGTCCCTCGGTGCTGCCCACGTTCGCTGTAGCTGTTGTTGCTGTTCCAGCTGTTGAGCCCCACCTGCTCCACCTGCTCCAGCTGTAGGCCGGGTCGGCCGCGACTCGGCTTCCGTTCCCTCTGACCTCCCTTCACTGAGGAACCACCGCACCCCATGAACAGCGACAGCGACCTCCAGATCGCCGGCGACATCCTCGAAGTCCCGCACCTCCTCCAGGCTCCGCGCGAGCACCCGGCCACCGTCGCCGAGTTCGCCGGCCTGGCCCGTTCCATCGCCGCCGAACGCTCCCAGTGGGAGCACCTCGTCCGGTATGACGCCACCACGCGCTGGTACCACCGGCTGCGCACGGGCCCCGGCTACGAGGTGTGGCTGCTGTCCTGGGTGCCCGGACAGGGCAGCGGACTGCATGACCACGGCCGGTCCTCCGGCGTCCTGACCGTCCTGGACGGCACGCTGACCGAGCGCACGGAGCGCGGCACGCGCGTGTTGACGGCGGGCGCGCAGCGCGTGTTCGCGCCGGGGTACACGCACGAGGTCGTCAACGACGCGCTGGAGCCTGCGGTGAGCCTGCACGTGTACTACCCGGGCCTGACCGAGATGCCGATGCACACCTCCCGGGCCGCCTGCGAGGCTCGTATCGAGCCGAGTCCGGTGACTGCCTGACCTGTTGTCGTACCCGCCTGCAAGACTTGCTCCCATGCGCATTGTGGTTCTGGCAGGCGGCATCGGTGGTGCCCGGTTCCTGCGCGGTCTGAAGCAGGCCGTGCCGGACGCGGACATCACAGTCATCGGCAACACCGGGGACGACATCCACCTCTTCGGGCTGAAGGTCTGCCCGGACCTCGACACGGTGATGTACACGCTCGGCGGCGGCATCAACGAGGAGCAGGGCTGGGGCCGGGCCGACGAGACATTCCATCTCAAGCAGGAGCTCGCGGCGTACGGCGTGGGGCCGGAGTGGTTCGGGCTCGGCGACCGGGACTTCGCCACGCACATCGTGCGGACGCAGATGATCGGCGCCGGATATCCGCTCAGCGCGGTGACCGAGGCGCTGTGCGACCGCTGGAAGCCGGGAGTCCGTCTCATCCCCATGACCGACGACCGCGTCGAGACGCATGTCGCGGTCGAGGTGGACGGCGAACGCAGGGCGGTTCACTTCCAGGAGTACTGGGTGCGGCTGCGGGCCTCGGTGCCGGCGGAGGCGATCGTGCCGGTCGGCGCGGAGCAGGCAAAGCCGGCGCCGGGTGTGCTGGAGGCCGTCGCCGCGGCGGACGTCGTCCTCTTCCCGCCGTCCAACCCGGTCGTCTCGGTCGGCACGATCCTCGCCGTGCCCGGCATCCGCGAGGCGATCGCCGACGCCGGGGTGCCGGTGGTGGGCCTGTCCCCCATCGTCGGGGACGCGCCCGTGCGCGGGATGGCCGACAAGGTGCTCGCGGCGGTCGGCGTGGAGTCGACGGCCGCGGCGGTCGCCGAGCACTACGGCTCGGGACTGCTCGACGGCTGGCTCGTCGACACCGTCGACGAGGGTGCCGTGGAGCGGGTCGAGGCGGCCGGGATCCGCTGCCGGGCCGTACCGCTGATGATGACCGACGTCGACGCGGCCGCGCAGATGGCCCGGGAAGCGCTGGCACTGGCGGAGGAGGTGCGGGGGGCTTGAGCGAGGTGTCTGCCGACGGCTACCGGGTCTGGGCCGTGTCCGGGATTCCCGAGGTCCAGCGGGGCGACGACCTCGCGAAGCTGATCGCCGCCGCCGAACCCGGGCTGGTCGACGGGGATGTCCTCCTCGTCACCTCGAAGATCGTGTCCAAGGCGGAGGGGCGCATGGTCGAGGCGGTCGACCGGGAGGCCGCGATCGATGCGGAGACCGTACGGGTCGTGGCTCGTCGCGGCGCCCTCCGTATCGTCGAGAACCGGCAGGGGCTCGTGATGGCCGCCGCCGGCGTCGACGCCTCCAACACCCCCGCCGGGACCGTGCTGTTGCTGCCCGAGGATCCGGACGCGTCCGCGCGGGCGATCCGGGACGGGCTGCGGGATGCCCTCGGCGTCGACGTCGGGGTCGTCGTCACCGACACCTTCGGGCGGCCCTGGCGCTCCGGGCTCACGGACGTGGCCATCGGCGCCGCGGGCGTGCGCGTGCTCGACGACCTGCGCGGCGGCACGGACGCGTACGGCAATCCGCTCAGCGCGACCGTCGTGGCGACGGCGGACGAACTCGCCGCCGCCGGTGACCTGGTGAAGGGCAAGGCCGCCGGGCTGCCCGTCGCTGTCGTGCGCGGGCTGGCGCACACGGTCGCCGAGGACGACGGGGAGGGGGCGCGGGCCCTGGTGCGCGGCGCGCGGGACGACATGTTCCGGCTGGGGACGTCGGAGGCCGTACGAGAGGCGGTCACCCAGCGGCGTACCGTACGGACCTTCACGGACGAGCCCGTCGACGCCGGGGCCGTGCGGCGGGCGGTCGCGGCGGCCGTGACGGCGCCGGCGCCGCATCACACGACGCCCTGGCGGTTCGTGCTCCTGGAGTCGGCGGAGTCGCGGACGCGGCTGCTCGACGCGATGCGCGACGCCTGGGTCGCCGATCTGCGGCGGGACGGCAAGAGCGAGGAGTCCATCGCCAAGCGGGTGCGCCGCGGGGATGTGCTGCGGAACGCGCCGTATCTGGTGGTGCCCTGCCTGGTCATGGACGGGTCGCACACGTATGGCGACGCGCGGCGGGACGGGGCCGAGCGGGAGATGTTCGTCGTCGCCACCGGTGCCGGGGTGCAGAACTTCCTGGTCGCCCTGGCCGGGGAGCGGCTGGGCTCGGCGTGGGTGTCCTCGACCATGTTCTGCCGGGATGTGGTGCGGGAGGTGCTCGGACTGCCGGAGGACTGGGATCCGATGGGGGCGGTGGCGGTCGGTCATCCGGCGGAGGAACCACGGCCGCGGCCGGAGCGGGACGCGGGGGCTTTCATCGAGGTGCGGTGACGCTCCGGCGGGTCGGCCGGGTGCCTGCGGGCTTGGTGCAGGGGCGCGGTACGCACCCTCGGTGCCGTGGAACCGCCTAGGCTCACTCGTAGCTCTCGTCGGTACCCAGCTCCACCTAGTTCCCGGGATTCTTCGTGGCAGGACGTTTCGCTCCGCGGCCCACGCGTACGACTGTGCGCGGTGGGCATGTCGCTGTGCCTGGGGGTGCGTCTGGCGGTGTGCCGCGGCAGGCTGTCGCAGCGGGGAAGGTGCGGACGGTGGTGCCGGACGGGCCGCTCGATCTCGGGCTGGTGCTGGGGCCGCTGAGGCGTGGGCCGGGGGATCCGACGTTCCGGGCGATGCCGGACGGGTCCGTGTGGCGGGCCTGCCGTACGCCTGCCGGGGCCGGGACGCTGCGGGTCAGTGTGCGGGGTGCCGAAGTTCGGGGCGAGGCCTGGGGGCCCGGGGCCGAGTGGCTGCTGGAGCAGTTGCCGGAGCTGCTCGGGGCCGCCGACGATCCGTCCGTCTTCGTGCCGCGGCATCGGCTGGTGGCAGTGGCTCGGCATCGGCGGCCGGGATTGCGGTTGACGCGGACCGGGTTGGTGCTGGAGTCGTTGATTCCGTCGATTCTGGAGCAGAAGGTCACGACCGATGAGGCGTATCGGGCGTGGCGGTTGCTGGTCCGGAAGTACGGGGAGCCGGCGCCGGGGCCCGCGCCGGGGCGGATGTGTGTGATGCCGGATGCAGGGACCTGGCGGGTGATTCCGTCCTGGGAGTGGCATCGGGCCGGGGTCGACAACAAGCGGGCGTCCACGATTCTGCGGGCCGTACGGGTTGCTGCGCGGATGGAGGAGGCGGTGCGGATGTCTCCGGCTCAGGCGCAGGCTCGGTTGGAGGTCGTGCCGGGGGTTGGGCCGTGGACCTCGGCGGAGGTGGTGCAGCGGAGTCATGGGGCGGCGGATGCGGTGACTGTGGGGGATCTGCATCTGCCGGGGATTGTGGGGTGGGCGCTTGCCGGGGATCGGGATGCGGATGACTCCGTGATGTTGGAGTTGCTGGAGCCGTATGCGGGGCAGCGGCATCGGGCGGCTCGGTTGATTCTGCTGAGCGGGCGGGTTCCGGCGCGGCGGGCGCCGCGGATGCCTCGGGGGGATATCGGGCGGTTGTGACGGGGGGGGTGAGCTGGGCGTTTCTCGCCCCCGCCGCCCCTACCCGTCCCATCCTGAAGGGGCTCCGCCCCTTCGACCCCGCCAGGGGGCTTTGCCCCCTGGACCCCCATCGGCCCTGAACGGGCCTCGTCCTCAAACGCCGGACGGG
>NZ_LLZG01000075.1 GCF_001509475.1 Streptomyces regalis
CCAGCCCCGATAACTCGCCGACATCCGCAGACACCCGCACCACCCCCCGGGAAGCACTACGCAGCAGCGTACGCCCGCAACTAAAACAACGGCATTGGGATTAGGGCGTGTCTCCTGGGCCCCGGTACGCCGGGGCTGGCTTCAGTCGGTGATGTACCACTTGTCCTTGATGTACTCCAGGGTGTAGCTGCCGAGGTCGCTCTCGGAGAAGGTGGCGGAGGACCTGACCGCCTCGACCGGCATCTCGATGCTTTCGGGCGAGCGCACGACGACGCGCTGCGGGTCGACCGTCGCGGTCTGCAGAGCCTTCTTCTGCGCCGGCGAGATCATCTGGAACACGACAGCGTACGTCGAAGTGCACGGACCGAACCCTTGGTCCTGGGCCTTCTTCGCCGCGGGCCCGGCCACCTCGCAGACCGTGTCGATGTCCTCCCGGCCCAGGGCGTGGAGGTACTGCTCGTACCGCTGGATCGCCCCCTCCTTCGTCTTGGGCGCGGGCTGCTCCCCGGACGGATCCGCCGGCGGCTTGTCAGCACCGCCGCAGGGTTCGTCGGTGAACACGCCTGGCAGTTGACGCTGCGGGTACGGGCCCATCGGCCCGTTGAACCCCTTCACATGGAGCTGCGGACCCCACCACCCGCCGTATCCCCACCAGGGTTCGCGGTCGACGGGCCGGATGTTGTTCCACGTCTGCCACTCGACGCCGTCCTTCGAGGTCCGGTCGAGTGCGACATCCACCCGGTGGTAGCCGGCAGTCGGATAGGAGGCGTGTGAACCACGCGCCGAGTACACCGTCGGATGCCCGCCGCGCGGGTCGAGGTCCGGCCACTTCACGCTGCACTGACTTTTGCCGTGCTTGGCGAACGTCACCGCCTCCGGCTTGCCGTCACGCAGTTGCACGGCGACGCGCTCCCAGTCACCCTCGTGCTTGTTGACCGCGGGCATGTTGTTGTAGGCGTAGAAGAACCAGTACACGTACGCCGTGCGCGTGGGGTCGGTCTTGTGCTTGTGGTGCTCCCAGTAGACCGGCGCGCCGGTGCCTTCGCCCTTGTGCACCTCCGTCGGCGGGTCGAGATAGAAGCCGGCGCCGACTTCGGTCGTGGGGAGTTCCTTTTCCCCGTGCCCCGGGCAGGACATGGGCTTGGACGACGGTTTCCCCAGCTCCAGACGCCGGTGGCGGTAGGGCTCTTTGGTACGCAGGCCCAACAGCAGGGGGTCGACCGGGTCGGCCACCGGCTCCTCGTCGCGGCAGAATCCTTCGTGGTCGAAGCGCAGCACGGACCGCTCGATGAATCGCGTCGCGTCCATCGGCATCAGCGACTCCTTCTTGGCGAACCGCACCAGCGGCGCGAACCGAGCGGCCTCGGCCGCGGAGGCCTGCGAGGGGTCCGCGCCCGTGTACTCCTTCGGTTTCTCCGGACCGCACGCCACCAGCGCCACAGAAGCCGACACCGCCACGCCCACCATCGCCCGCACCCGAACCCTCACCCGGTCCCCCTTCACTCGCCCACCACCAGCCGACAGCACGTCAGGACATCACGCAGAATCCGGCAGAGCGGTTCCCCAGGGGGTATGCCCCGCACTCATCGGTGTCAGCGGACCGTTGACGGAACTAGTCCGTCGCTACGAAGGGCCCGTCGGCCGTGAACGCCAGCCGCGCGAAGCGTTCTCCGATGCGGCGGTGGGTGGCGGCGTCGGGGTGGAGCTGGTCGGGCAGGGGCAGTTCGGCGGAGTCGGTCTCGCCGTAGAGCTCACGGCCGTCGAGGTAGTGCAGGTTCGGGTCGTCGGCCGCCCGCTGCTTGACGATGCGGGACAGCTCGTCCCGGATGACGCCCAGCGTCAGCTTCCCGCTCGCGCGTTCCGCCGGGTCGCCCATGGCGACGAACCGCAGCTGTCCCTTCGCGAGACCGGTGAAGTCGGGGGCGCAGGGGCCGGGCGTATCCTCGTGGATCGGGCACAGGATGGGCGACACCACCAGCAGCGGTGTCGTCGGGTGCCCTTCCCGGACGGTGTCGAGGAAGCCGTGGACCGCGGGGCCGAAGGCGCGCAGCCGCATCAGGTCCAGGTTGACCAGGTTGATGCCGATCTTGACGCTGATGAGGTCGGCGGGGGTGTCGCGCAGGGTACGGGCGGTGAACGGGTCGAGCAGGGCGCTCCCGGCCAGCCCGAGGTTGATCAGCTCCACGCCGCCGAGCGTGGCGGCGAGCGCGGGCCAGATGCCGGTGGGGCTCGCGGCGTCGGAGCCGTGGCTGATCGAACTCCCGTGGTGCAGCCACACCCTGCGGCCCGGGCCCCGCGCGGGCTCGACGGGGGCGTCGGTGCGCAGGGCGATCAGTTCGGTGGTCTCGTTGTGCGGCAGCCAGATCTCGACGTCCTTGTCGCCGTCGGGCAGCCCGGTGAACCGGAGGGTGCCGGGCCGGCCGGGCCGCTGTTCGGCGGTCCCGGCCATCATGTCGACGGTCACGACGTTTCCGTCGGCGACGCTGCCCTGCCCCGCCCGGCGACCGTCCACGATCAGGTCGTATACACCGTGCGGTCGGGGCGGGGCGCCGACATAGGTCCGTTTGGTGGGCAGCGTGTCCAGTTCGACGGCGGTCGCCCGGGTGCGGAAGGCCAGCCGTACGCCGGAGGGCTGTGACTCGGCCATGGCCAGCTGCCCGTCGGTGTTCTGAGCGCGCGCCCGGGCGGGCAGCCGGTGCGGCAGGACGCCGTGCTCGGTGTGCTCGACGTCGAGGGCGCCGCGCAGGAGGTCGGCGGTGACGGGCGTGGTGATCCAGTCGTGCTCGGTGTCCATGTCCTCAGCCTGTCGGTCAGGGGGTGGGATAGGCCCTGTCGTCAAATTCCCGTCGTCCGCCCGGAGGGCGGGCCGCGCGGCGTCTGGTGCGTGCGATCGCAAGGCGCCGGAGCCGCCCTCGATGGGGGTGCCCCCGCGCGAGCCGAGCGAAGCCGGTTCGAGCGTGGGGGAGGAGCCAGACGCCGCGCGGCAGACGGGAATTTGACGACAGGGCCTAGGTCGGCCAGTTCCGCAGCAGGGCGTCGAGGGCGTCCAGGATCCGGGTCCAGGTCTCCTCGGAGTCGGGGGCGCTGTGGCTGAAGCCGCCCGCCGTCTCCAGGCTGGAGTAGCCGTGGAAGACGCTGCCCAGCAGCCGTACGGCGTGCGTGGCGTCCGGCTCCGTCAGGTCGTAGCCGCGCAGGATCGCCCGTGTCATCTGCGAGTGCCGGACGCCCGCACTGGCGGCCGCCGTCTCCGGGTCGAGCCGCATCCGCGCGGCGGCGGCGCGGCCGGGGTGCTCGCGGCCGTAGTCGCGGTAGACGTCGGCGAAGGCGACCAGGGCGTCCTTGCCGGCCCGCCCGGCGATGGCGTCGGCGGCCCGGTCGGCCAGTTCCTCCAGCGCGAACAGGGCGATGCGCGTCTTGAGGTCCTGGGAGTTCTTCACATGCGAGTACAGGCTCGCGACCTTGACGTCGAAGCGCCGGGCGAGCTCCGACACGGTCACCTGCTCGAAGCCGACCTCGTCGGCCAGCTCCGCACCTGCCCGGACCAGGCGCTCCGTGGTCAGTCCTACGCGTGCCACAACCGTCCTCCCATTCGCCAGAAGCGATTATGCATTTACCTAAGCCTTTTAGGCAAGCTGGGAGGGCATGAAGGCGGTCGGCTAAAGCGCTCGGTACATGATGTGCAGACCCACGCGCCCATGCCTGGGATGTTCGTACGCGTCCGGAACCGTGCCGAGAATCGTGAAGCCGAGGGAGGTCCACAGAGCGACGGCCGGGTTCGTCTCCACGACGGCGTTGAAGACCATGCCCCGGTAGCCGTCCGCCTTGGCCGCGGCCAGGATGTGCTCGGCGAGGGCGCGACCGATGCCGCGGCCACCGCAGTCGGGGTCGACCATGAAGCCGGCGTTGGCGATCCGGGCGGCGGGGCCCCCGTAGTTGGGGGTGACGTAGGCGGAGGCGACGACTGTTCCCCCGTCGTCCTCAACGACGTAGACGCGTTTGGCCGGGCCCATCCACAGAGCCCGGCCCGCGTCCTCGGAGGTGTCCGGATCCCACGCGTAGGTTTCGCCGGCGGCGACGATCCGGCGCCAAAAAGGCCAAATCCGCGGCCAGTCGTCGGCCGCGGCTTCTCTGATCAGCATGGGCGTGAGTCTCGCACGCCCATGCGGTCGGCGATCGCGAAAAGGGTTCTGCCCCGTCAGTCGACGCTGGGCAGGATGTGGGGCTCGGCGAGGTCGTCCTCGTAGCCCGCCAAGCGGATGGGGGCGGACCTGGCCCACACATCGAGACTGCCGATCTCCTCGGACCGGCCGCCCGCACGCTCCGTGCGTTCCTTGGGGCGCTGTTCGCGATTCGTCTTCTCAGGTGTCACCGCGCACTCCTTCTGTGTCGGATCACCCTCGGGGCGGGCCGGCCAGTCTGCGGTCCGGTACCTGACGCCCGCTCGGGTCTTATCTCAAAGTCGGCTCGGACGCGGTGGCGCCGGTAACTGGTGTGCAAGGCAGGCCGTTGTGCACCGGCTTGTCCCGGGACGGACCGTGGGTGTGGGTTGGGACCCTGTAGCGCTGTCCGTCCACTACAGATTAACCAAATGAGCGGGTACCCGCTCGATGGGGCTGCAAACAAGGTGTAACTATCTGGAGTCAAACGGCATTTATCAGCCTTCTTATTCACGCGTTTGTTACGGAATGCACCATTCACAATCACTCGTTCGGCTCAACATCATCTTGAGGCCCGGAGCGCGCCTTGCGCACGCCGCGCAGTTCAAGTGCCGTTGGCCGATTCGCAAGGCGGCCATGATCTGCTGCCGTACGGCAACGGCTTGTCCGGCGGGAGGACTGACGCATGGAGCTGCGCAGTGTCGAAGAGCTGATGGATCTGCTGTACGCCTGCCGGGGCACCCGGGACGCCCCGGGCCTCGGGCGCACCAGAGTCGATCTTCACCAACACGCGCTGCAGACCGCCGCTCTGCTGCGCCGCGTCCGCCCCGCCGACAAGGAGCTCCAGGTCGCGGGGCTCGTTCATGCCATCGGCCCGCTGCTGGGCTCCGGCGACGTGAGCCGCCACTGCGACTGCGCGGCGGACGCGGTACGGCCGCTTCTCGGCGAACGGGTCTCCCGCCTCGTCCGCGACCAGTGCCGCGCCTTCGACTCCGCCGACGACGACCTGATCCGCCTGCGCCAGGCCGACGAGGAGGGCCGCGGCGCCGAGTTCGACGCCGGGGTCCTGGAGGACTGGCGCACGGTGCTGGAGCTGGTGGCGGCGCGGAACTCGCGGCTCGGGGCTGTCGACTGACGACCCGTCATGAGACGGTACGGCGATGACGTCGTCGTACGGACTTCAGGGCAGGGCCGCCGTCGTCACCGGCGCCACGCGCGGCATCGGGCACGCCGTCGCCCGGCAACTGGCCGCCGCCGGAGCGCTGGTGTGCGTGACCGCGCGGGACGCGGGCGAGGTGCGGCGGACGGCTGCCGAGCTGGGCGGCGTCGGGGTCGCCGGCAGTGTGGCCGAGCCGGACCATCTGCGGGCGGTCGTGGACCTCGCCCTGCGCGAGTTCGGCCGGATCGACGTCCTGGTGAACAACGCGGCCACGAACCTGCCGTACGGCCCCCTCATGGACGTCGATCCGCGGGCCTGGCGCGAGGCGTTCGCCGTGAACGTCGAGGCGCCCCTGCGGCTCGTGCAGTGCGCCTGGCGGGCCTGGATGGGCGAGCACGGCGGCGCGGTGGTCAACGTCTGCACGGAGGGCGCCGCCCATGTCGGCCCCAACATCGGGGCGTACGGCACCAGCAAGGCGGCCCTCGCCCACCTGACCCAGCAGCTCGCGGGCGAGCTGGCCCCGAAGGTACGGGTCAACTCCGTCTCCCCCGGGCTCGTCCGCACCGAGATGGCGCGGTTCGTGTGGGAGCCGGGCGAGGCAGAGGTGGCAGCCGGGCTGCCGCTCGGGCGGATCGGGGAGCCGGAGGACGTGGCGCGGGCGGTGGTGTGGCTGGCGTCGGATGCCGCTCAGTGGGTGACCGGGGCGGACCTGCTGGTGGACGGCGGGACGCGGGTGCGGGCCGCGTATGCCGCCGGACCCTACGGGGTGCACGAGCGGCTGCGGTCACATGCGCCGGACGGCGTCGACGCACCCGAACTCGGCTGAATCCGACCGCCGCGGGGGCCCTACCACTTACCCGGCGCGTAGTCCTTCAGAAAGACGCCGTACACGTCGTCGCCCGCCTCACCCCGCACGACCGGGTCGTAGACCCGCGCCGCGCCGTCGACCAGGTCGAGGGGGGCGTGGAAGCCCTCCTCGGCGAGACGCAGCTTGTCGAAGTGGGGGCGCTCGTCGGTGATCCAGCCGGTGTCGACCGAGGTCATGAGGATGCCGTCGGTCTGGAACATCTCCTGGGCACTGGTCCGGGTGACCATGTTCATCGCGGCCTTGGCGGCGTTGGTGTTCGGGTGGCCCGCGCCCTTGTAGCCGCGGCCGAAGACGCCCTCCATCGCGGAGACGTTCACGACGTACGCACGTCCGCTCGTCGCCTTCCCGGCGGCGTCGGCCATGGCCGGGCGGAGCTTGCTGATCAGGATGAACGGCGCCGTGTAGTTGCACAGCTGCGTCTCGAGGAGCTCCACCGGGGAGATCTGCTCGATGGTCTGCACCCAGGTGTTGGTGTCGACGACGTCGGGCACGAGGCCGCCCGCGTCGATGGCGGTGCCGTCGAGGTGGCGGGCGACGCTGGCGTTGCCCGCCACCAGGGCGAGGTCGGCGACCTGCTGGGCGTCGAGGCCGCTGATGCCGACGGGCAGCGCGGCCAGGCCGTCGACCGCGCCGGAGCCGAAGGCACCGATGACGTGGTGGGCGGGCAGCTCGCCGGCGGGCAGCGGGGCGCTCTCGCCCTCGACCAGGGCGGTGTAGGCGGACGGCAGGCGGCGGACGGTCTGCGTCGCGTTGTTGATCAGGATGTCGAGCGGGCCCGCCTCGGCGACCTGGTCGGCGAGGGCCACGGCCTGGGCCGGGTCGCGCAGGTCGATGCCGACGACCTCCAGGCGGTGCATCCAGTCAGCCGAGTCGTCCATGGCCTTGAAGCGGCGGATGGCGTCCTTGGGGAAGCGCGTGGTGATCGTCGTGTGCGCGCCGTCGCGCAGCAGCCGCAGCGCGATGTACATGCCGATCTTGGCGCGGCCGCCGGTGAGCAGGGCGCGCTTGCCGGTGAGGTCGGCGCGGGCGTCGCGCTTGCCGCGGTTCAGGCGGGCGCAGTCCGGACAGAGCTGGTGGTAGAAGTAGTCGACTTCCACGTACCGGGTCTTGCAGGTGTAGCAGGAGCGCGGGCGCTGGAGTATCCCCGCGACCCTGCCCTCCTCGGTCGCCGACGACGGGAGGATGCCCTCCGTCTCGTCGTCGATGCGCTGGGCGGAGCCGGTCGCCGTGGCCTCCGTGACCGCCTTGTCGTGCGCGGTCTTGGCGGCCCGGCGCTCCTGACGGCGGCGCTGCTTGACGGTGCGGTAGACGCCCGCGGTGGCCCGGCGCACGGCGATTGCGTCGGGGTGGTCGACCTCCAGCTTGTCGAGTTCCTCGAGCACGCCGAGGCAGACGGCCAGTCGCTCGGGGTCGATGCCAGGGCCGTTCTCGACCTCGTCACCGGGCTCGCGCACGACCTCGTCCGTCGTGGCCGAGCCTTCCTCTGTCACCGTCATCGCGCTGCCGTTTCCCTGATCACCCGCGCGGCGCTCCGACCGCGTCCGCTTTCGAACGGGGAATTGTACGGAGCACCGGGCCGGTCCTCCAAAAACCGGCGGACGGGCCAGGGGAAAGAGGGCTCAGGGAGCGCAGGCGGTGATCAGCGCCGCTACCTCCTCGGACAGGGCATGGGCGAGGACGTCGAGGTCCGGTACGGCCTCGGCGTCGGCGACGAGGCCGTAGTGGACGCGTCCGCGGTACGTCGAGATGGCCACCGCGAGGGACTGGCCTCGCGCCAGCGGGGCGAAGGGGTAGACCTCGGTGACCGGGTGGCCGCCGAGCTTCAGGGCGATGCCGGGCAGCGGCACGCTGGTGACCAGGATGTCGAACCAGAGCCGGGCGGCCTGGCCGACCAGCGGTCCGCCGAGCCGGTGGCCGAGCGCCGGCACGTGATCGGCGAGCAGGGCGACGGCGCCGGCGCCCCGGTTGGGGCCGGCGTCCTTGTTGCGGTCCATGGCGGTACGGACCGTGGCCAGGCGGCGCAGCGGGTCGGGGTCGTCGACCGGAAGCCGTATCAAGTAGCCGGAGAGCCGGTTGCCCTGCGGGTGCGCGGTGCGCGGGCGGCGCTTGGAGACGGGGATCAGGGCGCGGGGCGCGACGCCTTCGCTGCCGTCGCCGCGTGCGTCGAGCCAGCGGCGCAGGGCGCCCGCGACGACCGCGATGAGGACGTCGTTGACGGTGCCGCCGACGGCCTTGCGGATCACGTGGACGTCGTCGATGTCGACCACGACTCCGGCGGTACGGCGGGTGCCGCTCGGCTCCGCGGTCAGCGCGGACGACGAGCGCACGCCCAGGGTGGACACGGCGACGGAGGCGCCGATGTCAAGGGCCCGGCCCACGTCGGACACGGCGCCGCGCAGCAGCCCCGGCAGCTTGCGCACCTCCGGAAGGAGACCGCGCCGGGGCTCCTCGGGGCGGGGCCGCCGCGCGGGCAGGTCCATCGGGTCCAGCACGGCGGCGGCGAGGGTCAGCGCCCGCAGCCCGTCGGCGAGGGCGTGGTGGAACTTGAACAGCACGGCGAAGGACACGCCGTCCTCCCCCGGCAGCACATGCGCCTCCCACGGCGGCCGGCCGCGCTCCAGCGGGCGCTCCATGAGCCGGCCCGCCACCGCCTGGAAGTCGGCGGTCGGGGCGTGCAGCCGGACATGGTTCAGGGGGTCGAAGTCCGGCGCCGGCTCGCGGGCCGCACCACCGAACGAGAACGGCTGGAGGAGGTCCAGCGGCTGCCAGGCGTCACGGATGCGCATCCGCAGTCCCGGCACCGCGGCGGCGCGGGCCGCGAGCAGGTCGGCCGCGTGGGCGCCCGCGGTGGGCGAGTGCGCCGCGAACACGCCGAGCGCGCCCAGGTGCATGGGATGTTCGGCGGACTCGATGTTCCAGAACGCCAGGTCGAGAGGTGCGAGCAGGTCAGAAGTCAATGGCTTGCCTCGCGTCGACGACGGGTGGATCAGCAGTCAATCGCCCTGAAGCGATTACGGTCAAGTACGATCAAGCTACGCACAGTTAACAGCAGATTAAGTCCCACCCCTTGCGAAAGGGGCGGGACTCATGGTGCATATGAGGTCAGTGCAGCACGGGTAGCGGCACCGGGCATCCCGTGGGTGTCACCCGGGAGGCGTCATACAACCCTCGTGTGCGACAGAGGCAGGAACGGTTGCCGGGCCTCAGGAACCCTGGCCTCCTTCGTACGGCGCGGCTTGCTCACCTTGGTACGGGGCGGCTTGGTACGGTGCGGCCCGCCGACCACGCGGTCGGCGTGCGCCGACCGCCGCCACGACGCTGGCAGCGATGCCCAGCACGAGGGCGAACGCGCCCACGAGGGCGTTGTTGACCACGGACTTCGTGGTGTCGACGTTCCCCGCGACCACCCACTGCGAAATGATCGTCCACAGTCCGAGTGCACAGCCGGCCCACGCCATGCTGTGCGTCCGTTCATAAGCCCGGCCGAAGCCACCGCTCATGAGCAGCGCGTAGGCGATACCTACGATCAGGTTGTTGACGGTCAGGGTCTGCAGGTTGTTGAACCCGACGACCCAGGGAGAGATGGCGATGTACGCACCCGTGAGCACTGCCAACGCTTCTATGGCCTGCACACCCAGTGTGGTCGTGGCGCGCTCCGCCCTCTCGTGACGGTCTCGCATTTCGACGATGTCCGGATGGGTCTCCATCGTCGGTCGGGGAGTGGTGGTCACTCCCATCACCTCCTGGGGCTAACGGCGCTCTTTCAGCCCCACGGCTACCCCCGACTTGTGGGGCAATTACCAGCATAGGACGAAATGACCACCGAAACCCGCGGGGGTGACCGGCCGCCCCTACGACACCCGCTGCCCCTTCCCCAGCGCGATCACGCCCCCCTTGGAGACGGTGTACAGCTCCGCGTCCCGCTCCGGGTTGACGCCGATCGTCGCGCCCGGGGGCACCTCGACGTTCTTGTCGAGTACGGCGCCTCGCACCACCGCGCCCCGCCCGATGCGCACGTTGTCGTGCAGTACCGCCCCCTGCACCACCGCACCGGGGTCGACCACCACTCCCGGCGACAGCACGGACCGCGTGACCTGCCCGCGTATGAGGCAGCCGGCGCTGATGATGGACTCGCTGGCCATGCCGCCCGCGTTGAAGCGGGCCGGGGAGAGCTGGTTGGAGTGGGTGTAAATGGGCCACTGACGGTTGTAGAGGTTGAAGGCGGGGCGCTCGGCGATGAGGTCCATGTGGGCGTCGTAGTACGCGTCCAGGGTGCCGACGTCCCGCCAGTAGCCCCGGTCGCGGTTGGTCTCGCCGGGGACGTGGTTGGCGCTGAAGTCGTAGAGCTGGGCCTCGCCCCGGTCGGTGAGCTGGGGCAGGATCGAACCGCCCATGTCGTGCACGGAGTTCTCGTCCTCGGCGTCCCGCTGGAGCGTCTCGACGAGGGTCTTGGTGGTGAAGATGTAGTTGCCCATCGAGGCGAAGACGGTCTCCGGGTCGTCCGGGAGGCCGGGCGGGTCGGCGGGCTTCTCCAGAAAGCGCTCCACGGTCAGGCCGTCCGAGCCGGGGCTGATCACGCCGAAGGACGACGATTCGCCCCGCGGCACGCGGATGCCCGCCACCGTCACGCCCGCGCCCGCCTCGATGTGCTGGGCGAGCATCTGGCGCGGGTCCATGCGGTACACGTGGTCGGCGCCGAACACCGCGACGTACTCGGGGCGTTCGTCGTAGATGAGGTTCAGGGACTGCAGGATCGCGTCCGCGCTGCCCAGGTACCAGCGCGGGCCGAGCCGCTGCTGGGCCGGGACCGGGGTGACGTAGTTGCCGAGCAGGCTGGACATGCGCCAGGTCGTGGTGATGTGCCGGTCCAGCGAGTGCGACTTGTACTGCGTGAGGACGCAGATGCGCAGGATGTCGGCATTGACGAGGTTGGAGAGGACGAAGTCGACGAGGCGATACGTTCCTCCGAAGGTGACCGCGGGTTTCGCGCGGTCCGCGGTCAGGGGCATCAGGCGCTTGCCTTCTCCGCCCGCCAGTACGATTCCGAGCACCGAAGGTCCGCCACGACGCATGGCCGCTCCCCTCACCGTGGTTGATGCCAGCCTGCCCCTGTGTAGCGCGCGCTAAGCCTGTTTGAGGATCTCCCCGTAGAGCCGGACCGTCCGCCGCGCCACCGCGTCCCAGCCGAACTCCCCCACGGCGCGCTCCCGTCCGGCCTCGCCCATCCGGCGGGCGGTCTCCGGGTCGCCGATCACCGAGTCCAGCGCCCGCGCGAGTCCTGCCTCGAAAGCCTCGAAGTCGTCGTCCAGCGGGACGAGCAGGCCCGTCTTGCCGTCGTCGACGACCTCGGGAATGCCGCCGACGTGCGAGGCCACCACGGGGGTTCCGCAGGCCATCGCCTCCAGGTTGACGATGCCGAGGGGTTCGTACACCGAGGGGCAGACGAACGCGGCGGCGTGCGTGAGGAGTTGGATCACTTCCGGGCGCGGCAGCATCTGCGGGATCCAGTGCACGCCCTCACGGACCTGGCTGAGCTCCTGGTAGAGGTCGCGGAACTCCTGGTCGATCTCGGGGGTGTCGGGTGCGCCGGCGCACAGGACGACCTGCGCGGCCGGGTCGATGTTCCGTACCGCGCGCAGCAGATGGGGCACGCCCTTCTGGCGGGTGATGCGGCCGACGAACAGCACGTACGGGCGGTCGGCGTCGAGGCCGAAGCGTGCGAGGACGTCGGTGCGGTGGTCGGGCCGGTACAGGGTGGTGTCGATGCCGTTGTGCACGATGTGGACCCGGTCGGGGTCCAGCGTCGGATAGCAGCTGAGGATGTCCTCGCGCATGGCCCCGGAGACGGCGATCACCGCGTCGGCGGCCTCGATCGCGGTGCGCTCGGCCCAGCTGGACAGGGCGTATCCGCCGCCGAGTTGCTCGGCCTTCCAGGGCCGCAGGGGCTCCAGGGAGTGGGCGGTCATCACATGCGGGATGCCGTACAGGAGCTTGCCGAAGTGGCCGGCGAGATTGGCGTACCAGGTGTGGGAGTGGACGAGTTCACGGCCCTGGAGGCCGGCGGCCATGGCCAGGTCCACCGAGAAGGTGCGCAGCGCGTCGTTGGCGGTGTCCAGCGCGGACCAGGGGCGGTGACGCAGCACGCCCACCGCGCGGCCCTCGCCCCAGCAGTGCACCTCCAGGTCGACGAGATCCCTCAACTCCCGGGCGAGGAACTCGACATGAACGCCTGCGCCGCCGTACACGTCCGGCGGGTACTCCCGGGTCAGTAGTCCCACTCGCACCCGGAACCCCCTGTTCTCAGCGGCTGGTTGCCCTTTCATGGTCACCCAGATGGGGCGCGTGGGGAAGAGCGCGGGGGTCGTGTGAAGCAACAGTCACCACATACGCCGCCGCCCGGCACACGGTAGTAGAGGCAACAGCTGCGGCGCCGGAACGCGGTTCCGGTGAGGGTGCCGGTGCCGGCGAGGAGGGGATGGCCGAGGAGTTCCGCGGTCAGGGCGCGGGCCCGGGCGGCGGTGTCCGTACGGCCGCCCGCGCGTGCCCACTGGTCCAGTTGCCGGGCCGCTCCCGCGAGGGCGGATCCGGCGTTGCCCCACAGCAGGCCGGCCGCGACGCGGTACCGGGTGCGCAGGGCGGCGGTCAGCGGCTGAAGGTGTCCGTGCAGGACGACGTCGGCGAGGGTCGCCGGGTCCGGGGGCAGCGGGCGCACCTCGGTGAGCCACAGGTCGTCGGGGGCGCTGCCGTCGGGGTCCCAGTGCAGCAACCGCGGGTCGAGGTCGGGGACGCTGCCGTACAGGGCGGCGCAGCCGAGCGTCACCGACCACAGACGGGCCGCGAGGCCCTGCTGGGCCACGGAGGCGGCGATCCGCAACTCGGGGGCGCGCAGGGCGTTCGCGACTTTCCGGACGCGGACCCCCAGGGGATCTGCCAGGGGAATTCCCTGGGGATTTCCCAGGGGATCCGATGCGGTTTCCGCGTACGCCTCCGCCAGGGTCGGAAGTGGCCGAAGTGCTGTCCCTGGTGTGCGTAGTACGAAGAAGCCGCCGAGCGGGCGGAGCGCGGCGAGATCGGGGTCGAGGTCCACGAAAAGCAGTAGTACCAAGGCCCGTCAGGGTTATCACCTGCGGGTCTCCCCCCGGGTCCCCCGCCTTGGGGATGAGGCCGTCGCCGTAATACTCCATCGGCAGTACGACACAGTGCGTGCTCTGGTACGACGACGGGAAGAGGTTTTCGAGGCATCGTGTTGATTATGGAAGCCGACCGATCGCCGCGCCGGGGTCACCGCCCCCGCCTCACGCAGAGGAGCAGCCGATGAGCGCCCTCGCGTTGTCCGTGCTCCTGTCGCTCATCTCCGCGGTCGCGTACGCGGGCGGGGCGATCGTGCAGGAGCGTGTCGCGGCGTCCTCCCCGGGGCAGCAGTTCGCGCCGATGCGTCGGCCCGGCTGGTGGGCAGCGGTCGCGCTGAACGGCCTCGGCGGTCTGCTGCACGTGGTGGCGCTGGCGTTCGGTCCGCTGAGCCTGGTGCAGCCGCTCGGTGCCCTGACGATCGTGTTCGCGCTGCCGATGGCGGCGCTGTTCGTGGGCCGCAAGGCCGGATCGACGGCCTGGCGGGGCGCGATCATGGCGACCGTGGGTCTCGCCGGACTGCTGTCCCTGGTCGGCTCCTCCGAGTCGCAGTCGCTGGCCACGGCCGAGCGGGTGGGCGTGGCCCTGGTGACCGGCGGACTCGTCGTGACGCTGATGATCGCGGGCCGGGCGGCCCACCGCCACCCGGCGGTGCGCAGCATGCTGCTCGCGACCGGGTCCGGCATAGCCTTCGGCATGTCCTCGGTGTTCACGAAGATCGTCGCGGTCGACTGGAACGGCGGGGTGTCCGTGGCCGACCTGCCGGCCCTGGCCACGATAGGCGTCTTCGCCACGGCCGGTCTGTGTCTGTCCCAGGCCGCCTACCGGGGCGCGGGCCTCGCGGCGCCGCTGGCCACCCTGACGGTCGTGAACCCGGTCGTCGCGGCCGCGGTCGGCATCACGATGTTCGGCGAAACCTTCCGCTACGGCACCACGGGCACCCTGCTCGCCCTGGGCTGCGGCGTGGTGGCGGCGGGTGGCCTGATCCTGCTGACGACGGAGCGGATCGCGCGCACGGAGGCGGAGGCCGAGCGGGCCCTGCCCGAGCCGCCGCTGCCGGCTGTGGATCCGGTGCACGCCGAGGAACTGCTCGCGGGCGTTCCGGAGCAGGCCGGGGCGATGCCGCGCGAGGAGATCCTCGTACCGGGCGAGGAGGAGCTCCTCGTGCCGGACAGGATCGAGGACATCCTCATACCGGCCCCGGTCGCGGAGAGCGCGTACGGGGATGGCGGGCCGACGCGCGCCGAGGGCGAACTGCCGGACCTCTACGGCCCCTTCTACAGCGGCCCGTACGTCCCGACGCCAGTCCTCGACCGGCACCGCCTCCGCGTCAAATCCTGACGCCACCGGCCCGGAGATAGGCCACCGGGTCGATGTCCGCGCCGAAACCGGGCCCCGTCCGCACCTCGAAGTGCAGATGCGGGCCCGTGCTGTTGCCCGTGGACCCGGAGCGGCCGATGCGCTGACCGGCTCCCACCGACTGCCCGGCCTTCACGGAGATGGCCGAGAGGTGGGCGTACTGGGTGTAGCGGCCGTCGGAGTGCCGGATCACCACCTGGTAGCCGAAGGAGCCGCCCCACCCCGCGTCGACCACCTGACCGGCCCCGACGGACTTCACGGACGTACCGGTCGGGACGGGGAAGTCGACGCCGGTGTGGTAGCCCTTCGACCAGGACGAACCGGCCTTGCGGTACGGGGTGCCCGTGGGGGAGCTCACCGGGGCGACCAGCGAGCGGCTGGCCGTCGTGGACTGCTTCTCCCTGCCGGCGGCTTCGCGGTCAGCGGCTTGCCGGTCCGAAGAGGTCTTCTCGGGCGAGGACGTGGAGGGGGAGAGGGAGGGGGAGGCCGGCCGGGTCGCCGTGGCGGCATTGCCGCGCAGTGCGAGCCGCTGACCGGGCAGGATCAGGTCCGGGTCCGCTCCGACGGCCTTCCGGTTCGCGGCGTACAGTCCCTGCCAACCGCCCTTGACCTTCTGCGACTCGGCGATCCCCGAGAGTGTGTCGCCGCGCACGACGGTGTACATCTCGGCCGTGCCGGCCCGCGACTGGGGTGTGGTCTGCGGCTGGACGTCCTGGACCGAGGTCTTCTTGGTGGTGGTGCCGGCGGGGTGGATGTCGGGTGTGTCCCCGCCGTCCCCGCCCGGGGTCAGCCCGGCCCGCACCGAGCACAGCGGCCAGGCGCCCTGCCCCTGGCCGTCCAGTACCTTCTCCGCCACGGCGATCTGCTGGTCCTTGGTGGCCAGATCCGCGCGCGCCGCGTACTGCGTTCCGCCGTACGCCTCCCACGTCGACTGGGCGAACTGCAGTCCGCCGTAGAAGCCGTTGCCGGTGTTGACGTGCCACCGGTTGGTCGACTCGCACGCGGCGACCTTGTTCCAGGTGTCCACGTCGGCCGCCTGCGCGGCACCTGCGCCGATGAGCGGGAGCGCCATCCCGGCGCCGCCCGCGGTGACGGTGAGTGAGGCGCGGTTGATCCTGTTCGGCTGGTACCGGCGGTGCCGGCCGCGTACGGCCATGACGGAGCCCCCCATTGACATGCGTCAGGAGGGGCAAAAGTAAGCGCTGCGAACAGGCCATGACAAGACGGCAATTCAGCCGCCTGTTCACGCCAAGTGGCGAGGAATCGGCGCACGTTGCCCGGCGCCCGGTACGGCTGAGTGCGGCGGGGCCTTCTGTGCGTATCTGCCTGCGCGACATCGAGCCACCCGGATGTGCGGTCGGAGTTCCGGCACGTCAGGATGGACGATGGGGCAATACTGGCGGGCATGACCGGCACCGCTGTTATATCGAGGTCACTAGGAGCCAACGCATGAGCACTTCGGCGCAGATCGGCGTCACGGGTCTCGCGGTCATGGGCCGCAATCTCGCCCGCAACTTCGCCCGCAACGGCTATACGGTCGCGGTGCACAACCGGACGTCGGCGCGCACGCACGCGCTGGTGGAGGAGTTCGGGAGCGAGGGCGAGTTCATCGCGGCCGAGACCGCCAAGGAGTTCGTGGCGGCGCTGGAGCGGCCTCGGCGCCTGGTCATCATGGTCAAGGCCGGTGAGCCGACCGACGCGGTGATCCAGGAGTTCGCACCGCTCCTCGAGCCGGGCGACATGATCATCGACGGTGGCAACGCGCACTTCGCCGACACCCGGCGCCGGGAGCGCGACCTGCGCGAGCAGGGCATCCACTTCGTCGGCATGGGCGTCTCGGGCGGCGAGGAGGGCGCGCTGCACGGGCCGAGCATCATGCCGGGTGGCCCGAAGGAGTCGTACGACTCTCTCGGTCCCATGCTGGAGAAGATCTCGGCGAAGGCGGCGGACGGGGCGCCCTGTGTGACGCACGTCGGTCCGGACGGTGCCGGGCACTTCGTGAAGATGGTGCACAACGGCATCGAGTACGCCGACATGCAGCTCATCGGCGAGGCGTACCAGCTGCTGCGGGACGTCGCCGGGTACGAGCCCGCGCAGATCGCGGAGATCTTCCGGACCTGGAACACGGGCCGGCTGGACTCCTACCTGATCGAGATCACGGCCGAGGTGCTGTCGCACGTGGACGCGGCCACGGGCAAGCCGTTCGTCGACGTGGTGGTCGACCAGGCGGAGCAGAAGGGCACGGGGCGGTGGACCGTGCAGATCGCGCTGGACCTGGGTGTGCCGGTGTCCGGCATCGCCGAGGCGGTCTTCGCCCGCTCCCTGTCCGGGCACGCGGCGCTGCGGGACGCGTCCCGTGGGCTGGCCGGGCCGAAGGCGTCGCCGCTGAGCGAGGCGGAGGCGGGGGCGTTCGCCGACCGGGTGGAGCAGGCGCTGTACGCGTCGAAGATCGTGTCGTACACGCAGGGCTTCCACGAGATCGACGCGGCGCGCGCGGAGTACGACTGGGACATCGACCTGGGTGCCGTCTCGGCCATCTGGCGCGGCGGCTGCATCATTCGCGCGGCGTTCCTGGACCGTATCCGCGCGGCGTACGACGCCCGGGCCGACCTTCCCAGCCTGCTGTCGGACGAGACGTTCGCCCAGGAGATCGCCGCCGCGCAGGACGACTGGCGTGAGGTGATCATCGCGGCGACCCGGCAGGGGGTGCCGACGCCGGGGTTCGCTGCGGCGCTCGCCTACTACGACGCCCTGCGCGCCGAGCGGTTGCCTGCGGCGCTCACGCAGGGGCAGCGGGACTTCTTCGGGGCGCACACGTATCGGCGGACCGACCGGGAGGGGTCGTTCCACACGCTGTGGGGCGGGGATCGGTCGGAGGTGTCCGCCTAAGAGCTCGGGGGGTCGGTCGTATCGCGGGTGCGGCCTTGTGGGGGACTGGTCGCGCCCACGCGGCGGAGCCGCATGTCGATACAGCCCCGCGCCCCTTACGGGGTTGCGGTGGGCGGTGTTTTCAAGCCGCCCACCGCTTTTCGTTTTCCCGGCTCAGGTCAGTGGTGGGCCGGGCTCCGGGTTCGGTACCGGCTCCGGGCCCGGGGGAATGGGCGACGGGGAGGGTTCCGGGGGTGGGCTCGGAATCGGAGGCGGGACCGGGCCCGGAGGTGTGGGCGGGGTCGGCTCAGGGG
>NZ_LLZG01000076.1 GCF_001509475.1 Streptomyces regalis
CGTTCACGTGGGGGTTGCTGCAGCGGGTGGCTGTCGGTGGCTGAACCACGTGGTCGGGGCGGATGCCGGGCCTCGGTTCGGCGGGGGGCGGCGGGCGTGTGCGATCGTTCGGCCCATGAGTAGCGACTACGACCGCATCCGTACCGGCATCGAGTTCATGACCGCCTACGTGTCCGGGAACGACCTGCTGGCGGCGTACGTGGGAGAGCGGCGCCGCGAGGACCCGCGGGCGGCCGAGGCGCTGATGGACGGTGCCTCGGCCCTGTGCGCACTGCTGCTGCGCAAGATGGCCCGGGAGACCGGGAAGACCGAACAAGAGATCCTGCAGGAGCTGGCCCGCGGCACCCACCGGCACGAGCAGCAGTCCGGCGACTGACCGGAACCCACTCCTGCTCCGCCGCCTACTCTGCCGCCGCCAGGATCGCCTCCACCACCCGCAGTACGGAACCGGTGTGCAGCGACAGGAAGAGGTTCGGCTCGACAAGCTCCAGCTCCATCACCCGCGGCTGCCCGTCCTCCCCGTCGACGAGGTCCACGCGCGCGTACAGCAGCTCGGAAGCGTGCGGTACGGCGGCCAGGGCGCGCTCGGCGACAGCGAGTTCGGCCGGGGTGGGGGTCCAGGGCTCCAGGCCGGGATGGGCGACCTTGCGCTCGTCGTACGGCGTCCCGGGGCTGAGGACGGCCCCCTTGCGGCTGGCGTGCAGCAGGCGCCCGCCGTAGAACTGCAGCGCCCGCTCCCCGCTGACGTCGATGCCCTTCACATACGGCTGCACCATCGCCGTGAACCCCTCCGCGTGCATCCGCGCGAGCTGCCGTACGGCCGTGTCGTGCTCGTCGGGCGTGTACCGGGCGGCGAACCGCGCGCCCGCGCCCGAGGTGGGCTTGACGACGTACTCGTGGTCGACGGGGAGGCCGTCGGCACCGTCACCGGGGGCGAGGTAGCGGGTGGGCACGACCGGCACCCCCGCCTCGGCGAGATCGCCGAGGTAGCGCTTGTCGGCGTTCCACCGCACCACCTCGGCCGGGTTCGCGAGCCGGGTCACCTTGCCGCACCGCTCGGCCCACTCCAGGAACTCCGCCGCCCGCCAGCTGTAGTCCCAGGTGGAGCGGAGCACGGCGAGGTCGTACCCGCCCCAGTCGGCCTGCTCGCCGTCCCAGAACACGGCGTCCGCCTCGGCCCCGGCCTCCCGCAGCGCGCGCACCAGCACGGGGAGGTCGCGGTCGACGGCGATCTCGGGGCCGGGGCGGCAGGTGACGAGGGCTATGCGGGGCACTCTGGGCTCCTTCAGGTGCAACGGGCGAGCGGATCGCAGGCTAACAACGACTCTCGCAACCGAAACAGCCCGCTTGACCTTCACCTTTGGTGAAGCCACAGCATCGGTGGCGGAACCGGACAGGTACGGGGGTGCGCATGCAGCCGGAAATGCTCACGATCGGCGTCTTCGCGAAGGCGTGCCGCCTCTCACCGAAGGCACTGCGTCTCTACGACGAGCTGGACCTGCTGCGTCCGGCGCGCGTCGACCCCGACACGGGTTACCGCTACTACGCACCTGCCCAGCTGGAGGCGGCCCGCCTGGTGGCGTGGCTGCGCAGGCTGGGCATGCCGCTGGCCCGGATCCGCGAGGTGCGCTCGCTGGAGCCGCAGGCGGCGGCCCGGGCGGTGGGCGCGTACTGGGCGCGGGTCGAGGCCGAGACGGCCGTACGGCGGGACCTTGCCGAGTTCCTGATCGACCACCTGACGACACCGTCGAGGAAGGACACCACCATGCTGGAACTTCGCTACTGCGCCCACTCGGACCGCGGCCGGGTCCGCCCCGCCAACCAGGACACCGCCTACGCGGGCACCCGACTGCTCGCGGTGGCCGACGGCTGCGGCCCCGAGGGCGCGGCCGCGAGCAGCGCGGCCGTGGAGGCGCTGCGCTTCTTGGAGACGGAGGAGCTCGGTGCGGGCGATGTGCTGAACCTGCTGGAGGAGGCGGTGCGCGGCGCGAGCGAGGCCGTCCAGGAGGCGGCGAACGGCACGGAGGAGGTGGGCACCACCCTGACGGCTCTCCTCTGGACGGGCTCGCGGTTGGCCCTGGTGCACATCGGGGACTCGCGCGCGTACCTGCTGCGCGACGGCGGGCTGTTCCGTTTCACCCACGACGACACAGTGGTCCAGTCGATGATCGACGAGGGCCGCCTGACGCCTGAGGAGGCCACGACCCATCCGCAGCGCGCCTTGCTCCTCAAGGCCCTGTTCCCGGGCACCCCCGCCACCCCGGAGCTCCGCCTCCGTGACGCCCAGCCCGGCGACCGCTACCTCCTCTGCTCCGACGGCCTCTACGGCGTAGTCCCCGAGGCCCGCATCCGCCACCTCCTCACCTCAGCCCCGGCCCCCGACACCGCCGTCCACGCCCTGATCGACGCGGCGAACGAGGCCGGCGGCCCGGACAACGTCAGCTGTGTGGTGGCGGACGTGGTGGAGGCGACGGCCTGAGGGACGGCAAAGGCCGCGCGGTACGTCTGAGCGTCTCTGATCAGCTAAGTGATCCTGTGTGATCCGCAGGTTGTGGGATCGGTTGGATCGGTTCCCACCGTGGCGGGGTGGCGTGGGCGTGCAGGTGGAATCCTGCGCCCAGTGCTGCCCCTCCAAGCGTCCGGAGGGACACGCTCACACGGGCCGCAGACGGCTGCCCCGCGCAGCCCACCGGCACCAGGGCGTGACGACGATCAGCACACCCACCATCCGCCGACACCGGCCACGACGGTGACCTGCCGCCACCCGATTCGGGTTCGTCGCCGACGGAGCGTGTCCTGGTGCGGCAGCCTGGCGGCCTCCGCCAGCGCCTCGTCCAAGCCGTCGAGGATCACCCGGCCGCCTTCAGCTCTGCCCAGGTCTCTTTGCCCCACGGGCCACGCTTGGAATGGCTGCCAAGCAGGGTGTAGCCCCATCGATCTGCCAGCACGTCGATCAGGAGCAGGCCTCGGCCGCCCTCGGCCTCCGCATCTGCCGTACCGAGCACTGGCAGGCGAGAGGGTGCCCGGTCCACCACCGCGATGCGTACTCGTGTCGGGCTCGGACGCCCGACAACAAGGCGGATCGAGCGGCACGGGGTGTGGCTGGCGGCGTTCGCGACCAGTTCCGAGATGATCAGCTCGGCGGGCTCAGTGAGGTCGTCCAGGTGCCAGGCGCCGAGGGCTTCGTGGACGAGCTTGCGGCCTATCTCGGCTGTCTCCGGCCGGCACGGGAAGGTCTGGCTGTAGGCGGGGTAGCCAATGGGGGGCCGTCTGAACTGGCGTGCTGAGACTCGTCATCGGGTGAGCCTTCGTCGTGGTCTCGGCGCCCAGCTCGCCCTTGCGTAGGAACGTCGGGGCGACCTGGGCCGTCAACAGCCGCCCGCTGGGTGGGGCGAGCGGCCCAGTAACCAGACAACTGCCGCCCGGGAGAAGCTGGTTAGGGCGAACGAGTGAGCAGCCGGCGGACCTACCTAGGGCGATTTGACCTTCTTTACCTGACGGATTGAGGTCGCGGAGCTACGGTGCGTAGATGAACGCCAAGCGCAATACGGCTCTTGAGGCGTGGATGAAGGAGCACGGCTACAGCTCCAACAGCCTTGCTGAGGCCGTGAACATAGCCCTTGAGCGGCTCACCGGGCGTACCGGAGGACTGGACGGTTCATCGGTTCGAGGCTGGAAGGCCGGCCGGGTCAAATGGCCCAAGTCGGCTACCCGTAAGGCTCTTGAGGACCTCACCGGCTTGCCCGCCACCGCCTTGGGGTTCGTGCCACGAGGTCGGCCCCCGTCCACACCAGCCTCACTGCAGGAGGACCCCGACACCATGAAGCGCCGCACCTTCGTCGGCGGCATCGCCGCTGCCGCCGCCGCAGCAGCAGCTCCCGGCACCGCCTCACCCCGCCGCATCGGCATGAGCGACGTCGACCGCCTACAGAAGCGCTTCGCCGAGATCATCGCCAGCGACCACCGCCACGGCGGACAACTGGGCATCGAGCAGCGGGCCGCCGCGCTCGCCGACGAGGCGTTGAACCCGACGGCGACATCCGCGATGGCGCCTGAGTTGCCGAACTCGCCGGCGACTGCCTGACGGGCTGGCCGAACGGGCTGCGGCTGATCGTGCGCAAGGAACGCCCGCACCCCGGCGCCCAGTTGCGCTTCACCGACGCCGACGGCATGCGGTTGACATGCTTTGCCACCAACACGGCCAGCGAGGCGATCGCCGCCCTCGAACTGCGCCACCGGCAGCGGGCCCGGGCCGAGGAGCGCATCCGGGCCACCCGCGCCACCGGCCTGCGCAACCTCACCCTCCACGACACCGCGCAGAACCAGATCTGGCTGGAGATCGTGCAGATCGCCCTCGACCTGCTGGCCTGGATGCCCATGCTCGCCCTCACCGGCACCGCCCGGCTCTGGGAGCCCCGCCGCCTGCGGCTTCGGTTGTTCTCCACCGCCGCCCAGCTCGTCACCACCGGCCGCCGCGGATACATCCGCCTCGCCAAGCACTGGCCCTGGACCGACGTGATCACCGACGCCCTGGACCGGCTCCACACCCTCCCGAACCCCGGCTGACCAGCGCCTTCCCGTCCCTGCGAGCGGCACCAGCCCACCGGAGCCGTGGGCCCCGGCGCCCACCCGACGCGACAGCCGGGCACTCAGCCTACCCAGACTCCGAAAATGCCCACCGACACTCACCACAAAGGGTCCGTCAGCAAGCTGACGGACCCTCATGAATGGTCGAGGTCAGGAATCACTGCACCAAAAACCAGCCGGGCAGCCCCTCACCCCAGCAAGTGCCCATATCGCGACAAGGAGTCAATTTTCACCAGGATGTAAGGCGCGAATCGCGCCAAGGTGGACGTTGATCCTTTTAGTCAACATCACAAAGGAGCTTTACATCAAAAGCATGAGAGACAGAAGATCTGTTCGATATGCCCTCACGGCTCACACCACGAAAGAGGAATCGAACTCATGTCGAGAACTCGAAAGTCACTCACTTTCGCAGCAGCCACTGCGGCTCTGGCTGCAGGAGTCCTCACGCCGGCCACGTCCGCCAGTGCGGCTGACGCCCCCGCTTTCCTCGGTGAGCCCAAGGAATGGGGGGTGGTAGCCATCGACCTCAGAGACGTTTCGCTGGTAAAGCCTCTCACCATCAAGGACGTAGGGGGCGGCACCTGGAGCTATGGCACCCAGGTCAGCGGTAGCCAGAAGCGCTGCTACTCGAACTACGTCCACCAGACGAAGTACCACTCGTCGACCGTGATCCTGGCTTCCGATACGCGTAAGGACTACGCGGACGCCGGAGACACCTCCAATGCCTCGCTGACAAACGGTACATCGCACACGTGCTATGCGTACTGGGGTACGTACTAAAGCCTTCAGGTCAATCTGAAAACGCAACTCGAAAGCGCGCACAAGGAGAGAGCGAACTCATGTCGAGAACTCGAAAGTCACTCACTTTCGCAGCAGTCACTGCGGCTCTGGCCGCAGGAGTCCTCACGCCGGCCACGTCCGCCAGTGCGGCTGACGCCCCCGCTTTCCTCGGTGAGCCCAAGGAATGGGGGGTGGTGGCCATCAACATAGATGGCTCCTCCCCGGTGCGACCCCTGACGGTCAAGGATGTAGGGGGCGGTACCTGGAGCTACGGCACCACCTTGTCCGGCACGACCAAGACGTGCTACTCCAACTACATCCACCAGTCGAAGGAGCACTCGGCGACAGCCAAGATGGCCGACTACAGCAAAAAGGTCACCGAGGTTGCGGGGGTGTGGGCCAACGCCAAGGTAGGCGCCAGCCCGGGCTCCACGTGCTACACATATTGGGCTACCTACTAGAGCCCTGGCCAAGTCAGCTACCCCTCGGGGCTGGCACGTGAAGTAACTCACACTCTAGTCAATCTTCGGCATCGAGTTCGCTTCGTTGGCAAGATCCGTCGCAGGCACTGGGCCCCACCGGCCTGGTGTCTGCGCGTATGTAAGTCGGCGAGCAGGAGGCCGGCTCGCCACGGTTGAATCAACACCCCCCACACATTCACCAGCAGGCCCCTTGCTGGCCAGGGCGACTAGGACTCACCACCGCCTTACGCCAACTGCCCTCGCGGGCTCAGGCGGAGGCGAGAGATAGCCGCTGGAAAGGTTTTCACTAACTATCGTGATCTCTTGGCGCTCCCGCGTAGTAACAATTATCGCCGCCCCCACGGTTGGCATACTTATTGGGACTCTCGGCCCACTTTTGATGACAGTCAGCAACCCAATAGGGCACGCTACGCACCTTGCTGTGTCTGGCGGATGGTCCTGGGCGGCCTTGGCGTTCGCCTTCGGGATCGCAGGGAAATCCAAAGTTGAATCAGCCGTCCTGGCTCTCGTGGCGCTAGTGGTAGCTGTGATCTCCTATTACCTGACAAAAGTGAGCCAAGGCGGGTTTACGACCCTTGACCTTAACTCTCCGTCCGCAGCCACTCCATACGTATCTTGGGGCGATTTCGTTGGCAAGACATTCTTCTGGTGCGTGGCCGCTTGCATCCTTGGACCGGTAATAGGATTGGCTGGCCACTTGGCGAAAAACCGCAGTCTCCGCGGACTTCCTTTTCGCCTGCTAGTTCCTTTGGTCACTATTGCCGAAATGTCGGAACGACTCCGGACAGAAGCCTCGCTGCAAGGAGCGGTTGCATACATTACCTGGAGCGCCATTCTCGTCATTGCGATAGTGGTCGCTATTGCGCTGGTGGGGGACGCCATAGTCACCTCACGAGCAAAATCATCCGTTAGGCAGGTGCAAGAATAGGGGGTGAGCGACAAACCTCTTCGGCTTGCTGTACATGCCAATTAATTAACCTCGATTCGCCAGCGGGTTTCGGTCGCTGATCGGTTCAGCTGTTCGCCCGTAATGTTCTGTGCTGTTACAGGATGGGCCGTCACGTGACGCCGCGGGGTGCGCCGGGTTCCACAGGCCGGAGGTTGCGGGATCTCCTCCTTCCTGCTCGTCGTCGGGCGTAAGTCGGTCGTGCAGGTGGCGACCGGAAGTCGTGTGAGCCTGTTCCAGCTGACGGTGAATGCCGCCGCCCAGGGCGAAGTCCGCTCGATGCGCAGGATGCGACAGCGGGCGTGACGGGCGAGTCGGGCCGGAAGGTGATGGAAACGCAGGCGCATCGTGTCCGGCTCGGCGTCTTCGAGGCTGCCCTGGTTGTGCAGGGTGAGCAGCCTCAGCCAGGTGTCGAGATCGGCGGCGAGGTTCGCGGCGAGCATCCAGCCTGTGTTGATCTGCCATGACTGTGAGGGCAGGTTCGCCAGCCCCATGGCCTTGTTGGTGCGGACGCAGTCTTCGACCTCTGGCGTGGTCGCGGTGCAGGGCGTCGAGGAACTGGCTCTGGTGGGAGCCGGCGCTGCCCCCATGTGCCGGATGTTCGTCGCCCTGATCGAATAGCGGCAGCCGGTCTTGTGATCGAAGGCGGTCAGCTTTTTCATGTACCGCCGGGAGGGGCGCACGCGGGGGACGATCAGTCGCATGCCCTCCGGCCAACCGCCACAAGGTCTGGCTGGAGATCGTGCAGATCGCGCTCGACCTGCTGGCCTGGATGCCCATGCTCGCCCTGACCGGCCAAGCTCGACTCTGGGAGCCCCGCCGCCTGCGGTTCCGCCTGTTCGCCGCCGCAGGACACCTCGTCACAACCGGCCGACGCCGCATCCTCCGCCGGGCCAGCCACTGGCCCTGGACCCACGACATCGCGACCGCGTTCGACCGACTCGCTCACCTACCGAGCCCCGGCTGACCAGCAGCTCTCCTCGTCCCCGCGACAGCACCACCCGACCCGGAGCGGGCGAACCCGGCGCCCACACGACGCGACAGACGGGCCATAAGCCTGCCCACCACCAACCACAGAACGCGAAACGGTCCGCCGACTCCGTCGGCAGACCGTCACGAAAGATCGAGGCTAACCTCGCGCTTTCATGAAATGGGCTGTCCGGCAGGCGGTCAGGAAAGCAGAAAGTGCCTCTGACCAGCAAGAATGAGGATTGTCGAGGTCCTTTTTCCTGCCACCGCCGGAGGCACTTCCCAGGTGAAGCACCCCATCGGGTCCTACCCCCCGCGTCCGTGTCCAGGACGACGGAGCCGCCAGGTCATCTCCCAGGCAGGGTCGGTCCTGCTCGTCGAAACGGTTCGCAAGACGGGCCTTGACCAGGCCATATCCCAGGCCCTGGCCCCGTGGCGGAAGCCGCGAGCCGTCCACGATCCCGGCAAGGCCTTCCTCGACGTCGCCCTGGCGGTCGCACTGGGCGGGGACTGCCTCGCGGACGTCGCGATGCTGCGGTGTGAGCCGGCCGTCTTCGGCCCGGTCGCCTCCGACCCGACCATCTCGCGCCTGATCGAGACCCTCGCCGCCTCCGGCGAGAATGCCCTGCAGGCCATCCGGTCCGCACGGCCCGAAGTCCGCCAGCGTGCCTGGTCGTTGGCCGGAAAGAACGCCCCGGACGCCGACGGCCAGGTCCTCATCGATCTCGACGGCGTCCTCGTGATCGCCCACTCCGACAAGGAGGACGCGGCCCCGACCTGGAAGAAGACCTACGGCCATCACCCGCTGACGGCCTTCCTCGACGGGTGCGACCGTGACGATGGTCGCCACGCAGCTGGGTGTGTCGCGGCTGACGGACATGGGGGGGGTAACACCACCGTTCGGATCGGACCCCGTGGACCGGAGCCGGCTGCACTGCTGCGGCATCCCGCGCTGAACACGGTCGAAATCCCGCTAGCCGAGGACCTCGCCACGCTGGTGGGCACCAGGCGCCGGATCGCCGGAGCCGAGACCTCGTGGCGAGGGTTCGAGCGGGGGTAGGTCGTGCGGGGGCATCAGTGGCATCGAGAGCCTCAGGGTGTTCGTGGACCTCGACGGCGCCGAGGGCTTCATCACCGTCCTCGAACTCACCCGGCACGGCAGGGACTTCCCAGTGACGTGGCCCGCGTCGGCCAAGAGGTCGTCGCCGACGTCCTCGCCTCCAGAACCCTTCCGGCCAGGCCCGTCTGTCACTCGCGGCCCTGGCCCCGGATCCGCTGGCGGCGTTCGCGTGCCATGGACTCGGTCGGGTCATCCGAGGCACAGCCACCGAAGTCGGTCCCGTTCGGCATGTTTGGGTACGTGTCGCCGAGAGCGTCGAGGGGCTGGTGTACCGCGACACGCTCGCCGACCGGGCCGTCCTCGATGTCAGCGACGAGCTGTCCGTCGAGGTCACCGGCATCAATCTCGTACGCAGCCGGGTCACCCTGACGCCGCTGCCCCAACCCGAGGCGGAGCAGCGGCGTATCAGGGTCCCCGACGGGGTCACCGCAGGGCAGGCTCAGGCTTCCGGTGCGGCTCCCGCTCCGCCTCCGCCTCCGACTCCGCCTCCGCCTCCGGATAGAACTCCCGTGGCCGTCCCTTCTTGTCCCGCAGCCGGGCCAGCAGGCTCCCCGGGTACTCCACCGTCCAGTAGCTCACGGTCGCCGCCAGTGCCCCGGCCACGACCACGAGCAGCACCGCCAGCGGGAACCCCGCCTGGGAGCGGGGCAGGACGCCGGCGTCGTACAGGAGCAGCATCAGCGGCTCGTGCCAGATGTAGAGGCTGTAGCTGACCAGGCCCACGCCCGTCAGCCACCCCGAGCGCAGCAGGGCGTGCCAGCGGGGGCGGGCCGGGGTGCGGATGTGGAGTGTGCCGTAGAGGAGGGCGAACCAGAGGAGCGCGGCCAGGGGGTGGTAGTAGGTGTGCCAGGTGTTCTCCGGTTCGGAGGCGTACGACAGGGCGTACAGGCCGGCTGCCGCGGTCACCGCCGACAGCGTCGCCGGGCGCGCGCCGATACGGCCCCGCTCGCCCAGCGCCACCAGCAGTACCGCCAGGCCCATCCCGGCCGCGAATCCGCCCAGGCGGGCCTGGGGACCGAAGTACACGGGCCAGTTGGTGTGCGGGATGCCGAGGGCGTGGTGGGCTACGGCGATCCAGGCCACCGGCGCCAGGTAGAGCGCCGCGCAGCCCGACGCGCACAGCAGCACGCGGGCGCGGCGGGTGTGCAGGCGGCGGCAGGCGCGGATCGCCAGGGGGCCCACGGCGACCAGGGTGAGGTAGAACGCGATCTCCAGGGAGAGCGACCAGGTCGGGCCCAGGGTGTAGAAGATGCGCTGCTGGTCGAAGACGTGCGTGAACGTGAGGTGTTCCACCAGGTCACGCCAGTCGCCGGGTAGGGACGGGTTGCGCAGGGACCAGATGAGGAGGACCGCGAGGAAGTACAGGGGGAGGATCCTCGTGGCGCGGCGGAAGAGGAAGTCCCGGCCGGGTCGGGTGCGGTCGTAGCCGTCGATCGCGGCGCGGGCGTAGGAGAGCGTGAGCAGGTACGCCGACATGACGAAGAACAGGTCGATGACCTCCAGGGAGATCAGCGCACCGAGGTAGGGGTTGTCGATCGGCGGGTGGGCGCCCTGCGCGTCGTAGACGTAGTACTGCTGCCAGACGTGGAAGACGACCGTGCTGAGGGCGGCCAGGCCCCGGAAGCCCTGGAGTTCGGGGCTGCGTGTGGTGCTTGTGCTGGTTGAATTGCTTGTGTTGCTTGCGTTGCTTGCGTTGCTTGTCGCGCTCACTCCTGCCCCACCGCCTTCGCCGCCGTGCGGGGCGTGACCCGCCAGCGGCGGTCGCCCAGCAGCTCCTTGAGGTGCGACTGGCGGGCGAGGATGTTCTTGAAGTGGGTGTAGAAGACCGTCGACACGAGGGCGTGACGCCAGAACCAGCCGCGCCTGCGGCGCAGTTCGGGCAGGGCGAGCCGGCCCGCGAACGCCGTCTGCACGAACCCGGCCGAGAGGGTGAAGGCGAAGGCGAGCAGGCATGCCGGGGTGGCCCAGTCGATGCGGTCCGCGCCGCCCGCGCGGATCATCGAGTGGAGCAGGATCGGCAGGATCTGCAGCGACAGCCAAGGCTGCACCTCCCGCCAGCCCAACAGGACCACGAATCCTGCCTTCTGACGGCGCGTGAAGGCGGACGACCGCAGTGCCTGACCCAGGTGCCGCAGCGACACCTGCATCCAGCCCTGCGCCCAGCGCGAGCGCTGGTTCCACAGCGGCTTGAGACGCGTGGGCGCCAACTCCCGCGAGATCAGCGTCCGGTCGCTGGCGATCCGCGCCCCCTCGCTCAACGCGCGTAGCGTCGAGTCGATGTCCTCCGTCAGCATCGAGCCGTGCATCCGGATACGGGCCAGCAGGTCGGTGCGCCAGAAGCCGTTGGAGCCGCCGAAGATGCCGAAGCCGTACAGGCGGGTGCGGCCGGGGTGGCTGACGGCGTAGATCGCCTCGAACTCGGCGGCCACCTGCCGGGCCACCCAGGAGCTGTCGCCGTTGCGGATCACGCAGTGGCCCTGGACCACGTCGTAGCCGTTCGACAGCCAGTCCCAGGCGTGGCGGAAGGCGTCCGGCGCGGGATGGTGGTCGGCGTCGAAGATGCCGACGAACTCGCCGCGCACGCGGCTGACGGCGGCGTTGACGTTCTGCGCCTTGGAGGTGCTGCCGGCCACCGGAAGCAGCACCAGCCGCCGGTCGCGGCGGGCGATTTCCCGCAGGGTGTCCTCGACCGGCAACGCGTGGGGCGTGTTGTACGCGAGGACGATCTCCAGGTCGTTCGGGTAGTCGAGGCGCAGGAAGGACTCCACGGTGTCGACGATCGTCGCGGCCTCGTTCGGCAGGTACGCGGCGATCACCGCGCTCGCGGGCGGGTACGGCTGCGCGGGCGCCGCGGGCCGGGTGGGCGCGTCGAGCGAGAAGAGGCATTCGAGGAGGATCAGCGCGGCGGACAGGACCAGTCCGGCGACCACGACCCAGTAGACCACCGAGGCGACGTCCCAGCCCAGCACCGCGTACGCCTGCTCGTACAGCACGAACGGCACGCCCACGCCGACCAGCAGCGCGAGTAACGGGGAGAGAGCGAGCAGCAGCGGTCGTACGACCTTCTTCGCGCGGCGGCGCGGGGCGGTGGCCCGCATCCACGGCTCGTAGCGGACGGGCCGCAGATCGCGGTGGCGCAGTGCCTCGGCGACGGCGTCACCCGCCCGGTCGACCGCACGGCCGTCGGCCTGCGCGAGAGGCAGCCAGCCGACCGCAGGAGTCAGCCGTACGTTCTCGTCGGCGACCACGAACCGGGTGCCGGCCACGGCGGCGGCGAACTCCGTCAGCGCGCGCCGGGCCGTCTCCTCGTCCACGCCGGGCATGAGGAGGAGCAGGCGCCCTTCCTCGTCCCAGCCGAGCCGGTCGCTGCCGTTGCCGAGCCGCTCGGCGATCCCGGCGAGGCGTTCGGCGACCTCGCGGCGCACCCGCGCCCCGAACCGTTCCTCCAGCGTGTCCGCCTCGGCCACGCCGACCACCGCGAGGATGCCGTCGCGGCGTCCGGGACGGCTTTGGGGGCGGCGCAGTTCGCGGTCGAGTTCGGCGTGGAAGTGGGGGGCCGAGTACAGGCCGGTGCGCGGGTCGAGGGCCAGCCGGTCGACGGGGACCGGGACGCGGTGCAGCTTGGCGGCGATCCGGGCCGACAGCTCGACGGGATCGGCGGCCTCCGGCAGGCAGTCGTCGGCGCCGCTGCGCAACAGCCGTGCCACACCGGCGGGTTCACCGCCGGTGGTGACCATGACGAGGGGCAGGACGTGGCCTTGGGGTGCGGTGCGTATCTCCTCCACGACCGCCACGGCCTGTTCGACGCCGCCGTGCCCCTCGAGGGCGACGATCGCGTCGGGCGGCGCCTGCCGGACGCTGCGGCCGACGTCGCCGGGGACGGCGTGGGTGACCGCGTAGCCGGTGGACTCGAGGGTGCGGGTGAGCTTTTCGCGCCGGGGGCCGGGGGTGCCGACCGCGAGGACGTGGCCTTGTGACGGCCCGTCGGTCGGCGGGCAGGCCGGAGTGTTCCGGGGCGCGGGTGCGCGCCTCAGTTCGGTGGGCATGTATGGGGTCCAATCCTGTTCGGATGTGGGGGGAGGACCTTTTGTCGTACGTAGCCTCACCGCGCGCCGTGTCACCACACCTGCGCCGATGTAAAACGTTGATTGACTTTACGTGCCCACGCCAAGGAGCCAGGGGGAATCGCGTGACCGAGTGTGAGAACACCGCGCAGAGCGGAACCCGCGGCTAGCTTTCCCCGTCCGACCCGTCCGGCTCGTCCGGCTCCCAGTCCAGCAACCGCACCTTCGCCACCGTACGGACATGGCGCCGCATGGCCGCGGCCGCCCGGCCGGGATGGCCGGCCGCGATCGCGTCGAGGATGGCCTGGTGCTGGGCGAGGGAGCGGGCGGGGCGGTGTGGCTGGCGGAGGGACTCGGTGCGGCTCTCGGCGATCTGGGCGGCGATGGAGCGCATGAACTCGGCGAGGATGCTGCTGTGCGCGGCGGCGGTGACCGCGGCGTGGAAGAGGCGGTCACCCTCCACTCCGTGGCCGTTGCCCTCGATCTCCTCGGCCATGTGCGCGAGGGCCGACCGCATCGCCGCGAGGTCCTCCTCCGTGCGGCGCTCGGCGGCCAGTTCGGCGAGTTTCGTCTCCAGGGCCTCCCGCGCCTCCAGGACGTCGGGGAGGCGTCGGCGGCGCTCGACCATCCGCTCCACCGGCTCCACGTCGAGGCTGTCCCGCACGAGGTAGGTGCCGCCCCCGTGCCGCACCTCCACCAGGCCCTGCACCTCCAGGACGACGATCGCCTGCTTCACGGACGCCCGGCTCACCCCCAGCCGCTGGGCCAGGTCGCGCTCGGTCGGCAGCCGGTCCCCGGCGCCGAGGCCGCCCTCGGCGACGTACGCGCGCAGCCGGTCGAGCACCTGCTCGTAGAGGCGCTGCTTGGTCATGGGGCGCAGGGCGTCGGTCACGGAGTCCCCCTCTCGCCGGGAGCGTAACACCGGGGCCGGTGAGTGGTCGGGTGGCTGAGCCAATTCCTGTGCGCCCCCTTGACGCGCCGTCCCCGCGCGCCCACGCTAACCAGCCAGCAGCCCAAATTGGCTCAGCCACTTGGCCACTGCCGCCCGAACCCGCAACCGCTCCGGGACCCAAAGACGGGAGCCCGTATGTCCCCCGAACTCATCTCGATCCTCGTCCTAGCCGTGGTGTTCGTCATCGCCACCACCCGCTCGATCAACATGGGCGCGCTCGCCTTCGCCGCCGCCTTCGGAGTCGGCACCCTGGTCGCCGACCTCGACGCGGACGGCATCTTCGCCGGCTTCCCCGGCGACCTGTTCGTCGTCCTCGTCGGCGTCACGTACCTCTTCGCCATCGCCCGGTCCAACGGCACCACCGACTGGCTGGTGCACGCCTCCATCCGGCTCGTACGGGGCCGGGTGGCGCTCATCCCCTGGGTGATGTTCGCCCTCACCGGCGCGCTCACCGCGATCGGCGCCGTGAGCCCCGCCGCCGTGGCGATCGTCGCGCCGATCGCGCTGAGCTTCGCCGCCCGCTACGGGATCAGCCCGCTGCTGATGGGCGCGATGGTGGTGCACGGCGCCCAGGGCGGCGGCTTCTCGCCGATCAGCATCTACGGCTCGATCGTCAACGGCATCGTCGAGCGGGAGAAGCTGCCCGGCAACGAGGTGACGCTCTTCCTGGCCTCACTGATCGTCAACATCGTCATCGCGGCCGTCGTGTTCGTCCTCTTCGGCGGGCTGAAGCTGTGGGTGCAGGGGGCGGTGGACACGAGAACGGACGGGGACAGCGGGGGCGCCGGCACTGGCAGAGCGCCCCTCCCCGGAGGCGGCGGCACCCGCGAGGACGGAACGACGTTCCCCCGCCCCGCCCCCGCCGCCACCCCGGTAGCC
>NZ_LLZG01000077.1 GCF_001509475.1 Streptomyces regalis
GTGGGGTACTGGTCGATGTGCTGTCGTGGCGGTGGGTGCTGCTGATCAAAGTGCCGGTGGGTGCGGTGGTGCTGGCCGGTGCCGTGCGGTGGCTCGCGGAGAGCCGGGCGGGGGACGGGCGGCGGCTGGACCTGCCGGGGGCGGTACTGGTGACGGCGGGGCTCGCGACCCTGGCGTACGGCATCTCGCAGACGGAGGCTGAGGGCTGGACGGCGACGGCCACGGTGGTGCCGCTGCTGGCCGGCCTTTCGCTGATCGGCGGCTTCCTCGTCGTGGAGTCGCGTACGGCGGCTCCGCTGATGCCGCTCGGTCTGTTCCGGGTGCGGGCGGTGTCGTCGGCGAACGTGGCGATGTTCCTGTGCGGGTCGGCGATGTTCTGCATGTGGTTCTTCATGACGCTGTACGTGCAGAACGTGCTCGGCTACACCCCGCTGGAGGCCGGACTGGCACTGGTGCCGAGTTCGCTGGCCGTGCTCGTCGGCTCCAAGCTCGCGCCGCGGCTGATGCCGGCGCTGGGCGCGCGCAATGTGGCGGTGCTGGGCACGGTCGTCGCGGCCGTCGGCTTCGGCTGGCAGTCGATGCTGAGCGTGCAGGGCGGGTACGTGACCTCGATCATGGTGCCGGGGATTTTGATGATGCTGGGCGCGGGTCTGGGGGCGACCCCTCTCGCGGCGCTGGCCACGTCCGGGGCGCGGCCGGGTGAGGCCGGGCTGGTGTCGGGGCTGGTCAACACCTCGCGCACGATGGGCGGTTCGCTGGGGCTCGCGGTCATGTCGACGATCGCGGCGGCGCGGTCGGCGGGGAGCGGGAGCGGAAGTGGGAGCGGGGCGCCGCAGGCGCTGACGGAGGGGTACGCGCTGGTGTTCCGTACGTCGGCGGTGGTGCTCGTGGCGGGGGCGGCGCTGATGCTGTTGTGGCTGCCGAGAAAAAGGTCCGCGTCCTGAGGCAACGGTCCGGGCAGCTCATGGACTCCTTTGAATATCTAGGAGGTGCCCATGGGGGATCGCAAGGCGGCTCGGGACTCGGAGTTCCAGAGCTTTGTCATCGGCCGCTGGCCGCGGCTGATGCGGACGGCATTTCTCCTCACGGGGGAGCAGCATGCCGCGGAGGACCTGGTCCAGTCGACGCTCGAACAGGTCTACGTGGCCTGGCGTCGAGTCGGCTCGGCCGACGAGCCGGAGGCCTATGTACGGCGCGTGATGATCAACGCGCACGCACGCAAACACCGCAGAAAGCTCAGGGAGTTCCTCGCGCCGAAGGACGACTTTGGCCTGGTGCGCGAGGTGGCGGACACCGGTGACCGCATCGCCCAGGCCGAGGACCGCAGCGCCCTGCTGGCGGCGCTCGCCCAACTGCCGCCACGGCAGCGGGAGGCGGTGGTCCTGCGGTACTGGGAGGACCTGACCGAGACGCAGACGGCGGAGGCGATGGACTGCTCCGTCGGCGCGGTGAAGAGCAACGCGGCCAAGGGCATCGCGAAACTCCGCGCCATACCCGGACTGGTCGAGATGGTGACGCAGGGAGGGCGTAAGTGATGAGCGCGGACCGGGAGACGAACCACGGCATGACCAGTCACGACATGACCAACACGGACATCGCCTTCCTGCTGGCCGACGCCGCGGACGAGGTCGAGATCGGTATAGCCCCCTACGACGCGGTGCTCCGCGGTGGCCGCCGCCGCAGGGCCCGCCGCTGGGCGCTGGCGACGGCCACGGCCCTGGCGCTGGTCGGATCGGCGGGGACGCTGGCAATGGCGGGACTGCCCGGCGGGGACGGGAGCCGGGGCTCACACATGGCGACGCAGCCGTCGTCGGCGGAGGACCGGCATGTGTACGTGCCTCAGCGATCCACGATCGCGACCGGCAACGACCACGGTAAGGAGTGGTGGATCACGATCGACGTGTGGGGTGCGCCGAGGGACGCGGCGGAGGCACAGGCCCAGTGGGCGGCGATGGCCACCTACGGCGACCGGCCCGTGGGCAAGCCTTCCGAACTGATCGGCAGGAAGGCATTCTTCGTGGCCCGCACATACGGTGCCGGCGCCGAGCCGCAGATCACGATGCTGGACGTGTTCACCCATGGGGACAGCAACATGTCCGGCTCGGACATCGAGACTGCCTCACTCCCGCTGGACCCGGGCTCCGAAGGCCCCAACCGCCTGGTGATCGGGCAGGTCGGCAAGACCGCCCGGACCGTCACGTGCACCTGGAAGGACGGCACGATGACCGACGTCCGCAGGGTGCCGGCGGGTTACGACATCAACACCGACGACCAGGTGATCCGCCCGGTGGACGGCTCCCCGGTGAACTGGTTCGTGTGCGTGGCGCCGGACGACACGGTCGCCAAGGAGGCGTATGTGTCGGAGTAGGGAGCGGAGAGGCCCGGAGTGGACTGCAGCGCTACAGCCACCCCCGCTGCCGTGCCTCCCGCAGTGCCTCCGTCCGGTTGCGGGTGCCGGTCTTGCCGATGGCGGAGGAGAGGTAGTTGCGGACGGTGGACTCGGAGAGGTGGAGCCTGCCGGCGATGTCGGCGACCGTGGCGCCGTCCGCCGAGGCGTTGAGGACGTCGCACTCACGGGCGGTGAGCGGGTTGGGGCCGGCGCTGAGAGCGGCCGCGGCGAGGGCCGGGTCGATCACCGTCTCGCCGGTCAGGGCGCGGCGGATCGCGACCGCCAGTTCCTCCACGGGGCCGTCCTTCACCAGGAAACCGGCGGCTCCCGCCTCCATGGCCCGGCGCAGATATCCGGGGCGGCCGAAGGTCGTCAGGATCAGCACCCGGCAGTCGGGAACCTGCTCGCGCAGTTCGGCCGCGGCGTCCAGCCCGCTGCGACCCGGAAGCTCGATGTCGAGAAGGGCCACGTCCGGCCGGTGGACGAGGGCGGCGTCCACGATCGCGTCCCCGGCCGACACCTGCGCCACGACCTCGATGTCCGGCTCCATCCCGAGCAGTAAGGCGAGTGCTCCGCGCGCCATGCCCTGGTCCTCGGCGAGCAGGACTCTGATGGACTTGGCGGGCCGGTGGTCCCGCGGCATCTCGTTCACAGGGGCAGCGTATGGGGAACGGGCCTGGTGGGAGAGGGGTGGCGCGACCCTGGGGAATCGGCTTTCGAGTGGCGCCACCCGTCGCGATCAGGTCAGCCCGACGGCGTTCGTGATGAGCAGGCTCACGGTCACGGAGGAGACGAAGCCGCCCCCTCCCCCGATGAGCGCTGCTGGGAGTCCGGCGCCCCCCGCGCTCATGAGGATTCCGACGACGATGCCCGCGATGATCGACAAGAGGGCAACGATGACAACGATGAAGACCCGGTGATTGCACACCGGTGACGGAGCAGACAACGATGATCCTTCCGAGTTCTGTCAGAACATCGGCGTCCGGATCCCATAGGAGTAAGTGCACGCGTCACCCGGACGGCCAATGTCCATGCATGGAGGCCGAAACCGCGGAAAGCCGCTCATCGAGCGGACCCGGGGTAACCACGCGGCGGAACCGGCGTGGCCCAAGTGGTTCATGTGCATCCCCCTGCGCGTCGTCCCGGCTCATCGGAACCCGTTGACTGGGTCCTGGCCAGTCTACCGCCCGGGCACACAACAGCGCGTGATCGCAAGGGAGTTGATGACCAGATGGCGACGATCGGCGGTTTCCCCGACCGCCATGAACGGCAGGCGAATCAGTGAGGGAACCTGTGGATGTGGCTCGAACTCGCCACCGGGGCGGTCGTCTCCGGCTGCGAGTGCGCGAGAAACCGGAGTCGTCCTCTCCGTGCGTCGGGGCCGGTGCATGCCGGTACGTGCTCCGGTAGGCACAAGGCGGCCACGCCGAACCGGCGAACCCGATCTGATGCAGCGTCAGGAGCCTTCACAAGTGCGGGGAGCTCGGCTATACAGGGGGCGCCGGACTGGAACGCGTTCTAGAACGGCCCGTGACGACCTCGGTGCGGCCGACGGTGCGGACAGCCGTACCGAGGTCTCCGATCCCCAGAGCGAGCCTTCAGGAGCCCCATGCCCATCGACGCGGCCAAGGCCGTTGCAGCAGAGCCCCGGACGGGCGAGATCACCTGGAACTCCAAGGACGTGCAGCTCTACCACCTCGGTATCGGAGCCGGCACCCCGGCGACCGACCCCGATGAGCTGCGCTACACCCTCGAGTCCCGCCTGCACGTCCTGCCGAGCTTCGCCACCGTCGCCGGCTCCGGCTCGCCCGGAGTGATCAGCGGCCTGTCCATGCCCGGCGTCGAGGTCGACCTCGCCAAGGTCCTGCACGGCGGCCAGTCGCTGACCCTCCACCGCCCCATCCCGGTGCAGGGAACCGCGACCGCCACCGGCCGTATCGCCGCCGTCCACGACAAGGGCAAGGCCGCCGTCCTCGTCATGCGCACCGAAGTCGCCGACGCCGACGGCCCGTTGTGGACCAACGACGCCCAGATCTTCGTACGGGGAGAAGGAGGGTGGGGAGGAGACCGGGGGCCGTCCGGGCGGCTCGAACCGCCCGCCGGTGAACCCGACCGGGTCGTCGAGCGGCCCGTCCGCGAGGACCAGGCCCTGCTGTACCGCCTCTCCGGCGACTGGAACCCCCTGCACGCCGACCCCGAGTTCGCCAAGGTCGCCGGGTTCGAACGGCCCATCCTGCACGGGCTGTGCACCTACGGCATGACCCTCAAGGCGGTCGTGGACACGCTGCTCGGCGGGGACGTGGCCCGGGTGCGGTCGTACGCCACCCGGTTCGCCGGGGTCGTGTATCCGGGGGAGACCCTGCGCATCCGCATGTGGCCCGGCGACGACCGTGTACGGGTCGCTGTCAGCGCCGTTGAGCGGGAGGACGCGCCCGTCCTCGCCGACACCATCGTGGAACACGCCTGACACCGCACACACCTGAGTCCAGAACGCCGTACGAGGGGAGCCGCACCATGCGAGCAGCCGTACTGCACGAGATCGGTCAGGACAAGCTCGAGGTCCTCGACGACGTCGAGGCGGTGGGCTTTGGGCCCGGCAAGGTGAGGGTCCGGGTGCGGGCGACCGGGCTGTGCCACTCGGACCTGTCCGCGATGGCGGGGGTGCTCCCGCAGCCGGGGCCCTTCGTGCCCGGTCACGAGGGTGCGGGCGAGATCGTCGAAGTCGGGGAAGGCGTGCGCACCCTGAAGCCCGGCGACCGGGTCGTCGTCTGCTGGCTCCCCGCCTGCGGCGCCTGCCCCGCCTGCAAGCGCGGCCAGACCGAGCTGTGCCTGGCCGGCTTCATGAACGCCGGCACCCCCAACTTCAAGCGCCCTGCCGGGGACGTCTTCGGCTTCGCCGGCACCGGCACCTTCGCCGAGGAGGTCGTCGTCGACGCCGGATGCGCGGTGCCGATCCCCGACGACGTCCCCTTCGACATCGCCGCCCTCATCGGCTGCGGGGTGACGACCGGGCTCGGCGCCGCGCTCAACACGGCGGAAGTGGAGGCCGGTTCGTCGGTCGCCGTCATCGGCTGCGGGGGCGTCGGCATCTCCGCGATCCAGGGCGCCCGGCTCAAGGGCGCCGCCGAGATCGTCGCCGTCGACCCGGTCGCCTCGCGCCGCGAGTCCGCGCTGAAGTTCGGTGCCACGAAGGCGGTTTCCCCGGACGGGCTGGCCGACGCCAAGCAACAGGTCACCGCCGGTGAGGGCTTCGACTACGTCTTCGAGGTCGTCGGCAAGTCCGCCACCGCCCGCACGGCCTACGAGAACACCCGGCGCGGTGGCACGCTCGTCGTCGTGGGCGCCGGAGCGATGGACGACTTCCTCCAGCTCAACATGTTCGAGCTGTTCTTCGACGAGAAGCGGATCCTGCCGTCCATGTACGGCGGCGGAGACGTCCTGCGCTCCTACGAGCGGACGATCGCGCTCTGGCGCGCGGGCCGGATCGACCTCGCCGGCCTGATCACCCACCGTGTGCCGCTCGCCGACATCAACGAGGCCCTGGACCAGATGCGGACGGGCACGGCGCTGCGTACGTGCATCGAGATCTGACCGTCGAAGGGCCGTATGTGGAAGGGGACGTATGTCACTGCCACTTGAGGGACTGTCCGCGATCGTCACCGGTGCCGGGCGCGGTCTCGGCCGGGCCGAGGCGCTGGAGCTCGCCCGGCTCGGCGCCGCCGTCGTCGTCAACGACTACGGACAGCCCGGCCGGGACGGCTCGGGCGCGGCCTCCGCCGGGCCCGCCGAGGAGGTGGCCGCCGAGATCCGCGCGACGGGCGGCAAGGCACTCGCCCACACCGGGGACGTCGCCGACTTCCCACAGGCCGGTGCGCTCGTCGAGTCGGCGATCGCCGAGTTCGGCAAGCTGGACATCCTGGTCAACAACGCGGGCATCCTGCGCGACCGCATGGTCTTCTCCATGGCCGAGGAGGAGTGGGACTCGGTGATCCGGGTCCATCTCAAGGGCCACTTCAACACCATCCGCTTCGCCGCCGCGCACTGGCGTGAGCGGTCCAAGGCGGCGGGCGGGCCGGTGTACGGGCGGGTGGTGAACACCTCGTCGGAGGCGTTCCTCGCGGGGTCCGCCGGGCAGCCCAACTACGCGGCGGCGAAGGGCGGAATCGTCGGGCTCACCACCTCCACGGCCCTCGCACTCGCCAAGTACGGCGTGACCGCGAACGCCATCTGCCCGCGCGCCCGGACCCGCATGACCGAGGACGTCTTCGCGGGCCTCGACCAGCCGGAGAACGGCCTGGACCCGCTGGCCCCCGAGCATGTCGCCCCGCTCGTCGGCTACTTGGCCGCTCCGGCCGCCGCCCGGATCAACGGCCAGCTGCTCGTCGTACACGGCGGCATGGTGGCGATCGTCGAACGGCCGCGGGTGGCCGCGAAGTTCGACAGCAAGCAGGAGACGTTCACCTACGACGAACTGGACGCCGTACTCGGTCCGCACTACGCGGACCGGCCGCAGGGGGAGACCTTCGGGGCGGTGGAAGTGCTGGGCCTCAAAAGGTCGTAGGAGAGGGTCGCAGGCAGAGGGCGCAGGAAGGCGTAGGAAGCGGAACGGCCCCGCCCCTCGTGGTGAGGGGCGGGGCCGTGCGGCGTCGGCGTCAGGCTGCCGCCTCGGCCTCTTCAACCGGCTTGCGGTGACGGCCGCGGGGAGCCGTCTCGCTGTCGTGGGACGACACCGGACCCCGGTGCCTGCCGTGGCCGGAAGCCTTCTGAACGTCGTGAACGTCGGCCGGCCCCGGCTGGGTCGTGCTGGCGTTGCTCATCGGAAAACTCACCCCGTCAACATGATCTTTCTTACAGCCGGGCGAGTTTAACCAGACGACCACGGGCCGAATCCAGGCGGCCGCGCCAACCGCCACTACTTCGTTACAAGACCGCCCAACGGCGCTTGCTGCAACGGCACGGGGCGCGTCGCCGCGGGGGCCTCCGGCGGTGAGGGGGGCTCTGTGGGTGCCGGGTCATCTTGTTGCGCCGGTGCCGCGCCGTCGTGGCTTGTCGCGCCCGCGCGGCGGTAGCTGCAATTCGAATCCAGACCCGCGCCCCTTTGGGGCGCTTCCCAACGCGCTACTCCACAGGGCACCGCGCTCGTCGTGTACGGCAGTTGCAGCACCCCCTCCCGCGTCCACAACCCGGCCCCCGCCAACCACCCCTCGGGCGCCGGAAGATGACGTACCCGGCGCTCGGCGGGCCGCCACGCCCCCACCCAACTCCCGACCGGCCCGTCGATGCGCAGCGCCACCCCGCAGCTCTCCGGCGTCAGCACCTGCCCCGGCTGGATCGCGAACGGTGTCACCGCGCAGTCGGGCACCCGCAGGCACTCCGGGAAGCGCACCGGCAGGGTGCTGCCCAGCACCCCCCAGCCCAACCGTTCCTGCCCCGGCGAGGGGGCGTCCGACCGGATCAGCAGCAGCCCGCTGTCCGGGTCGGCGAGCAGCAGCCGGTCGTCGCTGTCGTCCGCGATCTGCAGCAGCGGCGACACCTCGCCGCCCCGCTCCAGATCGACCACGACGGCCTTCGTACGGCCCCCGCGCTCCCGGTCGAGCGCCAGTATCCGCCCGCCCCGGTCCAGCCACACCCCGCCCGAGCAGCGCCCCGGGACCTCCGCGACGTGCTCGGGCCCGAAGGCACCCCCCGCCACCAGCCACACCGCGCTGGAACGCCGGCCCACCGCGAGGGCGTACGCCTTGTCGCCGCCCGGCGCCGGGGGCAGCATCCGCAGCCGGGTCCCCTCGTCCGGGCACTGGACGGCGCCCAGCAGCAGCTCACCGGTGCCGGGCCCGGTCGGATACAGCAGTGAGAAGACGTGCCGTCCGTCGGTGGGGCGGCGGATGAGGACCCGGCCGTCGCCCATGGGCTGCACCTCGGTGCCGGGCTCCTCCGGCTGGTGGGCGGGCAGCGGCACGGCGTAGGGCTCGGGGCCGTCGAGGGTCCAGCGCTCCGGGAACCAGCAGTCGCCGTCCAGCGCGAGGCGGGCGGCGTAGGAACCGTCCGCCGTGATGGTGCATACCGTCCGAGGCTCATCGTCGTCCTCATGCTCCGCCGCGGGTTCGATCGCACAGGCCGTCATGGTCCGGTCACCTCCGGTCACGAAGCTAGTTTTCGCACGCACAGACGTGGGATCGGCGAGGTCCCCTTCACACAAAGGGGTGGCCGAGGAACGATTCGCCTGAGGAAACGGGGGCGATTGTGCTGGGCGGGCCGGTCGCGGCCACCGAGTGGCCAGGGGCCGGCCATGGACGCGATCCGCGCAGGACACCAGCGGCTCCGGCGCCGGTACGGCCGTACGGACCAGCCAGGTAGCCTTGGCCCCGTGCCCCGTCTGTCTGAAGTCATCACCGCGCTGGAGAACCTGTGGCCCGCCGAGCGGGCCGAGTCCTGGGACGCGGTCGGCACTGTCGTGGGCGACCCCGACCAGGAGGTCTCCCGGGTCCTGTTCGCCGTGGACCCGGTCCAGGAGATCGTGGACGAGGCGGTGAAGCTGGGCGCCGACCTGCTGGTCACCCACCACCCGCTCTACCTGCGCGGTACGACGACGGTCGCGGCCTCCACCTTCAAGGGCCGGGTCGTCCACACCCTGATCAAGAACGACATCGCGCTGCACGTCGCGCACACCAACGCGGACACGGCCGACCCGGGCGTCAGCGACGCGCTGGCCGGTGCGCTGGACCTGCGGGTCGTACGACCGCTGGTGCCCGACGCGACCGATCCGGACGGCCGCCGGGGCCTGGGCCGCGTCTGCGAGCTCGACCACCCCCTCACCGTCCGCGAACTCGCCGCCCGCGCCGCCGAGCGGCTGCCCGCCACCGCGCAGGGCATCCGCGTCGCCGGCGACCCGGAGGCGACGGTCCGCACGATCGCCGTCAGCGGCGGCTCCGGCGACAGCCTCTTCGACCAGGTACGCGCCGCCGGCGTCGACGCCTTCCTCACCGCGGACCTGCGCCACCACCCGGCGGCAGAATTCACGGCGGCTGTGGCCCCCAGACCTCTCGCGCTGCTCGACGCGGCGCACTGGGCCACCGAGTGGCCCTGGTGCGAGCTGGCCGCCGCCCAGCTCGACGAGATCTCCGACCGCAAGGGATGGGACCTGCGGGTCCACGTCTCGAAGACGGTCACCGACCCCTGGACCGCCCACGCGGCGTCCACCACCACGGACACATCTGGAGCCCCCAACTGAACGCCGAGCCCGCCGACCAGATCCGCCTCCTCGACGTCCAGGCCCTCGACGTCCGCCTCCAGCAGCTCGCGCACAAGCGGAAGTCGCTGCCGGAGCACGCCGAGATCGAGACGCTGACCAAGGACCACACGCAGCTGCGTGACCTGCTCGTGGCCGCGCAGACCGAGGAGAGCGACTGCGCCCGCGAGCAGACCAAGGCCGAGCAGGACGTGGACCAGGTGCGCCAGCGCGCCGCCCGCGACCAGCAGCGCCTGGACTCCGGCGCCATCACCTCCCCGAAGGACCTGGAGAACCTCCAGCACGAGATCGCCTCCCTCGCCAAGCGGCAGGGCGACCTGGAGGACATCGTCCTGGAGGTCATGGAGCGCCGTGAGTCCGCGCAGGAGCGGGTCGCCGAGCTGACCGAGCGGGTCGGTGCCGTCCAGGGGAAGGTCGATGACGCGACCGCCCGCCGGGACGCCGCGTTCGAGGAGATCGACGGCGAGGTGGCGACGGTGACGAAGGAGCGCGAGGTCATCGCGGGCGCCGTCCCGGCCGACCTCCTGGGGCTCTACGACAAGCTGCGCCAGCAGCAGGGCGGCATCGGCGCGGCCAAGCTGTACCAGCGCACCTGTCAGGGCTGCCGTCAGGAGCTCGCCATCACCGAGCTGAGCGAGATCCGCGCGGCGGCGCCGAACACGGTGGTGCGCTGCGAGAACTGCCGCCGGATTCTGGTGCGTACGGCCGAGTCGGGTCTCTAGGAGCTTCTGGCGTGAGGGAGTTCATCGTCGAGGCCGACGGCGGTTCACGGGGCAACCCGGGGCCCGCGGGCTACGGTGCCGTGGTCATCGACGCGGCCACGGGCCAGACGCTGGCCGAGGCGGCCGAGTACATCGGCATCGCCACGAACAACGTCGCCGAGTACCGGGGCCTGGTCGCCGGCCTGCGCGCCGCACACGAACTGGACCCGACGGCCACGGTCCACGTCCGCATGGACTCCAAGCTGGTCATCGAGCAGATGTCGGGCCGCTGGAAGATCAAGCACCCGGACATGAAGCCGCTGGCGTTCGAGGCGGCGCGGGTCCTGCCGGCGACGCAGGTGACGTACGAGTGGATCCCCCGGGAGCAGAACAAGCACGCGGACCGGCTGGCCAACGAGGCGATGGACGCCGGGAAGCGGGGGGAGCAGTGGTCGGCGGCGGCTTCCATGGCGGAGCTGGAGGCGGCTGACGCGAGGGCGGCGAGGGCTGCGCTGACCGGGGTGACCGCGGCTGAGCCTGAGCCGTCTGGCCCGCCGGGAGACGCCGCCGCGGGTGCGGCGCGAGCGCGAGCGGCACTGGCGGAAGGGCGTGCGGTGCCGACGGAGGGGCATGCGGTGCCGGCGGAGGGGCGGGGCTCTGCCGCGCCGGCTTCCTCCGGTTCTTCATCCGCCCACCGTGAAACGGCGGAGTCCCCGGGCGGCGGAGCTGCGAAGGCCGAGGCCGACGTCAGGGCCGCGCGCACCGTGGCCACGCCCTCGACCGGCTGGGCGCCCGCCGACATGGGGGCGCCGGCCACCTTCGTACTGCTCCGGCACGGCGAGACCCCGCTCACTCCGCAGAAGCGATTCTCCGGCAGTGGCGGCACGGACCCGTCCCTCTCCGACGTCGGCCGGGAGCAGGCCGAGCGCGTAGGCGCTGCCCTCGCCCGGCGCGGCACCGTCCAGGCCGTCGTGGCCTCGCCGCTCGCCCGTACCCGGGAGACCGCCGGCATCGTCGCCGCCCGCCTCGGCCTCGACGTGACCGTCGACGACGGCCTGCGCGAGACCGACTTCGGCGCCTGGGAGGGGCTCACCTTCGGCGAGGTCCGCGAGCGCTACCCGGACGACCTCACCGCCTGGCTGGCCGACCCGGACGCCCGCCCCACCGGCGACGGCGAGAGCTTCGCGGCAACCGCCACCCGCATCGCCGCCACCCGCGACAAGCTGATCGCGGCGTACGCGGGCCGCACGGTCCTCCTCGTCACGCACGTCACCCCGATCAAGACGTTCGTACGCCTCGCCCTGGGCGCCCCGCCCGAGTCCCTGTTCCGCATGGAACTCTCGGCGGCCTCGCTCTCGGTGGTGGCCTACTACACCGACGGCAACGCGAGCGTACGGCTGTTCAACGACACGTCACACCTGCGCGCCTGACCCTCTGAGCCCGGCCGCCTCCCGCGCCAGCGCCTCGACCCGCCCCCAGTCCCGCGCGGCCACCGCGTCCGCCGGGAGCATCCAACTCCCGCCCACGCACCCGACGTTGGGCAGAGCGAGGTAGTCGGGCGCCGACGCCGGACCGATCCCGCCGGTCGGACAGAACCGGGCCTGCGGCAGGGGACCGTACAGCGACTTCAGATACGCCGTACCGCCCGCCGCCTCGGCCGGGAAGAACTTCATCTCCCGCACCCCGCGCTCCAACAGCGCCACCACCTCGGACGTGGTCGACACCCCCGGCAGATACGGCACCCCCGACGCGCGCATGGCATCCAGGAGTACGTCCGTCCAGCCGGGGCTGACCAGAAAACGGGCCCCCGCCGCGACCGACTCCCGCACCTGCTCCGGCGTGATCACCGTGCCGGCCCCGACCATCGCGTCCGGCACCGCGTCCGCGATCTCCCGGATCGCGTCCAGACCGGCCGGCGTCCGCAACGTCACCTCGATCGCGGGCAGCCCGCCCGCGACCAGGGCCCGGGCCAGAGGTACGGCGTCGGAGGGGTCGTCGACCACGACCACGGGGACGACGGGCGCGAGATCCAGGACTGAGGCCATGGCGTCATCCTGCCCACGGCAAGCAGCATGTGCAAAGGTCATTGCGCATGCTGCAATGGAAGGCAGCTACGGGCGGCTACGGGCGGCTGTTATGGGTGGCTGTTATGGATGGGGGTCAGTGGATCTCCGCCACCAGCACATCCAGCATCCACGCCTTCCCCGCCTTGGCCGGCGCTTCCACCTCCACCTCGTACCCGAGGTCCCGAAGCGCCTCGACCAGCTCGGCCGGCCCACCGGGAGCCGCCCCCGCGGACAGCAGACTCCGTACGATCCGCCCCTTCGTCGCCTTGTTGAAGTGGCTGACGACCTTCCGGGTCGGCGCGTGCAGCACCCGTACCGTCGCCGTCCGCCCGGCCACCTCGCCCTTCGGTTTCCACGCCGACGCGTACGCCGACGACCGCAGGTCCAGCACCAGCCCGTCCCCGGCCGCCTCGGGCAGCACGTCCGCCATCGGCGCCCGCCAGTACGCGCCGAGCGCGCCGAGGGCGGGCAGCTTCACGCCCATCGAGCAGCGGTAGGAGGGGATGCGGTCGTTGATGCGCACCGCGCCCCAGAGCCCCGAGAACACGAGCAGCGACCGAGCCGCCCGCTTCTTCGCGGCCGCGTCCAGCGACGCCAGGTCGAGGGCGTCGTACAGCACCCCGGTGTAGATCTCCCCGGCCGGCCGTGCCCCCGCCGTCCGCAGCTCGGCGTTCTTGCCGACCTCGCCCCGCAGCCCCTCACTCAGCCCGAGTACGTCCCGCGCCTTGTCCTCGTCGCCGCTGCACAGCTCGACCAGCTCGCTCAGCACGGCCTCCCGGGCCTCGCTCAGCCCGGGCAGGGACAACGACTCCAGCTTCAGCGGCGCACCCCGACCGGACGAGGCCTTGCCTTCGGAAGGCGGCAGCAGGACAAGCACACGTACTCCTTCAATCGAACTCCGCCACAGAGGGTACGGCGTGCCGCCCGGCGGCCCTCGCCCTACGCTCGACTCATGCCCCGCCGCCACATCCGAGTGACCGGCGCCCCCGAGGCCCCCCTCCGGACCGCCCTCACCGCACTGCGTACCGAACTCGGCGTCTCCGGTACCTTCCCCGCCGAGGTGCTCGCCGAGGCCGAGCGGGCCGCGAAGGCCCCCCCCCTCCCCCCCCCAGGCGCCACCACCATCCCCCTCTTCACCATCCACCCTCCCCCCCCCCCCCACCTCCACCAAGGGGAGCCCCCCT
>NZ_LLZG01000078.1 GCF_001509475.1 Streptomyces regalis
GTGGACGAAGGAGGCGGGGGCGGGGGCGGGGTGCCGGGGCCGGGAAAATTCGGCGACACCCCGCGCCCGTCCACCTACCGTGGGCCGCATGAGCCGTCCCGAATCCCCCATCGACGTCCGCCCGATCACCGAGGCCGACCTCCCCGACTGGATCAGGGCCCTGAACACCGGCTTCCTGCGCACCCCCGACGTCGCCGAGACGGAGATCGCGGACCGCAAGTCGTACATCGTCCCGGCCCGCACGCTGGGTGCCTTCGACGCCGGCCGCTGCATCGCCACCTTCCGGTCGTTCGCGCAGGAGATCACCGCGGTCGGCGGCACCCCGGTCCCCGCCGACGCCATCTCCAACGTCACCGTCACCCCCACCCACCGCCGCCGCGGCCTGCTCACCCGCATGATGGCCCAGGATCTGGCCGCCGCGAAGGAACGCGGGGACGTCGTCGCGACCCTGATCGCCGCCGAGTACCCGATCTACGGCCGTTACGGCTTCGGCCCCGCCACGTCGACGGCCCAGTGGACCGTCGACGTCCCCCGGACCGGCCTCGACCCGCGGTGGGCCGGTCCCGAGGACGGCGGCCGTATCGACCTCGTGGACGGGGCGGACGTACGCAAGATCGGCCCGGAGCTGTTCGAGAGGGTGCGGCGCGCCCAGCCGGGTGCCGTCGACCGGGACGAGCGCTGGTGGCTGGTCAACACGGGGGTGCTGCGCCTGGACCGGTCCCCGTGGACCGAGCCCTTCTTCGCCGTGTACCGCTCGGCGGGCGGCGAGGTCGAGGGGCTGGTGTCGTACACGGCGGACGACCACTGGGGTGACGGCAAGCAGCCGTTGAACACGGCGACCGTGAACTGGCTGATCGCGGCGACACCGGACGCCGAGCGCGCCCTGTGGCGCTACCTGTGCTCGATCGACTGGATCACCACGGTCAAGAGCGGCTGGCGGGCCCCCGACGACCTGCTACCCCTCTATCTGCCCGATCCGCGGGCCGCCCGGGTCACGACGCTGGCGGACTGGCTGTGGGTGCGGATCCTGGATGTCGTACGGGCGCTGGAGGCGCGGACGTACGAGGGGCAGGGGGCGCTGGTGCTGGAGGTCGTGGATGCGGGTGGGCTGACCGGCGGGCGGTATCTGCTTCAGGCGTCGGAGGGCGGGGCGTCCTGTACGCCGACCGCAGCGGCCGCCGAACTCACCCTCGATGTCGCCGACTTGGGCCGTCTCTGGCTCGGCGACGAGTCCGTCGTGCGGCTCGTCGCGCTGGGTCGGGTGCGGGAAGAACGAGCGGGCGCCGCCCGGGTGGCCGACGCCCTGCTGCGTACGTCCAGGCGACCTTGGTGCCCGGACATCTTCTGAGGCTCCTCTCTGCCGGCGACAGGTCTGCTCATCCGTAGCGAGCTGTTCAGTTGTGGTTGTGGGCTGTGCGCCTGCATCTGTATGCGGTTGTGGCTGTGCGGGTTCGCTGTTCGGTTGTCGATGTGAAGTTGTGGCTGTGCCTTTGGTGCAGACCGACCGGGCTCCCGGCTCCCCTCCGGAAGGGAGCCCGGACGGCCGAACCTGGTCGCCGGGTCCTGGAGGACAGGACCCTAGGCCCTGTCGTCAAATTCCCGCCTGCCGCGCGACGCCTGGCACGCACGCTCGCCGCGTTGCCGAACCGCCCACGTGGCTCCGCCACGAGGGCGCTCCGGCGCCTTGCGATCGCACGCACCAGACGCCGCGCGGCCCGCCCTCCGGGCGGACGACGGGAATTTGACGACAGGACCTAGTGGGCGAGCAGCATCACGAGGATCACCGCGCCGATGCCGCCGATCATGGTGTTCTTTGCCTTGATGCCGATGGACAGCGCCAGGAAGGCGATGATGCCCATCGGCCCGTACTTCCACTGGACGAGCTGCTCGAATCCGATGGCGAGTGCGGCGACGGCGAGGTAGACGAGCGGCATGCCGGTCTCCTTCGGGGCGATGGTCGAGAGATCCCACTCTGGTGGCCAACCTTTGGAAAGTTTGACCATGTTGCCTAAGTTGGCGACCAACTTCACTGTACTTATGACCGCTTGGACGCGTCTCATAACCACCTTCCCCGGAACTGCCTAAAGATGGCGGGAAGTTGTAGTGTTTGGTCGTGGAGCCGAAACCCGTCTCCGTCAATGGGCGGAAGAGTGCACAGCGGCCACAGAAGTCACATCGGGAGGTGGCCGACGCGCTGCGCGCCCGGATCACCGCGGGCGAGTTGCGGCCCGGCCAGCGCATGCCCACCCAGGCCAAGCTGGCCGACGAGTTCGGCGTCGAGCGCGGAGCAGTACGCCAGGCCCTGCGCATCCTGCAGTCGGAGCACCTGCTCACCAATGTATCCAAAGGGGCCCCGGCGACGGTCGCACCCGACCTCGGCAGGGCGCTGACCGGCCCCGGAGCCCCGCCGCAGCCCACCATGGTGGCCCTCGCCCCGCGCATCGCCGCCGCCTTCGCGGCCCCGCACGTCGAGATCGACGCCCTGTGTCTCACCTCGGTCTCCCTCACGCTCGCCATCGGCGAACCGCTCCGCCAGATTCACGCCGGACAGCTGAAACCGGCCAAGGTCGACGTCCGTGTGCTCTTGCCGAGCCGCGACATCTCGCTCGCCTTCCCGACGCCGGTGGACGCCTCGGCCGACGACGCCGACGAACAGCTGCGCCGGCGCTGGCTAATCCAGCGCAACGCCCAGGGCCAGGTGCTCCAGCACAATCTGCTGGCGCTGCGCACCACACACGGCATCGACGTCCAGGTCAGCTTCCGTGCGCTGCCGTTCACTCCGCCGGTGAAGCTGTACCTGCTCAACAGCACGGAGGCGCTCTTCGCGTACTACACACTGGCGCGCAGCGAGGTGGAGATCGACCACCAGCAGCTGGAGATGTACGACGCCCCGGGCCTCCAGTCGTTGCTGTTCGCCTTCGAGCAGGGGGCCGGGCTGCGGGACACGACGTTCGTGGAGCAGTCGCATGTGTGGTTCAACGCACTGTGGGAGACGATCAGTTCGGAGCTGGTGCTCACGAGCTGATCGTCTCCCACAGCGTTTGACCTGTGTGTTCGTTGCACTGCCGGCACGCCTGGTACCCATGGCTCACAGGGCGGGGCCCGAGATCAGGAGGGCGAGGACGACGGCCCCGATCGAACTGACCGCGGGGCTCTTGGCCTTGATGCCTATGGTGAGCAGCAGCAGGCCGATGATGCCGGTGGCACCGTACTTCCACTGGAGGGTCTGCTCGACGCCGACGACGAACACGGCGGAGAGGAGTGCGAGGACGGGCATCTGTGTTTCCCCCTTCGGGCTCCTGGGGATGGAAGGATTACTTCCGCCAACTCAACCAACTTGACGCCAACTCTGACTAAGTTGTCCCCACTTGGCCCCTACTTTGAAACAAGCTACAAACAACTGCCCATAGATGGGTGAGAGTTGTAGCGTTTGGTCGTGACTCAGGAGAACGTGTCAGTGAACGGCAGCAGGAGACTCTCGCCCCAGGAGATCGCCGACATCCTGCGGGAACGGATCCGCGTCGGAGACCTGAAGGCGGGCGACCGCCTGCCCACCCAGGCCGAACTGGCCGATGAGTTCGGCGTCGAGCGAGGAACCGTACGCCAGGCCCTGCGCGCGCTCCAGGAAGACGGTCTCCTCACCAACGTGAGCCGGGGCAGCCCGCCGCGGATCGCCGCGTCGTCGCCGGGGTGGGAGGGACCGCAGCCGACGATGGTCGGGCTGGCGCCACGGCTGACGGAGGCGTTCGCGGCGGCGCACGTCCGCATCGATGCCGTCTGCCTCACGGCCGAGAGTCTGATGCTCGCCCTGGGCGAGCCGATCCGCCTGATCCATGAGGGCACCCTCCGTCCCGAGTCGATCGACGTCCGCATCCTGCTGCCGTCCCGGGACATCAACCTCGCGTTTCCCGTCCCGCTCGAGAGCAGCGAGGGTGACCGGGTCCACCAGCGCTGGCTGGCGATGCGCAACGCCCAGGCGCAGGTGCTGCGGCACAACCTGCAGGCCGTGCGGTCCACCCACGGCATCGACGTGCACGTCACCTTCCGCGCGCTGCCCTTCACTCCGCCGGTCAAGCTGTACCTGCTCAACGACGCGGAAGCGCTGATCGGCTACTACGTTCTCGCCGAGCGGCGGGAGGAGTACGAGGAGGAGACGCTGGAGATGTACGACACCCTGGGCTCGAAGTCCGTCCTCTTCTCCTTCGTGAAGCAGTCCGGTGCACGGGACGCGGCGTTCGTGGAGGAATCCCAGAAGTGGTTCGACGCCCTCTGGGAAACCATCACCACGGACCTGACACTCTCCTAGTGACTTCAGATACGACGGATACGGCGCAGACTGAACCGGTGGCAGCACAGCCGGAGTACGACACCGAGAGGCTCAAGGAACTGATCGCGGGTGCGCGGGTCGTCCTGTGGGACTTCGACGGGCCGATCTGCACGCTGTTCGCCCGGCACCCGTCCGTAGGCGTGGCCGCCGGGTTCGTGGAGTGGCTGAACAGGCTCGGCCTGGCCGAGCTGCTGGATGAGAAGGAGCGGCGGCTCGAGGACCCGCAGGCGGTGCTGCGCGCGATCGACAGACGGCACCGTGGCAGTGACCTGGTGGCGGAGATGGAGGAACGTCTCACCAAGGAGGAACTCCACGCGGCTGCCGGCGCCATGCCCACCGCGTGGGCCGACCCGTTGATACGTACCTGGAAGGCGGTGGGCTCTCGCCTGGCCATCACGACGAACAACTCACCGCAGGCGGTTCGCAAGTACCTGAAGAGCCGCGACCTGCTCTCCTGCTTCGCCCCTCACATATACGGCCGCACCCGGGATCTCGGCCTCCTCAAACCCGACCCGCACTGTCTCAACCGCGCACTGAACGCGATGGGGGCGCACCCGTCCACCGCTCTGATGATCGGCGACTCCCTGTTCGACGCCACCGCTGCTCACCGGGCCGGCGTCTCCTTCCTCGGCTATGCACGCGACGAGGACAAGGAGAAGTCCCTGCGGGAGGCCGAAGTCGAGGACATCGTCGGCTCCCTGGAGCCCCTGCTGCGGTTGCTGCGGGAGAGGCCGACCAACCTGACTGGTTGACTGGTCCGGCGCTCGACTCCGGTTCAGGCCTGGGCCATGAACAGGACGAGCACCATCACCCCCGCGGACGTGCAGGTCCTGCTGTGTGCCTGGAGCCCGATGACTACGAGGAACAGGCCCAGCATCAGCACCGCCCCGTAGGGCGACTGGAGGACTTGCTCCGCGAAGGCGAGTCCGATGCGCAGCAGCGTCTTTCCGCCGAGCAGCATGGAGCCGCTGCGCCGCCTGTATGACCGGCTGATGCGAGGAGACCACGGCCTCCGCTCCGCTCTCCTTCATGTCCGCGGCCCGGGACGGTTTCCGGGTGTATCCGAGAAAACAGGTCCCGGCCGACCGGGCGGCCTTGAAGTCGGAGAGCGTGTCGCCGACGAGAAGACAGTGGGAGGCGTCGAGGGAGAGTTCCTCGAGGGCGCGCTCGACGCAGTGCGGATCCGGCTTCATGAGCCGTGCGTCGTCCGGGTTCCGGCCGAATACACCGTGAAATGTCGAACCGAGCCGGATATCGGGCCGGTCGAGGAATTTCCGGATCGGCTCCTCGGCATTGTTGCTCACGACGGCCAGGCGCATGCGGAGTCCGGAGAGCAACTCCATGAGAGGGACGGTGTCCGGCGCCGGTACGGCCGTCTCGACGGCATTCTCCTCCGCCCGCGCGACGATGCCCTCGGCGAGCTCGAGCGGTCGGGCACTGGGCCGTGCGGGAGCTGCCTCGTACATGTCCCTGAGGTGCCGAAGGATGTCGTGCGAGTCGGAGCAGTGCTCGACCTCCGGAGCGAGGGGACTCCACCCCCGGTGCGCTCGCGCCGTCTCCTTGATCTCGTCGGCCACGTCCTTCGTGGGCAGGCCACCGAAGAGGGAGCAGAGGGGCCCGTCGAAGTCGAGGAGAACCGCCTTTGTCCTTTTGAGGAGGGCCGGCAGCACATCCTGGTCGTCGATCGCGTCACCCAACGCGCCTCCCTGAGGTCATCGCGACAGTCTGGCCTACCGCCCAGCCGTGCTGCCAGCGCTTCCGGCCGGTTCCGGGCGGGTGTCGGAGTTGTGGTTCTCGCGTGCACCGCTTGGTCGGGTAGGGAGCCGGTCACTCGAATGCACTAGTTCTCCACCGTTGTTTGACTCCGGAGTAGTAACGTGCATCCCCTCTTCCTCATCGGCCCGACCGGAATGGCCTGAACCCAGCGCATGACAACCCCCTCGGTCTCCGACGATCGGCAGCCGACCCACGAGTTGAGCGTCGATCCGAGACTCGTCAGAGGTCCGCTCAAGGGGTACCACCATGTGACCCACGTCCTGCTGGCGGACCGGACCTGGATCAAGTGCCGGGAGCCGCGCGCGGAGATCCTGTGGTTCGACCGGCGGTGCTTCAAGTCGGAGGAGGAGCTGCTCAGGGTCCTGAAGAAGCACGACATCGCATGTGTGCCGGACGTCGTGGCCATCGGCGGTACGGACTTTCAGGGTTTCATCGAGGGACGCACCGTCGGCGCTCGGCGCTGGTGGTCGAGTCGCAGCGTGTCCGACGCGATCTTCGACCAGCTCGTCGACGTGTTCCGGGAGATGGTGCGGATCCGGCCACACATGCTGCAGGCCGAGCGCCGCTGCGAGCCGGAGGACCGCCCCGAGGACGGCGACACCGACGGCTTCCTGGAACGCCTGATCGTCTTCATGGAGGAACAGGTCTATGAGCGGAACCGCCCGCAGTTCGAAGGGCTGTTCCGGGAGCTGGGCGTGGCGGACGAATCGTTCACCCGGCTCAGAAAGGCCGTGTCCGGTCTGACGAGCCGGCCTTTCTGCCTGCTCCATGCGGACCTGCATCGCAAGAACCTCATCGTCGATCCGCGGGGCCGACTGTGGGTGATCGACTGGGAGTTGGCGATGGTCGGTGACCCGCTGTACGACCTGGCCACCCATCTCTATCTGATGCGCTATCCGGCGTGGCAGGAAAACCGTATGACCCAGGAATGGTGCCGTGTCGTCGAGCGCGTCCATCCCGGAAGCTCCCGTGGCTGGGAAGTGGACCTGTCGCGGATTCTCGAATTCAAGAGGGCGCAGTCGGTGTTCACCGATGTCATTCGCGTGGCTTTGAAACTGCGTGAACAGGCGGAATTCAGCTGGGTGGGTCTTCCCGCGGCTGCCGCGAGACTCCAGCGGATCCTGACCGCGGCCGCTGAGCCGCTCGGGCTGGAGAACGTGCCGGCCCACAAGCAGATCATGGCCGCGCTCGTCCGTTGGCATCGAGAGTCGGACACGGTCGTCATGAACGCTTCTGACGCCTCGTAGCCTCACATCGACAGGGATACGCCACTCCGCGGCGCTACCCTGCCCTTCCTCGTCCCGAGTCCGGCTTCGGCGATGTCCGACAGGAGTGGCCTGTGAGCGCACGTCCTGCTCCCCGTCCCGCTCGCCGTGTGCGAGTGGATCAGACGGGGAGCGACGAGATCCTCCGGCTCGCCGGCCAGAGCGGCGCGGTGAGCCGGGGCCACCACAACTCGAACTACGTGTGGGAGCCGCCCCGGCATGTCGCCCGACGACTTGGCGTGGAGCCCGGCAGGAGGGTGATCGTGCGGGTCCGCGAGGCCGGCGCTACGCCCGTCGTGCTCAGGACGTGGTTCGACGAGGGCGCCGTCCTCGACGCCGTACGGGGCGTCCAGCCGGACACCCCCGAGTGCCTGGCCGAGGGGGAGGGCTTCAGGATCCACAGCTTTGTGGAGGGCGCGCCGCTGTCGGTCCACTCCGAGAACGGCAAGCCCGTCGACACCCTGTACGTCCGGGCGCTGGCCGAACTGCTTGCCGGGACGATCAGAGTGCGCAAGGAGACGCTGCCCCCGCTGCCGGCGCTGGGCGTCCCGGAGGACGCGACCTGGACCGGCCGCCCAGCCATCCGGTGCACGGCAGCTCGACCCGGTGGCCGACGCGGGCGGCTTCTTCCACCGGCTGTGCGCGGACCTTGTCCGCCTGGTGGCCGGCCTGCCGGAGGAGTCGCAGCAACTGGCCCGGATCCTGGGCCTGCCCGAGGCCGGCCGGCTCGGGGAGATCCTGTCCCGGTTCCGGGTGAGCGAGCGAAGGCCCGCCCTGCTGCACGGCGATCTGCACCCATGGAACCTCGTACGGCACGAGGGCCACCCGTGGCTGACCCTCGTCGACTGGCAGATGGCGCTGGTCGGCGACCCGCTCTACGACCTGGTCCGGCACATGCACCTCACGCTGACCCGACCCGAGACGTACAAGCGCATGTTCCGGCGCTGGGCGGTCCAGCTGGACGGGGAATTCACCCACGACTGGCAGAAGGACCGCCATGTCTACCGAGGGCTCGAGTTCGTGCGGTCGGCGTACGTCGACCTGAACCGCCTGGTGACCGGCGCGGGCCTGGGAGCCCCCTATGTCCGCCGGGCCGTGGACTCCTACGGCCGCACCCTGGAGGCGGCCGGGCGCTTCCTCCGCCTCCCCGTCCGGCCTGCGGCGATCGCCTGACGTCGCCCCGAGAGGGCGCCCATCGGGCGACGGCGGGCAGGGTGGCAGCGCGTAGGCTCACCCGCATGAACGACCCGGGCCCGCGCGAGACGGGGCTGCGCGAGCGCAAGAAGCAGCGGATGTACGAGACCGTGTCGGAGACCGCCATCCGCCTCTTCCTGGAGAAGGGCTTCGACGCCGTCTCCGTGGCCGAGGTGGCCGCCGCGGCCGAGATCTCCAAGCCGACGCTGTTCCGGTACTTCCCGGCGAAGGAGGATCTCGTCCTGCACCGGATCGCCGATCACGAGCAGGAGGCCGCGCGGGTGGTGGCGGAGGCGGAGGAGGGTGCGCCCCTTCGTGCGCTGCGGCGGCATTTCCTGGACGGGCTGGAGCGACGAGATCCCGTCACCGGGCTGAACGACGATCCCCGCGTGCTTGCCTTCCACTCGCTGCTCTACGGGACGCCGGCCCTGGTCGCCCGCGTGTACGCCTATCAGCAGCGGTCGGAGGCCGCGCTCGCCGAGGCCCTCGGCGGGGATCTCGACGCGCGGCTGGCCGCCGGCCAGATCATCGCCGTACTGCGGATCCTCGCGAATGAGAACTGGCGGCGGATCGCGGACGGGGAGTCGCTGGAGGAGGTGCGCGAGGACGCCGTGGCGGCGGCGGAGCGGGCGTTCGGGCGGTTGGAGCGAGGGTTGCCGCAGCTGGCTCCTGCCCGATGAGGCTGAGTAAAAAATTTAACTTGGTTACGTTATTTCGCGTACGCTCCGTGGAATGACGTCACCCGACCCCTCCCTCCACCATGCCCTCGTCCAGGAACGCGCCCACCACGACCGCTGCCGCACCGCTCTCGCCGCCATGGTCGACGGAGCACAGGAGCACGTCGTCACCGGCGAGGACGTCTCCGCCTCCGGTGCCGATGCCGAGGTGCTCGGGTTCCAGCTGCGCAGCCACGCGAAGGAGATGCGTGAGCTGCCCGAAGGGCCCTTGTTCTTCGGCCGGTTGGAGACGGATCGGCAGATCCTGCACATCGGGCGGCTGCGGATCACCGAACGCCCGGCCGACCCGCCCCTCGTCGTCGACTGGCGCGCCCCCGTCTCCCGCGCCTTCTACCAGGCCACCGCCCGCGATCCCCAGGGCGTCGCCGTACGGCGGCGGTTCGGCTGGTCCCCGGGCAGCCGTGGGGATTCCGCCGACCTCACCGGCCTTGAGGACGAGCACCTCGACCGGGGCGAGTCCCGGGCCGGCGACATCGTCGCCCGCGAGATCGAGCGGCCCCGGGTCGGGCCCATGCGGGACATCGCGGCCACCATCCAGCCCGAGCAGGACGATCTCGTACGAGGCGATCTCGCCGTGTCGGTGTGTGTGCAGGGCGCGCCCGGCACCGGCAAGACCGCCGTCGGCCTGCACCGCGCCGCGTATCTGCTCTACACCCACCCGCAGCGCATCCGGCGCGGCGGACTGCTGATCCTCGGGCCCAACCGGACCTTCCTGTCGTACATCTCCGAGGTGCTGCCCGCCCTCGGCGAGACCGGCGTACGCCAGTCCACGTTGCGGGACGAGATCGCCCGGCATCCGGTCACCGGGGCGGACGACGGGCGGGCGGACGTCGTGAAGCACGACGCCCGGATGGCCGACGTGCTGCGGCGGGCGTTGTACGCGCGGGTGAGTGCGGCAGGGGTCAAGTCCCTGGTCCTTGCTGAGGGCTCGTATCGGTGGCGGGTCGCGGCGGGCGAGCTCGTGCGGATCGTGGCGGGGGTGCGGGAGGAGGAGCCGCCGTACGCCGTCGGGCGGGAGCGGGTGCGGACTCGGGTGGTGCGGCTCATCCGCGACCAGGCCGAGCGGCGCAGCGGGACGCGGAGCAACGCGTGGGTGCAGAAGGTCTCGCGGGCGCGGGCGGTGGGGGAGTATGTCGACGCCGTGTGGCCGCGGGTGAGGCCGGAGGAGGTGGTGGCCGAACTGCTCAGTGATCCCCAGGCGTTGGCGGATGCCGCCGACGGGCTGCTGGACGCCGAGGAGCAGAAGGCGCTGCTGTGGGCGAAGCCGCCGCGGTCGTGGAAGTCGGCGCGCTGGTCGGTGGCCGATCTCGTGCTGCTCGACGAGGTGGCGGGGCTCATCGAGCATCCGCAGGGGTACGGCCATCTCGTCGTCGACGAGGCGCAGGACCTGTCGCCGATGGAGTGCCGGGCGATCGCGCGCCGGGCGGCCTTCGGGTCGCTGACGGTGCTCGGGGATCTGGCGCAGGGGACGACGCCCTGGGCCGCACGGTCGTGGCAGACGGTGCTGCGGCATCTGGGGAAGCCGGACGCGGTGGTCGTACCGCTCACGACGGGGTTCCGGGTGCCGGGGGCGGTGCTGGAGCTGGCCAACCGGCTGCTGGAGCGGGTGGAGGTGGAGGTGCCGCCGGCCCGGTCGCTGCGGGGGGACGGGGAGCTGCGGTTCCGGGAGGCGGCGAGGGGTGAGCTGATGGGTGCGGTCGTGGGTGCCGTACGGGATGCGCTGGGCCGGGAGGGGTCCGTCGGCGTCGTCGCCGCCGACGCGGATGAGGCCCGGGTGCGCGAGGCGCTGGCGGCGGCCGGGATCGAGGCGGGGGGCGCGGACGAGCTGGGGGCGCGGGTGGCCGTAGTGCCGGCGAGCGTGGTGAAGGGGCTGGAGTACGACCATGTCGTCGCCGTGGAACCGGCGGCGATCGTGGAGGCGGAGGAGCGGGGGTTGCAGCGGCTGTATGTGGTGGTGACGCGGGCGGTGGCGGGGTTGGAGGTGGTGCACGGGAGGCCGTTGCCGCTGTAGGCGTTCGTGCGGGCGACGGCCTCCCGTGGGTCACCGTCGGCCGTTACGCGGCGTCCAGGACCGGGATCAACTGCTCCTCCTCGTACGTCAGATGCGCCTCCAGCTCCGCCGTGAGGCACTCCACCTCGGCGCGGGCGGAGGCAGGGTCCGGGTGCTCGGCGGTCACGGCGTGACGCAGGTCCTCGACGAGGGCGGCGATGCGCTCGTGCTCCTCCCGCAGGCGGGCCAGGGCCGGTGCGAGCTCAGGACGGCGGTCGGCCAGGACCGGGAACATGCCGAGGTCCTCGCCGGTGTGGTGGTTGTGGATGCCGGCGCAGAAGGTGAGGCAGTTGGCGCGGAGCTGGGCGGCCAGAGTGGAGCCGCCTTTGCTCATCTCCTCGCGGATCAGGGCGAGTTCGCGCCGGAAGGCGTCATGGACGACCTTGATGGCCTCGCCCATGGAGGACGCGTTGATGTTCGGGGGGCCGCCCTGGGCGATCTCGTACAGGGCGACCACGGGGATCACCCGCTCCGTCTTCTCCTGGTACGCCGCCCAGCCCGGTTCCGCCTCGACGGCCCGCGCGAAGATCCGGTCACGCTCCTCGCCCTCGAGGACGACCGCCCGGGCCTCGTAGGTGAACGCGCCGCTCTCGATGGTGACTCGGGGGTTCGCGACGAGGTTGTGGAACCACGCCGGGTGTCTGGGGGCGCCGGCGGCCGAGGCGATGACCAGGACGCGCTCGCCGCCGTCGGGGAGGTAGCCGAGGGGGGTGGTGTGCGGGCGGCCGGTGCGGGCGCCGGTGGTGGTGAGGAGGATCAGTCGGGCGCCTTCGAAGTAGCCGCCGACGCGGCCCTTGTTGGCGCGGAACTCGTCGATGACGGGTTGATTGAAATCGTTGGGCAATTCTTTCTCTTCTCTTTCTCTGTCGCTGGTTTCCTCACGGACGGAAGGCGAAGAGAAAGAGGCGGGCTCCTGGCCCGCCGCCGCGACCTCACTCAGAGGCCGGGCAACACCCAACTCGCTCACGGCACGAAGCCGACCCGGCAGTCATGGTCACGACTGTAGCTTTCTTGTATGACTGCCACGACCGATTTTCAGGGCATTCCCACGACCACCCTCGCCGACCTGCTGGGCCGCGACCAGGTGATGGACATCGGCATCCGCCCGCTGTGGGACCCCGCCCCGCGTGTCGCCGGACCGGCGTTCACCGTGTCGTGCCCGCCGGGCGACAACCTCATGCTGCACGCGGCCATTTACCGTGCCGAGCCCGGATCGGTCGTGGTGGTGCAGTCGGGCGACCCGGACTACGCGCTGGCCGGCGGGAACGTCTGCGCCGTCGCCCGCCGCCGGGGCATCGCCGGGTTCGTCGCCGACGGGCTGATCCGGGACCTGTCGGAGGTGCGGGAGATGGGGTTCCCGGTGTTCGCACGGGGCGTCATCCCGATCCCGGGCGGCAAGTCGGTCGTACGGCCGCTGAACCAGCGGGTGCGGTGCGGGGGTGTCCCGGTCGACGCCGGGGACGTCGTGGTGGCCGACGAGGAGGGCGTCGTGGTCGTGCCGGGCGCCCGCCGGGAGGAGGTGCTGACGGCGGCCCGGGCCAAGCTGGCCAAGGAGGCCGCCGAGTCCCTCGACGCCTGGGAGGAGGCGCACCGGGCGCGCATCGACAAGATCCTCGCGGAGCAGGGGTTCGAGGGCTGAGCGGCTGAAGACCGTACGGCTCTTTGCGTACTGCCCTCAGGGGCCGATCCTGTTCCCCGATGCTCCTCTTCCTCGACGTCGACGGAACGCTGATCCGTTACAAGAGCCTCAGTGGCTCTCAGCAATCCTGGCGTTTCCGCCCGGAAGGTCCGTACCGCCCAGCTCGGCGGCTTACGGTCCGCGCTTCAGCGACCACCGC
>NZ_LLZG01000079.1 GCF_001509475.1 Streptomyces regalis
TCCGAGCCACTCCCGGCGACGGTGGGCCGTGGCCCACGGGCGCGTGTTTAAGCTGCCGCCGCACTACGGCCGGATGGCTTGGCTTTCGCCACCCGGCCACCACTCAACCTACCAACGCCCACTGACAGCCGCTGACGAATGCCGAAACTCCCGGCAGCAGCTTTCAACCCCTTCGGGGCGGAGCGGCCGTACCCGCTGTACGAGCCGCCCCACCCCCTGCCCGAGACGACCACCCCGCGCCCGCCCTCGTCCACCGCGTCGACCACCGCTACGGGATCACCGACCGGGACCTCGCCGTCCTGGAGGAGTGGATCACTGCCGGTGGCGGCCCAGCAGCTCGGTGACCCGCATGAAGCCGTCCGTCCCGTGGCCGAGGGCGACGACCCGGCGGGCCAGTCCTTCGGCGGCGCGCATCACGCCCGCCTCGATGCCGTGGGACTCGGAGGCCCGGACGATGTGGGCCATGGAGGAGACGGCGGAGGTGATCGGGTTGAGTTCGCCGGAGTAGGTGCCGTCGTCGACGTCGCCCGCGAATTCCTCGAAGAGCGGCGGCAGGATCGCGCCGATGCCCTGGGCCAGGGGGAGGAGTTCCCGCGCGGTGATGCCCTCGGCCCGCGCCACGGCCAGGGCGTGCGCGTAGCCGGCCATCGCCGTCCAGAAGATGTCGAGCAGGGCGATGTCGTAGGCGGCGGCCCGGCCGATGTCCTCGCCGAGGTGGGTGTGGGTGCCGCCGAGGGCGTCGAGGACGGGGCGGTGCTCGCGGTAGAGCTCCTGCGGACCGCTGTAGATGACCACCGCGTCGGGCGTCCCGATGGTCGTGGTCATCGACATGATCGCGCCGTCCAGGTAGCGGATGCCGTGCGCGGCCGCCCAGTCGGCCGTGTCCCGGGCCCGGGCCGGTGTGTCGGCGGTGAGGTTGACGACCGTACGGCCCTTGAGCGCGTCGGTGACCGCGTCCTGCCGCAGGACGGCGTCGGAGGCGTCGTAGTTCACCACGCAGACGACGGTCAGAGCACTGGCGGCGACCGCCTCCGCCGGGGACGCGGCCGACGAGCTCGCGGTCCCGCCCCGGCGTGCGGTTCCAGACGGTGACCCGCACTCCCGCGTCCAGGAACGCCCCGGCCAGGGCCCGGCCCATCGGGCCGAGACCGAGGACGGTGACGGAGGGGGTGATGGCGGGCTCGTCGGCGTATGTGGGCATGACTCAACTCCCTGTAGGGTGGCGATAGATGATGAATTGCTGACAAAAGGGGTGGGGGATGACGCGTCGGCGCCATGACCCGAACGTCTGCGGGGTGACCGCCGCGATCACCGTGATCGACGGCAAGTGGAAGACGTCGCTGCTGTGGCTGCTGGAGTCCGGCCCGCACCGCCCGGCGGAACTGCGCCGCCGGCTGCCGGGCCTCAGCGAGAAGGTGCTGACCCAGGCGCTGCGCGAGATGGAGATGGACGGTCTGGTGCACCGTGAGGTGTACGACGTCCTGCCGCTGAAGACCGTGTACTCGCTGACCGAGTTCGGCCGTGACCTGGCCGAAGCTCTCGGCCCGCTCTCCGACTGGGGTCACCGCCGCCTGGAGCGGCTGACCGAGGTCCAGCCGGCCTCTTGACCCGAATGCCACCTCCGTCCGTCGTACGACCGGGCGCGTTCGGCGCCTCGTCGATCACCCACATCCAGGGTCGGACGGCGGCGGAGCGCTGCCAAGTACCCACAAAAAAGTGGGTACGAGCCGCGCACGGCCCAGGCCGACTCCCCACTGGAGCGCCGAGCGCCGCGACGGACAGCGCGACTCCCGGCCGAGCTCCCGCCCGGCCGCGCTGCGAACCGGGCCCTGGCCGCGGGCGGTGGCGGAGCAGGCAGTCGTCAAGCGGCCATGGTCAGTCACCGCTGTGAGAATCGAGGAAGTGCCGGATGCCGGCCGCGAAGGTCGACATCTGCTCCCCGGCCTCCAGCCACGTGGTCACCGAGGCGCTCCAGCCGCCCGCAGTCTTCGGCCACGGACGCAGAGTCCAGGTCAGACCGACATGCCCTCCGGACCGGAACACGGCGGAGACGGACAGGTCCCGGTCGTTGGTCTGCCGGCTCCGTTCGCCGTCCCACCCTCGGTAGTCCGCGGCCAGTTCCTCCAGGAACGGTGCGAGATCGCTGTCCCAGACCCAGGCCACCACCTCGTTCACGCGAGCGGTCAGCCCTGGAGCCCACGCCTCGACGGAGTCAACTCTTGACGGCCTCTGCGATCCGCAGGGCGGCCTGGGCGGGTGTGAGGTGCGTGGTGTCGACGACCTCGGCCTCGGCGTGCAGCCACGTGCGGGCCGCCTCGGCGTAGGGCTCGAGGTATCGGAGACGGAACGGGGAGTTGGGGCCAAGAACGGTGTCGCCCGCGATGCGCCCGCGGAGGGTGTCCTGGTCGGCGTGGAGGACGAAGTGCCGTACCAGAATGGCATGGTGCGCGAGGCCTGTGCTGATCTCGCGCCAGTACTGCTCGACCAGGACAGTCATGGGCATCACCAGGGTGCCGCCGGTGTAGTCGAGTACGCGGCGGGCGGTCTCGACCACGAGCTGCCGCCACGGCGGCCAGTGCTGGAAGTTGTCCGTCCCGGGCAGCCCTGGCGTGATGTCCATGAGTGTCTCGCCGACCTTCTCGGCGTCGAGCACCCGTGAATCCGGGATCAGCTGCTGAACGAGTGCACTGGTCGTCGTCTTGCCTGCGCCGTGGGTGCCGTTGAGCCATACGATCATGGGCCCGACGCTAGTGCTGTGCGGGCCGCAGGGACGGGCACAGCGGAAATCCGGTACGGCTTCGGCGTCTCCCAGGGTGGCGTGGCGCACTTTTGCAAGCGGGTGCTTGCAATAGTTAGCGGGGGTGAGGCAAGGTGGAGGCATGGCATCGCTCAACGTCGGCAATCTCGGTGAGTATCTGCGTGAGCAGCGGCGCAGCGCGCAGCTGTCACTGCGGCAACTCGCCGATGCCGCGGGGGTGTCCAATCCGTATCTGAGCCAGATCGAGCGCGGGCTGCGCAAGCCGAGCGCGGAGGTGCTGCAGCAGGTCGCCAAGGCGCTGCGGATCTCCGCCGAGACGCTGTACGTCCGGGCCGGGATCCTCGACGCCGAGCGGGACCGGGACGAGGTGGAGACGCGCGCCGTCATCCTCGCCGATCCCACGCTGAACGAGCGGCAGAAGCAGGTGCTGCTCCAGATCTACGAATCCTTCCGCAAGGAGAACGGGTTCGAGATATCCCCCGAGGCGGGTGAGGCTGCCGAGGCCGTCTCGAGCGACGGCCACCCCGACGGGGCGGCGGACGCTCAGGACAGTGACACCGCCGTACGCAGCAGACCCGCCGCGCGCCGTACCCGCACGACCCGCACGCCCCGTACGCCCGACGGCAACGACGCCGACCCGGAGAACCCGAACGACCCCCAGCAGTCGGCCGGCTGACCACGCGCACCGGCAGGCCGACCGCGGGACCCAAAACCCTCACCTCGAAGCAACCCGGGAGGACCATCACCATGGCCATCACCGACGACCTGCGTAAGACCTTCAGCGACCCGACCCCGCTCTACTTCGCCGCCGGCACCGCCGACCTGGCCCTGCAGCAGGCCAAGAAGGTCCCCGGCCTGGTGGAGCAGCTGCGCGCCGAGGCGCCGGGCCGGATCGAGGCCGTTCGCAACACCGACCCGAAGGCCGTCCAGGAGAAGGCCGCCGCTCGCGCCAAGGAGGCCGGTGCCAAGGCCAAGGAGGCGCAGGAGACCATCCAGACCAAGGTCAACGAGTTCATCGGCAACCTGGACGCCGACATCAAGAAGTTCGGCAGCAACCTGGACGCGGACTTCAAGAAGTTCGGCAGCAGCATCGACGCCGACCTGAAGAAGCTCGGCGAGACCGCCCAGGACATCGCGCTGCGCGGTGTCGGCGTCGCCGCCGAGTACGCCGTGAAGGCTCGCGAGACCTACGAGAAGGTCGCCGAGCACGGCGAGCAGGCCGTGAAGACCTGGCGCGGTGAGGCGGCCGAGGAGATCGAGGAGCTCGCCGTCGCCGTCGAGCCGAAGGCCGAGCCGGTCGAGGTCAAGGAGGACAAGGCCGAGGCCAAGCCCGCCGCGACCCAGCCTGCTGCGGAGGCCGCCCCGGCGAAGAAGACCACCGCCAAGAAGACCACGACCACGACGCGCAAGACTGCTGCCAAGAAGACGACTCCGCCCGCCAAGTAACACGGACGGGTGAAGAAGAGCGGTTGGACACGGGCCGGGCACTTACGCGGTGCTCGGCCCGTTGTTCGGGTAGCGGACCTGCGGTTGCGGGTACGGTGACCGCGTAGGTATGAGCCGAATCGGGTGGTGGACGTTGTGCTGATGCAGGGCTTCGCGGGGTTCATGTGGCTGCTGAGCATGGCCCTGATCCTTTTCAGCGGTTTCGCGCTGATCGACGCGGCCACACGCCGCGAGGACGCCTACCGCGCGGCGGACAAGCAGAGCAAGCCGTTCTGGCTGATCATCCTCGGGCTCGCCTTCATCGTGAACCTGATCTTCAACATCCTGTCGTTCCTGCCGATCATCGGCCTCATCGCGACGATCGTGTACATGGTGGACGTACGCCCCGCGATCAAGGGGCTCCCGGGCGGGGGCCGGAGCCGACGGGGTTCGAGCAGCGACGGCCCGTACGGCCCGTGGAACGGCGGCAGGTAAAACCCCAGGACCCGTGGGACCTGTAGGACCCGTAGCGGCGAGTGCCGCTCAAACCGTCCGGCTCAAACCGTCCGGTCCAGCAGCAGCACCGCCACGTCGTCCGTCAGCTCCCCGCCATTGAGGTTCCGGACCTCATTGACCGAGGCGCGCAGCAGCGCCTCTCCGCGCAGCCCCTCGGAGAGCTGTCGCCGCACCATCTCCACCATGCCGTCCTGGCCGAGCCGTTCCCGGCCCTCACCGACACGCCCCTCGATCAAGCCGTCGGTGTAGAGCATCAGACTCCACTCCGCCCCCAGCTTGACCTCCATCCGCGGCCACCGGGCCCCGGGCAGCAGCCCGAGCGCGGGCCCGTTGTTGTCGTACGGCAACAGCTGCGCCGGCCGCCCGGGCCGGGCCAGCAGCGGTGAGGGATGCCCCGCCAGGCACAGCCCCGCCCGACGGCCGTCCGGCGCGATGTCCACCGTGCACAGGGTCGCGAAGATCTCGTCGTCGGCCCGCTCGTGCTCGAGGACCTGCTGGAGCGTGCCCAGCAGAGCGTCCCCGCACAGCCCCGCGAGCGTCAGCGCCCGCCAGGCGATCCGCAGCTCCACACCGAGCGCGGCCTCGTCGGGGCCGTGCCCGCAGACGTCGCCGATCATGGCGTGCACAGTGCCGTCGGCGGTGCGTACGACGTCGTAGAAGTCACCGCCCAGCAGGGCACGGGAACGCCCCGGGCGGTAGCGCGCGGCGAACCGCAGCGAGGAGCCCTCCAGCAGCGGCGTGGGCAGCAGGCCGCGCTCCAGTCGGCGGTTCTCCTGGGCCCGCACACGGCCCTCGGCGAGCCGCCGCTCGGCCGTGTCGGAACGTTTCCGCTCAACGGCGTACCGGATCGCCCGGCTCAGCAGCCGCCCGTCCAGCTCGTCCCGGAAGAGGTAGTCCTGGGCGCCGACACGCACGGCTTCCGCGCCGCGCTCGGCGTCGCCGGAGGCGGTGAGCGCGAGGACGGCGTGCCGGGGCGCGAGCTCCAGGACGTGCTTGAGCACGGCCAGCTCGTCGTCGTCGGCGACCCGGCCGGGCGCCGCGAGCGCGAGGTCCAGCAGGATGCAGTGGACGTCGTCCGTCAGCAGCCGCTCGGCCTCGGTGAGGTTGCGGGCGGTGCGCACCCGGATGGGCTTGCCGGCCGAGTCGAGCAGCTCGGGCACGATCGCCGAGCCGCCGGGATCGTCCTCGATCAACAGCAGCGTCAGGTTGGTGTGGGTGGTGTTCTCGACCGTCTCTTCCTTACGCGGGGCCTCTTCCCGGGAGGTGCCGCCGCCTGGGGACGCGGCCTGCGCCTGACCACTCTCCACGGCCGGGATCGCTCTCTGCCGCGGTATGGGTACGGGCATCGTCTGAGTTCCTTCCCTCCCCCCGAGGGCTGGTGGGAACGAGGGACCTCGATCCACCGACGGGGACCATAGCGGTAGTCGGCGGCGCAACGGAATGGTGTGGGCCACCCGGCGTGGGCGACGGCCACTGTCATATGCCGCGTTCCCTACCGCAGTTGGACAGGGTGGAGGACGGGCAGGAATGACGAACGTCACGTTCGCGCTGGGTTTGGCGGCGAGGTGACGTGGGGTGGGTCACGTGGCGGAGGTCACGGCCCAGGGGTCACAAGGTGCCCTGAATCACCATGTATCAGGGAATCCTCCTGCGCCGGGGAATCCTCACGCATCGGGTCGAACCACCCCGAGGATCGGCATCGAGCCGGCCCCCGCGACCGTCACCGTCCGCCCCGGGCGCGGGGCGTGGATGATGGCGCCGTCGCCGATGTACATGGCGACATGGCTGGCGTCGGCGTTGTAGATGATGAGGTCGCCGGGGCGCATGTCCTCGACGTCGATGCGCTCCAGCTGCTTCCACTGCTCCTGCGAGGTCCGCGGAATCCCCTGCCCGGCGCTCGCCCAGGCCTGTGACGTCAGCCCTGAACAGTCGTACGTCTTCGGCCCCTCGGCGCCCCATTCGTACGGTTTGCCCAGCTGCTCCGTGGCGTACTCGACGGCCTTGCGCCCCTGTTCGGACGCCTCGCCCTTGATGTCCTGAAGGATGCCGGAGTCCAGCCACTCGGTCTGCGCCTTGTAAGCCGCTTCCTTCTCCAGCTCGGCGAGGCGCTCCTTCTCTTTCTCCTCCAGCCGGGATTCGAGCTGTTCGGCCGCCTTGATCTGCTTCTCGATCTTCTTCTGGGCGGCGGCCTTGGCCTTGCGGCCCGCCTCCAGCTTCTTCCACTGGGCGGAGGCGTCCTTGGCGTACAGCTCCAAGTCCTGCTGGATGCGGGTCATCTCCGCCAGCAATCCCTTGGTCGCGCGCTGGCCCTGCAGCACCCGGCCCGTGCCGTCGAGGAACGCCTGCGGGTCGTCGCTGAGCATCAGCTTGGCCTCGTCGGGCAGCCCGCCCGAGCGGTACTGCGCGGCGGCCGCGGCACCGGCCCGCTCCTTCAACTCGGCCAGCCGCTCCTGCCCTTTGACGATCCCCTTCGCCAGCGCGACGATCTCGGCGGACTGCTTCTCGGCCGCCTCCTCGGTGGCGTTGTACTGGTCGGTGGCGACGGCCGCGGCGTGGTAGAGCTTCTCGAGCCTCTTGCGAATGTCCTCAAGCTCCTTGTTGGACACGGCAGTCGGGGCCGACGAGGCCGAGGCGCTCGGTGACGGGGTGGGGGAGGGGGAGGGTGCCGCGAAGGCCGTGCCTGGTGCCGCCAGCACGGTGACCGCGCAGACGACGGTCACGGCTGCTGTGATCAGGCCGCGCTTGCCCGAGCCCATACCTGTAGCCCCCAAACTGATGTCCCGTCAGTAACTTACGAGCGTCCGGGGGATCGTGCCATGCCGACGCGTAAAGCGACAGAGGTCTGCTTCCCCCCGATCCCTCCCCGTCATGACGATCTCCCCGTCTTTGTGACGAACGACTCGTGGAGATCGTTCCCCCGCAGGTCCCGGGGTCACGCCCGCGGCGCCAACGCCTCCCAGCGCACCGTCACTTCACCCTGCCGCCACCGCACCGTCCCGTCCGTCACCGGCCAGTCGGCGGCGAGGTCCCGCACCGTCCTGATCCAGCGCTGACGTGCGCCGTACGACGCATAGGGCGCGGCAGCGGCCCAGGCGCGGTCGAAGTCGCGCAGAAAGGCATGGACGGGCTCGCCGGGAACATTGCGATGGATGAGCGCCTTCGGCAGGCGCTCGGCGAGGTCCGAAGGCCGCTCCAGCGAGCCCAGTCGGGTCGCGAAGGTCACCGTACGCGGCCCCTCCGGCCCGAGCGCGACCCACACATGCCGGCGCCCGATCTCGTCACAGGTCCCCTCGACGAGCAGCCCCCCACGACTCCCGGTCACCGGATCGGCCGGCGCGAGCCGCGCGCACAGCCGCTCCCAGACCCCGGCGACCTCGCCCTCCTCGTACTGCCGCAGCACGTTCGCCGCCCGCACCAGCAGCGGCCGCTGCGGCACAGGAATCTCGAACCCCCCGTGCCGAAACACGAGCCCTTCCCGCTCGTACGGCTTCGCGGCCGCGACCCGCGCCGGTTCGATCTCCACACCGACCACACGCGCGCGTGGCGCGACGGACCGCAGCCGAGCGAGCAGCTCGACGGCAGTCCAGGGGGCGGCGCCGTACCCGAGATCGACCGCGACGGGATCGACGGCCCCCCGCAGCTCCGCACCATGCGTGTGGGCGATCCAGCGGTCCATCCGGCGCAGCCGATTCGGATTGGTGGTCCCGCGCGTGACGGTGCCCACGGGTCGGGCGAAGGCGCGGGATGTCATGGATACGAGGGTAAGCGCCCGCTCTGACCACCGGACCGTGCCACCCGCACCAGCGCGGCCCCGACCCCCAACGCACGAGTAGTGCGCAACGCGCACCCCCACCGAACCCGCACAGGCCGCCGCAGGCATAGACCCGCACCCCCACTCACCCGCACAGGCCGCCGCAGGCATAGCCG
>NZ_LLZG01000080.1 GCF_001509475.1 Streptomyces regalis
TAGAGCTCGTAACACGATCTTGTTGAGGTGCGCTGGTTGGGCGTGACCGGTCTGATGATTCGGCCGTTCGTGATGCTGTGAGTACTCGGCCGTGGATCGTGGACGACGACTTGTGGGCGCTGATCGAACCGCTGTTGCCGCCTTGGCCCGAGCGGTCACCGGGTCCGCGGCCGGTGGCAGATAGGCTCTGTCTCCAGGGCATCCTCTATGTCCTCTACAACGACATAGCCTGGCAACTCCTGCCGCTGGAGCTGGGGTTCGGCTCCGGACAGACCTGCTGGCGGCGCCTGGAGCGGTGGCAGCAGGCAGGAGTCTTCGACCAGCTGCACCGCATCCTGCTCGCCGAGCTGAACGCGGCCGGCCAACTCGACTGGTCACGGGCCTGCGTGGACGGCTCCCATGTCCGTGCGAAAAAGGGGGTGCCGACACCGGTCCGTCGCCGGTCGACCGGCGCAAGACGGGCAGCAAACACCACCTGATCTGCGACGGACGCGGAACTCCGCTCAAGGTCATCACCACCGCAGGCAACGTCAACGACGTCACCCAGACCCTCGCCCTCGTCGACGGCATCCCACCCGTCGCCGGCCGCTCCGGCCGTCCTCGCAGGCGTCCAGAGGCCCTGCTCGGAGACAAGGGCTACGACTCCAATCCGAACCGCGAAGAGCTCCGCAAGCGGCGGATCCTGCCTGTCATCTCCCGCAAGGGCGCCCCGAACATCCAGGGTATGGGCAAGCTCCGTTACGTCGTCGAGCAGACCTTCGCCCTGCTCCACCACTTCAAACGACTCGCCGTCCGATGGGAACGCCGCACCGAACTCCACGACGCCTTCGTCTCCCTCGCCTGCAGCCTCATCTGCTGGAGACGCCTCAAGAAGCACAACTCATGACCCCACATCAACCCAAGCTGATAAGCCGCAGCCGGACCGCCCCGCGGTCAGGGCTGGTCGTACCAGGCAAACGCTGCGATCCGCCAGCCCTCTGAGGTGCGGACGAACTGGATGGTCTTGGTCCCGTCTCCCTCGAACGGCTCACCATCCAAGATCCCGGACTTGCGGTACTCGCCGAACCGCGACGCGATATCGCCCGCGATCTCTGTCCGTTCAGAGGTCTCCCACTCGGAGAACTCGACCAGCCGACCGTCGGTCAGCAGCCGCTGGCGAGGCTCGATGAACTCGTCCACGGTGTAGACCGTGAACTCCGGGCCGGTCTTGACGATCACGCCACCCGGAAGAACCAGCCGGCGGATCCGGGCCACGTCGGCAGCCTTGCCGCCCCGGTTGTCAAAGGCATCGAAGAACTCGGCGGTCACGACGTCTATCTCGATCTTGGACATGGCGCGACAGTAACAGCGAAGGGGTGCCGGACATCGTCGGTCTCGACAGGCTGCGGAAGGTCGTCGAGGCAGACCGTCGCGCGCCAGTTCAAGCGCCTCGCAGTCCGCTGGCAGGCGGCTCGACCTCCACAACGCCATAGTCTCCCTGGCCTGCGGACTGATCTGCTGGAGACGACTCAACAGCCCTTCACCATGATCGTGTTACGAGCTCTTACTAGCTTTCCCAAGTGTTCCAGGGTGATGCGGATGCGCGTAGACACCGAAAGTGCCACATCTTCGATCGCTTCCCGATTTCGGGTCACCTCTCCGTCAGGGTCGCCAAGGAGGAAACGCACCCGGCATCCACCGTCGAGTTTCCTTCGCAGCGTCTCAACGAACGCGGGCTGGTCAAGCCACAGAAAGTAGTTCGTGTATCCAGCGAGGAAAAGATCTTCCGTGGTGTTCGCGACCAATTCGCCCCACACTGTCGAAGGGCAGGCCGACCGATATGGATAGGAGCGGATGATTTCCCGGTCGCCACCGGTCTTGATTCGATCCTTTACCGCTTTCGGCCAGATCATTTCTTCGTCAACTCCCAACGCCTTACAGGCGTCTTCCCGGTTTCTGGCATGCGGGATGAGCTCAGCGTCCGATACCCATCTTTCAACGGTCTTGCCGGAAACGCCCACACGAGCCGCCAGTTGCCGAGGTGACAACCCGGCTGTCTCCATAGCTGATCTTAGCGCCGTGTTCAAGGCTTCCCCCTGGGACGTTTGGGCGTTCTTCCACGCTACCGCCGCGACGTCCCAACTGTCCTTGCACATGGGCAACTTCGTCCCTCATGGGTCGGCAGCATGGCCAGACGCAGGAGACCCCCGCACCGCTGGAACGGCCGGGGGCATGGCCAACGCTGATGAGGAGCGCTGACAGTGTCCTACCTATCACAGGCATTCGAATGGTTGAGAGCGGTCCCGTTCGGGCCGCGCAACCCCGGCAAGCACAGCAGCGCCTATACGCCCCAGGAAGCGGCCCAGGCGCCCAGGGAACCGCACTACCGGCCGACCCCCTACGTGGTCGGCGCGAGGCTGGTAGACGTGCCCAGGCTCCGCAGGCAGCGGCAGGCCCGGACAGGGCAAGCCTGGGAGCGCACAGGCACGATGGTCCGGGCGTACGTGTTGGCGCACGAGGCAGAGCGGCGGGCGGCCCGCACAGGCGAGGCGCACCCTTGGGCAGGGCCCTGGGTGAATCCTTGGGAGGCTGGTCGATGAGCAACCCGCAGACGCCCACGACCCGCACCTATGCCGCGTGGTTCGCGCACGCCCGGAAGTGCGAGGAATGCAAGAGCGTGACCAAGGCTGCCGACGGCTGCGAGACAGGGCGCGCGTTGTGGCAGACGTATCAACTCGCATGCGTCGGAGCCAACATGGGCGGGGGTAAGTGATCCATGCCGATGACCATTGAGGTCTACCAGATCAATCCGGCTACCGGCGTCCGCACCTGCGTCCGGAAACGGAAAAGGCACGCGGTGAAACCCGCCAAGGTTCCCACCCTGGGGCAGGCGTACCCGCCGTGCATCTGCCCGCGTTGCTCCGGCAGGGTGGCCGACCAGTCGACGGGGGTGCGCAGTGACCGATGAACAGGGAATCGCGCACGGAATGCCCGGACACGGCACATGCACTGTGGCCGACCCTGCCGCATGGATGCCCGGACAGCCGCTCTGCAATCCGCAGCACCTGCGCCCGCGGCCGGACACGTCGGAAGTCGGCGCGGCATGGCGTGCCTTCCACAGTCACGTGATCACCTGTCGCCGTGACTGCCGGTACGGCCGTGACTGTGCGGATGCTGTCCCCCTGAAAGAGGCACTGCAAAAGGCGCGTGAAAGCGCCGGTATCCCCGTTCAGTAAGCGTCCGGACGCTGCACCAATCCTGTGACGCGCCTCGCATGAGGTGAGCCGCCCTGGAGCCTGGGCAATCGCGCCCAGGTGGCTCAAGGCAGAGAGACACCCCAGGGGAACGGACGACCGCATAGACCGCCCGTACCGGCCTCCCCCGTCCAGTACGGGCCTGCGCTCGGGGGGGCACCCCCAGATGGGCTGGATGAAGGGGCCCGGGATCGACCCGAGCCCCTTCACCTTCATCTGTCGTCGATCAGGACCGCGTGGCCGACCGCCGCCGCTTCGACGCCACGACGAACGCCGCGCCGCCCGCCACCAGCACCGCCGCGCCGATGGCGATCGGGCCGGTCGCGCTGCTGCCGCCGGTTTCTGCGAGGTTGTCACCGCCGCCGTTCGGCTTGGGCGCCGGAGGGGTGGTCGACTCGGAGGCCTCCGGGGTGGGGGTCTCGGTGGACGGGGTCTCGTCGGCCGGCGGCGTCGTCTCCTCCGCCGGGGTCGACGGCTCATCGGTCGGCGGCTCCGACGGCTCGGCCGGCGGCGTGGTCGGCGGCTCCTCGGTCGCCGGAGGCTCGGTCGTGCAGTCCTTCGTGCCGCCGTTCCAGGCCGCGATCAGCTTGTCCTTGATGACCGGGCGGTCCGGGCCCTTGGGCAGGTCGCCGTGGACGAACCCGTCGTTCGCGTCGAGCTTGCCGTCGAACTTCACCGCGCCCCGGTACAGGTCGATCTGCGCGAAGCAGCCCGCGTCCGGGACAGCGATGTCGAGGGTGTCGCTCTGGCCGGGCTTGACCGTGGCCGTGTCGAAGTCGACGAAGACCTGCTCGCCGGAGGTGGCGAAGGTCGGGCCGTGGGCGAGGTAGGAGGCGAGCGAGGCGGTGCAGGTCGTGGCGTCGGCGGCGGCGCGGACCGTGATGTGGACCTTGCCGTCGTCGGTGACCTTCAGGTTCTGGTCGTCGACCTTGACCGAGTCGTAGAAGTTCTTGCCGTCGAGCGAGAACTGGCAGCGGTCGGTGGCCGTTTCCGTGCCGGCACCGGTGCCGGGCTGGTAGCTGCCGCCGGTCTTCCAGCCGTCGCCGCCGCCGGTGGCCCAGGCGCCGGAGGCGGAGGCGACGGTGGCCGCGCACAGGACGAGCGACGCGGCGCCCGTCCCCAGCAGGCGTCGCGCCATGACACGTCTCGCTATGGACATGCGTATCCCATCGTGGGGTGAGTGGTCGAAGAAGAATCACCGAGCTCATTGGTCACATGAGCCACAGGTGTGAGCACATCGTCGGGCGAGGAGAGGGAGCTGTCAACCTGCGGGAACGCAAGGGAAGTTCAATCAGCAATCACAATTCCATCACACGGGGAATGATCTACTCCGCTCTTCGCGGTGTTCGCTTTTCCGGCCAAGTGGACAGAGTTCTCACTGTCGCCCGTACGCGCACCGATGAGGAGTCCGCGTGACTGTCCGCACCACCACGCCCGACACCCCCGACCTCTCGTCCCGCAACCCCGACTGGTGGCGCCAGGCCGTCATCTACCAGGTGTACCCCCGCAGTTTCGCCGACGCCGACGGCGACGGGCTCGGTGACCTGAAAGGCGTCGCCCAGCGCCTGACCCACCTCGCCGCCCTCGGCGTGGACGCCCTGTGGCTCAGCCCCTTCTACCCCTCCGAGCTGGCCGACGGCGGCTACGACGTCGCCGACTACCGCGACGTCGACCCCCGCCTGGGCACCCTCGACGACTTCGACGCCATGGCCGCCGAGGCCCACCGCCTCGGCCTGAAAGTGATCGTCGACCTGGTCCCCAACCACACCTCCCACCAGCACGTCTGGTTCCAGGAGGCGCTGCGGGCCGGCCCCGGCTCCCCCGCCCGCGAGCGCTACGTCTTCCGCGACGGCCGCGGCCCGCACGGCGAACTCCCGCCCACCGACTGGCAGTCCGTCTTCGGCGGCAGCGCCTGGCGCCGCGTCCCCGACGGCCAGTGGTACCTGCACCTGTTCACCCCCCAGCAACCGGACCTGAACTGGGAGAACGAGGAGGTCCGCGCCGACTTCCGCACCACCCTGCGCTTCTGGTCCGACCGCGGCGTCGACGGCTTCCGCGTCGACGTGGCGCACGCGCTCGCCAAGGACCTCAGCGAGCCGCTGCGCGACCTCGGCGCCCCGGAGCTGAGCCACGAGGACGCGCTCCCCCGGTTCGAGCCCGGCACCCACCCCTTCTACGACCGCGACGAGGTCCACGAGATCTACCGCGACTGGCGCAAGATCCTCGACGCCTACCGCCCGCCCCGTATGGCGGTCGCCGAGGCCTGGGTCAACCCGGCCGCCCGCCGCGCCCGGTACGCCCGCCCGGACGAACTCGGCCAGGCCTTCAACTTCGAGTATCTGCAGGCCGGTTGGGACGCCGAGGAGCTGAAGTGGGTCATCACCGACTCGCTCGCCACGGCCCGCGCGGCGGGCGCCTCGGCCACCTGGGTCCTCTCCAACCACGACGTCGTACGCCACACCTCCCGCCTGATGCTCCCGCCCGGCACCGACGACAACGCCTGGCTCCTCTCCGGCGGCCACGCACCGTCCGTCGACGAGACCGCCGGCCTGCGCCGCGCCCGCGCCGCGACCCTCCTCATGCTCGCGCTGCCCGGTTCGTCGTACGTCTACCAGGGCGAGGAACTCGGCCTGCCCGAGGTCGCCGACCTGCCCCTGGAGGTCCTGCAGGACCCGATCTGGGAACAGACGGGGCGCGTCCGCAAGGGCCGCGACGGCTGTCGGGTGCCGCTGCCGTGGACGACGACGGGACCGTCGTACGGCTTCGGCGCGGGCGGTGCGTGGCTGCCGCAGCCGCCGTCCTTCGCGGGGTACGCCGTCGAGGCCCAGGACGGCGTGGAGAGCTCCACTCTGGAGCTCTACCGCAGGGCCCTGCGCCTGCGCCGCAAGCTGCTGGAGGGGGAGGAGCTGGAGTGGGCGCCGGACGCTCCGCCCGGGGTCCTGCACTTCGCCCGCTCGGACGGCTGGCGGTGCGTGGCCAACCTCTCCTCTGCGGCGGTGGAGTTGCCGCCGGGTGAGGTGCTGATCGGCAGCGGGCCGCTCAAGGGGCGTCTGCTGCGGCCGGACACGACGGTCTGGCTGGCGTAGATCATTTCAGGGTGACCTGCGGTTCGCCCGCCGTGGGCGGAGGCGGGGTCAGGTCCTGGGCCGGGAGTTTCGGCGGGGTCGTCTCCTGGAAACAGGCCGACGAAAGCGCCGCGAAGTATCCGCGTGGAGACGGTCCTGGACGGGTGGCAGGCCCGGCTGGCGGCACGCACCGACACCGTCTGAGTGAGAGGCGCGGGTCGCTCGCGTGGCGAACCGGGCAGCGCCCGCCCGCTGCCCAAGGATCCGGACGCGTGGCACGCACCTTCGACGAACTGGTCGCCATGCAGCGGGCGGCGGACCAGGCACACAGCAGGGTGGAGGAGCTACGGGACCACTACGGGCCGCCCGCTCACACGCCGTGGACCCAGCTCCAGACCGACACCTACGAGACCGCCTGGCGGGCCTGGCGCGACCTCGCCCGTGATGTCCAGGGCGCAGTGACCGAGTACGCGAAGGAGCAGGGCGCCGCGCGGAACCAGGTCGAGGAGGACGTGAGGAGGGCCGTACGGCACCCGCGGCCCGAGACGTCCGAGACGGACGAGTGACCCGGCCGACCCGTCGTCGGGGGCCGTCGGCGCCCGGACGGGTGGTGCGCGGCGCGTACGGCCGAACAGCGCGCGTCACCTGCGGCAGCGGACGGCGAGAATCTCGGGCAGGGGTGCCGCCGATGCGTGTGTGAGGAGCTCCGCCGACGATGAGCAGGTCCTGGAAGACGACGATCTTTGGGTTGCTCGCCGTTGCGGGCGTGATGGTCATGCCGGGGATGGCAGGGATGCCGGGGATGGCAGGGATGGCAGGGACGGCTTACGGCGGTGAAGGGCCGACGACCCGATCGGTGGGCCGTGAGCTGTGGGCGGCCGCGACCATCGAACCCGGACGGGAGGGCATCGTCGAGGTCGGGGGGTACGAGGGGGTGCCGCTGGGCGAGGGCTCGGTACTGACGCTGACGGCGCCGGCGACGGCGAGAGTGACGGGTGCCCCGTTCGCTGCGGGCGGGTACCGGGGGTCGTTGGTGCCGGGTGGGGCCGGCGGGGCGTACACCTTCGTTGGTGCACCCGCTGCGACATCAACTGATGTGGCGCCGGCTGATGGGTCGGCAGCTGACGAGTCGGCCTCGGCGGCCTGGAAGGACCGTACCTTCCCCTTCGTCCTGTCGGTCCCCGCGGACGCCGAGCCCGGCACCCGTCTCCCCGACTGCGCCCTGACCCTGCGGGACGCGAACGGCACCGTGAAGCAGAAGGGCACCTGCACTGTGACGGTCGGGCTGCCCGCGCCGGCCCTGTCCCACCCTCAGTCGGGCGTGCCGCTGGGCGCGTTGCCCAGGATGTCGGGGACGGCCTACCCGGGCGCCCAGGTCACCGTGCGCGACGCGCTGGACGAGGAGGTCTGCGCGACCACGGCCGCACCCGCCGGCACATGGTCCTGCGTACCGGCCCGCCCCCTCCCACCCGGCACGGGCCGCCTCCAGGCGACAGCCACGTTCAACGGGGTCAGCGCGATGAGCGAGCAGATCGACATCAACGTGACGGGGTCGGCCGGTGGGAGCAGGCGGCTTTAGGGATCGTCCGGCTGTCAGTGCTCGGTGCAAGACTGCCCGGCATGATCGAACCGAACCCGAAAGCGGACCTTCTCCGATATCTGCAAGACGCGCGTGACGCCCTTGTGTGGAAGCTCGACGGGCTCTCGGAATACGACGTCCGCCGCCCCCTGACCCCCACAGGAACGAACCTGTTGGGGCTGGTCAAACATGTCGCCGGCGTGGAGCTGGGGTACTTCGGCGACACATTCGGGCGGCCGTTCTTCGACGAGGAGCCGCCGCCCTGGTGGTACACGCAGGACGCCGAACCCAACGCGGACATGTGGGCCACCGCGGACGAGTCGCGCGAAGAGGTCGTCGGGCTGTATCACCAGGCTTGGGAACACTCCAACAGCACGATCGAGGCGCTGCCGCTCGACGCGACCGGTCACGTCCCGTGGTGGCCGCAGGAGCGACGGGAAGTGACCCTGCATCACATCCTGGTGCGCGTGATCTCCGACAGCCAGCGGCATGCCGGCCACGCCGACATCCTGCGCGAGCTCATCGACGGAAGCGTCGGGTACGGGAAGGGCAGGGACAACATGCCGCCGGGCGATCAGGCATGGTGGGAGAGCCACCGGAGCCGACTGGAGCGTGTGGCGCGGGAGGTCGGCACCGGCTGATCCCGTCCGTTCTGCCGCCGATCCCACCGGCTGGTGGGGTGGTCAGTAGCGCACGGCCCTGGCCACCTCCGCCTTGATCTCCCCGCCCAGGTCACGCGTGCTGCGCGCGGTGTCCCTCCCCGTCTCGCCCGCCGCTACGTCCGACACGGTCACCACGGTCGCGTCCACCACATTGCCGTCCCCGTCGCGGAAGTTGATCTGCGCGGCGAAGGACTTCGTCGAGTCGGTCGTGTTCTCCGCCGTGACCTCCACGGTCGTACGGCCGTCCGCGTCGGTCGCCGGATCGCCCAGGCTCATCGCGTCCTTGGCGTCGATGCCGCCCTTGATGTCGTCCAGCCGACGGTCCGCCTCCGCTGTCGCCGAGGCGAAGGCCGATGCCGCCTTGCTGGCCACCGAGGAGGGCGTGTCGTCGTCGGTGCAGGAGGCCAGGGTGAGTGTGGCGGCCACGACGGCGGCCGACGTGAGCATCGCGGTTGTCGCGGTTGTCGCGGTTGTCGTCCACCGCTTTCGGTGACCGGGCATGGCGCCTCCAGCGGGTCGGTTCCGGTCCGGGTTCCTTCAGTGAAGGTGTGTGCGGCGCTGTTCGCACTCCGGGGGTCCGGGCGTCACCCGATCGGCCTTTCCCCCGTGGTGGACGCCCCGGGGCCGACCGATCGTCGTACCAACCGCAGAACCCGACGGCGAGAAGTGGGGTACGGCAGCCATGAGTCAGCAGCAGCCGCAGCCGCAGTCGCATGCGACCGACGCAGCCCACAGCCGGCCTGGATCTGCTGGAGCCGGTGGATCCGGTGGATCCGCCGCGTCCCAGGCAACCTGGCCTTCGGCCGGACCGGCCCACGCACCGACCCCCGCACCCGGCGCCGGCGAGTACCGGCCCGCCCCCGGCTGGGCCACCGGCGGGCTCGTCTTCGCCGGTGTGCTGATGCTGGTGAACGGGCTGCTGGCCATCCTCCAGGGCATCTCCGCGATCGCCGAGGACGACGTCTACGGCCGTATCGGCGACTACGTCTTCGAGATCAACCTCACGGCGTGGGGCTGGATCCTGCTCGGCCTCGGTGTCGTGGTCGCCTGCGTCGGCTACGGCATCCTCAAGGGGGCCTGGTGGGCTCGGATCACCGGCATCTTCGTGGCGTCCCTCAGCATGGTGCTGCACTTCCTGTTCCTGCCGTACACGCCGGTGTGGTCGGTGATCATGGTGGGCGTCGACTTCTTCGTGATCCTGGCGCTCGCCACGGCCCCGGACGTGCCCCGCGCCAGCGCTTCCATGCGCGGTAACGCCTCAGCAGCTCGCTGATCCTGGTCGGGTCCTTGCGGCCGTTCCTGGCCACGTAGTGTCGTCTGCTCAATCTGCCCGCCCTCTGCCCGGCCCGTACACGTCCACGCGTGCGGGTCCGGGCAGAGGGCATCGGGCAGTTGCTCCCGTCGCCTGGATTCCCAGGCTCAGCCGTGCCCCAGCCCGCCTCCGCCGAAGGCGCCGCTCTTTCCGGGTAGCCAGCGCTTGCGGTGCTGGTCGTCGCTGCGCTTGCTGCCGGCGTGGTGCAGCTCGTGCGGCAGGAGCCGTTCCCTGCCTTCCGCGTGCGGCACTTCGTCCGGCTCCCTGATCTCGCGTTCCTCATGGACCGGACCGGTGTCGGGAAGGTGCGGCTGCTCGTCGGGGCGCGGCCGCGGCAGCTCTCGATCACGGACCCGCATGCCGAGCTGCACGGCCCAGATCAGTGCGCCGGCGATGAACAGGCCACCCACAAAGGCGGCGATCACGTTGAGTACTTCACCCGACGTGGCCGCTAGTACAAACGTCGCCGTACTCATGCCCCAATTATCACCGAAACGGGCGAATAAGCTCCTCCGGGAACCGTGGAACCGCCCGCTTTCGCGGTCTACGCGTGTTTCGCGGCATCATCCGGCTGATCCAGTGCGCCCGGCTCATCCAGCTCGTCCAGCTCCGTGAAGAGCGTCAGCTGGAGGGCGCCGGGCGCTGAGCGAGCGCGGGACGCCGTACTTCACGGCGTCCCGCTTGCATGCCCCGGAGATCTACGGCCGCCTGAGGGACGTCAAGCGGTCACTGGCGCTCGGGCTGCCCCTGCGGGACAGCAACCACAACCCCATGATCTTCTTCAACCTGCCCTGACGTGCCTTGGCCACCCTCGGCCGCCGACCGGACGGCGGTGGCGGCGGCGGTGCGCTGCCTCGGGATGAGCGTGGCGAGTGCGAAGGCCAGCAGGGCCGCTCCCGCGCCGATGGCCATGACGACCTTGAAGCCGTTCTCCGAGGGCAGGGCATAGCCGCCGAAGTCGGTGGTCATCTGGGCCAGGATGACGCCGGCGATGGCGCTGGCGAACGAGGTGCCCAGGGAGCGCATCAGGGTGTTCAGGCTGTTGGCGGCGGCCGTCTCGGAGGGGTCGACGGCGCCCATGATCAGGGCGGGCAGGGCGCCGTAGGTGAAGCCGACACCGGCGCCGATGATGCAGGAGACCAGGATCAGGTGCCAGACCTCGCTCATCAGCACGATGTTCAGGCCGTACCCGGCGGCCACGATCAGCGCGCCGATCATCAGGGTGACCTTGGGGCCCTTGGCCTTGGTGACGGCCGCGGACACGGCGGACATCGCCATCATCACCAGGCCCTGCGGGGCGAGGACCAGGCCGACGGTCAGCATGGACCTGCCGAGGCCGTAGCCGGTCTCCTCGGGCAGCTGGAGGAGCTGCGGCAGGACGAGGGACATGGCGAACATCGAGAAGCCGAGCGCGACCGACGCGAGGTTGGTGAAGAGCACCTGGGGCTTGGCGGTGGTGCGCAGGTCGACCAGCGGCCGGTCGGCCCGCAGCTGCCACCAGCCCCAGGCCAGCAGGATCACGACGGCGGCGGCGCCCAGGCCGAGGGTGGTGCCGCTGGTCCAGCCCCAGTCGCCGCCCTTGGAGACGGCCAGCAGCAGGGAGACCAGTCCGGCCGACAGGCCGAGCGAGCCGACCAGGTCGAAGCGGCCGCCTGTGCGCACCTTGGACTCGGGCACGATCAGCAGGACCAGCACGAAGGCCAGGGCGCCCAGCGCGGCCGAGGTCCAGAACAGGATGTGCCAGTCCCAGTTGTCGGCGATGAACGCGGCAGCCGGCAGACCCAGCGCACCGCCCACGCCGAGCGAGGCGCTCATCAGCGCGGTCGACCCGGCAAGCCGCTCGGACGGCAGCGCGTCGCGCATGATGCTGATGCCGAGCGGTACGACGGCGGCCGCGAGGCCCTGCAGAGTACGGCCGATGATCATCGGTACGAGGGAGTCGGCCAGCGCGCACACCACCGAGCCGCCGACCAGCAGGACGATGCTGGTCAGCAGCATCCGCCGCTTGCCGATCATGTCGCCGAGGCGGCCCACGACCGGCGTGGCGACGGCGGCGGCGAGCAGCGTCGCGGTGACCGCCCAGGCGGTGTTGGACGCCGAGGCGTCCAGGAGCCTCGGCAGCTCCGGGACGATCGGGATGACCAGGGTCTGCATCAGCGAGACGACGATCCCGGCGAGGGCCAGCACCGCCACGATGGCGTTCGGCGCGGCGGACTTCCTTTCCGCGTCGGCGGGGCGGGGGAGCGCGTGGGACATGGCGGGGCCTCCATCAGGGGGTTGGTTCAGAGGTTCAGTGGCGTGGGCGCAGGGGGGTGGGTTGAGTTGGCTCAGCGGTCCAATGCCGTGACGGCAACGCCCTGAACGGGCGCGGGGCGGCATCGATATGCGGCTCCGCCGCGTGGGCGCGACCAGCCACAACGGCGCCCACGGCCCACCCGGCGGAGCTAAAACGTGACGACGACCTTCTCCGCCGCCCCCGGCGTCATAGCCAGCGAAAACGCCTGCTCCACGTCGGCGAACGGCACCCGGTGGCTGATCAGCTGCGCAAACCGCTCATAGTGCTCGGCAAGCTCCGCGGTGACCTCGAAGATCTCGGTGGGGTACCCCTGGGAGGCGATGAGCGTGAGCTCACTGCGGAGCATCCCGCCGAGATCGATGGCGTCGGACTTCTTCTGTACGGCGACCATGACCATCTTGGCGCCCCACTTCGCGGAGTCGACGGCGGCCTGGAACACGGCAGAGGCACCGGCGGCGTCGATGTAGATGTCCGTGCCGGCGCGGGGCTGGCCGAGCGCGTTGGCGGCCTGGCCGTGCAACTCGGTGAGCCGCTCGGTGACGTTCTCCTCGGCCGAATTGACGACGGCGTCGGCGCCGACAGCCAGCGCGGTCCGAAGCCGCTCCGGGATGATGTCGACGACGACCACGTGCTCGACCCCGCGCAGCTTCAGCCAGATGGTGGCGCCCAGCCCGATGGGACCGGCGCCGAAGACGACCACCTTGTCGCCCGTGCCGGCCTCGGAGCGGTTGACGCAATGCCGGGCGACGGCCATCGGCTCGTTGAGGGCGGCGACGTCGAAGGGCACGTGGTCCGGGAAGACGGCCAGGTTTCTGCCGACCTGCGCCTCCTCGATCAGCAGGTACTCGCTCATGGCCCCGTGCGCGCCGCCGCACCCGATGATCCCGCAGGGCACGCCCTGCGGGTTGACGACCACGCGGTCGCCGACCTTCAGCTCGCTGACCTCGGCGCCTACCTCGACGATCTCGCCGGCGGGCTCGTGGCCGAGGGGGAGGGAGCGTATCGAGCCGTCGGCGCCGACGGGCGTGCCGCCGAGGTGCAGGAAGAAGGTGTCGGTGCCGCAGATGCCGCAGGCGCGGATCCGCACCAGGGCGTCCCGGGGGCCGGGGGTGGGGCGCTCGACGTCGACGACGTCGATCTCGTTCTTGGCGCCGGTCTTGACGGACTTCATCGTTGCCATGAGCTGGCTCTCTCTCGTGAGGTGCGGTGTTGCGAAGCGCGGTGACCGCGCACGCGATCGGTGTCACCGGGCCCGGCGGTGAAGGAGGGAGGGGCTCCGCCGCCGGGCCGGTGACCGCGCCGTTCCCGTCCCCACGGGGTCGGCGCGTCGGGGCCGTCCTCCGCTCAAGGCGGCCCCGGTCTGTGTCGCTCTTCGACCTGTCGCTCTTCGTTGCTTAACTTAGGCAAGCATGATTGGGTTACTTAAGTCAAGCAAGCATTTGCGGTACGGTGTGACGCATGGCCGCACCGTCATCCGCAGCAGCGTCGCCCGTCCCGACGGACATCGTCCCGACGGACATCGTGGAGATCGAGAAGTGCCTCACCCGCGTCGCGTACCTGGCGGGCCGGGCGAGACAGCACGAGTACCTGATGGCCATGGCCGGTCTGACCCTCGACCGGGCCGCCGTGGCGATCCTGCGCCGCCTCGCCGAAACCGAACCGATGCGGCCCGGTGTGCTGGCGGGTCTGCTGGCGGTGGAGGCGTCCCATGTCACGCGCCAGGTGCAGCAGTTGGAGCGGGCCGGCTATGTGGTCAGGGCCGCGGACCCGCACGACCGGCGGGCCCAGCGCATCGAACTCACCGACGCGGGCAGGGCGGCCGTGGACCGCTTCCGGGACGCGAGCCGCGTCGGCATGCGGATGGCGCTTGCCGATTGGTCCGACGAGGACCTGCGGCGGTTGGCCGAGCTCTTCCACCGCCTGGTCGACGACTTCGTCACCCATGCCGAGGCGCCGGCCGACCCGAGCCTGGGCCTGCGCGTCCCCGACCCCACCGCCTGACGAACCGTTCCCGGTGCGCAGCGCCTCCCCCCAGCCCCCACACACGGCCCCACACGAAGGGCGTCGCCATGAACGCGAATCTCTCGACCCTCCTGGAGAAACCCTCGCCGCCACGCGGGGACGGAGAGCGGGTCCTGGTCGTCGCCGACGATCCGGGCGACAGCGAACTGCTCAGCACCACCCTGGAGTTGGCCGGCTACCGGGTCGGCACGGCGGGCACCGGCGCCGAGGGGATGAGCCGGCTCACGGAGCACTGCTTCGACCTGGCGGTGTGGGACGCCGTACTGCTCCATCACCTCGCGCCTCTGCCCCGCGCCCCTCGATCCCCTTACCCC